>DATCFT010000070.1:0-95699 GCA_036509335.1 Hanamia sp.
AAAATGATCCGTTATAAAGAAGAATTCAAACCGCTTGATTTAGAGCAATACCAACAAAAATACAAGCAGGCCAAAATTGCCTACCTTGAAAGAAAATTGAGCGAACTCAAGATGCCGGCGGCTTAGTTGTATAGAAGAAAAAACATACAGAACCAATGCTGCAAGGCTTCTTACAGGCCACAGCAGCGGCGGCTGGACCGTGCTATGGCTGCAAACACATTACCCGAAAATATTTACCGCCTGCTGGTCAAGTTCCCCTGACCCGGTTGATTTCAGGAGCTTTCAGCAGATTAATTTGTACAGCGATAAAAATATGTATTACGCAAAAGACAGTTCTTTTCATTTGGCAGCCACTATTGCCGGCCGTTATCCATGGATATTGATGAAAGACATGTGCGCAATGGAACATGTGATTTGGCGGGGTGAGCAAATGCATTCTTTCAACTTCGTTTTCAGTACCAGGAACGAAGATGGCACACCACGCAGCTTGTGGAACGATACAACAGGTGATATTGATCCGGCAACATTTGAACACTGGAAAAATTATGATATTTCTTTGTACGTACGATCTCACTGGCAGCAGCTTCAGCCGGACTTACAAGGAAAAATAAGGGTGTCCGTGGGCGAACAGGATAATTTTTTACTGAATTACCCGGTTCATTTATTTGATGATGAGATGAAAAAGATAGACGCAGGCTTTGTTTTCGGCTATTATCCCGGAGATCATTTTACCGTGTCAACACCGGAATATAGAACGGCCGGTTACCAGTTTTTGGAGCAGAAATATAATGAGTTAAAGAATAAATAATTGTTTGAATCATGATTGAAAGTGAAGTTGCTTAAAAAATGAATAAGAATCGTTAATAATTGTTTGTTTACTGCAATGAATTCATTAATTAAAAAATAAAAAATGGCACACATTAATGTTCCTGAAGGCGTTCCGGGTATTCGGTCGTTAGTTATGTTCAGGCCGGAAACCGGTAAACCTTTATATGATCTGGCGCAGGTTTTATTGCGCGGAGAATCTCCATTATCAGAAGCGGACAGAGAGCTGATTGCAGCTTATGTTTCCTATCGTAATGATTGTATGTTTTGTATGAAAAGCCATGCGGCTGCAGCAAGATGTTTATACGGCGATCAAAAAGATACGGTAGATGATGTATTAAAAGATATGCAGCGATCGAATGTGAGCGATAAGCTGAAAGCCTTGCTGCACATAGCCGGCAAAGTGCAGATATTGGGCAGGGAAGTGACTCCCGAAGACATTGAAGCAGCAAGAAAACTTGGGGCAGATGACCGGGAGATTCACGATACTGTGTTGATTGCAGCATCCTTTTCTATGTATAACAGGTATGTGGACGGGCTTAATAGTTTAACTCCGACTGATCCTAAAGAATATGAAGAAATGGGAAAACGTATGGCCAAAGGATATACAGTACCGGGTAAATAAAACAACGATAAAATAATTAACTAAACCAGGCATTCACTTTAGTCAAAAATTTTATGGCACATATTAATTTGAAAAATGACTTGCCAGGCATAAGAGGCCCGATGGCATATAGCCCTGAAACTGCGAAGCCCTTAAATGAGTTGGCAGAAATATTATTACATGATGACACGAACACACTTTCGCGCGGTGAGCGGGAAATGATTGGCGCTTATGTATCATCGCTGAATGATTGTTTCTTTTGTCAGAATGTACACGGGTCAATGGCACAGCACTATTTTGGATGCGACATGCAGACGATCGATGGAATAAAAAAAGATTATTCATCTGCCCCGATTTCTGAAAAACTAAAAGCCTTACTCTCTATTGCAGGCAGTGTACAAAAAGGTGGAAAGTATGTAACGAAAGAGCAAATTGAAGAAGCCAGGAACCTTGGCGCTACTGATAAAGAAATACATGATACTGTGTTGATCGCGGCCTCATTCTGCATGTTTAATCGCTATGTGGATGGATTGAATACCTGGGCGCCACAGGATAGGGAATTATATGTAGAACGCGCTGCGGCTGCATTCAAAGCAGATGAAGGTTACGCAAATGTGGATGTATATAAATGAGAATCCTAATTATTTTTCAAATCAATTTATATTAATTATTATGAAAATTCAAACAGAACCAATTGGCAGCATTCCGCGCCCAAAATATTTGGTAGATGCATTAAATGCATTTTCACAAAATCAAATTGATAAAACAGAATTATCAGGATTATTTGATGAGGCATTGAAAGATACCATTAAACGTTTTGAAGAAACAGGGTCGCCTGTTATCTCTGACGGGGAGCAATCAAAGCCAAGCTTTGCAACCTATCCAATTGATGGCATGCAAAATCTTTCTCCTGATGGTATTGTAATTCCTTTTGCAGACGGGCATACAAGGCAATTACCAAAAATTACATCAGGGCCTTTTCATTATCAAACGTATGCAAACAGGTATCTTGAAAAGGCAATGCAGCTTACTACACTGCCGGTTAAGCAGGCAGTTATTTCTGTTTCAGCAATAAGCTTGTTGTATCCCCAGGAAGGAATTGAAGGTTATTCTAATGCTGATTTTACAAATGACCTGCTGAATGAAGCCGAGGCCGACATCCGCAAGAGCCTTAACAGTGGCGCTTACAAAGTACAGATTGATTTTACTGAAGCAAGACTTGCATTAAAGTTAGATCCAAGCGGAGGATTATTAAAATCATTTATTGATCTGAACAATAAAGTATTGATGCGGTTTACAGAAGAAGAAAGAAAAAAAATCGGAGTACATTCCTGCCCCGGCGCAGATAGAGATTCAACACACAGTGCAGAGATTAGTTATGCTGATCTACTTCCCTTATTGTTTCAATTGAATGCCGGTAATTTTTATCTTGAATATGCCGCAGAAAAAGATAAGCGCTCCGTACTTTCATCTATCAAAGAAAGTATAAAACCATCTCAGCATGTTTTTCTGGGTGTTATTGATGTACTCAATCCAAAAGTAGAATCTCCTGAAAAAGTATGTGATACCATACTGGAAGCAGCAGAATTTATCCCAATTACCCAGTTAGGCACTACCGATGATTGCGGGTTCTCTCCTTTCGCTGATGACAGCTCAAGGTCGAGAGATACTGCTTTTGCAAAGATAAAATCCAGAGTAGATGGGACGTGGCTTGCAGAGAAAAAATTAAGTCAGACGAATTCAAAATAGAATAAACAATATTTTTTTCATAATCAAATTATAGACCCCTTTCCTGTTTCCACAGGAAAGGCTATCTATAATTTTATTGAATTTATTAGAAATGAAAAAGATATTGACAAAGATGAAAATAAAAAAGAGCATAAAATTTTTCTCATAAACAAGCAATAGAATTCCCTTTCCTGTTTCCACAGGAAAGGCTATCTATAATTTTATTGAATTTATTAGAAATGAAAAAGATATTGGCTAAGATGAAAATAAAAAAGTAGGATTAAGTATTTAGTTCGCAAATGTAGTATTGGCGGTGTTTCATCAACAAGCCCCATCGGGGCGATATGTTAGTAGTAGCGTAAAGCATTTAATTTCTTCTGGTAGCTCCGTAGGAGCGGCATGTTACATATCGCACCTACGGAGCTTGCACAGCATAAATGTCAAATAAAATGCTACTAATATATCGCCTCTACGAGGCTACTGCCCTATATTGGAGCTTTTATTGGTCTTGCATTTGCGAACTAAATCATTAATCCCAAATAGGGATCAAACCAAGAAGGTTTATTTAGTCTCTTTTATTTTCTGTTGGCTTGAAAAAACCTTTTTGGTTTTTACGGCATTCTTTGGATTACTTTGATGAGCCTGGCAGTAAGCAAACAAATTTGCTTACTTTTCATTTACCGGAAATATTTAATCTATAATTGCTGTAGCCAAATCTTTGTTAGCCCGGTAATTCCCAGAATTGTTTTAAATTGTATATTCGGTTAATTTTTTAAAAACCATTACATGCAAAACTGGCAAATAAAAACTTCCCTTTTTTTAAATTATTTTGTCTTTGCCATCTTACTCAACAGCGTTGGTACTGTTATTTTAGAGGTTCAAAACAATTATGGCGTCACACAGGGCGCAGCCAGTATTTTAGAAGCGTTCAAAGATTTAAGTATTGCTATAGCTTCCTTCCTGGTTGCTTCTTATATAACCAGGATTGGTTATAAACGATCCATGTTACTGGCTTTGTTTTTGGTTATTATTGCCTGTTTATTTATGCCTTTTATTGGAGGTTTTGCAATGACAAAAGTTTTGTTTGCAGTCACAGGTGTAAGTTTTGCTTTGATAAAAGTTTCGGTTTATGCAACGATTGGCCTTGTTACCAGCAATAAAAAAGATCACGCGAGTTTCATGAATTTTATTGAATCATTTTTTATGATTGGCATTCTTGCCGGCTACTTTATTTTCGGCGCTTTTGTAGATAACAATAATCCTGCTTCTACTTCGTGGCTTAAGGTTTATTATTTGCTGGCAGCCATCTCTGCGCTTGCATTCATTTTGTTGCTGACGTCAAAATTAGATGAGTCTTCTGTAAAAGAAGGAGAAGGAAAATCGTTTCTAAAAGAGTTTGAAGATATGGTAGCGCTCGCCATTCGACCGTTAGTGTTAATTTTTATCGTTAGCGCTTTTTTTTATGTTTTGATAGAACAAAGTATCATGAGCTGGCTCCCTACTTTCAACAGCCAGGTGCTTCATTTATCTACCAGGCTTAGCATTCAGATGGCCAGTATCCTGGCGATTTCTACCGCGATCGGACGGTTTATTGCTGGCTTTCTTTTAAGGAAAATTCATTGGCTTAAAGTGATTATTGCCTGTTTATTATTGTCGGCGGTATTAGTGATTTTGGTAATTCCCCTGGCATCTAAAATTCATATTAACCTGATAGATAGCTGGCTGGGCGCGCCTTTTGTAGCTTATATGTTTCCTTTAATTGGTCTTTTGATTGCTCCTGTTTATCCCGCAATTAATTCGGTGATTTTAAGCTCATTGCCTTTAAGGCAACAAGGGCCTATGAGTGGATTAATCGTGATCTTTTCTGCTTTAGGTGGCACGACAGGTTCTATCATCACAGGTCATATATTTGAAACCTACGGCGGCCAGACTGCTTTTTATTTTTCACTGATTCCGATAACAATCCTTATTATCAGCCTTATTTTTTTCAATCGTTTACAGAAAAAAGCAACCCCTGTTGCCGTTTAGACTGGTATGGGTTTTAAAAAATATTATGGAAATTAAAAACATTTTTTCTTTGGGCGAATTGTTTGAAAGGGTACAATTAGAAAATATTTTCCCCGATAATAAAACTTTTGTCGATTGCATTCCTAAGCGTTATTTTTCGTCTATACATCAGCGTTATGAGGAAGAAAAAAACGACCCGGGATTCAATTTAAAATTATTTGTTCACGAATATTTTGACGAACCAAAAGTCCTTTCGCATGATTTTAAAAGTGGGTTGAATGAGAATGTAAGTGAGCATATTGAAAAACTTTGGGACGTGCTGACCAGGAATCCGCAAGCCGCTAACGATTCATTAATTGAACTTCCGTATCCTTACGTCGTTCCGGGGGGAAGGTTTAGGGAAATTTATTATTGGGATAGTTATTTTATCATGCTTGGTTTAAAGATTTCTAAGCGATGGGATCTCATTGCAAACATGATAAATAATTTTGCATGGCTAATTGATCAATACGGCTACATTCCCAATGGTAATCGCACTTATTATCTCGGAAGATCACAGCCCCCATTTTTTGCCTGCATGGTACAATTGTTAAGTGAAGAAAAACCTGCTGAAAATAGTTTAGTAAAATATTTATCCCATCTCCAAAAGGAATATGATTTCTGGATGAAAGGAAGTAAAGAAATAACGGTTCAAAATCCCTTACTAAATCGTGTAGTATTAATGCGGGACGGAAATATATTAAATCATTATTGGGATGAAAATGATACGCCGCGTCCCGAAGCTTTTAAAGATGATTCGGCATTGGCCGGTTCGGGAAAAGATAAAAAAAAGACATTCCGTCATTTGCGTGCCGCGGCAGAATCAGGCTGGGATTTCTCCTCGCGATGGTTTAAAGATAAAAATGATTTTGCCTCCATTCACACTACCGATATTATTCCTGTTGATTTGAATTGCCTTTTGGTAAATCTTGAAAAAACAATAGCAAAAGCCCATCATTTATCCGGTAATTTATTAGTTGCTGAAAAATTTGAAACACTTGCTTACCGGCGCAGCCAGGCAATAGAAACTTATTGCTGGAACGAAAAAGAAGGATTTTATTTTGATTATGATTACATAGAAAACCGGCAAAAAGATTCGTTTACTGCGGCGGCGGCTTTTCCTTTATTTTTTGAAATCGCTTCCAAAGTGCAGGCAGATAAAGTGGCAAGAGTTATGGAAGAAAAATTACTGTCTCCCGGAGGGTTTATCACTACCAACGAAACGACCAGTCAGCAATGGGATGCGCCTAATGGATGGGCTCCATTACAATATATAGCAATTATAGGATTGGAAAAGTATGGCCATAAAAAGCTTGCGAAAGATATTACAAATCGTTGGATGAAACTCAACAAAAGAGTTTATGAAAATACCGGTAAAATGATGGAGAAATATAATGTGGTAAACACGGGTCTTACCGCAGGCGGCGGCGAATATCCCGCTCAGGATGGCTTTGGCTGGACTAATGGAGTTTACCTGGCATTAGAAAAAATGATACTAAAATGATTTTGGGAATTGGAAAAATATAGCTTATCAGTTTTTGATCCTAAAAAAATGATACATTTTTATCTTTATATGGTTTTATTTTATCTTTATATGGTATTATCTTTATAAGATTATAATAATTTTACTGAAATGTGATAAAAAAAACAAAAAGGATTTAAAAATTAATGTTAATTTGCGTTGTCAATTTATTTTTTAACATTCCCTAATTACTTGATTATGAAGAAAAAATTTTTGCTTAGCGGCGCGCTTCTGCTGTTTTGCTTTATGCAATCGTTTGCACAACAACGAACAATCACAGGAACAGTTACCACAAAGGATGGAACTCCTTTATCGGGAGCTTCTGTGGTGGTGGTTGGACGAAAGACGGGCGAAACAACTGCTTCCAATGGAAGCTTCTCTATTAATGTTCCTGAAAATACAAAGGAACTAAAGATCAGTTATGTTGGCTACGAGACTCAGACAATGTCCGTTACAGGACAAAGTAATATTTCTGTGTCACTACAGGCATCTGCCAATAATTTGAATGAAATAGTGGTTACCGGTTATACTTCTCAATTGAAGAAGGATATCACTGGTGCCGTGGCAACAGTTAATGTAACTGATGCTAGAAAAATTCCCTCCACCAGTTCTGAGCAATTATTGCAAGGCCAGGCTGCCGGTGTTACTGTTATTAATTCAGGCGCACCCGGAGCCGCCAGTACAGTATTTGTACGTGGTATCTCCAACTTTGGCCATACTCAGCCATTATATGTTATAGATGGCGTACAGACTAGCGATATGTCAACAGTAAACCCTAACGACATAGAAAGCATCAGTGTATTAAAAGATGCAGGTGCTGCAGCTATTTATGGTATTTCAGGTGGTAATGGCGTAGTGGTAGTTACTACCAAAAAAGGCCACGGCAAATCCACCATTAGCTATGATGCCTTTTATGGTACCCAATTGCCTTTAAGTGGTAATGTCTGGCACCTGATGAATCCGGAACAACAATCTGAACTGGCTTTTAGAGCAGGTGATAAAGCAACTGAAGCTTTATATCCTGGTGGCCCTGGTGTGATACCTACTTATGGATATCATGGCCCTGCTGGGTCAGGCGGCGCTTTCGGTTACTCCGGAGTTACCAATGACCCGGGCATACTGCAATATTATAACTTTGATAAGGCTAATCCGGGTAATGATTTTCTTATACAGAAATTTGCAACCGGATCTGGTACAGATTGGTTCCATTCTGTTTTTAAAGCCGCTCCCCAGCAACAGCATACCCTTACAGCAAGCGGTGGCAATGATAAAAGTAATTACCTGTTTTCTTTGAACTATGTAGATCAGAAAGGCACTTTGCTCAATAACTACGAAAAAAGATATGCGGTACGTTTAAACACCAATTTTAATGTAAAGAACCATATCAGGTTTGGTGAAAATGGATTCGTTACTTATAAGGAAAACAATGGAGGTTATAACGGCACACAGCAACAGGAAGGCGGAGGTATCGCTTTTACATATCGCCTGATGCCCATTATTCCTGTATTTGACGTAAAGGGCAATTACGGCGGCACTTACGACGGCCCTAATGGTGAACCCCTGGGTAACGGTCAAAGCCCCTATGCCATACAGAATAACCAGGCAACCAATAATGCCCATTTTGTGTTAGTAGAGGGAAATATATTTGCTGAAGCGGATATTGCTAAAGATTTCACACTTCGCACCAGCATAGGTGGTAATTTATATAATCAGTATTATTGGAACCTTGCCTATAATCCTTACCAGGATTATGAAAGCCATGGCAATCCAAATGGCAACAGTGAAAATGAGCAAATGAGCAGTAACTATAACTGGACCAACACCATTACTTTTAAAAAGACTTTTGGCAAGCATGATATACAAGCATTTGCAGGCTATGAACTTAAAGCATTCGCAGGCAGAGAGTTTCATGCTCAGTCCCAGAATTTCTTTTCCCTGGATCCTAATTTTGTACTACTCCAGTATGGCACGTCTGTTGTTCCTCCTTACGGTTCTATTTATCAGCCAAATTCAACTGAATCATTTTTTGGCCAGTTAAATTATATTTATAATGATAAATACATTTTGGGTGCTACCATACGGCGTGACGGTTTTTCAATCTTTTACCCGGGCAGGCAGTGGGGTACTTTTCCTTCCGTATCCCTCGGATGGCGTGTATCACAGGAAGATTTTATGAAGAATATCAGTTGGATAAACAGTCTTAAATTGCGCGCAAGTTATGGTGAAGCGGGTAATAATGGAAATATAGGCGGAAACAATGCATACTCCTCATATAGTCAGGGCGCCGGAGCCTCTTTTTATCCTATTGGAGGTGGTAGCAGTGGCACTGGTGCACTTTCTCAGGGTTTTTATCAAAATCAGATAGGCAACCCTTTCGTTACCTGGGAAACTGATAAGATAACCAATGTTGGCCTTGATGCTGCTTTATTCAACCATTTGGATTTTACTGTGGAATGGTACAAAAAAGCCACCAGTGGTTTATTATTCCCTCAACCACTTAACAATATAATAGCCCCTGTTGGAGTGAATGTACCTACTGTTAATATTGGTGATGTTCAAAATACGGGTGTTGATATCTCTGCTAATTATCATGCTAATGTAGGCAAAGATTTTAGTTTTAATATAGGCGCAAATGTATCAGCTTATAAAAGTTTAGTTACTAAAATACCTACCCCGGGTTATTTTGATGTTGGGGGTGTACGGGCGCTAAATTCTACTTCTAACGTGGTAAGAAACCAGGTTGGCCACCCTATTGGAGAATTTTTTGGCTACCAGACAGCAGGTATTTACCAGGACACTACATCTGCTAAAAGCGGCGCAACATACAGTGGAGCATCTGCCGGCTCATTTATTTATAAGGATGTTAGCGGTCCAGCTGGCAAGCCCGATGGCAAGATTGATGCCAATGACCGTACCTGGATAGGTAATCCGAATCCTAAATTCACTTATGGGGTGAACTTAAGTGCTAATTACAAGCGATTTGATTTCACCATGATACTGTATGGCTCTTACGGTAACAAGGATTTCAATTATACAAAATACTGGACTGATTTTTACAGCACCTTCCAGGGAGGCAAAAGCATTGATCTTTACAACAAGGCTGCCATAGTCGTTGACGGAAAAGTAACCAATCCGGGAGCTACTTTACCTGCCGCATCTTTTTCACAGGACTTAGGCTCAAGTGCATATAGTTCATTTTATATCGAAAACGGATCCTTTCTTAAATGCCGTGTGGCACAATTAGGATATACCATTGATCCCCAAATATTAAAAAGGATTGGTGTAGATAAATTTCATGTCTATTTCCAGGCTACCAATTTGTTTATGATCACCAAATACACGGGTTTGGATCCTGAATTGGTGCCCTCTCTAAATGTCAATGGTAGTGGTAATAATCAAAGCGCTGCTTTTGGAATAGATTACGGAGCTTATCCTAATAACCAGAAACAATATATTCTTGGTGTTGACTTAACATTTTAAATGATTAAATATTTAAAAAATGAAAAAAATTAAATTTAAATACATTGCCCTGGCTGCCTCCCTGGCCACTATTACGCTCATTTATTCATGTAAAAAATTTCTTGATAAGGCGCCTGTAGGCTCTTTGAGCGCGAGTACGCTCGCCAATAAGGCGGGCGTTGATGGCTTGCTAATCGGCGCGTATTCCATGCTCGATGGTATGACTTCTGCCGGAGGAACCGGATGGGAATCCGGTGTTGATAACTGGACTTACGGGGGCATTGCTTCTGATGATGCTTACAAAGGCTCCAATACAACTGACCAGGGAACTGCAGCACCTCTTGAGAATCACTCTGTTGACCCTTCAAATGAGTACCTTAGCGAAAAGTGGTCAGCCTGGTATGCATGCGTAGCAAGAGCTAATAACACTATCCAGGAAGTACCTCTTGTAAAAGATGGTTCCTTATCTGCAGGTGATGCGGCTGAAGTGATAGCAGAAGCAAGATTTATTAGAGGAGTGGGGCATCTGGAACTTGCGAAAGTGTTTAGGAATGTGCCCTATGCCAGTGATTCTGTAACGTATTCTGCCGGTAATTATAACTTAGGTAACCCGGGTCCGATATGGGATAAAATCGAAGATGATTTTACAGCAGCAATGACTGTTCTACCTAAGACTCAATCTGAAATTGGACGCGCTAATTATTATGCCGATGAAGCTTTCTTAGCACTTACTTATATGTATGATCATCAATATGACAAAGCCATGCCTCTTTTGAATGACCTGATAACTAATGGCACGACCTCAAGCGGTGCAAAATATGCTTTAGGCGCTTATGAAGATAATTTTAATGCTTCTACAAAAAATGGCCCTGAATCCGTATTTGCCGTACAAATGTCTGTAAGTGATGGTTCTAATGGATATAACGATAATGGAGGAGAAGCATTAAATTTTCCGGCAGGCACTTATACCAGTTGCTGCGGTTTTTACCAGCCATCCTATACACTTGGAAACGCTTTTAAGGTGGATGCAAATGGCTTACCAATGTTCCAGATAGATCCCGGTACAGGCTTCCCATATTATAATGATGTGAATCTGAAAAATGACCATGGGCTTCTAGCTACTGATCCTTTTACTCCCGCTACAGATGCTTTGGATCCCAGGATTGACTGGACCCTTGGCCGCAGAGGTATTCCATACTTAGATTGGGGATTATGCGGTGGTGAAACCTGGTCACGTGGTGATATTGTTCCTTACAATCCAATTAAGAATGTTTTCTGGCATGCGCAACAGGCAGCTACCAGTGATAACTATGCAGGTTGGGCTACAAACCAGGGTGTTGCTAACAACTACAACATGATTCGTTTTTCAGAGGTAATATTATGGCGCGCAGAATGCGAAGTAGAGGCCAATCTACTGGATGCTGCACAGGCTGATGTGAATACTGTAAGAACCCGTATGCAAAATCCTGCATATTGGGTACATACTTATGTAGATAACAGCAATCCTTCTAAGGGGTTCACTACTACCCCTGCAGCCAATTATCAAATAGGCTTATACGGAACACCTGCTTCAACAGGGTTTACAGCAAACGGGCAAGCGTATGCACGCGCAGCGGTATATATGGAAACACAACTTGAAACTGGTATGGAAGGTAAACGTTTCTTTGACTTGCAGCGCTGGGATGGCCTTTATGGCGGCCCAGCCGGTGCAGGTTACATGGCCGGTGTGTTAAATGCTTATATCAAAGCAGATACCCGCATTTCAAATCCTGTATTAAATGGGCACACATTTACTGCGGGTAAAAATGAGCTTTTCCCAATACCACAAGGTCAAATTGATGTTGAGGCAGGTCCATTAAAACAGAATCCCGGGTATTAATAATTAATTTTTTTTTAGATGAGAGGTGGTGAATTTTAAAATCACCACCTCTTTTTTTTATCTTTAGCATTAGAAAGTTTTACCTGCATTTTCCTAAAAAAATGTTTCGCTTCTGAGAATTTATTGTCTTTCATAAAAACTTTTAATTATACTGCAAGGGGACAAAACCGTGAATAATTTAACTTGGAAAGTTGCCTGATTTGTCCTTTTTGAAGTATAGGATCAGGTATTTTAATTGCCACGGGTTTTAACCCGTGGATAGTGAAATGCCTTCAAAGGCTTTAGCCAAAATGCTTTTCACTTTTGGCTAAAGCCGGGAAAGACAACCACAATTCCACTAAAGTTAGTGGCAATTGATACTGCATGAAGGACAAAACAGTGAATTATTTAACTTGAAAAGTTGCCTAATTTATCCTTTTTGAAGTATAGGATCAGGTATTTTAGTTGCCACGGGTTTTAACCCGTGGATAGTGAAATGCCTTCAAAGGCTTTAGCCAAAATGCTTTTCACTTTTGGCTAAAGCCGGGAAAGACAACCACAATTCCACTAACTAAAGTTAGTGGCAACTGATACTGCATGAAGGACAAAACAGTGAATTATTTAACTTGAAAAACTCACTAATTTACCCCTTGCGAAGCATAATGTCGCAAAAGGTTGCCAACCTTAACGACTTCATTTCAGTTTAAAAATCTAATTCAAAAAGGTTAGCAACCTTTAATCCGAAACGACAAATCCGCGCCGCGGTTGGTGTCCTCACCAACCGCAATATGGGGAACAAAATTCTATTTTTAAACAGCTTCTGAGAAGGGGTGTATTTCAAAATGTCGCATGGCCTGGCTGATAGTGGGCGGTGAAGACACCGCCCCCTGCGAGCCGCCCCGGTTCGTGTCCTTCACGAACCGGCGACATTTTGAAATGCACCTTTTATTTATAACTGCTTTCTTTTTACTTATATTTGACTTTCTCGAAGACCTGAACATTAAAACCAGTAATCTCGGTAATTAAATTCAAAATCTATAGTGAAACAAAATCTAAATCCCGATTACTGTCGAAATGGAATATAAAGAACTCATACTTGCCCTTTCAAAGTTGAACGCTCAGCTTAAAGAACAAAGCCTTCGCGCTGTAAATACCGCGCTTACTTTGCGCAATTGGTTTTTTGGATTTTATATTATCGAGTTTGAACAGAATGGACAAGACAGGGCGAAATATGGAAAATCACTGCTGGCAAATATTTCAAAAGAACTAAAAGCTCTGTCAATTCCTAATTCCGATGAAAGGGAATTGCGCAGGTTCCGGCAATTTTATATGACTTATCCAATGTCTGTAAAGGCAATAGCGGATGACACACCAATTCGGGGTTTGCTGCCCCCCGAATTCATCACTAATAAATCATTAATACAAAATAGACCAAATCGGGGGATGCTAAATTTATCCTTTTTGAAGTATAGGATCAGGTATTTTAGTTGCCACGGGTTTTAACCCGTGGATAGTGAAATGCCTTCAAAGGCTTTAGCCAAAATGCTTTTCACTTTTGGCTAAAGCCGAGAAAGACAACCACAATTCCACTAACTAAAGTTAGTGGCAATTGATACTGCATGAAGGACAAAACAGTGAATTATTTAACTTGAAAAACTAATTTACCCCTTGCGAAGTATAATGTCGAAAAAGGTTGCCAACCTTACCGACTTCTTTCAGTTAAAAAATCTAATTCAAAAAGGTTGGCAACCTTTAATGCGAAAAATTTTTAATTAATGAAGCCCCAGAGCCTTATCTTTTTTTTCATTCTTTTGTTTTTTATTTCCTGCAAAAAAAAAGCCACCTTATTTGAACAGATTCCCTCATCTCATTCCGGAATTCATTTTAATAATAAAATTGTTGAGAATGATTCCTTAAATCCCATGAAAGATATCAATATTTATAATGGCGGAGGAGTGGGTATTGGGGATTTTAATAATGATGGATTACCTGATATTTATCTTACCGGAAATATGGTTTCCAATAAATTATACCTTAATAAGGGGAATTTTAAATTTGAAGATGTTACTGACATAGCAAAGGTTGGCGGAGAGGGCAGATGGTGTAGCGGTGTTTCAGTGATAGATATCAATAATGACGGTTTGCTGGATATTTATGTATGTGTAACCGGGTCAAAAGATCCTAAGAAAAGACAGAATTTATTATATGTGAACCAGGGAATTGATAAAAATGGGATTCCTCATTTTAAAGAAATGGCCGCTGAATACGGTTTGAATGATACTTCTTATTCTACCATGGCTACCTTTTTTGATTATGATAATGACGGCGACCTCGATATGTACCTCTCAGTCAATGAGATTTTGCCTAATGAAAATCCTAACACTATCCGGCCAATCATTACAGATGGATCTTTCCCCAGTACCGGAAAGTTATTCAGGAATGATTTTAATAAACGCTTAAACCATCCCGTATTTACTGATGTTTCAAAACAAGCGGGTATTACTACCGAAGGATATGCTCATGGCGCTATCATTGCGGATATTAATATGGACGGTTGGAAAGATATTTGTGTTACTAATGATTTTTTATCTAACGATATTCTCTATATTAATAATCATGATGGCACTTTTACCGATAGATCCAAAGAGTATTTTAAACATACTTCTTTAACTGCAATGGGGCAGGATATAGAAGATATCAATAATGACGGCCTGGCCGATGTGATTTCTCTTGATATGAACCCGCCGGATAATTACCGGAAAAAAATGATGATGAGTAGTAATGATTATCAAACTTATGTAAACTTAGACAAATATGGGTACCAATATCAATATGTGCGTAACACGTTGCAGTTGAACCAGGGACCACGTGTAGGCGATAATGATTCCATCGGGCCACCCGCATTTAGTGAAATTGGTTTTTTAAGCGGGATTTCCCAAACCGACTGGAGTTGGTGTCCCCTCGTTACTGACTTTAATAATGATGGTTACAGGGATATTATAATAACAAATGGTTATCCAAAAGATGTAACTGACCATGACTTTACCAGTTTCAATCAACGTTCACATGATCTTGCGGGTATGGATTATATATTAGCCCAAATTCCACAGGTGAAGATCCATAACTATGCTTTTGAGAATAATGGCAATTTAACCTTTTCTGATGTTACGGATTCCTGGGGATTTAGTACACCTGATTTTTCAAATGGCGCAGCTTATGCCGACCTGGATAATGATGGAGATATGGATGTGGTGATCAATAATATTAATGGCGAAGCAATGGTGTATAGAAACATGGAGCGTGAAACAAATAAAGATTCAAGTAATTATCTTCAGATAAAGTTCCGGGGAAGCCAATTCAATATAAATGGATTAGGTGCTTTTGCCCAATTACATTATGATCATGGGAAACAACAGGTTTGGGAAAATACGCCTTACAGGGGCTATCTTTCTTCCGTTCAGGATGTAGCTCATTTTGGGTTAGGCAAAATAAAGAATGTGGATTCTGTAATAATAAAATGGCCTAATGGTAAAATGCAGGTATTAAAAAACGTGAAGGCGAATCAACGCTTAATAGTAAATATCAAAAATGCGCTTTTGGATTATTCTTTTTCTCAAAATAAAATTGATCAAAAATCCCTCTTCAGGCAGGTAAATGACTCGGTAAATATTCATTATATACATCCAGATAAAGATTTTGCTGATTTTTATGTTCAAAGGGGGCTTCCTCATAAATTTTCAGACTACGGGCCTGCCCTTGCTGTTGGCGATATTGATGGCAATGGATTAGACGATATTGTGGTTGGAGGATCTTACCATAATAGCGCTCAATTATTTTTGCAACAACCTAATGGAAAATTCATTCAAAAAAGTTTATTGAGACCAAAGGATACAGCCAATAAAGACCGGGAAGACGAAGGGGTTCTTTTATTTGATGCTAATGGAGATGGCCATCCTGATCTATACATTGCCAGCGGAGGGTTTCGGGGTAAAAATAATACTCCTGTCTATCAGGATAAATTATATATTAACGATGGTAAAGGGAATTTTACAGAAGACTCAATGGCTTTACCTGAAAATTTCACCAGCAAATTTTGTGTAAGGGCAGCAGATTATAACAAAGACGGTAAAATGGACCTGTTTGTTTCCGGGAGGGTGGATCCGGGAAATTATCCAAAACCTGTTTCCAGCTTTATTTTTAGAAATGATACCCAAAATGGCCACGTTAAATTTACAGATGTTACCGACCAGGTAGCGCCCGCTTTGAAAAACATAGGAATGGTTACCGATGCCATATTTACTGATTTTAATAATGACGGATGGCCCGATTTGATCCTGGTAGGAGAGTGGATGCCGGTTACTTTTCTTGAAAATGATAAAGGTGTTTTTAAAAATGTAACTCCTTCAAGTGGAGTTGATAATGAATTTGGATGGTGGAACACAATTACGGCTGGTGATTTTAATAACGACGGGAAAATGGATTATATCGTTGGGAACCTTGGAAGGAATTCTTTTTATAAAGGCAGCGATAAATATCCTGTTAGGATGATATCAAAGGATTTTGATAATAATGGCACTTACGATGCATTTATGTCTGTGTATTTACCTTCTTCACAAGAGGATACCGAAATCCGGGAATTCCCTGCAGAATCAAGAGACGATGTTTTAAAGCAAATGGGCATCCTTCGTAATAAATTTGAAAATTATAAATCATTTGCAAATACACCTATGGATTCTTTGTTGACAAAAGATCAACTTAAAGGTGCGCTACATTTGCATGCTAATTATTTTTCTTCTGCCTGTATGATAAATGACGGGAATGGCAAGTTTACTATGAAGCCTTTGCCGGATGAGGCACAATTTTCGGTACTTAATGGTATGACAGTTGGCGATTATGATGGCGATGGAAACCTGGATGTAGTAATCAATGGAAATGATTATGGAACAGAACCTATTCACGGAAGATATGATGCTTTAAATGGATTATTATTGAAAGGGGATGGAAAGGGAAATTTTAGTCCTCAATCTATTATGCAAAGTGGAATTTATATTCCCGGCAATGGTAAAGCCTTAGTGAGCCTCAGAAGCAACAAAGGAAAATATTTGTTGGCTGCAAGCCAGAACAGAGGCCCTTTAAAAGTGTTTGAACTAAAAAATAATCCTAAGATAGTCTCTTTAGAACCTTTTGATGAAAGCGCTATCATTACATATAAAGATGGGAAAAAACAAAAGCGCTGGATAGGATATGGTTCTTCTTTTTTATCCCAATCGGGGCGGTTTTTAGCTCTTGATAGTAATGTAGTTTCAGTAGAAATAAAAAATAATAAAGGCGTAGTCCGTAACATACTTTTGCATTAATATTTATTACATGAAATAATGATAAAAATTATCCGGCTTGCAGTAAAACAACTTTTATTAGCTTTTCTTGTTTTTCCGATTTTGCTGTTATTACATTCCTGTAAAGAAATTTATAGAAACAGTACTCACAAGGATGTTTCCATAGCCAGCATAAAAAAGGGAAAAGCTTTGGCCAAATTATATTGCCAGACTTGCCACCAATTGCCTGACCCTTCATTGTTGGATTCCAAAAGTTGGGAAAAAGGCGTACTGCCGGAAATGGGTCCCAGGCTTGGGATTTTTAGATATAGATTTGATATTTATCCTATAGCAAGAGATGCGTATATTGGTCGCGATTTTTACCCTTCGCAGCCTATGATGAAATTAAATGAATGGCAAAATATTTTGGATTATTATGAAGCTACTTCTCCTGATTCATTACCTCCTCAAAAAAGAAAATATCAAATAAAAACAGGCCTGTCTCTTTTCAAAGTAGAGATTCCGGATATCCATTATGAAAAACCTGCTACATGCTATGTGAAAATCAATTCCGGAGATTCTTTGCATCCTATCATCATTGCTGATGCCATTAAAAGAAATCTTTATTTTATCAACCGGAATTTACAAATCATAGATTCAATAAAAACAGGAGGTCCAATAGTAAATATAGATTTTGAAAAAAATAAATTACTTGCATGTAATATAGGAATATTAAATCCTAACAATGGCAAATTTGGAAAGGGTGAGTTTATTAATATCAATCCGGAAGGTGTACCAAAAATAGATACAACAGAAACAATTGATAGTTTAGAAAGGCCTGTGCAAATAACTGCTGCTGACTTAAATAATGACGGAAAGACAGATTATCTGGTATGTGAATTTGGAAATTTAAAAGGCGCATTATCATGGATGGAGAATTTGGGTAATAATAAGTTTAAACGGCATGTGATCAGAGAAGTTCCAGGCGCCATCAAAGCGTATGTGCAAGATTATAATCACGATGGATTACCTGATATCTGGGCTTTATTTGCACAAGGAGATGAAGGAATATTTTTATTTACAAACAAAGGCAATGGTAACTTTGAGCAAAAAGAAGTTTTAAGTTTTCCACCCTCTTATGGATCTTCCTATTTTGAACTCGATGATTTTAATAAAGACGGCTATCCAGATATACTCTATACCTGCGGGGATAATGCAGACTTTTCAAGGGTATTAAAACCTTATCACGGGGTTTATATTTTTATGAATGACGGGACCAATCATTTTAAACAAAAATTTTTCTTTCCTATTGATGGCTGCTATAAAGCGATGGGAAGGGATTTTGACGGCGATGGTGATCTTGATATTGCTGCTATTTCATTTTTTGGTGATTATATCCATCAGCCCGAAGAGAGTTTTGTGTATTTAGAAAACAAAGGCAATTTTGATTTCAGGCCTTATTCTTTTACTCAGGCAAATATGGGAAGGTGGATAACGATGGATGTAGGCGATATAGACGGCGATGGTAAGACAGATATTATTTTGGGAAATTTTTCTGTCGGGCCAATGATAATGAATTATAAATCTAACTGGGAAAATTCTCCTCCTTTTATAATTTTAAAAAATATCGGAAAATAGAAAACTATGCAAGCGATTATCAAGAAAAGAGGAATATTCTATTGGAATAAATATTTAATTATTTCTTTAATAATGTTATTTTTTTATAAGACTGCAATATCTCAATCCCTGCCTGATTTTACAATACAACTTACCAGCGGAAAATTATTTACTGCCAAAAATCTTACTCACGATAAACCGGTGATCATAATTTATTTTTCTCCCGATTGCGAACATTGCCAGGTTTTGATGAATGAGATCTTTAAAAGAATTCAAAGTTTTAAAAAGGCACAGATTGTAATGGCAACTTTTAATCCTGTGGATGAAGTGATTGCTTTTGAAAAATTGCATCAAACTGCCAGGTATCCAAATATAAAAGTAGGTATAGAAAAGCCTGTATTTTTTTTCAGGTATTATTATCAATTGGAAAATACTCCGTTTACTGCTCTTTATGATAAGAATGGAAAATTGATCATCTCTTATAAAAAACAAACTCCTGTTGATGATCTATTAAAACATTTGAATGCACTCAGATAGATGGAAAGAAAAAAGTTTGCTAAAACAATTTTAAAAACAGGAATCCTCATTAATTGTTGCTTTATTGAGAGATAGTTCAACCCGATTTAATTCAGCACCCCGGCTTCCTTTTCTACAGAAATACTTTTTTGTTCTTTTATTTTTGCCCAGCCACCCAATACATTTCTCAGGTTGTGATAGCCTTGTCTTTTTAAGAGCGATGACGCAATTACGCTTCTGTAGCCACTTTCACAGTGGATGTATATATTCTGATTTTCCTCTAATTGTGCAATTTGTGCAATATCCGTCATTTCAGCCAGTGGAAGGTTAACGGCGTCTTTCACGTGCCCGTCGGCAAATTCAGTATATTTTCGTACATCCAATACCGTTAGATGGTCATCAAAAGGAATATCCATTGCCAGTTCATCAGCTTCAATATTTATGATCATATCTGTTTTCTCCCCGGCTTTTTCCCATGCTTCAAAGCCACCTTTCAGAAATCCTTCTACTTTATCAAAACCCACACGCGCGAGCCTTACAAGAGTTTCTTCTTCTTTACCTTCGGGAGTAACCAATACCATTGACTCATTAAAAGAAAGTAAACTTCCCGCCCATTCTGCAAATCTGCCTTCCAGCCCGATAGAGACGGATCCGGGAATAAAGGCATTTGTAAATTCAGAAGAAGGCCGCGTATCTAAAATAATACTTCCGTTTTCTGTTTTTGTTTTAAATTCTTTAATTGACAGAGGAGTAAGTCCTTTGGATTTCACCGAATCCAGGTTGTGATAACCTTCTTTATTTATTTTTGCGTTAATGCTAAAATAGGCCGGTGCATTATCTAAATCCTCTGTTACTGATTTTATAAATTCTTCCCTTGTTTGAGGTTGCATGGCATAATTTGTTTTTTTCTGAATGCCAATAGTACTGTGTGTTTCATCTCCTATATTTTTCCCGCAACTGCTTCCGGGGCCATGAGCCGGATATACAATTACATCATCAGGCAAAGGCATTAATTTGTTCTGAACAGAATCGTACATAATAGAGGCAAGCTCTTCTTTGGTAAGGTTGCCACTACTCAGATCGGGACGGCCAACATCTCCTATAAACAGTGAATCACCAGTAAAAATGCAATAGGGCTTTTCTTTTTCGTCTCTCAGAAGATAACAGGTGGACTCAAGTGTATGGCCGGGAGTATGAATAACTTCTAAAGTAATATTTCCTATTTTAAATATTTCACCGTCACTGGAAAGATGAAAAGGAAATTTAGCTTCTGTGTGTGGCCCGTAAACTATAGTAGCACCTGTTTGTTTGCTAAGGTCCAAATGGCCGCTTACAAAATCTGCATGAAAATGTGTTTCAAAAATGTATTTGATGGATGACTGATGATCTTTTGCCATTTGAAGATACAATTCTGTATCTCTCATTGGGTCTATTACTGCCGCCTCTCCATTACTTTCTATAAAATACGCTGCTTCACTTAAGCAGCCTGTATAAATTTGTTCTATATACATATTATGATTCGTTTAGAGTTTAAAAAAAATCTTAATCACATATATTTGAGATCACAGAGACTGTCTAAAAATGAAATTTCGTTCACCATATTGCGGTTGGTGGGACACCAACCGCAGCGCCCCGCCGTGGCCGGTGTCCCCCACCGGCCACTTTTTGCGATCATAAGAAATTTATAAAATCATTTTTCGACAGTTTCACAGACAATCTTGTAAAATAAAGTTAAGATGAATACCCGGATGTCAAATTAATTTAAAAAAATATTGCCTTACTTAAGTAAAAGTCTTAAATAAGGCATTAATATTTTTAAGGAAATGTGTTGTTGTTTGTGAAAAATTCCAACTATTAATTTTAACCTACCAGGTTTTGCACAAACTTATTGATTTCGTTAATACGTTCTTCATTGATAGTGTAAAAAATAAATTTTCCTTCACGTAGTGTGTTTACAATTTCGGCCTTGCGTAAGATAGCAAGATGTTGAGAAGCAACAGATTGCTCCAGTCGCAATTTTACATAAAGTTCCGTAACTGTAATCCTTTTGTGCTCGTCAATTGTTTTGAGAATCAACTGTCTGAGTTTATGATTAAGTGCTCTAAGTACTAAAGCAGCTTTTTTTATTTTTAAATAATCCATGTTTCTGAGAGCTTCGCTTTCAGTTGTATGTTCAAGATGGGTTGGCTGGTGATCCTGGACTGTAGTAGTCATATAAAGTAATTTAAATGATAAGATAAATGATTTTAATAAAGATGTCGTTCTTCAGTTACAAAAGTAAGTATTAAGGATAGATATAGTTTGTAATGAAATATTAAAATGTATTTTTTCTCTTATTTATTTTTTTTAATGGTATAAAAATCCTTTATGTAGTAAGGTTTAGAGTGGGCAACATTTTCAAATTCTTTTTTCTGCAATTTATTCCAGGAAAAAATCCCTAATGATTTTGAGTCAATAGTATCCGGAATAAATTGAGAATCATGTAAATGGGGAATAATATTTTTAAATTTATGAGAGCCGGAACCGGAAAAATAAACGTTTTGTTTAGTCATAATTTCCCGGAAAGAATTTTCGGCTATAATCATTGCTGATGGCGGAATGATCTCATTTAATTTGTTATCATATACTGCAGTAAAAACTTCCATTCTGCGGGCATCAATCATGGGACAATACAAGGCACTTTCATCGGATATTTTATTAATAATTGTAAATGCCATTACTTCCAGTGTATTTATCATAATGAGTGGAATATTTAATGCAAAACTGAAACCTTTGGCACTTGCAAGACCGACCCTTATACCGGTATAAGAACCTGGTCCACCGGTAACTCCAATCGCTTTTAAATCTTTAGGCCTAATGTCATTTACCTGTAAAATATGATGAACGGCAGTATGCAAGAATGCAGCATGTTGTTTTGAATCCGAATTTACTAAGCTGGACAAGACCTTTGGGCCGTCACATATATTTACAATTGCATTTTCTGTGGTGGTATGTATGTTTAAGAGGTAATTCATTTTTTGAGATTATTGACCGTGTTTTTTTCAAGATATAATTTTTTCAAAGCAGTAGCCGGTGTGTAGCGGTCTTCTTTTTCAGATAATTTTTCCAATAAATGAAAAATATTTTCAATTCCTATTCTCTCTGCCCATTCGAAAGGCCCGTACGGATAATTAGTTCCTAATTTCATAGCTATATCTATTTCTTCTTTGGTACTGACATTTTCACCTAAAGCAAAAAAAGCTTCATTAATTATCATGCTAACCACCCTTGCGGAAACCAGGCCAGGTTCGTCTTTTACAACAATGATTTTTTGATTAAGAGAGTTAAAAATAATTTCAATATCCTTTTGATTATTTGTTGCCACTTCCCAAACTTCTCTTTGCAGAAAACCTGGCCATGCATTGAGCCTGCTTACATTCAAAGGCATTTTTAATTGTAATAATGTTTCGGTCACAGAATTAATAAATACCGGCTTTGTTCCAAAGTTGGCAAAATTCAAGGAATTTATTTGTTCAGAAAAAATAAAAAAAGCGTCAAGGTTTTTATATTCATCATCATTAGGAAGTCGTGAATTAAAAATCAATTCATTACTTTCATTCGCTTTTATGTAATTTAACTCTTTCTGTTGACCTACATTTGCTGAAATAAAAATTCTCATATTGAATTTTTTGCAAAAATAGGTTTGTTAGTTGATGGAAAGTTTTGCAACTTTAATGTCTTAAAAGAAATAAAAAAATGAGTAAAGTAATTATCAAAACTGATAATGCGCCTGTGCCCATAGGTCCATATAGCCAGGCGGTAAAAGCGGGCGGATTTTTATTTTTATCCGGCCAGGTGGCATTGATACCCGGAACATCGGAACTAAAGAATGGGAGTATAACAGAAGAAACTATCCAGGTAATGGAGAATCTGAAAGTGGTTTTGCAGGAGGCGGGATTCGATTTTAGTAATGTAGTTAAAACGACTATTTTTTTAAAAGAAATGAGTTTTTTTGCGGAAGTAAATACTGAGTATGGTAAGTATTTTGATAAAGATTTTCCGGCAAGGGAAACAGTAGCGGTAAAGACTTTGCCTAAAGATGTGAATGTAGAGATCAGTATGATTGCAGCTAACCCCTAACCCCTTAAGGGGATAAAAAATGGGAGGAATAAATTACCATTCAGTGAACCAACAAATAAGCAAGATTTCTGTTTAGGAAATGAAAAATAATTAATAAAGAATAATTAATAAGGAAAGAAAGAGTAGGATTGCGCCGCGGCGCGTTCTATTGGTTTAAGGTGAATAGCCATGGATGCAATCCCCGTCTGGCCGCCCAGATGACCCGGTCGGACGGGAATGACATAGTCGGGCAGGCGAGAAAAATAAAATAAAATTTATAAAAATTGAACAGGCAGGTAATCATAACATCAAAGGCGCATAATTATTTAACTGAAACGCTGCAACACAATGGCTATTCAGTTCTTTTTTCTGAAAAAATAACGTATGAAGAATTGAGTAGTATTATAAGCCAGGCAGAGGGATTGATAGTAACGACGCGCATGGCGATTAACAGACCTTTACTTGACAAAGCTACCCGGCTAAAATGGATTGGAAGATTGGGAAGCGGAATGGAACTGATAGATGTAGATTATGCTGAATCGAAGGGTATAAAATGTGTGAGCAGCCCTGAAGGAAACCGCAATGCCGTCGCAGAGCATGCGCTGGGACTGATACTCAATCTTACCAATAAAATAAGTTCTTCTTTTGAAGAAATAAAAGACCACAAATGGATAAGAGATGCCAACCGTGGAATAGAACTGGAAGGGAAAACCATTGGAATTATTGGATATGGAAATACCGGCTCGACGCTCGCAAAGCTTTTAGGATCTTTTGGTGTAACCGTGTTGGCGTACGATAAATATAAATTTGATTTTGGAAGCGGTTATATAAAGGAAGCTAACCAGGACCAGGTTTGCCGCTATTCGGATATTATAAGTTTGAATGTGCCGCTAACACAGGAAACAGAGCATCTTGCCGGTGAACATTTTTTTAATTCGCTGGGGAGGTCTCCGTTTTTTATTTCAACCTGCAGGGGGAGAGTAACTGATACTGCGGCACTCGTTACAGCATTGAAAAATAAAAAAATTGCCGGCGCCGGCCTCGATGTGTTGGAAAATGAAAAATTAGAAACCTATTCCAAAGAAGAAATCCATAGGCTGGACTGGTTGGCAGCACAGCCAAATGTAATTGTAACGCCTCATATTGCAGGGTATTCACAGGAGGCTTTATATAAAATGGCAAAAATTCTTTTGGAAAAATTAGGATTGAAATAAATTTCAGGATTTCTTATATTTGTATTCATACAACGTCTTAGTAAATATGGGGCGTTGTATTTTTTTTCATCAAAAAGTAAAGTTTTTGACAAATAAAAACATAGATTACTATGAGCCAGATAAATTACGTAACAAAAAGCACCTTTGAACAAATGCAGGCTGAGCTTCAGCATAAGAAAGGAGTGGAAAGGCCCGCAGCTTCAAGAGCCATAGCAGAGGCGCGCGAAAAAGGCGACCTGAAAGAAAATGCAGAATATGACGCAGCCAAAGAAGCACAGGGTTTGCTGGAGGCCAAAATAAAACAACTGGAAAGTATTATTGCCACCGCGCGCATAGTAGATGAAAGCACCATTGATACCAGCAAAGTTTCTATCCTTACAAAAGTGACACTTACCAATCTTTCTACCAAAAAGGAAGTTACTTATCAAATAGTTTCTGAGAAAGAAGCCAATTTGAAAGAGAAGAAGATTTCAGCTTCTTCACCAATTGGTAATGGATTGTTGGGAAAAACTGTTGGAGAAATAGCTGAAATAAAAATACCTGCAGGTGTTATCAAATTTAAAGTTGAAAAAATAACAGCATGATGAGTAATAAGCTATCAGCCATCAGCAAATTTTAATCAAGAAAATAAAAAATTACCATGACCCTATTCAGTAAAATAATCAAAGGAGAAATTCCATCTTTTAAGATCGCGGAGAATGAAAAATTCTATGCTTTCTTAGATATTAATCCGTTGGTAGAAGGGCATACTTTGGTAATCCCAAAATTAGAAGTTGATAAATTTTTGGACATGCCGGATGATTATCTCTCTGAAATATTATTATTTGCCAAACCAATTGCAACGGCTATTGAAAAATCTTTCCCCTGTAACCGTTGTGGATTAAGCGTGGTGGGTCTTGAAGTTCCTCACGCGCATATGCATCTGATACCGCTTAATAATATGAATGATATTAATTTTACCCGTAAAAAGTTATCTCCTACGAATGAAGATTTGAAGAAAGCACAGGAGAAAATTTTGAAGGCGATGGAGTGAATGGAAAGATAAACTGAGTCGTACATTATTATTATTAAAAGGCTTTAGATTTTTCTTTTATAGTAGTGAAAACGATGAGCCAGCGCATGTTCACGTTATAAAGGGAGATGGTTATGGAAAAATTTGGCTTGATCCTTCCATAAATATTGCATATTTAGTAGGCTTTAATAATAATGAAATGAAAGATATTCAAGAAATTGTAATCACCTATTCAGAAATATTTAAAAATAAATGGCATGAGTACTTTAATAAATAATTTTGACGCAATTGAAAAATTAATCTACCAGGAAGGTTTGGAAATTGTAAGTGTTGACTTTCATCCTGAATTGGATGTAATGCTCATTATTTTAAATACTAAAGCGGTTTTGCATCAACGTTTATCTTCTTATCCCCGATTATCTTCTGCTGACAAAAGAGCTTTATTGCAATATGAGCTAATAGCCCGTGGTACAGGAATTCATTGGCCCCTATTAGATGAAGATTTAAGTCTCAAAGGATTTTTGAAAGATGAATTAAGGAGTGTTGTGAATATGAAAGATAGAGCAGAAGTATGAAAGATTACAAAAACAAAGTAATTGTACAATAAACGAACAAATAATAGGAATTTTTGTTTTTCTTACTTCACCCTTCCCGGATTTTTTACTAAAAAATCTTTCCAGCCACTCATTTTTTTTATAGGATTTTTTGAAAGCTCATTTCCCTGGAAATGATGGCAAACAGCAACCGCGAGTGCGTCGGTCGCATCGTAATATTTGGGATTCTCTTCAAAAACAATAAGCCGTTGCAACATTTTTAATACCTGGAGTTTGTCTGCATTCCCGTTTCCGGTGATGGATTGTTTCACTTTGCGGGGTGAATATTCCGTGACTGGAATTCCTGCCTGCATGGCCGCAGCAATGGCGACACCCTGTGCCCGGCCCAATTTTAGCATACTTTGCACATTCTTTCCAAAGAACGGCGCCTCAATGGCAAACTCATTGGGTGAATGGGCTTCTAATAATTCGCAAACTTTATGATGTATCAATTGTAAACGTTGGTATGCATCTTTTTTTGGAGAGATTTTTAATACATCCATAATAATTAATGTCATTCCCGAAGAAGTAACTTTAATGACTCCAAAACCCATAATCAATGTGCCCGGGTCAATTCCTAAAATGATTTTTGAGTTATTATGCAATTGAAGTTTATTTTTACCGCTTTGAAAATAGAAGATTGTAAATTAAAAAGAAAATTCCGTATTAAAGCTTAGTGATTCCTACCAACAAAAATATCAAAATAATTTTCAAGTATATTTTAGCTCCGTTGCTGGCGCTTTGGTTATTTTATTCTTTGTATAAGCAAATAATAACGCAGCCCAACCTGCACCAGTCCCTTTTACTTATAAAAGAAGCACCTTTTGGACCGGGAGCCTGGAAGTTTTGGCTGATATTAATTCTTGCATTAGTAAACTGGGGAATGGAAGCAAGGAAGTGGCAGGTGTTGGTAAAACCCTTGCAAAAGATCAGTTTTTTCAGAGCTTATAAATCGGTATTAAGCGGAGTAGCCCTTTCTTTAAATACACCCAACAGAATGGGAGAATATGGCGGCCGGATTTTATATTTAAAAGAGGGAAGCCGGCTAAAAGCAATTTCATTATCAATTGCCGGAAGTATCAGCCAACTTATTATTACTTTAGTTTTAGGCAGCGGTGGTCTGATGTATTGGCTGTATTTTCAAAACGAACATTCTGGTCCTGTGATGGGGCTTTCCGTTTTCTGGATAAAGATTTTATTATTTATTTCATCATCGGCTTCAGCAATATTGATTTTGTTTTTCTTTCGTTTATCCTGGCTAATTATCCTTGTAGACAAAATTCCGGCAGCAGGAAAATTTGTGAAATACATTAACGTTTTAGAGGGGTTTACTGCTAAATTATTGTTAAGGCTATTATCTCTTTCTTTCTTTCGTTATCTTGTTTTCGTCGTACAATATATTTTAATGTTACAGGTTTTACATGTAGAAATATTTTGGGTAGACGCTTTCTGGATTGTGAGCATTCTCTTTCTGGTATTGGCAATTGTACCTACAATTGCTATTGCTGATTTGGGAATTCGCGGCAAGTTCAGCACAGAACTTCTAAGTATTTATAGTGGAAACACAGTGGGAATATTAGGCACTACTTTTGGTATTTGGTTTATCAATTTATTTATTCCCGCACTGGCAGGAAGCCTTTTTATATTGGGCATCAAATTTTTTAAAAACAAATAATAGTTTGAAAGCAATTATCTCTCTTTTATTTTTACTTTTTACAAATGTTTCACAACAGGAAGATGTATTCTGTGGAGTACATAATACTGCGTTCCAGGCAGGTGAACAGATAACCATGGAAGTTTATTACACCACGCTAGGAATGTATGTCGGCGCGGGAGAAGCGAAGTTTACCACCACGCTCGAAACTTTCAATGGCGTTCCGGTATATCATTGTGTAGGCACAGGCGAAACTTATTCCTTCTTTGATAATTTTTATAAAGTGCGCGACCGCTATGAAACTTACATTGATACGGCAACCATGTTACCGGTAAAATTTATAAGAAATGTAAGTGAAGGCGGCTCCAGGATTTATAATAATGTAACTTTTAATCATAAGGCAGAAACTGCCGTAAGCACTCATGGTGTTTTCAAAGTAACCTCATGCATTCAAGATGTTATCAGCTCAGTTTACTATGCAAGAAATATAGATTTCAGTAAATACAGACCTGGTGATAAAATTCCTTTTGATATGTTTTTGGATGACGAGATCTATCATCTTTATCTGCGCTATGAAGGAAAGGAAAATGTAAAAACAAAATATGGAAAATTCAGAGCTATAAAATTTAAACCTCTTCTTATTAAAGGGACCATTTTTCAGGGTGGAGAAAATATGAATGTATGGGTAAGCGATGATCGCAATCATTTATTATTACGCGCCGAAAGCCCTATATCTGTGGGTTCTATTAAAGTAGATATGATGGGATACAGAAATCTTCGCTATCCGCTTACTTCGTTAATCAGTTTCCGTTAAAGTATTTAAAGAAGGAATTTTTTTGAAAAAACAGGCATTCATTTGCCTTTCTTTTCCTGATTTTTATTTTCAAGATATTTTATTCTGTATAAAATAATAAGTGAAATACCTACTACCAGGTAGGTTATTGACAAGAGCATATTTTCCCATGGCGATAGCCCAATACCTCTGAATTGTTCTTTAATAAAAAAATAGATGATGATTCCGATACTTACAATCAGAAAAAGGAAGCTTATCTTTTTCATATGAGTCCTCTTTAAAAATTTTTTATAATACACTTTCCAGCTTAAAAGTTTGTTTACTGCGTATGCCCCTCTCTGTTACTTGCAGATTGCAACATTCAATTTCCCTGTCGTGTTCAAAAAACAGAATAAAATCCTTTTGAAGAGCCTCCATAAGAAATGATCTTTTTTCTTTTAAAGTTTCCAGTGGGCGTGTGTCATAAGCCATCACGTAGGGAATAGGAATATGTGCTAAAGAAGGAAAAAGATCTGCCATATAAACAATTGTTTTCCCTTTATATTTTATTTGTGGCAGCATCATAGATTGCGTGTGCCCGTTTACAAATCGGATATTTATATTTTTAGTGAATTCAATTCCTTCCTTTGTTTCTATGAACTTTAATTTCCCGCTTTCTTTTATGGGCAAAATATTTTCTTTTAAAAAACTCGCTTTTTCCCTGTCGTTAGGATTGGTAGCCCATTGCCAGTGATTTTCATTACTCCAATAAACCGCATTTTTAAAAGCAGGAATAAAGATGTTATCAACTTTTTCAATAGAACCACCGCAATGATCAAAATGAAGATGAGTTAAAAATACATCGGTAATATCATCCTTTGCGAATCCGTATTTTGCTAAAGATTTTTCCAATGTATCCTCTCCGTTCAAATAATAATAACTAAAAAACTTTTCGTCCTGCTTATTACCCATTCCATTATCAATGAGAATTAACCTTCCTTCATCTTCAATCAACATACACCTCATTGCCCAGTTGCACATATTATTTTCATCAGGAGGGTTCAATTTCTTCCACATACTTTTTGGTACTACGCCGAACATAGCTCCTCCATCAAGTTTGAAATGTCCGGCATTTACAGAATATAATTTCATGAGTTTTATATTTAGGGTTAACAAAAAGAATTGCGATTTATTTTACAAAAATGAAAGATCTTCTTTTTAAAATTATCCTACACAATTCTGATAATGTTACTATAAAAAATACAAATTTAAGCCATATTAAAAACAGAATCTAATTGGCAATTCTTATTTTTACATTTATCCTAATCAAAAATAATGACAGCAACAGAATGGAGCTATGTTATATTCGGCGTGGTATTAATCGGGGCAATCGTTTTTGATCTTGGGTTATTGAGCAGAAAATCACATTCAATATCTATCAGGGAAGCCTTCTTACAAACCTTATTTTGGGTAGGGTTAGGATTGGGTTTTTTTGTTTTTGTATGGTTTGAAGACGGGCAAACCGGCGCACTGGAATATATAAGCGCTTACCTCATGGAATGGGGATTGAGCATTGACAACATTTTTGTTTTCATACTCATATTCACTTATTTCAGTATTCCCGAAAGACACGCCAATCGTGTGTTAATGCTCGGAATTTTGCTGGCCGTTGTTTTGCGAGTCATTTTTATAACCGTCGGTATTGCGCTCATAGATCGGTTTTACTGGATATTATACATTTTTGGAGCATTCCTGGTTTATACAGGAATTAAAATGTTCATTGTAAAAACCGAAGATGAATTTAATCCACAGGATAATTCAGTATATAAATTTTTGAAGAAAATACTTCCGATTTCAAATGATAATAGCAGCGGTAAATTTACTATGCGGATAAATGGGAGAAAACATTATACCATGCTTTTTGTAGTAATGATCATGCTGGCGGCAACCGATATTGTTTTTGCATTGGATTCTATTCCCGCAGTTTTTTCCATTACTCAAAATAAAATGGTGGTTTACACATCCAATATTTTCGCAGTATTGGGATTGCGCTCGTTATTTTTTTTATTGAGAAGCGCCGTAGAAAAATTCAAATATCTGAAAGAAGGAATAGCAATTGTTTTAATATTTGTTGGGTTAAAAATGTTGGTTTCTTATTTTGGTGTTCATTTGCATATCGCTATTTCTTTGCTGGTGATTGTCCTGTGCCTCGGAGGCTCTGTATTGTTTTCCATTTATAAAAATAATCAAAATCAGAAAAATTTAAACAGTAATAATTGAATGTAAGTATCCATTATACTATCGGTCGGATTGCAGAAATCATAAAAGGAAAATGGTTGAACCAAAATTTGTCAATCCATGAGCCGACATGGCTTTCATTGGATAGCCGCAAAATCAGTTATCCTGAAACAACTGTCTTTCTTGCCATCAGAAATAAACACCAGGATGCTAATTTATTCATAGAGAATCTATATCAGAAAGGAGTAAGGAATTTTATTACCGATGAGAAAAATATAAATTTTACAAATTACCCTTCTGCAAATATTATCCTGGTTTCCGATAGTGTTGCCGCACTCCAAAGATTGGCGATCTATCACAGGGATTTCTTTTTAAAAAATAATTTACCGGTAATAGGAATTACAGGAAGTAATGGTAAAACGGTGGTGAAAGAATGGTTGTATCAGCTTTTGCAAAATGATTTTTCAATAGTAAGAAGTCCAAAGAGTTTTAATTCTCAAATAGGAGTTCCACTAAGTGTTTTAAATATTCGTACGGCTAATGATCTTGCAATTTTTGAAGCAGGAATTTCTTTGCCTGGAGAAATGAAAAGCCTTGAAAAAATAATTCAACCCACTATTGGCATTTTTACCAATATCGGCAATGCACACGATGAAGGGTTTAAAAACAGGAAACAAAAGATCAACGAAAAATTGATCTTATTTCAAAAGGCAAAGCAATTGATCTTTTGCGCCGGTGATGAAGAATTAAGTCATGAGATACAATTATTTCAACAAAAAAATAAACACCTTCAATTGTTTTCCTGGGGGAAGAAAGATAACAATATATTACAGATCAAAGGAATCAAAAAAAGAAATTCATTTTCTTTAATCGAAGCAATTTACAAAAGAGAAAAAGTACAAATTCAGATTCCTTTTACTGACGATGCTTCTGTTCAAAATGCTATCAGCTGCTGGTGTGTGTTATTTATTTTAAATAAAAATACCAAAGGGATTTCCCTGAGATTTAAATCTCTATATCCTATAGCTATGCGGCTGGAACTAAAGGAGGGAGTCAATCACAGTAATATTATTAATGACAGTTATAGTAATGATCTTTACTCCCTGGGCATTGCGCTGGATTTTTTAAATCAGCAAAAACAACACAAGGCCCATTCCCTTATTCTTTCAGATATTTTACAAACGGGCATCGCACCAAAGAAATTGTATGCGGAAGTGGCCTCATTACTAAGGCAAAAAAATATTGATAAATTTTATGGAATCGGGCCTGGTATTTTTTCTAATCGAAATGAATTTTCATATTTAAAGAATGCATCTTTTTTTAAATCAACAGATGAATTTTTAGAAAATTTATTTCTATCTAATTTCCATGATGAAACTATTTTAATAAAAGGCGCCCGGCAATTCGGGTTTGAAAAGATCAGCCATATTTTGGAACAAAAAGTTCATCAAACAGTTCTTTCTATTAATCTGAATGCGATAGTGCATAACCTGAAACAATATAAGCAGAAGCTGAAATCTACTACCAAAGTTATGGCGATGGTGAAAGCTTTTAGCTACGGTAGCGGCAGTTACGAAATAGCATCCGTGCTGGAATACAATAAAGCGGATTACCTGGCTGTGGCGTATGCGGACGAAGGAATTGAACTAAGAAATGCCGGGATAACCTTGCCCGTCATGGTGATGAATATTGACAGCAGCACTTTCGATTCTATTGTGAATTATAATCTGGAACCTGAAATTTTTTCTTTTGAATTGCTGCGTGATTTTACGGAATATTTAAAAAAATCGGAAATAGAAAATTTTCCGGTCCATCTAAAAATTGATACAGGTATGCACAGGCTTGGATTTATGGAAGATGAAATTGTTTCCCTTTGTAAAGAAATATCAAAAAATCATTTTATAAAAGTAAAAAGTGTATTTTCTCATCTTGCAGCGAGTGAAAACCCGGCTGAAGATAACTTTACAAGATTGCAATTTAAAATATTCAAAAAATGTTGTTTTACTGTGGAAAACTTATTGGGCTACTATTTTGACAAACATATTGCCAATACTTCTGCAATAAGTCGCCATCCTGAATTTCAAATGGATATGGTTAGGTTAGGAATTGGGCTTTACGGCATTGACAGTAATAAAAAAATGCAAAAAAATTTAAAAAATGTTTCTACTCTCACGACTACTATTTCACAAATTAAAAAAATAAAAGCAGGCGAAACCGTCGGCTATGGGCGAATGGGAAAGGTAGAAAAAGATAGTATTATTGCGGTTGTCCGTATTGGGTATGCAGACGGGTATTCAAGAAGTTTGGGGAATGACGTTGGTAAAATGCTGGTAAAAAATAAGCTGGCTCCTGTAATCGGGAATGTATGTATGGATATGACAATGCTTAATGTAACGGGTATCAAAAATATAAAAGAAGGAGATGAAGTAATTGTATTTGGAGAGCCGCTTTCTTTGCAAACATTAGCGCATTGGGCGCAAACAATTCCTTATGAAATTATGACCGGAGTATCACAAAGAGTGAAGAGAATTTATTTTGAGGAATAACGTAAAGTTCATAATTCATAATTGGGAATGGCTTTAAGTAAAATAGAAATTTAAAATAAAAGTTGCTTTACTGTAATCTATAAAATAAATAAATTAAAAGACGCAAGACGCAAGACACAAGACACAAGACACAAGACGCAGGACACAAGACACAAGGCGCAGGGCACTATGAACTAAAAACTAAGAACTAAGTACTATATGAACTAAAAACTAAGAACTAAGTACTATGAAATTAAAAATGAGAACTATTATTTTTATTATTTGCATAATCGTAATTGCCGATCAGGTTCTCAAGATTTATGTAAAAACTCATTATTATATAAGAGAATCACATCCGCTAATAGGAAACTGGTTCAAATTATATTTTATTGAAAATGCGGGAATGGCTTACGGCTGGAAATTTGGCGGACAATGGGGAAAAATTTTGCTTACCTTATTCCGTTTGGCGGCAGTAATATTCGGAGTTTTTTACATCAAAAAAATTTTCGAAAAAAAATATCATCCCGGTTATATTATATGTGTGGCATTTATTTTTGCCGGTGCTCTGGGCAACCTCATTGATAGCCTCTTTTATGGAATGATATTCGAAAATAGCAGCTCGTTTGCATACAATATTGCCAGAATATTCCCTCCACACGGATATGCCGGATTTTTGCATGGCAGAGTGGTGGATATGCTTTATTTCCCAATCATACACATCAATAAGTTACCACAATGGATACCATTTTTTGGAGGAACAGAATTTTCTTTTTTCAATTATATTTTTAATATTGCAGATACATCTGTTTCAATAGGAGTAATTACGATTATTATTTTCAGGAAACACTTTTTTAAGCCGGTAGAGCAAAAGATAAATCAAAGCGTTGAAGCCATTTGCGAATAATTAACTTATTGCATAAACACGCTGGTTCAATTTTATTATCTTTGCTCATTAAATTTTATTAGTGAAAAAGAGAAGTGTTTTTTTAATTATCTGCTGTATAGTAATTGCTGACCAGGTTTTGAAAATTTATATAAAAACGCATTATCATGCCGGAGAATCACATGCTGTATTAGGAAATTGGTTTCAATTGTATTTTATTGAAAATGAAGGAATGGCTTATGGCTGGAAATTAGGAGGCGAATGGGGTAAAATGGCTTTAACTTTATTTCGGCTGGGCGCTGTGATCTTTGGGGTTTTCTATATAAAAAAAATTATCGAAAAAAATTATCAGAAAGGTTTTATAATTTGTGTAGCCTTAATATTTGCCGGCGCATTGGGAAATTTAATTGACAGCATGTTTTATGGATTGATCTTTGAAAAAAGTAGTATGGATACCTACAATATTGCAAAAATATTTCCGGCACATGGATATGCAGGATTTCTTCATGGTAATGTGGTTGACATGCTTTATTTCCCAATTATCCATACACAATTGCCTTCATGGTTGCCTATTTGGGGAGGCAACAATTTTGATTTTTTCAGTCCAATATTTAATTTAGCAGATGCTTCTATTTCTACAGGAATAATTGCCATCTTTGTATTTCAAAAACATTTTTTTAAATCCAATACCGCTAAGATTAACTCGCAAAGTATCGAAACAAAAGCATTAGTAAATGATGAAATAGGAGTTTCTTAAAACTTGAAAAATTAATTTTAACTTCATTCAATGAAAAATTTGAGGATCGTTTTTTCAATTTTTGCAGCTGCTGTTATTTTGAATGCCTGCCAAAAAGAATACAGTATTGAAACCCCCTTTCAAGGAGTTACTACCGGTAGTTGGAAATTCTCAAATGGCAGCATAAAGTATTCTGGCGATATGGATACTGTTTATCAAACTTCTGCCGGAAGTACCAATGAACTTTTTCTTATAGGTGCAACAGCTAATGGAGGCCAAAATTTTTCAATGCATTTATTTGCTGATTCTTTTAAAGTGGGTACTTATAAAGCTTCTGCTTTTCAATCTTCATTTACTTACTCATCTTCAAGGGAAAATATTTACCAGGCGAGCCAGCTAATCGGCGAATTTATTGTAAACGTTACCTCAATCACTAATAATACAATTACCGGAACATTTTCAGGATCTGCATTGGATTCAACTAATAATGTCATTCAACTCACTTCTGGTTCTTTCACTTCCACTTTTGCCAGCGGTAGTGTGAACCCCTCATCAACAGGAGTTTTAGGCGATAGTTCGGGCAACTGTCAACCAGTAACTTTTCTGGGAACTTATGCCCTGGGAATTCCTACGACATCTTCAAATACAGTAGGAGTATCGGTCACTGTAACTGTTCCCGGCCCATATACCCTTTCAACAAACACCATAAACGGAGTTTCATTTTCCAGGTCAGGAACTTTTGCAATTACCGGACCTCAGAATGTAATTTTATACGCGACTGGAACACCAACTGTCGCTGGAAATGATGTTTTTACTTTACATTTTGGCAACAGTCAATGCGCTTTTACTTTACCGGTTTTGGGAAAGTCTGTAGGAACATTGGGTAGTACTGCCGACGCATGCACTCCTTTTACTCTGAATGGGACTTACCAGCAGGGAATTGCTTTTAATACCGGCAATACTGTGCAAGTACAAGTGAATATAACAACTCCGGGTTCCTATCAAATCAGCACTGATTCAGTTAATGGAGTAAGATTTTCAGGATCAGGGATTTTCCCCACCCCAGGTATAAAAAATATTACTTTGACGGGAGATGGGACTCCTTTAAACTCAGGATTACAAAACTTTACCGTTACTTACGGTACCAGTACCTGCGGATTCCCCGTTACATTTTTACCACCGGTAGCTCCCTCAGGTGATTATTTTCCACTTTCACTTAATTCCAACTGGATTTATAATCTTGTTGGCGGCAGTGCGTCTGATGAAATTACTTATAAAGTGATTAATTACTCGCCTACTATTGGGGCTGAAACTTATCAGACTATTCAGCAAAGCCAGACCCAAACCAGCGCAATTACCGATTCATTTTATTATCGGAAACCAGGTGGGGATTATTATGAGTACATTGATTTTTCGAAATACCTTGGATTTGATCAGTCAGTAGAAAGCGAATTTATTTTCCTGAAGGATAATGTAGCTGTATCTACAACCTGGGTAACTCCCAACATCAATGGAACTATTGGAGGTACGGCTGTTTCAGGATATGCGCAAATGACGATACTGGCGAAAGCCGTAGCTGTCACTTCAATTCCCGGTTTTAATTTTCCTGATGTGATTGAGGTACAATATCAATTTTTCATAACAGGAAATACAAATCCTGTATTAACCGGGCAAAGATGGTTTGCAAAAAATGTAGGAGAAATTTATTTCAGTTGGGATAATGGAACCAATAGTTCAATTTACCAGGTATCTAATTACCAGATTTTTTGAAGACGATGATGTCATAAAACCACCGGGATCCGGTGGTTTTATGACTATCGAACGTGAAAAAAATAATTTAATAATTTTCCTTGATCAATTTTTTCTGAATGTTGCTTCCGTTTTGAAACACATTCAAAATATACATTCCTGCCTGCAGGCCTGACAAATTATCGAAAGTAACCTGGGAATTTCCAGCACTTAGTTGTAAAGTTTTTTTGGTTAAAATATTTCCATACATATCGCAGAGATTCATTTCTACTTTACTCATTGCAGGGAGATAGATATTTACTTTCAAAATATCTTTAAACGGATTAATTGTAGAAATATCGAACATGGCACTTCTATTATAAAGAAGTACGGTTTTGGAATAAATGGCAGGAATATTATTTGTGCTTAACAATTTTAAACGGTAATAGCTAATATTAGAATTATTTCCCGGATCTGTAAAAAAATAACCATCTCCAATACGGTTACTCATCGGAGCCACATCTCCAATTTGTTCAAAATGAATTCCATCCAGGCTTTTTTCAATCGTATAATCAGCTATCCCATCCTCATCCTGCACGATCCATTGTAATACATTTTTATTATTGATTACGGAGCCGTTAAAAATCAAAATTTTTGCATTTAATACACTACATGAAGAGCTGTATACTTTTAAAAAAACCTTTTGACTATTATCTACCGAGCAATTGATATTGCTTAGATTAGCTGAGGTAGTAGCTACTTTGAGCCTGAAATAATAACCACTATCTGCCGCCACTGGAGTAAACACAGTATCAACATAGTACTGATATAGACCATTTACCAATACGGGGGTTTTTATTCCGGGGGCACTTACCGGAATCCACGTATTTCCTCCGTCGGTGCTTACTTCCCAACGAAAATTTCCATAGTTATTGTAATAACTTTTTACGGTATCGGTAATTGTAACGGGATATCCTGCACATACTGTCGCAGTATCATTGGGATTCATGATCAGATTGGGATAACACGTAGATAAATTAATATCATCAAGTACCCAATCGTTGCCATCACCACCCGAAGCATTGTTTTTTATGCCTATTACAAAGCTGTTTTCCGCCGGGCCGGTTTGATAAATAAAGCCTCGTTTTGTCCAGGTACCGGTATATTGGATGTTTCCACTGGTATAATAATCTACGTCATTTATCGTATAAGTAAGATTAGGCATTACGCCATGGTGCCCTGGGCCTTCCGGAGTACCATTTAAGTCAGCGCCGCATTGTCCACACAAATTTCTTACCCAAGCCGAAAATTCATAGTAGGTATTAGGGCATACATCTTTTATGGTATCAATATAGCAAACGCCTGTATTATAATTGGCATTTACTAATAACATATATCCGCCGGTAGTACCTGGGCTTACGGGCGCATTTCCGGTAGCTGAGCTCACTGCATTTGTATGATCTCCTATGATATCCCATGCTCCGAATACTCTATGTACGTTTGGCTTGAAGGAAACTGCATTATTGGTACTGCCATCCGCACTGGTGTTATTAACGATAGCATAATAATCATCATTGGGTGTATTTGCAGTTATATTCATCTTAGTGTAACCGGGGGCATCTATACCAGCAGACCTGTTTTGTGTATTTCCACTACCAAAAGAACTTTCTGCAGAAAAATTAGCACCCGAAAAATTAGGGCAGAATCCCTGGTTTTGAATAATCTTAATGCCATCATAATTAGAATGATATGATAAAGTTCCTGGATTATTGTAATAAAAATTCCCTCCGAGGTGCAGCGTATCACCATAACTGGCGGTAACCACCAATTTATAAGCTATAATACCACAGGTGCCGGGGCCGGCAATTGGCACATCACCACCTTTTACTGTTCCTCCACCTGTAGTACTTAAAAACCCGGCGCCACTTTGCGCTATTCCACCTGGCACAGAAGTCCCGATATTAATGCGAACGCGTGGCGTTGGGCTGGCATCATACACTCCTGCATCATCATTACTTGCATCGGTATATATGGCAAGAGGAACTCCCTCATTAGTAATGATCTTTAAAGAATTAGGCACGTACTGGGTTCCTGTCCGTATAGAATCTATAAAATAAAAATTGGTTAAGGTCGTACCTGTATTTACAAAACCAAGTGCGTGTACTTCAATTGTATCACCAGGCTCCAGACTGCCTCCCCCATTATTGCGGGTGAGGTTAAAATAGCTGTAACTAAAATTTACCTGTGCAAAAAGGGTGGATGTGAAAATTGATTGAGAAAAGAAAATCGTAAAAAAAAGAAAAGTTATGTATGATTTTTTAAATTTTCTCAAAAACAGGCCAATAAACTTTCCAGAGTAAAATTTCTCCATACCACAGTATTTTTCGGTTAAAACCTGAATTGGTTAAATACAAAAACGAAATATTTTACTGTTTAGTATTAACCTGAAGATCAAAAAGAAACAAATGACAATTTCTGAAAAATTATTAATGATCCTTAATCTGATTTGATCAATTTACTTTGAACGGCCATCCCATTATATAAGGCAGACAAGATATACATTCCTGGAGGCAGGTACGATACATTATCGAAAATAACCTGGGAATTGCCAGTACTCAGTTGCAAAGTTTTTTTACTTAAAATTTTCCCGTACATATCATAAAGATTCATTTCTACTGTCCCCTGCTCAGGAAGAAAAATATTTACTTTTAAGTCATTACTGAAAGGATTTATGGTGGAAATTTTGAATAAAGCGCTCCGGTTATACAGCAGAATGGTTTTGGAATATCTGGCGGGAGTATTATCTGCATTCACCAACTTTAACCGGTAGTAATTGATGTTTGAAGTATTATCCGGGTCCGTAAAGGTATAATTGCCTCCCTGCGTGCTTTGGCTCCCTGCTACACTACCTACCATTGAAAAATTTGCCCCATCCGTACTTTTTTCGATTGCATACTCTTTAATATTATCATCATCCTGAACAGTCCATTGTAAAACATTTTTATTATTGATAACTGACCCGTAAAAATTCAAAATTTCCGCACTGAGTACACTGCATGATTTACTAAAAACCTTTAAAAATACTTTCTGGCTGTTGGCTACAGAACAATTTGGATTACTCAGATTAGAAGTAGTGGTTGCTACCTCAATCCTGAAAAAAAGTCCGCTATCTAATGCATTGGGTGTAAAAACAGTGTCCACATAGTATTGATATAATCCATTGACAAGTACAGGCGTTTTTGTACTTGGGGTACTTACAGAAATCCATGTGACTCCATCTGTACTTACTTGCCATAGATAATTGCCATAACTATTATAATAACTTTTTACAGTATCAGTAATTGTAATTGGAAGGCCTGCGCAGGCAGTTGCCGTATCATTCGGATTCATAGTGAGATTGGGATAGCAAGTGGATAAGCTAATATCATCCAATACCCAATCGTTACCTCCGCCACCCGCTGCATTGTTTTTTATGGCTATGGCAAAACTTGTTTGGGCGGGGCCGGTTTGATAAATAAATCCGCGCTTTACCCATGTGTTTGTGTAGGTAATATCTCCGGTAGAATAATAATCAATGCCATTAATCGCATAGGTTAGATTTGGTTTTACCCCGGGCAGGTAAGTTTGATTTCCATTCAGGTCCTGGCCGCATTTACCGCAAATATTTCTAACCCAGGCAGAGAACTCATAATATGTATTAGGGCATAAATTTGTAATTGAATCAGTATAGGCCGTACCGGTAGAAATATCCGCATTCACGGCAAGCATATATCCCCCGTTTGTTCCAGGGGCTACCGGTAAATTTCCTGTAGCCGTATTTGCAGCACCGGTATGGTCTCCAATGATATCCCAATAACCACCAAATACCCTAGTAGGACTTGCAGTTGGCGCATAAGGAACTCCATTGTTGGTAGCTCCGGTAGCACTGGTATTGTTAACAATTGAATAAAAACCATCTCCCGGAGAATTAGCAGCTATATTCGTTTTTGTATAACCGGGAGCATTCACTCCTGCAGCTCTGTTTTGAGTAGTTCCACTTCCAAAAGAACTTTCAGCGGTAAAACTGGCGCTGGAAAAATTAACACACAGTGACTGGTTTTGAACAATCTTTATTCCGGAATAATTAAAAACATAAGAAGTAGAGACTATAGTTGGATGCCGCCCGCCAGTACTGTAAGAATAATAAAATGTTCCGGTAGGATTAATGATATTTCCAAAGCTTCCGGTTATCACCAATCTATAAGCAATGATTCCCAGGGTTCCTCCTCCTCCCTTAGGTACATCTCCTCCTGTAATAGTTCCCCCTCCTGTTGTTAAGTTAAAGTTAGCGCCGCTATAGGCCATCCCTCCAGGAGTAGTGGTACCTATATTTATTCTAACGCCATGTCCGGCTGCAGCATCATATACCCCGGCATCATCAGCGGATGCGTCTGTGAAAGTCTGTAATAATACCCCTTCATTGGTTATTAGCTTTAAAGATCCGGCAACATATTGAGTACCAGCTGAAATGGGAGCTATAAAATAAACGTTTGAAAGGGCATTGCCGCTTGGTAAATTTACAAGGGCGTGCACTTCAATAGTATCACCGGTTTCCAAAGTACCTCCTCCATTATTTCTTGTTACATTTATGTAACTGTAACTAAAATTCACTGTGGGTTGAGAAAAGGCGGAATAAGGTAATATGGATGTTAAAAAACTGAAGAGAATGGACCCAAAAAAAATTGAATTTCTGTAAAATTTTTTCCCAATAGAAAAATAAATACAAAAATGCCTTAATGGTAGTTCAAAAAAGGCTTTTTTCATTTTAAGGTAGTTTCTAAATTTTTGGGGCGTTGTTACATAAACGATTAATTATGAACTTTATTTCAATTGCAGTTGTCTTTTTAAAAGCTTTTTAAAATACAAGTTTAAATTTTTATAAATATTTCAATTTAAAAAGGATTTATATGAATTTGGTCCTATGTTAATAGATGTTTTTTTGGTTTAATTGCCAAAAAGGAAAGCAAGATTTCAATTTAGATACAGTAATTCCACAGGAACAAAATTCAGGGGAATGAGGTATTTTTAAAAAATGGGTTTTTTGTGCTTCTTTTTTAATTAGGCAATGTGGATCCTTGAAATTGAAGCCCGCTCAATAACCCCCCAGTCCTGCATCATTTTTAAATCCTCCTTTGAACATTCAAGAGGCGACATATAAAAATGGAAAATCTTAATATTTGTTTGCCTGCTGTCGGACAGATTCTTTGCTGCTGAAATATATAACCTACTCAAATCACGTCACTAATTCTTTCATAATTTTCTACAAAAAATAGTTTATTAAAACTGAAAACCATAAGACGCTACGTAATTTAGTATGAGAGAAACAAGAATTAATTATTATTTAATTTCACAGAATGAATAAAAATATTTTCCTCGTATTCATTATTGGTATAATTCTTAATAGTTGTAAAGTGATGGACAATAATATTATTTATCAATCAAAAGCATTTTCTGTTTACAGAGACAGCATAGTGCAGGGACATTTCATTGCCAAAGCACTTTCGCGCAATGAACTTGTATCAAATTATATAAGTCCGGTGAATGAATTTAAAAGCCCTGAGATGAAATTTAAATTTAGTATTAATGGCGCTGATAATGCAGCCCCTTCAGGAAAAGACAATAGGATTATCTGCGCCGGAAGGAATGGAATTTATGAAACACCTGTTATTAAATTTGGTGATCAATTTGTTGATTCAACAAAAGTTTCTTCCGGTGAATATTTAAAAAAAGATACCCGGGTTACTTTGCGGGTAGATATGAATGATGTGCTGAAATCCTTTAAGAACAATGGTTTTTACACAACTTTTGATGGAGAGAAAATTTATAAAAATGATTTTAAAGGTGTTTTTGTTGCCGGAAATGTGGCACCACTCACATGGGATTTCAACAATTTGTATTCACACAAAGAATTACAAATGAGTGATGATAATAAAGATGGAATTTATGAAATCACTTTAAGACTCAATCGAAATCCGGAAGAAAATAAAACCGCTAATTCGTGGAAATTATCAAAAGATATCAGCGCATTTCCACAATATCATTCTCCTGATATTTTACCGGATGCTTTATACAATCTTGCTTTGGAGGAAATGCAAAACGCCATTGAACCTGACAGTACATTTCGCACGGGCAAAGAGTGGGCGGGCGTTTGGACGCGTGATATTAGTTACAGCATTATTTTATCCATGGGAATTTTGCAACCCAAAGTGGCTATGATCAGTTTGAAAAAGAAAGTGAAAAATGGGAGAATCATTCAGGATACCGGCACCGGTGGCGCCTATCCTATTTCTACCGACAGAGAGATATGGGCAGTTGCGGCATGGGAAGTGTATAAAGTAACCGGCGATAAAGATTGGCTGAAATATGTGTATGAGGTGATTAAAAATTCTATTGATGATGACCTTCATAATATTCATGATCCGGAAACAGGAATGATGAAAGGAGAATCTTCTTTTTTAGACTGGCGCGAACAAACATATCCTGTGTGGATGCGGCCAGCAGATATTTATGAATCAGAATGCCTTGGTACCAATGCGGTTCATTTTGAAGCAAATACCGTTTTGGCTCAGATGGATGCTCTGCTTGGGTTTCAGGATGATGAAAAGAAATATAATGAGGTTGCTGCACAGATTAAAACTGGTATGAATCAATATTTGTGGCAGGAAGATAAAGGCTATTACGGGCAATATTTGTATGGCAGAAATGATAAAATACTTTCTCCAAAATCAGAAGCATTGGGCGAAGCGCTTTCGGTAATTTTTGGCGTAGCCGATAAAGCGAGGCAACAAAAAATAATTTCAAACACACCCGTTACTCCTTATGGGATATCCTGCATTTATCCGCAGATACCCGGCATTCCACCCTATCATAATGATGCGGTATGGCCTTTTGTAGAATCTTTTTGGGCGCAGGCTTCAGCAAAAGCAGGTGATGAAGCATCTGTTGTAAGAGCGATAAGTTCTGTGTATCGCCCGGCGGCTTTATTTTTGACCAACAAAGAAAATTTTGTGGCTGAAAATGGCGATTATGCAGGAACCCAAATCAATTCCAGCAATATGCTTTGGAGCCTTTCTGGTAGTATCAGCCTTGTTTACAAAGTTTTGTTTGGAATGCAATTCAATGCAGATAATCTTTCTTTTGCACCTTTTGTTCCAAAGATTTTTAATGGAAAAAGAACATTGGATAATTTTAAATACAGAAATGCTGTTTTAGATATTGAAATGGATGGGTATGGAAATTCAATAAAATCTTTTTTAGTAGATGGAAAAGAATCATCTGAACATAAGGTTTTATCAACGTTACAGGGAAATCATACCATTAAAATTATTTTATCAGATAATGATTTGCCTGCTGCAAAAATTAATAGTGTAGAAAATATTTTCAGCCCGCAGATGCCGGTTGTCAATTATGAGAAAGGGCTACTTTCCTGGCAAGATACCAGCAAAAATATCAGATCGTATAAAGTTTTACAGAATGGAAAATTATTAAAAGAAATAAGAGAAACATCTTTAAAAATTGATACCAATAAATATGGCGATTATCAAGTAATTGCTATTGCCAATAATAAAACAGAATCATTTGCCAGCGAGCCTTTGCAGGTGTATCCGGCAGTAAACGCCCGCCCGACTGAGTCATTCGGGCAGGAACAAATAATACAAATAGAAGATTTCGCTAAAAAATCTGATAGACCTTACCAGGGATTTACAGGTACCGGTTTTGTTGAGATCAGTAAAACTATCAATCGGAAAATTGATTTTGCAGAGAATGTAAAAGAAGATGGAAATTATATTCTGGATGTAAGATATGCCAATGGAAATGGTCCAATCAATACAGAAAACAAATGCGCTTTCAGAACTATTTTGATAGACAATAAAGATACCGGAACTTTAGTTTTCCCACAGAGAGGGAAAGAAGAATGGAGTAACTGGGGTTGGAGCAATTCTTTGGAAGTACATCTGTTAAAGGGTTTGCATCATGTAGTGATCAGCTTTGAAGATTGGAATGAAAATATGAATGGAGATATTAATGAAGCGATGCTGGATTGTGTGAGATTGATAAAGCGATGATCTTGTCTTGTCGCTAAACTAATATTTAAGAAATAGAAATTTCTCTTATTTATTGTTACTAATGTGGCATGGCAGAGCGTTTGACACTGTTGGCTTTGAAAAATACTTATCATCAAAATATTATTGCGCAAGGACCTGAGGTAACAAAAGTGGTACAGAATGGGGAAAATATAACCATTGATTTTAAGAATTGGGAAAAATTACAAACAAGAAATAATGAGCAGCTAACCGGCTTTGAAGTGATGAATGAAAAAGGGGAAATCATTTCGCCGAAGGCAGAAATAAAGAATAATCAAGTGATTTTGCATTTGGATAAAAATGAAAAAATAATTAAAGTGTTATATGCGTACAAACCTTTTACCAGGGCTAATTTGGAGAATGAAACAGGTTTGCCTGCAAGCACTTTTTCTATAGATTTAAAATAAAGTGTGAGTAAAAAGTTTAAAGGCAATAATTTTATTGAAATAAAAAATAGCAATGAAAAAATATTTATTTCTTTTAAGTCTTTTGAGTTTTGGATTTTCATCTTATTCACAACAGAAAATCAGTTGGCATGAACCCTCGTTTGTAGAAGGAGTTTGCGTGCTGGATACCACCAATATCTTCCATCGCCTTCCAATAGAAATGAAAGATAAAGTTCGGAAACCGGTTTGGGATTTATCAGAAAATACTGCCGGAGAGTTCATTCATTTTAAAACTTCAGCAACAACAATTAAAGTGCAATATGTGTTATCCAATAAAAATTTTTCAATGCCGCACATGCCTTCAACAGGAATGAGCGGCCTGGATTTATTTGCAATAGATGTGAACGGAAACTGGAACTGGTCGCCGGGAAATTATCATTTTGGAGATACCTGTTCCTATACTTTTAAAAATTTATTTCTGGCAAAAAACAGCACTTCTGTTTCTGACTTTTATTTGTATTTGCCTTTATATAATTCAGTAACATGGCTATCAATTGGTGTTGATGAAAAGGATTCCTTTGCATTTGCATCAAAACGCAATGAAGAACCTATTGTTGCTTATGGAACTTCCATTTTGCAGGGCGGTGTTGCTTCAAGGGCCGGCCTTGCATGGACAAATATTTTGCAAAGAAATCTCGACAGAACCATTATAAATCTTGGCATTTCAGGAAATGGAAGATTTGAAGCGCCTGTCTTTGACCTGATGGCAAAAGTGAATGCAAAACTGTATATTCTCGATTGCATGCCGAATCTGACCAGGGGCATTTCTGAAGAAGAAATAAAAAATCGTGTGATTTATGGTGTCAATAAATTGCGTGAGAAAAATCAAGAAGTTCCGATTCTGTTTACTGAGCACGCGGTTGGCTATGCGCCATTTTATATGGACACAGCAAGATTGAATGAATACCATAATAGTAGTTTAGTAATTGAAAGAATCTTCAACGGATTGAAATCATCCGGGGTAAAAAACATTTATTTGCTAACAGATAAAGAAATTGGTTTCGACATAAATTCTACCACCGAAGGACTTCATCCCAATGATATTGGCATGATGAAATACGCAATTGCATATGAGAAAAAAATCAGGGAAATTTTAAATGAACCTGTCGGAAATATTTCCACGGAAATTCCTATAGAACAATATCGTGATGGATATGACTGGATAAAACGCCATGAAGATGTGATCCAAAATATTGAAAAAACAAATCCTGCGACATTACTAATTGGAAACTCAATTATCAATTACTGGGGCGGAAATCCGAAGGCATCATTAGCACGCGGTGCGGATGAGTGGAGTAAATATATGGCACCGATAAAAGTGCAGAATGCGGGCTTTGGCTGGGATAGGATTGAAAATGTATTGTGGAGAGTATATCATGGAGAATTGGATCATTTTACCGGTAAAAATATTGTGTTGATGATTGGCACTAATAATTTAGGAATCAATTCTGACAGAGAAATTGTAGAGGGGTTGCAAATTTTGATCAATGCAATAAAGACAAGACGTCCGGATGCGAAAATAATAATGGTCGGTATTCTGCCCCGAAAGAAAATGGAAGAACAGGTTAAAAATATCAATGCAAAAATCAAAACGATGTCATTTGAAAATCATGTGGAATTTGTTGACTTTGGAAAAGGCTTTTTAAATGGAAATACTATTAATCCAAAATTATTCGTCAGTGGTGGGTTGCATCCAAATGCTGATGGATACAATGTTTTAGGGAAAGATTTAATGAGGGTGCTGAAGAAATAGGTAATAAACGTGCTAAATAATGTGCCCGGAAAGAAGGTATTGGGAGATGTTCTTTGAAATGTTGTTTTAAAATGTCAATAAGGATTTTTCTTCGGATTTTGTCGCATGTCAGACAAGAATAAAATTTCTATTATTTCATTCTCAAACCGATAATAGATTTGACTATGAGGTGGCAATAAAACGCAACGAACATTTTTTCGTTTTTGAGATGCCTTTCCCGCCTCAGGATGTGCAGCGATAAAATCAATTCTTCGTTCAATGCGATGGAGAAAAATTGACGCAGTTTTTGGTGAAAATGTTTTTAAAATGTATTGGTAAGTTTCAAGTACATTTTGACGGAATTTTTTGGTAACAATTATTTGCGCCGCCATTCATTTATTTCATTTTTAAAATCACTCCAATGGATGACATCTTTGTTATTTGCCTGATTAATGGCATCGTCAAGTTCCTTCAATTGAGAAACGGAGAGATCATCAATGATTTCTTTTTCTGCTGCATAAAAAGCAACATCTTCCATTACCTGCATAAGAACATTTTCCTCATCAATGCCATCTAAGATTTTAATAATTTTAAATTTTATGTCTTCAGCCATAAATGTAAATTTTATCCAAATTACAATTTTTTTATTAGCTAAAAATGATTTTTAACGATTTAAATATGAAACATGAATATTGATAAAAACTATCTTCAACAACTATCAGATTTCTATAAAAATCAATTGCTCAATAATACCATTCCTTTCTGGTTTCCAAAAAGTATTGATGAAGAATTTGGCGGCTATTTATTGATGCGCGACAGAGACGGAAGCTTGCTGGATGATGATAAAGCAGTGTGGATACAAGGCCGCGCTACATGGCTTTTAGCTACTTTATATAATACAGTGGAACAAAAAAAGACCCGATAGCTATCGGGTGGCTTGACGGGGCAAAAAAAGGAGTTGACTTTTTATTAAACCATTGTTTTGATACAGATGGGCAAATGTTCTTTCATGTAACGCGGGAAGGAAAACCAATTCGAAAAAGAAGATATTATTTCTCCGAAACTTTTGCCGTTATTGCCTTTGCTGCTTATGCAAGCGAGTGGAGATGAAGACATGGCGAATAAAGCAAGAGGCCTTTTCGGGAAATGTATCGCTTATGCAACAGGTGAATTAAAAATTAGCCCCGAAATTTTCAGACGGACGGCCTTTTAAAGGAATTGGAGTTCCAATGATCATGATGAATACTGCGCAACAATTGAGAGAAACGATTGGCGATCCACGTTGTGATGAATGGATTGAAAAATGGATCAAAGAAATTGAAACCTATTTTGTAAAAGATGACATCAAATGTGTGATGGAGCAGGTAGCCCCGGATGGAAGCATCATTGATCATATAGATGGAAGAACTTTAAATCCGGGACACGCAATAGAAGGAGTATGGTTTATTCTACATGAAGCCAAATACAGAAATAACGATAAACATTTAATTGAACTGGGTTGCAAAATACTGGATTACATGTGGGAGCGCGGTTGGGATAAAGAGCACGGCGGTATTTTATATTTCAGGGATGTCTATAATAAACCAGTCCAGGAATATTGGCAGGATATGAAATTCTGGTGGCCACAAAATGAAGCTATTATTGAAACGCTTTTAGCTTACGCAATCACCGGAAAAGAAAAATATAAAAAATGGCATCGACAGATTCACGATTATGCATACACGCATTTTCATGATAAAGAATTTGGGGAATGGTTTGGGTACTTGCATCGTGATGGAACCGTAGGGCAGCCCACGAAAGGAAATTTATTCAAAGGGTCGTTTCATTTGCCACGACAGGAATGGTACTGTTGGAAACTATTGGAAGAGATGGGCACGACTTCGACCAATTTTCACAAATGAGGTTTGCTGCGAATCACATGAATAAACTAATTAACCAATAATCAGATTAACCATCAACCATGAAAAAAAACTTAATCATCTTTTTACTTTTGATATTTTGTTCGGCAAAAATATTTGCGCAATTAAAAGCAATTCCTGTATTCGTTTCGGGCAATGATGGATACAAATCATTTCGCATACCCGCAATCGTGAAAGCCAAGAATGGGAAGTTGCTTGCATTCTGCGAAGGAAGAGTCAATGGGGGTGGCGATTTTGGCAACATAAAAATCGTTTTAAAAAGAAGCAATGATGGTGGAAAAACATGGAGCGCTCTACAAATTGTTGCCAGCAATGATAGTTTGCAGGCCGGCAATCCCGCGCCGGTTGTTGATTTGACCGATCCGAGATTTCCGCTGGGACGAATCTTTTTATTTTATAATACAGGCAACGGTCATGAAATGGAAATGCGGAAAGGGAAAGGACATAGGGATGTATGGTATAAAACAAGCATGGATAATGGAAAAACCTGGAGTGAACCGACAGACATTACTTTGCAGGTAAACAGGATCAATCAACCTGATGTAAATCCCGCATGGAATTTTAAAGAAGACTGGCGTACGTATGCTAACACGCCGGGCCATGCATTGCAATTCATTGACGGAAAATATAAAGGAAGGATTTATGTCGCTGCCAATCACTCTTCCGGCGATCCTAAGCCAGAGCTAAGAGACTACCAGGCTCATGGATATTATACAGATGATCATGGAGCTACTTTTCATTTGAGTGAAACAGTTCCGTTTGAAGGTTCCAATGAAAGCACTGCAGCTCAACTAACCAACAATTCATTAATGATGAACAGCCGGAACCAGACAGGGAAATACCGCGTGGTTTCTTTGAGTAAAGATGGCGGCGCAACATGGGATACAACTTTTGTTGATCATAATCTGCCTGATCCTATTTGTGAAGGCAGTTTATTGAATATTGGTACAAAAAAGGGGAAATCAATTTTAGCTTTTTGTAATAATGTATCTCAACAAAACCGCGACAGCCTTACATTACAAATCAGTTTTGATGAGGGAAAAACATGGAAGAAAAAGTTTTTGATTGATCCGAAAAATACCGGTTATTCCGACGTAGTAAAATTATCAAAGAATGCAATTGGCGTATTGTATGAAGCGGATGATTATAAAGAAATCAGGTTCACAGTGGTGAAGCGGGAATAAATTAAAAAGCATTTGTTACCACGAACTTGCCTTTGTCGGCAAACAGGTTTCACAAATTAGCACGAATTGAGAAACAGACTTTTGGAATTTACCGGGTATAATAAACCAGCTACCGGTCAGCAGGCTAATAAATATCAGGTATTTCTATTTTTTTTGATTCACTTATTTAACAGACTAACCAGACTAATAAAATACAAGTATGAATATGATTCGCTACTTCTTTTTACTTACTATCTTTTTTACAAACCCGTTTCTGCACAGATAAAATTTCCTGTTTATCCAGATAGTTTATTTTCAACTTATTACCTGCAGAAAGCATCTTTTGCGGAAAACTTGCCCGAAACAAAAAATGCTACAGATTCACCTGACTCCGGCACCTGGAACAATTTGCAAAGTAAAGTCTGGGTAAATACCCGCCTGAATGACGCAGTCGGGCAGGGAATCGAAATAGCGCCACCTCTTTGGGAGCACGCAGGGCAAAAAGGTAATTCAGAAATACCACTGATTGGCGAAGGATATTCTTACCGCAAACCCACAAAAATATTTTTGCACAAAGGTTGGAATAAAGTCCTGATAAAAGCGCCCGTTGGCACTTTCAAAGGAAAAGATTGGCAAAATCCGGTGAAATGGGAATTTACATTTTTACCGGTTACCAAACCATAAATTTTTTATTACAAATAAGGGTACCTGACATCCCAGGAATTTTTCGCAATTATAATAAGTTTGGGAATTAAGTGCTTCATAAAATTTATAAATAATAAATTAAATAGAAAAATGGTTTCCTAAACCTATTTATTAATTCTTTTTTGGACAGTAAAAGAACAAAAATGGCAAATTTGTCATTTGACTGGAGATTTGTCGGATTTAAAGACAATTTAGTGCTTGCTTTGTAATATTTTCTTAACAAAGAGTATATCTCATTAAATTATCAACTTTTGTTAATTATGGCTAAGTACTTGTTAAAATAGAGGTATTAATTTTTAACAAAGTATATGTACTTTGCCAAACTGTTTAGGAAGTTTACTAAATAATTGCAAAAGTAATGTCATATAAAAAAACTGTTTATAAAAGGGAGTTAATAAAGTATATATACTTTAACATGTCGCTTTCATGTGCAGATTTGAGTATTTTGACTAACAAAAGCCTGCCTTACACTACTAAGTTTTTAAATGAATTAATAGAAGACGGAAGTGTTGTCGAAACAGGGTTTGCCAATTCAACAGGAGGACGCAGGGCGCAAACCTATTCCTTAAAACAGGATCTGGGCTATATAGTATGTGTGGCGATGGATCAACTCATTACGAATATCGGCATACTGGATTTGCACAATAATATTATTGGCAAAGTAGAAAAGATTGATCTTCCCCTAAAAGATAATCCTCAATCACTTTCACAATTACGAAATAGTCTCGTACAGCACATCAACAAATCGGAAATTGACAAAGAAAAACTGGTAGGAATAGGAATAAGTATGCCTGGATTTGTAGATGTAAAAAAGGGAATTAATTATATGTTTCTGCCTTCGGGTAATGGAAGTATTGTGAGCTATATACAGGAAGAGATTGATATTCCTGTATTGATAGATAATGATTCCAGCCTGATAGGCCTTGCAGAACTGAGGCTTGGAGAAGCGCGGCATCATAAAAATGCAATGGTCATTAATATTGGCTGGGGCGTAGGGCTGGGAATGATACTCGATGGGAAATTATTTCGGGGACACAACGGGTTTGCAGGAGAGTTCAGCCATATTCCTGTTTTTAAAGATAATCAAAAGATATGCAGTTGCGGAAAAACAGGATGCCTTGAAACGGAGACTTCCCTACTGGCAATTATCGGCAAAGCGATAGCCGGTTTACAAAAAGGTAAGATGTCGGTATTGAACAATTTATCTTATGACCATGCCGAAGAATCATGTATTGCCATAATGGAAGCCGCTTCTAAAGGAGACACCTTTGCAGTAGAGCTATTCTCAGAAGCAGGATATAATCTTGGATTAGGAATAGCCATACTCATTACTTTACTCAATCCTGAGTTAATTATTTTAAGCGGGCGCGGAGCAGCGGCGGGTAAATTATGGTTAGCGCCCATTCAACAGGCCATTAATGAGCATTGCATACCTAAGATTGCAGAAGATACCCAGCTTAAAATTTCCATATTGGGCCGGAGAGCCGACCTGATAGGAGCTGCAGCATTGGTGATGGAAAATTATGGCAATATCTATCCGGCAAGCAGTATAATGGAAATGGAAAATGAAATACCAAATAAAAAAATAAAAATCGCTTAACTCTTAAAGACAAGACTGAAACCAAATTTTAAAAAAAAGAAAAAACAAATGCAATGAAAAAAATTACTCAAAAATTATTGCTCAGTACTTTCCTTTGCTTTTGTGCTGCAATATCCTTTGCACAGCAAAGAGAAATAACAGGCACTGTAAAAGACAACAATGGCGCGCCTGTAGCGAATGCTTCGGTAATTGTGAAAGGAACGCGTGTGGGTACCACAACTGATTCAAGCGGTCATTTCAGTATTTCTGTAAATGGCCCTAATGCCGTACTTGAAGTCAGTTCTGTTAATTACAAAACAAGTAATGTCAATGTTGGCCAAAATGGTCATTTGGATATGATATTAGAAGGCGGCGCCGGCTCTCTTCAAGAGGTTGTGGTTACCGCATTAGGGGTTCAAAAATCCAAAAAATCGTTAGGATATTCTGTGCAGGAGGTAAAAGGATCTTCTCTTGTGGAGGCGAGAGAGGTAAATGTAGTAAATGATCTTTCAGGAAAAGTAGCCGGATTACAGATAACACGTTCAGGTGATGGTCCTGGTGGGTCTTCTAAAATAACTTTAAGGGGTAATAACTCTTTAACAGGAGACAACCAGCCCTTAATTGTAGTGGATGGTATCCCAATGCAAAATTCAACCGGTAGGGTAGGAATAGGTGGGACAAATGATTTTTACAATCCGTCATTGGATATGGGAAATGGATTAAGTGATATTAATCCTGATGACATAGCAACTCTCACCGTATTGAAAGGGCCTGCTGCGGCTGCGCTTTACGGATCCCGGGCTGGTAATGGTGTAATTTTGATTACTACCAAGACTGGAAGAAAAGAGCCGGGTTTGGGTCTTACTGTTTCCTCTTCTATTGGGGTTTCAAGCATATTTACAAATCCTAAAATACAAAATTCTTTCGGGCAGGGAAGCAACGGTGCCTTTAATCCAACTTCACCTCTGAGCTGGGGGCCAAAGATTGCAGGGCAGATTGATACAGCCTGGAATGGAGAAGCGGTTCCGCTCAAATCGTATAATAATGTGAAGAATTTCTTTCAGGAAGGAATTACTTCTAATCAAAATATTTCGTTCCAGCAGAAATTCAAATCTGTTTCCATCTATACTTCTTATAATCGCATGGATGATAAGGGCATAACTCCCGGACAAAAATTAACCAGAAACAATTTAACGGCGAGGGCAATCACTAAGTTTGGTAACAATGACAGGTGGAGCATTGACACTAAAATTCAATACATAAATTCAATTGCCAATAACAGATCATTGGTAGGACAAAATATAAACAATGCTTTTACAGAAATTTATGATTTGCCAAGGTCTCTTGATATAACTCAATTTAAACAATCATTAGATTCAGCCGGCAACATGCGTTGGTTTTCACCTAAAAATACAATGAATCCTTATTGGGCTTCAAAATATAATCTTAACCAGGATTCCAGGGATCGTTATTTAATGTATGGAGCATTGAAATATCAATTTACAGATTGGCTGACAGGGGAAATTAATGGAGGTACAGATATGTACACTGAAAATACACAATCCACACTTTATGCAGGAAGCCCTTCCGGGATATCAGGTAATTACGGAATAGGAAAACAAACCTATCAGGAAACTGATTACAGTACGATGTTCACTGCAACAAAAAATAATTTGTTTGGTAAATTAGGAGGTTCTGTAATGGTTGGAGGTAATTTAATGGCCACTCATAACAGCGCAATTAGTGCCAGCACTGGTGGATTAGTAGTACCCGATCTGTTTACTTTGGGAAACTCTGTAGGTAAACCTTCAATAAGCCAGACTTTTTCTCAAAAGCGCATAAATTCGGTTTATGGATCACTGGAATTGAATTACGATGATTATTTATTTGTAACCGGTACTTTTAGAAATGACTGGTCTTCCGCTTTAAGCCCTGCAAACAGGTCTTATGCTTATCCTTCTATCAGCGCTTCCTATGTATTTACTAGCATGATCCATTTACCTTCATGGATAAGCTATGGTAAAATAAGAGCTTCCTATGCTACTGTAGGTAATGATCTTGATCCATATCAATTGTATAACACTTATTCTATTGGCAATGATCCCAATGGAAATACTACAGCAGGAAGAAACGCTACTTTATATAATGCAAATGTTAAAAGCGAATTAATTAAATCATCCGAAGTAGGAGCAAATATGCGTTTCTTTGAAAGCCGCATTGGGTTTGATCTTGCTCTTTACAAGTCAAATGCAACACGTCAGTTGATTAATTTACCCATGGATCCATTAAGCGGGTATAGTTCCATGAAAATCAATACAGGTGATATTGAAAATAAAGGAATAGAATTAACTGTTGATGCAAGTATATTAAATAAACATAACCCTTCATCTTTGGACTGGAATGTGCTTGTTAATTATTCAACAAATGACAACACTGTAAATTCTATTTATCCCGGTGTAAACGAATATCAATTGGGAGGTTATGATCAAATTCAGATTTTAGCAGTGGCGGGTCAAAAGTATGGGGAAATATATGGAAACACACTTCAACGTGTAACTGATCCTAAGGATCCGAATTATGGAAAATTAGTTTTAGATGATAATGGATTACCCCAAAAAGCACCAGGCGCTGTAGTAGATTTAGGAAACCAGCAGGCAAAAGCTTTATTAGGGCTTACCAATTCCTTCTCTTACAAGAACTTTGGCCTGTCATTTTTACTTGACGGACGTTTTGGAGGTAAAATGTTCTCAGGTACTTTAGATAATATGGAGGTAAATGGAACCGCAGCAATGACGGTAGTTAATGGTGCGAGAGATTCAATGCTTGTAAGTGGAGTTGTACTTAATTCAGCAACTAACCAATATGACCCCAATACCAAGAAAGTATCTCCACAACAATATTGGGGTGTTGTAGCAGGAACACCTAACATAGGAATAACAGAAGCTAACCTATATAATGCTTCAAATCTACGGATAAGAAACATTCAGGTAAGCTATAGTTTTCCGCACAGACTTTTGGCAAAAAGCTTTATTCAAAGAGCGCAAGTCTCTGTATCGGCAAATAATGTTTGGCTTATTTCAAGCCACATGCATGGTTTGGATCCCGACTCAGTTTATGCAACTGGCACGAACGCAACAGGATTTGAAAATGGGAGTGCTCCAACAGCAAGAACTTTCTTTTTGAACTTAAATTTAGGGTTCTAATATTAATAATTTAATTAAGTAAAATATGAAAAAGATATTAAAAAAATCATGCTTGCTTCTAACATCAGTCGTGTTCCTGGCATCATGTAAAAAATTTGAACAAATAAATGTAGATCCAACCGCTGCAAGCGCTACCCAGGTGCAGGTTGAATACTTTATTGATAATTCAATCATACAGGCACAAATGAATCCCGGAGTTTCCGAAAGGGCTTTTATTTTATATTGGCAGGCTGCCGGGCACCAGATAGGAGATGCTGATGGAGCCACATTTTCGGTGGGGTCTTATGATGATGAATGGACAGGTGAATATTACGACAATCAATCAGGCGCTTTAAATTATATTAATAGCGCTATTGATGTAGCAAACCAGCAAATAGCAGATAACACCGCAAAAGCTTATACCAATAACTTATTACAGGTTGCTCGTATCTGGCGTGCCTATTTGCTAAGTGAAATGAGTGATTGTTTTGGTCCAATGCCAATAGCGGGATTCCAGGGAGTAAATCCTGATTTTGTAGATGTAAAATCAGTATATTATTATATGCTGGGTGAATTAAAAGATGCAGCTTCTAAAATTGATGTAAGTGTGACTGGGCTACCTAGTACTGTTACACAAGAAGATCCGGCTTATGGATTTAACTTTACCCAATGGCTCAAATATGGTAATTCATTGCGTTTGCGCCTGGCCATGCGTCTCTCAGAAGTTGATCCTGCTGAAGCTCAGTCTCAATTTGAGGATGCTGCAAAAGGTATTTTGATGACTGACAATGCAGATATTTTTCAAATTCAGGAAAAACCAGGATGGGACAATTTATCAGGCGTTTACACACGTTGTTGGTATTTACTCCCGTTAGCGCCTTCATTGAACAATGTAATGGTTAACCTCGGTGGCATAACATCTGCAGCTCAGTTGCCAACTGTAATTACTGATCCCGTGGAACTGGCTGCAGCAGATGCAAATATTAAACCTGCTAATTATGTAGGTCAATATTTTCCTTTTCAATTTGGCACTATGACCAATAATCCGGTAACAGGTTATTTCTTTGATGGACTGCCTAATACGATTGACCCTCGCGCCTATCAAATGTTTTATATTCCGGGGAATATAAATAGCCCAATTTTTCCCAGTACCACTTGTGGAGCAATTAATAATATTACCACTGGTGTAAACTTACGGGATGCAAATAATAATGTAGTTAAAACCATTAATGCAACATGGACATGGAACCCAGTGCCGGACGGACAGTGGAGTACTGGCCAGGTAAACTCAAAGAACGATATGCTCAATATTGGAGGTACTAATGGTTTCGTTCCAAGCCTGCAACAAGAGTTCAGAACCCAAACTGCCAAGAGGGTATTTTTTGCACCCTGGGAAACCTATTTCCTTTTGGCCGAAGGTGCTGTAAGAGGATGGGCAACTCCTATAGATGGGCAAACAGCGTATAATGATGGAATTGCAAGTAGTTTTGCATATTGGAGCGTTCCAATGGGCAATTACCTTACTTCCGATGATTATAACAGGGATGGCACTTCTGTAGATTGGAACAATACCACCGAACCAGGGAATAGCCATACTATGACTTTTGTAGATGGTATGACCGGTACACCTGGAACCGTTTCAATAAATTATCCTGTAAATAATTTATATAAAAATGGAACTTTAAGAAATGATCTTCTTACAAAAATTATTACTCAAAAATTCATAGCGCAAACTCCGTGGCTGCCTTTGGAAACCTGGAGCGATCATAGAAGACTGGGATTGCCATTTTGGGACAATGTGATGCTGGAAGGCCCTATTCAAACCCTACCTGCGTTAACATCTGCAAATTATACGACCAGCAATCAACAATTTTTCCCTCAGCGGATAAAATATCCGTCTGAATTGCAAAACAGTAATGCTAGTGGTTACAATCAGGCGCTTAGCGCTCTGGGTGGCTCCGATGATGTAATGACTCCACTTTGGTGGGCACAACATTAAAAATATTGTTGTAGAACAATAATAAACTTTCTCTCTCATAATCAAGTAAAGATCTCCAACCTTTGACAGGGTTGGTTTTCTTTTTTAAGAAAAGAAAATAAAACTTCTTACTCGTCCCAGCAAACTGACACCACCCTGACCATATCCCCGTCCGAACGGGTTATCCGGGCGGGTTTCGGGCAGGAATATCCAGGATTCCTGTTTTATGAATATTAACCTATTGTTGGTGTTTTAGATAACAATCCAACAATTAATCTATTACCAGTAAACAAATAAATATCACTGATTCCTGTTTTCTTATTTTGATTTTGCCCTGTATATTTTAGGGCTGTTCCCGGTAATGTTTTTAAACAATTTATTAAAATTAGAAACTGTTTTGTACCCACAGTTATAGGCTACTTCGGAAATGCTCCAGTCGGAGTCTAACAAATATTTGCATGCTGCCGATATGCGCACTTCATTGAGGTATTCTACAAAACTTTTACCCGTTCTTTTTTTGAAAAGCCGGCAAAATGATTGTGGCGTAAGGTTGGAAATATTCGCAATAGTTCCCAGGCTGATGTTTTCTTTAAAATTTTGTTGCACATATTTATAAACCTCCGATAACCGGTCGGTTTCAGAATGTTTCAATTGTGCATTGTATCCATCGCTGGTAATAAAACTGATGTCATTTGATTGTGAAAGAATATGTATGATTTCAAAAAGGCCAATGACTTTTTCAAAATCCTTTTTATTTAAAAGGATTTTTAATTTTTGTCCGATTATTTCTTTTGTATTTCCGTTTATACGAATTCCTTTTTCAGCGTTACTAAAAAATTCCTTTATTTTAATAGCTTCTTTCATTTCGTAAAATCCCTTGCTGAAAATGTCTTTATTAAAATAAACTACAATAGCGCGTGCCTTCAGATGAGAATTATTTGTATAATAAATTTCATCATTCATCCATATATGCGGAAGGTTGCTTCCGATAAAAACCATATCGCCTTCATTAAATGGTTCAATGTTATCACCTATTATTCTTTTGCCAAAACTTTCAGTAATATAAATCAATTCCATTTCAGGATGAAAATGAAACGGAGCTTTAAAAAAAGCATCGTCCCTTTCTATAACCGAAAGATAACTGTTGATACCGGAGCTGATTTCTGTTTGTAAAAGTTTCATTTTTTTTCAAATACAAAGGTAATATAATGCAAGAGAAAGGTAATATTGCAATATCCGATTTATTTGTATTGATTTAATTTACATAATTATTATTTACAAGCTACAAATATGAGATATTGCCTGGCGCTTGATTTGAAAAACGATGAAAGTTTAATTGCCCAATATGAGCAATACCATTGTGCAGTATGGCCCGAAATTATTGATTCCATTAAAAATTCAGGTATTACCAACCTGGAAATTTATCGCATTCTTAACCGGCTTTTTATGATAATGGAAACGGACGAAAGTTTTTCTCTTGATAAAAAAAGCGAAATGGATAATGCCAACCCGAAAGTGCAGGAGTGGGAAACCTTGATGTGGAAATACCAACAGGCGCTACCTGGGGCCAAACCGGGAGAAAAATGGGTTTTGATGAATAAAATATTTGAACTTTAATCTTAGTAAAAGACCGCTCATGGCATTATCAACACAGCCCGTTTCTATTGAAACTTCTAAAATGGAAGGCGCAAATAATAATTATTTGTTCCCTTTGATTTTGGTGACAAGTTTATTTTTTCTTTGGGGAACGGCTTATGGCCTTTTGGACGTGCTCAACAAACATTTCCAGGAAGCATTGAATATAACTACTGCCAGTTCCACTTTGATACAGGCGGCGTATTTCGGCGCGTATTTTTTAATTGCGTTACCGGCAGGTTTATTCATGAATAAATTCGGCTATAAAAAAGGAATAATTCTTGGTTTGTTGTTATATGCTTTCGGTGCTTTCTTATTTTATCCTGCAGCACAAGCGGCCAGTTTCAATTTCTTTCTCATCGCTTTATTTATACTCGCTTCCGGACTTGGCTGCCTCGAAACGGCTGCCAATCCTTATGTTACCGTTCTGGGTAAACCTGAATCTTCAGAGTTCCGGTTGAATCTGGCTCAATGTTTTAACGGTGTTGGCTCTTTTATAGGCCCTGTTATAGGCGCTAATTTATTTTTTGGAAATAAAAATTCGGATGGTAATCTTGATTCGGTAAAAATGGTGTATCTCATTATTGGAGCAGTCGTTTTGATAATCGCATTCCTGTTTTTTCGTACACGCCTTCCCGAAATAAAAGAAAGCAAATTAGTTTCTTCGGAAACTCAGGATATAAAACCATTATTTAGCCATAGCAATTTTACCGGAGCCATCGTTGCCCAGTTTTTTTATGTGGCGGCACAGGTAGGCGTGGCGGCATTATTCATCAATTATTGTACTGCTCCCGGCCATGGAATTGACAATACCAAAGCCGCCTATTTGTTGGGAGTAGGAATGATTTTATTTACTGTAGGGCGTTTTGCAGGTACGACTTTGATGAAGATTATCGCGCCTAACAAGCTTTTATTTATTTACGCACTTATCAATGTTGTTCTGTGTTTGGTAGTGGTCTCCGGAAAGGGCCAGGTATCTGTGTATTCACTGATTGCGATTTTCTTTTTTGAATCTATTATGTTCCCAACGATTTTTGCTTTGGGTGTAAAAGATTTGGGGCATCATACAAAAAGAGCGTCCTCTTTTATTATCATGTCAATTGTGGGCGGTGCATTAGTACCGTTTGTTATGGGAAAAATAACAGATAATTATTCTATCGATTACGCATACGCAGTACCGCTGGTATGTTTTATTGTAGTGGCGTGGTATGGATGGAGTGGATATAAAATTGTGAGTCCTAAATAGCGAGTGTGAGTGGGAAGTTGAATATTGATTATTGAGAATTGTTTATTGATTATTGATTGTAAATAGCTCTGTGAGAGGGACATGCCAGTAGGCAAACAAATAGTGGAAAATTTGTATTAGCGCCGTAGGTGCGGCATGTTAATAGAAGACAACATAAAAATTACATAATACAATTTAGAATTACGAAAACCATGGATAATAAAATAACTCCCGAAAAAAAAGCGCAAATTTTAAAAATACATCCGAAAGATAATGTAATTGTCGCTTTAACTGATCTAAGAAAAAATGATATTGTAGAATTGAATGGGAAAGAATATTTATTAAAAGAAAATATTCCTGCGAAACATAAATTTTTCGAAAACGAGATGAAAGCCGGCGAAGAAATTTTCATGTATGGCGTGTTAGTTGGAAAGACACAGACAGATGTGGAGAATGGAAGCCGCGTTTCGGTAGAAAATGTGAAACATGCGGCACAGCCTTACTCTTACAGGAATGTAAAACCTCAATGGCACGCACCGGATGTAAGTAAATTTGTCAACAGAACTTTCGATGGTTACCATAGAAGCGATGGTAGGGTAGGCACGGCTAATTATTGGATATTTATTCCAACTGTTTTTTGTGAAAACAGAAATATGGATGTAATTCGTGAAGCGCTGCAAAATGAATTGGGCTATGCCGTTACTGATAAATACAAATCATTTACACATGATTTGGTAAATGCCTGGGAAGAAAAAGAAGATATAGAAAAATTCGACCTTACACTTTCTCCTAATCCTACCGGCAACAGAGTTTTCAAAAATATTGATGGAATAAAGTTTTTGAACCACCAGGGAGGTTGCGGAGGTACAAGAGATGACTCTTCTGTATTAGGAAAATTACTTGCTGCCTACGCAGATCATCCAAATGTAGCAGGAGTAACAGTTTTAAGCCTCGGATGTCAGCATTTGCAGGTAAGTAATTTGGTAGATGATATTAAGAAACACAATCCGGAATTTGATAAACCACTTTTAATTTATCAACAACAGCAAATACAAAATGAAGAGAAAATGATAGCGCTTGCTATTCGTGAAACCTTCAAAAATTTAGTAGAAGTAAATAAGCAGGAAAGAAAACCGGCGCCATTGAGTAAATTAACTGTTGGTGTAAAATGTGGTGGCAGCGATGGTTTTAGCGGTATTTCTGCAAATCCTTCGGTGGGATATACTGCCGATCTTTTGGTAGCGTTAGGCGCAAAAGTTTTATTGGCAGAGTTTCCTGAATTGTGTGGGGTGGAACAAAACCTGATAGACAGATGTGAAGATGAAAAGACCGCCAATAAATTTATTCATCTTATGCAAACTTATGATGCGCAGGCACATGCTGTGGGTTCAGGTTTCTACATGAATCCTTCTCCCGGAAATATCAAAGATGGGTTAATTACTGATGCCATGAAATCTGCAGGAGCTGCGAAAAAAGGTGGCACTTCTCCTGTAGTAGATGTGTTGGATTATACAGAACCAGCTACCAAAGCAGGTTTGAGCCTTGTATGCACACCCGGAAATGATGTGGAAGCCACCACAGGAAAAGCAGCTGCAGGCGCTACATTGATTTTATTTACAACAGGATTGGGAACACCTACAGGTAATCCTGTGTGTCCTACAATTAAGTTAGCAACCAATTCAAAGCTGGCAAAAAGAATGCATGATATTATTGATATTGATACAGGCGCGGTAATTGATGGGGAAAAGACGATAGAACAAATGGGTGAAGAAATTCTGGAATATTGTATCAAGGCAGCCAGCGGACAAATAATACCGAAAGCTGTTCAGTTAAACCAGGATGATTTTATTCCGTGGAAAAGAGGCGTTTCGTTGTAGGGGCAACCCTTGCGGTTGCCCGATAAGCAGAATGCTTATCCAGCACTAACAAACTAATAAACTAATAAACAAATAAACAAATAAACAAATTAACCTATAAACCATGTTCTCTTTAAAAAATAAAAAAGCAGTTATAACCGGCGCCGGCAGCGGAATTGGAAAAGCCATCGCAGTCTTATTTGCAAAGCAGGGCGCTGAAATTCATATCATCGAACTGAGCGAAGAAAGCGCAAAATCATCTGTTGATGAAATTAAATCAAATGACGACAAAGTTTTTTCATACGCATGTAATGTTGCCAATCAAAAAGAAGTGATTAAAACTTTTGAAGAGATTGGCGCGCATGATATCCTGGTAAATAATGCCGGCATTGCTCATATAGGAAAAGCAGATACTACCAGCGAACAGGACTTTGACAGGATTGTAAGTGTAAATGTAAAAGGAGTTTATAATTGCCTTTACGCTTCTATTCCTTTAATGAAAAAGAATGGTAGTGGCGTTATTGTCAACATGGCTTCTATTGCAGCGTGGTCGGGGCTTTCAGACAGGTTTGCTTATTCAATGGCAAAGGGCGCTGTGGCTGCGATGACATTATCTGTCGCCAAAGATTATATCAGTGAAAATATACGATGCAATTCCATTTCACCAGCGAGAGTGCATACACCATTTGTAGATGGTTTTTTACAAAAGAATTATCCCGGAAAAGAAAAAGAAATGTTTGAAAAATTATCAAAAACACAACCCATTGGCAGAATGGCAAAGCCTGAAGAGGTAGCCGCTTTAGCTTTATATTTATGCAGTGATGAGGCATCATTTATTACAGGAACGGATTACCCGATAGACGGTGGATTTTTAAAATTAAATACTTAATTATTAAAAATGAAGAAACTCTTTATTCCTGCCCGAATGACTTAGTCAGGCGGGTGTTTGTTTACTAACATTAATGCACAAACGTTTTAAAATTAAATACTTAAATTATTAAAAATGAAGAAACTCTTTATTTGTTTGTTTACTGTAATAGCTATCACTAACAGTTATGCACAAACGTATACTCCAACCCCGGAAAATATTGCAGCGCGGAGTCGGTTCCAGAATGATAAGTTCGGTCTGTTTATTCACTGGGGAGTTTTCAGTATTCTCGGTGATGCAGAATGGGTGATGAACAATCAAAATATTTCGGTAAAAGATTACACCAGGCTGATGCATTTTTTCAATCCTACTCAATTTGATGCGCACGCCTGGGTGAGCATGGCAAAAAACGCGGGAATGAAATACATTACTTTAATCACGCGTCACCACGATGGCTTTAGCATGTGGAATACCAAATATTCTGATTTTAATATCATGAATACGCCGTATCACAAAGATGTTGTAAAAATGATCGTTGATGAATGTCATAAACAGGGAATGAAAATATTTTTATATTATTCGTTGCTCGACTGGCGTCGTAAAGATTATTCATGGTGGACGGGCAGAACCGGCCAGGGCACTGGCCGCACAGTGCATGGCAACTGGAACGATTATATAAAATTCATGGAAAATCAATTAACTGAATTATTGACCAATTATGGGAAAATAGATGGAATTTGGTTTGATGGGTATTGGGATCAGACAGCGCCTGAAGGAGCCAAAGACCGAAGTCCGAGAGTGGACTGGCATTTACCTGAAATTTATGCGCTCATTCATAAACTGCAACCCCAATGTTTAATTGGCAATAATCATCACCTTACTCCTTTTCCCGGTGAAGATTTTCAGATGTTTGAAAAGGATCTTCCGGGACAAAATAAATCAGGATTGAGTTTTCAAAAAGTATCTGAACAGTTGCCTTTAGAAACCTGTGAAACTATGAATGGCTCCTGGGGATTCAACATTAAAGATGATAATTATAAATCGGTGAAAACATTGATCCATTATCTTGTAAATGATGCGGGACGTAATGCCAATTTTTTATTGAATGTAGGGCCACAACCGAATGGAATTATTCAGCAGGAATTCAGAGATACTTTAAAAGAAATAGGGAAATGGATGCATAAATATGGTGAAAGCATTTATGGCACAAGAGGAGACATCATGCCGCCGCAGGATTGGGGAGTTGTAACTTCAAAAGATAAAAAAGTATATGTGCATATTTTAAAAGACTCAACTCAGCCAATAATTATTTCAGGAATTCAGGGAAAAATAAAAAGTTGTCAATTGATGGGCAAAGATCAGAAGGTGAAATTCAAGCAGAATAAAAATGATGTGACGATCAATCTTGATGGAATTGCATTAGATAATGTGGATACCATTATTCAAATTGAAACGAAATAGCGGAAAAGCTATTTGCGGCAAACATCGATGTTTTAGAAATATATAACTGAGAACCGGTCGCAATTTGCGACTAGTTCTATTGGGTTAAATCTCAAATCATAAAATGATAAAATGAACAGATAAAATGCCTGATAAAAAAAAATTAATTACACAAACTATTGTTGAAAATAGGATATTTACCATTCGAGGCATGCCGGTGATGATTGATGGTGATTTAGCCGAATTATATAACGTTGAAACTAAAGTTTTAAATCAATCAGTTAAAAGAAATATATCACGTTTTCCAGAGGTCTTTCGCTTTTGGTTAACATATAATGAAAAAGATGAACTGGTCACAAATTGTGACCGGTTCGAAAATCTGAAACATTCGTCCGCTTTACCCTACGCTTTCTCTGAGCAAAGCGTAGCTATGCTCTCGGCAATATTGCGCAGTGAAACCGCTGTAAAAGTAAGCATACAGATTATGCAGGCTTTTGTGCAAATGCGTAAAATCATTTCCGACCATAGCGGTATTTTTCAGCGGCTAAACGGGTTGGAGTACAAACAAATAGAAACAGACAAAAAATTTGAAATAATTTTTGATGCTTTGCAACAAAAAAATAATGAACCTTCGCAAGGTATTTTCTACGACGGGCAAATATTTGACGCCTATAAATTTGTAGCGGATATTATTCGCAAAGCACAAACTTCCATTTTGCTGATAGATAATTATATTGATGACACGGTACTTACACTTTTCAGTAAGCGAAGAAAAAATGTAAGCGTAATCATTTATAACAAAAACATCAGTAAGCAGCTTACTCTGGATCATCTAAAATTCAATGCTCAATATGAACCGGTAATTATTGAAGAATTTAAAGATGCACATGATCGGTTTTTAATGACTGACGATAAAGACTTGTACCACATTGGTGCTTCTTTAAAAGATTTAGGTAAGAAATGGTTTGCCTTTTCTAAGATGGATATTTCATTAATGGATAAATTAAAATTGAAAAAGAAATGAATGGAAGAATATAAAATCCCTTCTGAAAACAAAAATAGAAAAAGAACTTATTTCTTTGTTTACTGTGCAAAGGCGCGAAGGGATCCTATGAAGAATCCTGGAGACATCAGAGAAAAACAATTTTTAAAAAAAATAAAAACCAAATATGAAATTAATACGCTTCGGACAACCAGGTAAAGAAAAACCGGGAATTATTATTGATAATAAATGGTACGATGTATCATCATTCATAAAAGATTATGATGAAGATTTTTTTGCAAAGGATGGCATCAGTCAGTTAAAGAAAATTTCAGCAGAAAATAAATTGCCTGAAATTAATAGAACACAAAGATTGGGTTGCCCGGTGCACAAATCTTCAAAGGTTATTTGCATTGGGTTGAATTATGCAAAGCATGCTAAGGAAACCAATGCGGCTGTACCTAAAGAGCCTATCATATTTTTCAAAGCCACCACTTCCGTTTCGGGGCCAAACGATGATATTGTGATTCCTAAAAACTCAGTTAAAACAGATTGGGAAGTAGAGCTGGCGGTAGTTATAGGTAAAAGAGCCAGTTATGTGGAAGAATCGGAAGCGATGGATTATGTAGCAGGATATTGTTTACACAATGATGTGAGTGAAAGAGAATTCCAGATAGAAAGAGGAGGTCAATGGGTAAAAGGAAAGAGCTGCGATACCTTCGCACCTCTTGGTCCCTGGTTGGCAACGAAAGATTAAATTAAAAATGAAAATAATTTGCGTTTATGGCTGAACGTTAATGGTAAGAAAATGCAGGACTCTAATACAGATGATTTAATATTTAAAGTGCCTTTTTTGATTTCTTACATCAGTCAGTTTATGACATTATTGCCGGGAGATATTATTTCTACGGGGACACCAGCCGGTGTGGGACTTGGGTTTAATCCGCCTGTCTATTTAAAAGCTGGAGATGTGGTGGAATTAGGAATTGATGGACTGGGAACGCAAAAACAAGCCGTAAAGAATTGGGCAAAATAATTCTTCTATCTTTGATTTTATGAGGAAAGATTTATTGTCCATACAAAAGCAGTTGAAATTATTAAAACCTTCTCTTATATCAAAGTATCATATAAGTGAATTGGGTTTGTTTGGCTCTGTGGTCAGAAATGATTTCTCGCCTGAAAGCGACATTGATATAATGGTAGATTTTAGCCGACCAATTGGTATTGAATTCATTGATCTTGCGGAAGAATTAGAAGCTAAATTAAAAAGGAAAGTGGATTTGGTTTCCAGGAAAGGAATAAAACCTAAATACTTTAATGCTATCCAATCTGAATTGATTTATGTCTAAAAGAAGTCCACGTTTATTATTGGAAGACATATTGCATAGTGTTGATAAAATCAACGAATATACAAACCAAATGTCCTTCGATGAGTTCTCAAGTGATAGTAAAACATCAGATGCTGTTATTCGAAATTTTGAAATTATTGGTGAAGCTGCCAATCGTTTATCAGAAGATATAAAGGATGAATACCTTTCAGTCGATTGGCATAGAATACGAGGGTTTCGTAATAGAATCGTTCATGATTATATGGGAATTGACTTTCAAATGGTATGGCATATTAAAGAAAATTTTCTTCCTCAATTAAAAAATCAAATACAAAGTATATTGGAAAATTTTTAGCTTTTATTTACTAAAGGTAGAATATCAATGATAGATACTCACGTACATTTCTGGAATTATGATAAAGTAAAGGATGCATGGATAAATGATGAGATGAAAATATTGCAAAGAGATTTCCTTCTTCAACATTTGAAGTCCGAACTCGACCAGAATGGGATGGAAGGAATTGTTGCGGTCCAGGCTGATCAAAGTGAAAATGAAACTAAATTTTTAATTGAGCTTGCCAAGAAAAATCCGGAAATAAAAGGTATTGTGGCCTGGGTAGATCTGCAAAATGAAAACATAGAAAATAAGTTGCTTTACTATTCACAGTCCCCAATTATCAAAGGCTTCCGACACATTGTTCAGGCCGAACCTAAAGGTTTTTTGCGAAATGAGAAATTTCTGAATGGTATTAAATTGCTAAAGAATTTTGAGTTTACTTATGATGTTCTTATTTATCAACATCAATTGAAGGAAGCAATTGAATTTGTAAATAAATTTCCCGAACAAAAATTCATTATAGATCATTGTGCCAAGCCGATGATAAAAGATAAAAAAATTGATGAATGGAAAAAAGGAATTCAAGAAATTTCAAAAAACGAAAATGTGTCTTGTAAAATTTCGGGATTAACCACTGAGGCTGCCTGGCATACATGGAAAGAAAAGGATTTTTATCCTTATTTGGATTGTGTTTTCGAATGTTTTGGAACTGAAAGATTATTATTTGGGAGCGATTGGCCGGTAATGCTCGTTAGCGGTACTTACACTAAATGGAAAAACCTTCTGGGAAACTATATGCATAACTATTCGCATGAAGAAAAAGAAAGAGTTTTTACAAAAAATGCAATTGAATTTTATAATTTAAAAGAATAACAATCTCATTCAATCTAAATCGATCTCACTCAATCTAAATCAAGCTCACCATGAATCTCAATCTCGACAAAAAAATAATCATTGTAACCGGTGGTGCCAAGGGAATAGGTGAAGGAATTGTAAAAGCGCTTGCCGCAGAAAATGCTGTTCCTGTAATAGTGGGAAGAAAAGAAGCAGATAATCTAAAAACACTTGAAAACATTGACGGCAAAGGATTCCAAGTGGTGGCCGAATTAACGAAACCGGACGAATGTGAAAATGCGGTAAAGAAAATTGTTGAGAAATTTAATCGTATTGACGGATTGGTAAATAATGCAGGCGTGAATGATGGTGTAGGTTTGGAAAAAGGGAATTATGAACAATTTGTTGCTTCACTGCATAAAAATTTAATTCATTATTATCTAATGGCTCATCATGCATTGCCATATCTGAAACAATCAAAAGGTGCCATAGTGAACATCAGTTCTAAAACAGCTGAAACCGGTCAGGGTAATACTTCTGCGTATGCAGCATCCAATGGCGGAAGAAATGCATTGACAAGAGAATGGGCGGTTGAATTATTACCCTATTCAATTCGAGTGAATGCAGTTATTGTTGCAGAATGCTACACGCCTTTATATAATACATGGATAAAAACATTTGATCATCCTGAAGAAAAATTGAAATCCATAACTGAGAAAATTCCATTTGAAAAGAGGATGACAACATCAGAAGAAATAGCGAACATGGTGGTTTTTCTTTTATCAGACAGATCAAGTCATACCACAGGGCAGCTCATACATGTGGATGGTGGATATGTGCATTTGGACAGGGCGATCGGTTAGCTATATTCATATTCTATTTGCTCACTTTTTTTTGTACTTCTTAATGTGGTAGCACCAAGGATATGAAATTAAATTTTTCATGAACACATTTATTGGGCTTTACAATCTCTATGGCATGTGAAAGACTCCTTTATAGTTTTCTTCAACAGATTCCCTTTTGTTTTGGATCGTTAAATATAAACCTACTGGGATATAAAAAAAATATTTAAAACTTATCTTGCGGGGATATTACTAAAACGACCTAATATGAAACTACTACTCACCCTCTGCATGATTTTTTATTTATTGAATGGCTATGCACAAAAAAAGGAAGACTACTTACTTGTTAATAGCGATTTAACTTTAGTGGCAAAAAACAACAAGCACGTACACAAGTATGAAAATGGCGAACCGCTTAAAATTGTTTACCGCGATAGCGGGAATATATTAAAAGCCAAAGGGAGATTGCTTATTAATAATGATACTCAAATTCAACTGCTGCCGTTCCACAAGAAGGATATAATTACAATTAATTTAACGGACATTTCCAGCATTGGTCTTTGGAGACGAAATTTGAAAATTACTTCAATAATTCTTGGTGGCACCGGGTTGGCTACACTTGGGGTGGGAGCCTTAATGATTCAACCACAAAGTCTTGGCGTAGATGATGTCAATATAATTGCATTTGGATTAATTGTTTACTCAGCCTTAATTTTATGGTACGAAGTGGTCGCTATTCCTACTATTTTTCTAGGTGAACAGCTAAGCATACGTTCTGAGAAAAAAGGGTATCATTTTTTTATAGAAAAGGACATTTCAAATTACCCAATCCGAACACTTCGATTAAGGCACTTGATGCAACATTAAATTATCAAGAAAATAGTGCAGGAACAAACCTTAATGATTTTAAATTCATGTTAGTAAAAAAGCATTCAAGTAATAACTAAAACCTGAGATGAATTCATAATTCACTTCGGGGTAACTTCATGTATATGTAAGCAAAAAAATAATGCTATTTTGTAGAAAAATTAAAAAATTCGTTTATAAAATATCACAAATGCATCCATTATATTTAAAAAGTAAACTTTCCCCTGTGAAATTAAAACATGTATTTTTTATATTTCTATTTTCTATGTTATCAAATATTTCAAAAGCTCAGACAACCATTCCTTTATACAAAGAGGTTCCAAACAGTAAGCCTGCTGCTGATTATAAAGAAAAGGCAGATACCGGAAGTGATGGTACTATTAGGATCAGTAAGGTGTCTGTTCCTGAGATTACTATTTTTCAACCGGAGAAATCTTCAGGAAAAAATGCAGCGATTATCATCTGTCCGGGTGGAGGATATTCGATCCTTGCTTACAACCTGGAAGGAACAACAGTTGCGCAAATCTTAAACAGTTGGGGCGTTACAGCTATCGTCTTAAAATATCGTTTGCCAAGTGATGAAATCATGAAAGATAAATCGGTAGGGCCAATTGAAGATGCGCAAAGGGCGATTCAATTTGTAAGAGAAAATTCTGTGAAATTGAATACAGATCCCCAAAAGATTGGAATCATGGGATTTTCAGCCGGCGGAAATTTAGCAGCAACTGCCTCAACCCACTTTGATAAAGAGTACATTTCAAATCCAAATCACATTTCACTGCGTCCGGATTTCTCCATTCTTGCTTATCCTGTAATCAGCATGATGAATTCATTGACACACAAGGGAAGCCAGGAAAACCTGTTAGGAAAAAGACCCTCCGAAGATTTGATGAAAAATTTTTCCAACGAATTGCAGGTTACAAAAAATACACCACCCACATTTTTGGTTCTTGCGGGAGATGATAATACCGTAAATCCTGAAAACAGTATAAAATATTATGAGGCCTTATTAAAAAATCACGTCCCTGCTGAAATGCATATTTATCAAAATGGCGGGCATGGCTTTGGAACTCATCTCCTGGAAAAGAAAGATAACTGGATGGATGTTTTGAGAATTTGGATGGAACATAATAATTTTTTGTAGCCACAGATCATACAGTTTTTCGCAGTTTTATTGCCACTAATTACATCCTGTCCAACTGAAGCCGTTCAGGCGGGGAATTAGCACGAATTATTTTGTAAAGTCTGTCGTGATAAAAATGTTCAGACGGGGATTAAAATTCACAGCAGTAAACAAATAAATAATTTAGATTTCTATTTTTTAATTAAATGGAATCTTGTGTTTTTTTTTACGTCCCATTTCATGGTAATACACACCAATTGAAGGATAAAAATCAAACACCTAAGTTCTCCTTTCTTTTGTAACTTTCCTCTTCTAAATTCCAAAAATGAAAAAGAAATTACCTCTCATTCTCCGAACTCTTTTTTTCTTTTTTTCTTTTTTCTTTTTTCAAAATATTTTTGCGCAATACAAACCTACATGGGAATCTTTGGACACCAGGCCAGTGCCTCAATGGTGGCTCAATGGTAAGTTCGGCATATTCATTCACTGGGGCGTTTATTCTGTTCCCGGGTATTCTAAAAAAGGCGATTATGCTGAATGGTATGAGAATGGTTTGCGAAGCGGCGACTCTGCAAGAATAAAATATCAAAAAGAAAATTTTGGTGATCGACATTATTATGATTTGGTAAATGATTTTCATGCAGAATTATTTAATCCCGATGAGTGGGCAAAGCTGATAGAAAAATCGGGCGCTAAATATGTTGTATTGACTTCCAAGCATCACGATGGATTTTGTTTATGGCCGAGTAAAGAGGCGGACAGGGATTGGGGCTTCCCATGGAATGCGGTAACGGCAGGCCCTCACAAAGATTTGTTGGGTGAGCTTTTTACAGCAATCAGGAAAACGACTGTACATCCCGGTTTGTATTATTCTCTTTATGAATGGTACAATCCATTGTGGCTAAGCGATAGAAAAAAATATGTATCAGATCACATGTGGCCGCAAATGAAGGAACTGATTAATAATTATAAACCAGATGTTTTGTGGACTGATGGAGGATGGGATGCACCGGCATCTACATGGAAATCGCAGGAATTCCTGGCTTGGCTTTATAACGACAGCCCTGTCAAAAATACCATCGTAACTTATGATCGGTGGGGCAGTGGCGTGCGTTTCCATCACGGCGAAGTATATACGCCGGAATACCAGCCCGATGTGGATTTTGAAGACCATCCATGGGAAGAAAGCCGCGGAATGGGGGCAAGCTATGGATACAATCGAAATGAAGATGCGTGGGATTATAATTCTGCCCAATCATTGGTGTTGCAACTAATAGATATAGTAAGCCGCGGTGGAAACTTTTTATTGGACATAGGCCCCGACGCACATGGAAAAATTCCTCCGATCATGCAGGAAAGATTGTTACAAATAGGTGCCTGGATGCACATTAATTCCGAAGCAATTTATAATACTGTGAGATGGAAAACTTCTTCACAATGGAGTGAAGGAAACAGAAACTATAAAGCAAAAAAAGGTGACAATGATCTGCTGCTGAAGATCACTGTTGATCCCGATTCCGGCTATGCCGTAAAAGAAATATTCTATACTTATAATCCAACAACCAATTCATTGTACGCTATTTTTCCTAAATATCCTTCTGATAAAAAGATTGTATTAAAAGATGTGCAATTACCAACCGGAACGGTTATCAGTTTTCTATCAACAAAAGAAAATCTTCAATGGCAACAGCAAGGAAATAATGTGATTGTTTCTTTACCGGATTATGATCCCAATAAAATGAAAGCGCCTTATGCTTATGTAATGAAAATTGCAAACTTTGGGGAATTTGCACACAAACCGGAAATAAATATTTCTTATCAAAAAAATTCTTTAAACCCAGTTATTTCTTTTGAAAAAAATAACGATTCACCGGTTTATTATACTATTGATGGCAGTGAACCAACAAATAATTCCGATTTATATTCCAAGCCATTTTCTATCAACAAAACATCTGTTATAAAAGCAGTTTCATTTGTTCCAAATGCTTTACCATCCAATGTTTCAACAGAAGAAGTGAAAGTGTATCACTGGATGAAACCTGAAAAAATAAAAAATCTTAAACCCGGAATTTCATGGAAATATTATGAGCCGGAAGGAAAAATTAGTTTGGAATCTATTCAAACTTCTCCTGTAAAAAAAGAAGGCGTAACCGATGTTATTTCTGAAAAAGTAAAACAGCGTGAAGAAAAATATGCGTTGCAATTTGATGGGTATATCAAAATAAATAATGAGGGCGTTTACAATTTTTCAACTCTTTCAGATGATGGCAGTAAATTATTTATTGATGGCGAAGAAATTGTGAATAATGATGGCGCACATGGAGCGGTGGAAGCCTTTGGAGATGCAGCTTTGAAACACGGATTCCATAAAATAAAAGTGGTTTATTTTGATGGCGGCGGTAATGAATTAAAAGTTTTCTGGAAAAATGGTAATGGAGAAAAAGAAGCGATTCCGGGAGATGTGTTGTTTCATTGACTAAGGTATGAGATATCAGGTTTGAGGTATCAGGTGCTCCCATTTAAAATAGAAATTCCGATTATTAGTTGATTTACTGAGCAACTTAGCAATAAAATAATAGAATAATAAAATAATAAGATAAATCGAACAAAAACTATGAACAAAAAACTCTTTTTTATCCTCTTTTCACTTTTCCCTTTTTTAGGAATAGCGCAACAACCGGTAAACATCATCCCGCAACCCGTAAGCCTTTCAGTACAGGATGGACATTTTATAATTGACAGAAATACTGCCATCGTTTTTAATACCAAAGAAAGTGAGCTTCGCCATGCTGCTGATTTTTTGAATGCATTTATAAAAAATATTTCCGGGGATGTATTACCTTTTAATACAAAAAAGAGTAAATCCATTGTTCTTGAAATTAAAAAAACAGCAACAATTGGAGACGAAGGTTATCTTTTGGATGTAACTCCCTCTACTATAAAAATTATCGCCAATACAAAAACAGGAATTGTTTATGGAATGCGATCTCTTTTTCAAACATTGCCTCAGATACGCACCAATGCTGCATTGCAAGTGCCATGTATGAAGATTACCGATTACCCGCGTTTTAAGTGGCGCGGAATGCACCTGGATGTTTGCCGTCATTTTTTTGGTCCCGACCTTGTAAAAGAATATATTGATCTGATGGCGGCTTATAAATTCAATACTTTTCATTGGCACTTAACTGACGACCAGGGATGGAGAATAGAAATAAAAAAATATCCGAAACTTACATCCGTGGGCGCATGGCGTGCAGATAGAACTGGTATTCCCTGGAGCGAATGTAAGCCAACACAGCCCGGTGAAGAAACCAATTATGGAGGATATTATACGCAGCAACAGATCCGCGATATAGTTGCTTATGCAAAAGAAAGAAATATCACGATCGTTCCTGAAATAGAAATGCCAGGACATTCTGCCGCTGCTATTGCTGCTTATCCGTGGTTGTCATGCACACAACAACCTCAATTGACCATCACTGGTGGAATATATCCTTCCGGCATTCAATCGGTTTATGATGTTTCCAATGATAGCGTGTTTACTTTTTTAGAAAATGTGCTTACTGAAGTGATGCAATTATTTCCTTCCAAATACATTCATGTAGGTGGCGATGAGGTTGATAAAACGCCCTGGAAAAATGATCCCAGGTGCCAGGCTTTAATGAAGAAACTGGGAGATACAAGTGAAGATCAGTTGCAGAGTTATTTTATTCAACGAATAGAAAAGTTTTTGATAGCGCATCACAGAAAATTAATCGGTTGGGATGAAATCCTGGAAGGTGGTTTAGCGCCTGAAGCTACTGTGATGAGCTGGCGTGGTGAAGACGGTGGCATTAAGGCAGCACAGATGCATCATGATGTGGTAATGACGCCGGGTACGCCTCTTTATTTTGATCATTACCAGGCGGGGCCTACAGGAGAACCAGAAGCTATTGGAGGATTTAACACCTTAAAAATGGTATATGATTATAATCCTGTTCCAAAAGAATTGGATTCCACTGATGCTAAATATGTGCTTGGGGCGCAGGCAAATTTGTGGACAGAATTTATCCCAACTGTACAGCAGGTAGAGTACATGGTATTGCCGCGTATGTTGGCATTATCTGAAGTGGTGTGGACTCCAAAAGAAGAAAAAAACTATGATGATTTTTATAGCCGTTTACAAAATCAGTTTAAAGTTTTTGGCGAAAAAGGATTTAATTATTGCCCGGGAAATTTTACAGTTGCTATAAAACCTTCTTCGCAGGATGAAAAACTATTTGTCGTTCTTTCTTCTGAAATTCCCGGCTCTAAAATTTATTATACTACCGATGGCAGTGATCCCGATGTGACAAGCAATCAATATGAAAGCCCTGTTCCTATTGACTCTTCCGTTACTATAAAAGCAGTGATTGTAGAGGATGGAAGAGTAATGAGTGTAAAACCTGACGAGCAAAAATTCGTGATGCATAAAGCCATTGGCAAAAATGTAACTTATACTTATCCTGTTAGCAAATATTATTTGGCTGATGGCCCTAACACATTAACAGATGGCGTGCGGGGTACTGATGATTTAAGTAAGTATTGGCATGGATTTGAAGGAAATGATTTGATTGCAACAATAGATATGGGAACAGAAACTGACATTCAGAGAATAACCATTGGTTGTTTGCAACATTATAAGGACTGGATTTTTTTGCCACAATCTGTAACATATTCAGTTTCCAATGATGGGAAAAATTTTACAGACCTGGGAACAGTAAAAAATATAATTTCACCAGATGAAAAAGGTTTTATCATAAAAGACTTTACCCTGAATTTTTCTTTACAGAAAGCAAGATACATTCGCGTAAGCGCAAAAAATTTAGGAGTTTGCCCCAAAGGCCACCCGGGAGAAGGAAAACCTGCATGGTTATTCGCAGATGAGATTATGGTGCAGTAAACGAACTTTTAAGGAGGATTCTTATTTTAGTTTTAAAGGTATCTGTCAATTAATATTAATACGAGGCAGAGAACAAATGCGGTGAAAGCTATTAAGAATGCAAAGTGAAATATAATGTACACTGCCTCAATAAGAATGTTAATCTACTTGCTACAAAAAAATGGCGGAAAGGAAGGCTAATATTTTTAAAGTTGATTTCATAATAGGTTTTAATTATTTGAAAAGTATTTTTTATCGTTGGAGATATTTGTCTATTAATAATAAAACCAGTCAGAGAATAATACTGGTCAGACAAACCTTAAAATTAATTTCGATTTGAAAGTTAAATATTAATAATTAAAAAATGTAGAAATGACCAAAAAAACGTTTTCAATTATTGTGCTTCTACTTTGCATAAGTATTTTTCAAGCCACTGCGCAAAACAATTCGGATTCAAAAATTGATCTTGCTCCCACACCGCCAATGGGTTGGATGACATGGAAAGCCGCTGGCAGATGGTGATGTGGCTATTGCTATTTTAAACAGGACTGATGCTACGCAAACATACACCATAAATTTCAGTGACCTGGGATTGGAAGGTAAGTATGAAATCAGGGATCTGTGGCAGCATAAAGTAATCGGCAAAAAAGAAAAAGGCTGGAAAGGAAAGGTATTGAGCCATGAAACAAAATTGTTCAGGTTGAAAAAGTTGTGAGAGAAAAATCAATCCTTCTTCTTTTACTACAGTAAAAAAAGAAATATCATTAATTTTTGTTTTACATAACAAGCATCAATATACGAAAAGAAATAAATATTGTATTATTAAAATAATTGGTTAATTAATTTCCTTGTTCAAAATGCAATTAAAAAGAATTTTCACACCACTTGTCTTATTTCTTTTATGCACTTGTGCCACTGCGCAGCAGGTCAATTATAAGCTGTTAGGTAAAAAGGGAAGGTTGCTTTGGAAAGATGAGTTTAATGGGAGTGGCTTACCCGACAGCTCCAAATGGGGATATGAAGAAGGATTTGTGCGCAATAACGAAAAACAATTTTATACGAAAGCAAGGATTGAAAATTGTTATGAAAAAGATGGAAATTTAGTGATCGAATCAAAAAAAGAAAATTATAAAGATGCTGCTTATACATCAGCGAGCATCAATACTTTGGGGAAGCATTCTTTTAAAGGAAAGATAAGAATAGAAGTGAGAGCAAAACTTCCTGAAGGGAGAGGGATTTGGCCTGCAATATGGATGATGGGGGCAAACGGGCCGGAAGTGGGCTGGCCGCGCTGTAGTGAAATTGATATTATGGAATTTGTAGGACATATTCCAAAAACGGTGTGGGGCACTTTGCATTGGTGGGATTCTACTTCCACAGAATCCAAAAAAAACCTGAGCAAAGGAAGTAAATTATTATTTGATGACCTTCATACAAATTTCCATGTTTACGGTATGGAACGAAGAGGAAACAGGATTCAGCTTTTTGTAGATGATCATTATTATTTAGACTTTACTGTGCCTTCAACAGCTTACCCGGCTTCATTTACAGAGCCTCTTTATCTTTTGCTCAATACTGCAATTGGAGGAGACTGGGGTGGCCCAATTGATGATTCTATTTTTCCACAAAAATTTTATATAGATTATGTGAGGGTGTATAAGTTGAGAAAATGAGTGTAAAATGAGGTTCCCATAAAATTTGTTTTCAAATTATTTAATTGATATTGCCTTTCATACTTTTTTTTGTATTGCAAGTCTATAAATTTATTTCCTTTGCAAATGCCTATCACCAAATCCTTTGAGGATCTTAAAAATTAAAAACTTAAACTAAGAATTCATGAAAAATCTAATGTCGGTTTTATTTATTTGTTTCTGTTTGAATCTTCAATTAAGCGCTCAGAAAAAATCATCAGCTAATAGTGAATCAACAAAAAATGAAAAAGCTGCGGACCAAAACCCAATGGTAATTGTAGATTCGTCTGTTACCACTAGAAATACCATTACCATAAAAGGCCAGGTAGTTCCATATACTGCAAAAACAGGCACACTGCCGATTTGGGATGAAAATGGAAAACCGATAGCCTCCGTATTTTATACTTATTATGAAAGAAGTGATGTAAAAGACAGGGCATCACGCCCATTGGTAATTTCATTCAATGGTGGTCCCGGCACTCCCTCAGTATGGATGGAAATCGGCTTTACCGGACCAAGAATTTTAAACACCGATGATGAAGGATATCCTGTAGAGCCTTATGGTTTGCACGATAATTCCAATTCAATTTTGGACGTTGCCGATATAGTTTATGTTGATCCTGTAAATACAGGATATTCAAGAAAAGTAAGTGATGACATTCCGGATTCCAAATTTTTTGGTGTAAATGTAGATATTAAATACCTCGCCTCATGGATCAATACATTTGTAACACGCAACAACCGTTGGGCATCGCCTAAATTTCTTATTGGCGAAAGCTATGGTACCACAAGGGTTTCGGGGCTTGCACTGGAATTGGAGAATGCTCAATGGATGTATCTTGATGGTGTAGTACTGGTTTCTCCAACTGATTTGGGAATCAAGCGCGACGGACCTGTAGGCGAAGCTTTGATGCTGCCTTATTTTGCCGCAACTGCGTGGTATCACAAAGCGCTTGTTTCAGATTTACAAAGCAAAGATTTGACCGACATGTTGCCCGAAGTTGAAAACTTTACGATCAATGAATTGATACCTGCATTGGCAAAAGGAAGCACTTTAACGGATTCGCAAAAAGAGGCAATAGCAGCAAAAATGTCCCGCTATTCCGGTTTGTCTGAAACAGTAATTTTACAACATAATTTAGTTATCCCTGCCGATTTTTTCTGGAAAGAATTATTACGCGATAAAGGATTTACTATCGGCAGGTTAGATTCCCGATACAAAGGTATAGACCGCGAAGATGCGGGCGATTCTCCTGATTACAATGCAGAACTAACTGCGTGGCTGCATGCATTTACCCCGGCTATGAATATTTATTTAAGAGACGAATTAAAATATAAAACAGATTTGAAATACAATATGTTTGGGTCTGTTTGGCCATGGGATGAAAAAAATGACCGTACCGGAGAGAACCTCAGACAGGCTATGGCACAAAATCCTTTTATGCATTTGATGGTACTATCAGGATATTATGATGGCGCCTGTGATTTTTTTAATGCAAAATACAGTTTGTGGCAAATGGATCCAAGCGGTAAATTAAAAGACCGTATTAGTTGGAAAGGTTTTCGCACCGGGCACATGGTGTATATGCGCAAGGATGATCGCGTTACCGCCAATGAAGATCTGAGAGAATTTATAAGTCAATCTATTCCAAAGCCCGGGGAAGGAGCAAAATATTAAAAACGTAGTATACTGATTTCAAAAAATCCCTTCAATTGAGGGATTTTTTTTTCACAAGATTTTGTATTGTTTCAAATAAAATACCTGGTGTTTTTTGAGCTATATATTTTGTAACCTGTATATTTCCTTTTTCGATTAATTCCTTTCTTAATTTTTCGTCTTTAAAGATCAGCATCATTTTTTCGGCGATGTCTTTGAAATTTTCGGGCTCTGCAAATAAAGCTGTATTGCCACAAAACTCAGGCATAGCGCCGGTAGAAGAAGTAATTACCGGTATTTCGCATTTCATGCCTTCCAAAGTTGAAACAGATGAAGTCTCATAAAGAGGGATATATACCATTGCATAAGCTGCTGCCGTAATTCTTCCTGTTTCATCCTCGGATAAATTCTTACATACTTTCACTTCCTTCTGAAACCTGTAAAGTCTTAATGATTCTAAAAAAGTTTCATAATCTATTCCCGCATTTCCGGCAATGATCAATTGCATTGTACTTTTTTGTCTTTTTTTAAAAAAAGAAAATGCTTTCAGTAAATTTATTAAATTTTGTTGCGGGCTTATAATTCCTTTGTAGATAAAATATTCGTTCCCGTCTGTATATTTTTCTTTGATTAATTCTTTTTCAGCATAGTTCAAAGGTTTGAAATGCTTTGTGACTACATTATAATGGATCTTTATTTTTTGTGTATCTGTTTTATAACGGGTAATGATCTCATTTTTTGCGTACAGGGAATGAACAATGATGGCATCTGCTTTATTTAAAAAACGAGGAGTATATTTTTTAAAGAAATCGGGAAACTTTTTATTTACATAAGAAGGTTGGTGAATGAAAGTAAGGTCCGGCGATATTAATAATTGGTGAATTTTGGTTTTTAAAGAACAAAATTTTTCGCTGATGAAAACGTCTGCTTTGTATTTTTTTAAAACAGCCGGTACTTTTAAATTGTACAAGATCCGCCATTTCAACGGGCTATCTGCTTCCGGACCCACTGCTACCGGAATTACATTTTCAGGGAGAACCAATTCTGGTTGATGAGGTTTGTCAAAAAGAAAAATGAAAGTATGTTTTGGTTGAGATATTGCTAATTGTAAAATAACTTCTTCATAAGAATTTTTATCATTTTCTGAAGGTTGTTTTATAAAAGAAATCGCGTTAACAGCAATTCGCATTAGAGGTTTGATGTTTAGATTTTCTTTGGTTAAGCTTATTATTATATGATTCTTCAATCAGCTAAATAGGAATTCTTCTTATTTCTTTGTTTACTGTTTGCGCTGAACGAACTACGAACTTATTTCAATACTTTCAGTTTTAATGTTTCAATCCTTGTTTCACTTACCTTCAAAATATCAAATTGATAATCGTCAAGAATAATGCGGTCTTTCTGACGCGGAATAGATCCATGAAGATTAATAATATATCCTGAAAGTGTTTCGGTCTCCTCATTTTTTCTAAATTTAAAATTATATCTTTCTATCAGAAAATCCAGTTCCAGGCGACCACTGAAAAGATATTCGTTTGGAGCGATTTGCTTATCTATTAATTCCTTCTGCACATCAAATTCGTCATAGATATCTCCGAAAATTTCTTCCAGAACGTCTTCCATAGTTACGATGCCGGCAGTGCCGCCAAATTCATCAATTACCCATGCAATACTCTTTTTTTCTTTCGTGAATTTATTAATGAGATCAGCTGCATTCATGCTCTCAGGAATTACCGGAATGGGAATTAAAATTGCGCTAATGATTTCTGGATTTTTAAACATATCCAGTTGATGGACGTAGCCTTTTACATTATCAATATTATTTTCAAAAACGACCAACTTACTTAGCCTGGTTTCTATAAAGCGATTTTTGATATCCTCAATTGTTGAATTAATATTGATGGCTTTAATTTCTTTTCGTGGTATCAGGCATTCGCGTGCCTTGGTTTCGGATAATGATAATACATTTTCAAAGATGTCCTCATTCATTTCTGAATTTTCATCAGTATCGCTCATTTTTAATTGCTGAACGTAATAGTTCAATTCTGTTCTTATAAATGCCTCCTTTTTACTCTGGATTTTTACATTGAAAAAATATTTTAGAATCCATTCTGCCGTGTTTGCAAAATAGCGGGCCATCCAGGAAAAAAAGTAGTAAAAGAATTGTACAATGAATGTAATAAAGCCGCCTCCCGTAATGGTATTTTCTTTTGTTCTGAAAAATGCTTTAAAAAGAAATTCTATAAATAGGAGGATGAAAGCCAAAATGATAGTTTGCGAACCCAGTATGAAATAGGTATTATCTATATTCCAAAATTCCCACACGCCTGATAAAATATGGTTCCATAATAGCACGCAAACAACTAAAAGAAAATTAAAAATAATTAAAAGAGTAACCATGAAGCGGCCTGGGTTTTCCAGAAAAGAAGACCACTTGCTACCACTGTAGCTTCCCTGCTTTTTTCTTAGTTCAATAGATAATTTATTAGCTGATATAAACGCAGTTTCTATCCCTGAAAAAAATCCAAGAAAAAGAATAGCGAGGATCAATGGAATAATTGTAATCCAATCCATGTTACAAATTTATAAAATTGAAAATGAACAAATCAATTTTAATCTTTAAGAAATTTACCAATGATTTCCTCAACTTCATTACACGCTTCCTCAAATTTTTCATTAATAATAATATTTTCAAAATGATTTCTAAACGTCATTTCGTAGGTTGATTTAGTTAATCTGGTCTGCAACGATTCTTCAGTTTCTGATCCTCTTGTTTGTAATCTTTTTTTTAATTCATTCACTGAAGGCGCTTGTACAAAAATAGCTATCGTATTCACCGGATATTGCTGCTGCACATGTATGGCGCCCTGTACATCAATGTCCAATACCGGGATTTTTTTCCCTTCCCAGATTCTTTCAATTTCTGATTTAAGCGTGCCATAATATTTCCCTTCATACACCATTTCCCATTCCAGAAATTCTTTATTATGAATTTTATCTTTAAACTCATTTTCAGAAATAAAATAATAATCTTTTCCTTCTTTTTCGTTTTTGCGCGGTACACGAGTGGTCGCCGAAACTGAAAATGCAAGTGATGGAAATTTCTTCATCAGGTGATTTACAATAGAAGTTTTTCCCGATCCTGATGGTGCAGTTATTAAAATTATTTTATTGTATTGTTTGCTCATTGTTTGAAACACGAATTTTTTTTGTCACGGATTACACGAATTAGCACGGATTTTTTTTGTCCTAATAAACTAATTAACGAATTAACCCTTTCATTAGCTAATTGGCTAATCAACTAATTAGCTAATTGGCTAATCAACTAATTAGCTAATTAGCCTCTCACAATCTCTGCTCCTAAGCTTCTCAATCTTTCATCAATATTTTGGTAACCCCTGTCTATCTGCTCAATATTTTGAATAATACTGTTTCCCTCAGCGCTCAAAGCTGCAATCAATAAAGCTACGCCGGCCCTTATATCAGGACTGCTCATAGCAATTCCTTTTAATGGAAATTTTCTTTCGAGGCCTACAACTACTGCCCGGTGAGGATCGCATAAAACAACACGGCCGCCCATTTCAATTATTTTATCTACAAAAAACAACCGGCTTTCAAACATTTTCTGATGAATCAAAAGACTTCCTTTTGCCTGGGTGGCTACTACTAAAATAATACTTAACAGATCTGGCGTAAGTCCTGGCCATGGATGGTCAGAAATAGTGAGCAATGAACTATCTAAAAAAGTTTCTATTTCATAAATGTCCTGTTCAGGAATATGAATATCGTCTCCCGAAAAATTCATTTTTATTCCTAATTGCTGAAACCTTTCAGGGATAACGCCAAGATGTTTTAAGCCTGCATTTTTTATAAGGATATCGCTTTGTGTCATGGCGGCAAGCCCAATGAATGAGCCTACTTCGATCATATCAGGAAGAATGGTGTGTGTAGTTCCGTGTAATTCCTTCACTCCTTCTATTGACAGCATATTACTGGCAATTCCTGAAATTTTTGCCCCCATGCTGTTGAGCATTTTACAAAGCTGTTGAATATATGGCTCACATGCTGCATTGTAGATAGTGGTAATTCCATCTGCAAGTATCGATGCCATCACAAGGTTTGCAGTGCCCGTTACACTTGGCTCATCAAGTAAAATAAAAGTTCCTTTTAATACCGAAGCATGGAGATGAAAAAAGGATTCATCGGTATCATAATCAAATTGAACGCCCAGTTTTTTGAAGCCCATAATATGAGTATCCAATCTTCTACGGCCAATTTTATCACCTCCTGGTTTTGGGATATATGCTTTTTTAAAACGTGAAAGCATAGGCCCGGCAAGCATGACACTGCCGCGCAATTTTCCTGTTTTTTCTCTGAACAAAGGAGAAACTAAATAATTGATATCTACATGATCGGCCTGGAAAACCCAAGTGTTATGATCTGTTCTTTCTACTGATACTCCCAATCCTTCCAATAATTGAATTTGAAGATTGACATCTATAATGTCAGGAATATTGTGGATCGTTACTTTTTCGCCGGTTAATAAAATGGCTGAAATTACCTGCAGCGCTTCATTTTTTGCGCCTTGTGGAGTTATTGTACCTTTTAATTTTTTGCCGCCGGTTACATAGAATGATCCCATGGAAGTATTTCTGTTTCTATAAATTAAAAATAAAACCCCGGCAATTTATGATATGCCAGGGTAAACGTATTGATTAATTTGAAAATATTTTTTATGAACTATGAATCTTTCGGCATTCAATTCTTAATACCTTTTCTTTCCAAACTTTCTATTATTCCTGTTATCGCGGCCCTGGTTATTTCGGTTATTTCGTTGTCCGAAATTCTTCCGGTATTTTCCGCCGCTGACAAATTCTTCGCGATTATTTTCAACGCGGTGCTTTATAAAAGGGCGGTTGTTAAATTCGAGCTCGCCCTGTGTAATAGCAGATAATTCTGTTTGAATATTATCATCATGTACCAATTCTTTATGCCAGTTGCTGTAAGTCAGCTTCATATAATAGGCGATGGAATTAGCGAATCCCTGTCGTTTTTCAGGATCTTCTTCGCTTAAGGCTTTATCTATTATTATCTCAATATTTTTTCCCAGGTGATTGTATTTAGGATATCTTTTCGGATAAGGAATCGGGTCTGGTTTTGGCCTGAGAGTTTCGCGTGTAGGAATTGGATAGGGGCTTTCTACTTCCAGTTTAAAGTCAGTAATTAAAAAAAGATGATCCCATAATTTATGCCGAAAATCCTCTACGTTTTTTAAATGTGGATTTAAAAATCCCATAAGCTCTACAAGCGCATTTGCGTTTTTCTGACGCTTTTCCTTGTCTTCAATTGTCATCACATACTCCGCCATCTTTTGAATATGACGGCCATATTCCCTGATAGTAAGATGGTTTCGTGTGGTATTGTATTCCATGTTGTCAACATTTTTCATCCGGCAAATGTATAAATAATAAAATTAGGTTGGAAATATAGGAGAAAGAAATATGAAAGAGTATTCCTAACAGGAGATTAATTTTTGTGAAAAACTGAAGAAAGGATTGGAAGAAATCCATTTGTCATTAAAACAGGAATCTTCAAATAAAAGTTGATTTACTGCTTAAACTGCTTAGCAATTCACATCCGCCCATTTATAAAGATCTTCGAGATTGCAGCCGATAGTGCGACAACCGGTTTTCAGGTGAAAAGCCGGAATTTGTTTTTCATTCCCCCAGACTGGAATTATTCGATAACCGTGCTTAGTCCATGAATCATGACTACCTTCTGTACGTTTGTATTTAAATCCGTTTTTGGTCAAAAACTTTTCTCAACATTTCGTAGGAAGTGGCCTGAAATTCCCCATTATACTTATGCTGCTTCTAAGGTTAAAATTTCAACCTTATTATCAACAGCATTAAAGTTTTTTAATTCTCCGTTAATATCTATATAGGCTTTAGAATACTCTTTGTTATGTAATTTATCATGGTTCCATCCGATTGCTCTTAATTCGACTTCAATTTGCTTAGAGGATAAATCAATTAAATAATCAAAAAAATCCTGAATTGAAAACTTAAGCATTTCAGAAGCCTTGTTCTCATTCTCGCCATATCCTGTTATATCAAGGGCAGGGCAATAAGCAATAATCTGCTGTGTGTCTTTATCTTTAAATCTAAGGACATTAAGCAGTCCGTTTATTTTTTTTGCAGATTTGGTAACCCTTAAAAAATCATTGCCTGCATGTTCCTTATTGTGTTTGACAAATTCTAACTTGCTCATGTTATAGTTATTTGATTTGCTTAAATGAGGACATCAAATATAGCAATTTAATAGTTTAGGCTATATTAATTTTATAATGTTTTAAAGTGGCATATTAAATACTGAAACTTCACGGCTGATCAGAAATCTTCAATAAAAGTCCTTTTACTGTAAATAATTCCCGCTAAAATGTTTCATGATTTTTATACAGATCCAATAGGCAATCAGTACTCCCGCAGAATCGGCTGCCCAATCGAGCAAATCAAAATCGCGGCCGGGGATATATCTTTGAATGAACTCTACTGTGATCCCCCAAATGATTGCTGCCAGTGAAATTCTTATTAAATAATTCCTTTTTTGCACAAAAGAAAAATTAATTTTAAAATAAGGAAGTGAAAACAGAAAAGTTAAACCCCCAAACAAGCCTGCATGTACTATTTTATCAAAATTCTGTATTGAGTCAAGCCATCCCACTTTTGGAATATCACTCCCGGGCATAAGGGTTAATACTGCTACAATAAAAAACCAGGCAATGCCTGGCAAAAACTTTTTGAAGGGAATTTTTTGCTGTTCCATTTTTTCAAAATCAGGACTAAGAAACCAGCTTTTTGTAAGCTTCTACATCCATTAGTTTATTTATATCTTCCCGATTATCTAATTTCATTTTTACCATCCATCCATCGCCATAAGGATCTGTATTTACTTTTTCAGGTTCGCTGCCAAGTATTGGATTGATTTCAGTAATAGTACCGGAAACCGGCAAAAAAAGATCACTTACTGTTTTTACGGCCTCCACTGTTCCAAATACTGCTTCGGCTACCAGTTTTTTGTCCTTACTATCAATATCTACATATACAATATCACCCAATTCGTGCTGTGCAAAATCGGTAATTCCGATGGTAGCAATATCTCCATCTACAGAGATCCATTCGTGGTCTTTGGTATATTTTAATTCAGGAGGGAAATTCATAGCTTTTATTTAATTTATTCTGAAATATTGAGTTGCAAATTAATATTTTTATAGATACTTTCTGTACTCACTTCTTTTCATGAGAGTAATTTTCATTTTAATATCATGCAATGGCCTGTCGTTTTTATCTTTTGGAGCGCTTGCAATCTTATCAATTACACCCAGCCCGCTCACTACCTGACCGAAAACTGTATAATTCATATCCAGGAATGGAGCGCCACCAATGGTGCGGTAAACTTCCCTGTGATCTTCCGGGATTTTTATTCCAAAATGTTCCTCAATTCTGTTCATTTCAAGATTAGTAAAAGTCCTGCCTTCCACAATATAAAATTGAGAAGAACTGCTCGCTTTTTTAGGATTTACCTCATTGTCTTCCCTCGCCATTGCAAGCGCGCCTTTTTTGTGAAAAAGCGAAGTGTCAAATTCTGCGGGGATCGTTTTTTTTGACCCTCCATCGCCTAAAACCTGTCCCAGCTTTGCATTTCTGCTGTCAGGGTCGCCTCCTTGTATCATAAATCCTTTGACAACACGATGAAATAGCAGCCCGTCATAAAAATGCCTTTTTACCTGTTTTTCAAAATTTTCTTTGGTTAATGGAGTTTTGTTGTAAAGTCTTGCAACCATAGTTCCAGAATCAGTTTCTATTTTTACAAATACATTTTCATTTTTAGAATTTGTGGAATGTCTTGAGGCTGTACATGAAATAAAAAATACAAAAGAAATAACGTAAAAAAGTTTCTTCATTTATCTAAAAGTTTTTGAATGGTTTTCCAATATTTTCAAAGTAAAGTAAAATATGGTCTTTTAAAAAATTTTCCTGCTCCATCATATTAAAATGCGGTAATTCTTTCAATTGTGCAAAATGCGGCCAGCCATCTTTATCATAATTTTCTACTTTATAATAACCGCTTTGACTCAATAGAGTACAAACGGCCACATGCATGAGATCCTGCTTTTGTTCTTTATTAAATTTCTTTGTGGTTTTAAAATTCCCCAGTTCCTGGATTCCTATCAAAAATAAAATGGCTTCCACATCTGGCTTTTTCCCAAATTTTTCAAGAAATTGTTCTTCTAATTTCCACCAACGAGATTGTATATCATCATTTGCATTCATGCCGCGAAATTAAAAATTAAAAAATTAATTCGTTGATTGATTCGTTAATTAAAAATTCAGGTTATTCCTTTGCTTGCTGAAACCTGAAACCTGATACCCGATACCTGAAACCTGATACCCGAAACCTAATACCTGAAACCTTCTATATTTGCAAACAAAATAATAGCAGAAATGTTACAGGTAAATTTTATAAAGGCAAACAGGGACAAAGTTTTAAAAGGATTGGCAAAAAAGCATTTTACAGAAACTTCATTGGTTGATAAAATTATTTCTCTTGATGATGAAAGAAAAAAACTTCAATATGAACTGGATGAATTGCAATCAAAAATAAATGCTGCTTCAAAAGAAATAGGGCAATTAATGTCTTCCGGAAAAAAAGAATTGGCAGAAGAAAAAAAACAGGAAGTGGCTGCGATGAAAATTTATTTACAACCGGTAAGCGAAAAATTATCTGCAGTTGAAAAAAACCTTTATGATAGTTTAATAAAATTACCCAACCTTCCCCACGCTACTGTTCCCGAAGGGAAAACTCCTGAAGAAAATGAAATAGTAAGAGAAGGTGGAGAGAAACCCCAACTTTATGACGGAGCCGTTCCGCATTGGGATTTAGCCAAAAAGTATGACCTTATTAATTTTGAATTAGGAAATAAAGTTACCGGAGCGGGTTTCCCTTTTTATAAAAATAAAGGGGCAAAACTGCAACGTAGTTTAATACAATACTTCCTGGATTATAATACTGCAGCGGGTTATATGGAATACGAGCCACCATTTATGGTAAATGAAGCCAGTGCGTACGGCACCGGTCAATTGCCTGATAAAGAAGGACAAATGTACTTTGCTACGGAAGATAATTTTTATTTGATTCCTACAGCAGAAGTGCCGCTTACTAATATTTACCGTGATGAAATAATTAAAGAAAATGAATTACCGGTGAAGATGACCGCTTACACTCCGTGTTTTCGCCGCGAAGCCGGAAGCTATGGAAAAGATGTGCGTGGATTAAACCGCGTTCATCAGTTTGATAAAGTGGAATTGGTACAATTGGTACATCCGGAAAAAAGTTATGAAGTGTTGGAAGAAATGCTTTTGCACGTAGAAAAATTATTGCAGTCATTAAATCTTCCTTACCGTATTTTGCGTTTATGCGGCGGCGATATGAGTTTTACTTCTGCACTCACTTATGATTTTGAAGTCTATAGTGCTGCTCAGCAAAAATGGCTTGAAGTAAGTTCTGTCAGCAATTTTGAATCTTTCCAAACCAACAGAATGAAGATCCGTTTTAAGACTGATGGAAAAACACAATTGGTGCATTCATTAAATGGATCTTCACTGGCGCTTCCCAGGATTGTTGCTGCATTGCTTGAAAATAATCAGACGGATAAAGGAATCATTTTACCAAAAGTATTGCAAAGCTATTTTGGTAGTGAAATGATTCACTAAAATTACCCAATGTTTTATTAGTGTAGCGTTTTTCGTAAATAGCCTGGTTTTTAATTAAAGGAAATAAATATTTTTCGGTTCAATTTATGAGGTAGCCATTGCAAGTGTGGCAACACTCAGCAGCGTATTTTTTATTTTCAAAATTTCCACACCACAGGCTTCAAGTGTAGCGCCGGTAGTAACTACATCATCTACCAATAAAATATGTTTGTTCTCTAAAGCGACTGTATTAGTTACCTGAAACGTATTCTCAACATTTTTCCATCTTTCGGTACGGTGTTTTTTTGTTTGCGTTTCTGTAAATACTTTTCTAATCACATTATTTTTTATGACCGGTTTATTAATGATTTCGGCAATGCCATTGCAAATAATCTCCGATTGATTATAGCCACGCATCTTTTCTTTTTTTTCAAATAAAGGAAGAGGAATGATTATATCAATATTGAAACGATTACTGTTGAGTAAACTTTTTCCAATTAAATTTCCAAAATGTTGCCCGGCAATTTTATTTCCTTTGTATTTTATTTCGTGCACGATATTTTGAATAACAGATCCTTTTGAGAAATAAAATTCACTCATGGCAGAAGTAAGAGCAATTCTTCCCCAGAATTTTTTTTCGAGGGGATTATTGGCGTGAATCGCAAAATTAGTATGCGGTAAATCATGGATGCAATGCAGGCAAAGGAAATTCTCATGATCAATGACATCGCTTCCGCATCCCATACAAATGTGTGGATACAGTAAATGGAAGAATGGCAATTTTGTAATGAAAGAAGATTTCAAAAGTTCTGTTTTTATAAAAGAAATTACTTATTAAATATAGAAAAATAGTCTTAATAAAAAGAGCTTTTAAAATAAATTTATATCTGCCTTGCGCCAATGGTGAAGATCTTTACTGAAAATTAGATGCTTACTTATTTTGCTCTTTCGTATTGAACCGGCCAGGGTAAATCAACCTCTAATTGCTTTGCCGCATGTAATGGGAAATAAGGCTCCCGTAAAAATTGGCGCGCCATAATAATTAAATCTGCCTTTTGTTCTTTAAGTATTTGTTCCGCTTCCTGTGCTGAGGTTATGATCCCAACAGCGGCTGTTAAAATTCCCGATTCCTTTTTTATTTTTTCAGAAAATGGAACCTGGTATAATGGTTTAACATTTATTTTTTGTTCATGCGAATTTCCGCCGGAAGAACAATCAATAACGTCTACTTCATGTTGTTTTAAAATCTTTGCGAGATCTACTGAATCATTTTCGTCCCAACCTCCGGCTACCCAATCCGTTGCAGAAATGCGTACAAAAATTGGCAGATCATATTTGATAACACTCCGGATTTCTGTTACAATTTCCAATAATAACCTAATTCGGTTTTCAAACGAGCCACCGTATTCATCATTACGGTGATTGCTTGATGGAGATAAAAATTCATTGATCAGATAACCATGCGCCCCATGTATTTCAAAAACCAGAAAACCTGCTTCTATGGCTCTTTTGGAGGCAGTTCCAAAATCCTTTACAAGTTGGTGGATCTCCTCAACAGTCATTTCTTTAGGGGATTGTTCGTCCTCTTTGAAAGCAATTGCGCTCGGAGCCAGTGTTTGCCATCCTCCTTCGTCTTCTTTTAATTGATTTCTTCCTTTCCATGGGCTTACATGGCTTGCCTTTCTTCCGGCATGAGCCAGTTGTATTCCGGGAACAGCGCCGTTCTTTTTAATAAACTCTGTAATTCTTTTTAAAAAATCAATGTGCTCATCTTTCCAGATTCCCAGGTCGTCAGGTGTAATTCTTCCTTCAGGCGAAACGGCTGTAGCTTCTGTAAAAACGAGCGCTGCTCCTCCAACGGCACGTGAGCCAAGGTGTACCAAATGCCAATTGTTGGCAAAGCCATCCTCACTCGAGTATTGGCACATCGGCGAAACCACAATCCTGTTTTTTAAAGTAATATCTCTTATCCTGATCGGTTCAAAAAGTATTGCCATAATTTTTGTTTATTCTGCAAATTTCCCATCTATTTCCCTTAAAAAAAATTCCATTAATTTTGCCATCCTTTAAATGGCTCCGTAGTTCAATGCGGACCTTGAATAGGAAATGGTCCCGTAGTTCAATGGATAGAATAGAAGTTTCCTAAACTTTTGATACAAGTTCGATTCTTGTCGGGACTACTTAAATACAAACGTTTGTATTAAATAATTAAAAGTATATGAAGTTTCTCAATTTTATTATCAAATACCGTCTTTTACTCGGAGCACTATTTTTAGTGTTGGGTATTATTGTCAATATTGAAGCCGGTTTCTGGCAATCGTTTGTTCTGTATTTGATTGCGCTGGTACTTATTGTCGGCCATTTCCTTTTCGGACCCATGCGACTGATACAAGGTTATATGGAGGATGGGGATATGGAAGGCGCACAAAAAGTAATAGATTCTATCTGGTTTCCACGCCTGCTTATAAAACCTGTGCGTTCCGTTTATTTTACTTTAAAAGGAAATCTTGCAATGGCAAACCAGGATTATGATAGCGCCGAAAAGCACATGAAGAAAAGCCTTAGTCTCGGCATGCCGATGAAAGAAGCAGAAGGCGCTAATAAATTACAATTGGGAATGTTGGCGATGCAAAAAGGAAATATCAGGGAAGCTGAAAATTATATTCGTCAGGCCATACGCTCAGGACTTCCTGACAAGGAAAATGAAGCTGCTGCTTACTTACAACTTTCGTCTATCATGGTCAACAAAAGAGAATTCCGTGCAGCAAAAGAGTATTTTAGAAAAGTAAAAGCACTGAAACCAACCACACCGCAAATCGTTGACCAGGTAAAACAAATGGAAAAATACATTACAAGAATGCCGGGTTAAATGCCTGATAGCCCGAATTACTGGTAGTTGCTATTATTAATATCTTCTTATTTTTAGCCTTAATATTTGACCAAAAAATTTAAGTTCTCTTTTTGTGAACATTTAATAACTTTACATAAGAATTATGAGAATTCACCTGATTAAAGAAAAAACTATCCGAAATTTTATAAGTCAGCATCCGTCGGGTAAGAGTTCTTTTGAAGATTGGCTTGCAAAAATAAAAGAGGCAGATTGGAGTTTTCCAAACGATATAAAGAATACATTTATAACTGCCGATTTATTGGGGAAATCTTCATTTCGGATAGTTTTTAATATAGGTGGCAATAAGTTTAGGATGATTTGTAAGTATGGTTTCGGCGAAACCGAAATACATCTTTTCATTTGCTGGATAGGTACTCATGCGGAATATGATAAAATTTGTAATGATGGAAAACAATTTACTATTAATGTATTTTAAATAATTTTGAATGGAAACACTTAAATACAAAGTAATTACTTCGGAAAAGCAGTATGATGAATATTGCCAGACACTGGAAGAATTGGTGTTTTCAACTCCCAAAACAAAAGGCACAAAGGAAGAGATTTCTTTACTCACTCTTCTTATTGAAAAGTGGGATGAAAAACACAATGTTTTTAATGATGTTGATCCAATCCGTTTGCTTCAGTCTTTTATGGAAGAACATAAATTAAAACCTAAAGATCTTGTTGGCTTATTAGGTGTGAGCAAAGGGTATGTTTCAGAAATTATCAATTATAAGAAAGGATTATCAAAAGAAGTAATTCGTAAATTGGCAGATTATTTCAAAGTGAGGCAGGAGGCTTTTAATCGCCCCTATCAATTAAAATCTCACCAAAAAGCTCATAGCTTTTCAGAGCTATAAAAATTCAAATTCTCTCTTTCATACACAAGCCCTTTCGGACAAAGGAGGATTCTAAGAAAACGGAAATTCAATTATTCCTGCCCGAAACCCGCCCGGATGACCGGTCGGACGGGGACAAAGTCAGGCGGGTGTTCGTTTACTGTGACAGCAAGATTTATCAACTTTTTAAAAATTGACAAATCTCTAAAAAAACAGAGATCCATCTTATTTGTACGTTTGCTGAAAAGGCAGTCCCAACTTTTTATTCCTTATTTCTCCTTCAGCCTGATACTGCTCTACGCCATTAATAAAAATATAACCGGTTTCTTATGCAGGTCAATCTTCTCTTTTTTCCAATCAGCTATGCTTTTTGTTTTGATAAATTCATTGGCAGAAGTAAGTTCGGCAGCGATGCAAAGCTCGGTGGAAGAATTACAATTGAGTAAAATGGTTTCAAAAAGTTTATTATTGCGATAAGGTGTTTCAATAAATATTTGTGTGCATTTTCTCTTTGAAGATTCTTCTTCTATTTGTTTTATTTTTTTAATCCTGTCTGTATGATCTATTGGAAGATAACCCAAAAAACTAAAATGCTGACCGTTAAATCCGCTGGCCATGAGCGCCAGTAAAATAGAACTTGGTCCAACCAAAGGTTTTATTTCAACATTTAATTTTTGTGCTTCATATACCAGTATTTGACCGGGATCTGCTATACCCGGACAGCCTGCTTCGCTGATGATAGCAATATTTTTTCCTTCTTTTATTTTTTGTTTAAAAACGTTTACGCATTCCTGTTCTGCTTTATGAATTGTATGCCATTCAAAATAATCAATTAGAATTTCTTTATCCATCGCTTTTAAAAAACGGCGTGCGGTTCTTTCATTTTCTGCAAAAATTACCTGACATTTTTTTACGGCAGCTATTACATAAGTCGGAATTGTTTCAATCGCATTTTCAGATAAAAAAGAAGGGATCAAATAAATCATTGAAATTATTTTTTGAAAGAAAAATTTATATCGCTTTGAACTCTTTCTTTTGTAAATCTAAGATAGAGGTACTATCATTATAATTCCCATGGATTCAACAATTTTAAACCATTTATATTATTAAAATCACCTGAATTGCGGGTGATTAGAGTAATATCTTCAACCATAGCAGTGGCTGCAATAATTGCATCTGGCAATTTTATTTTGTGCTGTTGTCTTAATAAGATGGTTTGTTGTATATAATGCTCGGTAAGAGAATATATGATGGCATTCTGAATAAATGGCCGCAGTTTAAACAATTGTTCAGGCGTTGCATTATACCATCCCAAAATTTCTATTCGTGTAATAACAGAAATTACTGCAGGAAGATTATCAATAAAGGAACTACCGGGTAAGGGCAGTTTATCTCCAAGATAGTCTATAACAATATTAGTATCCATTAAAAATCCCTGTCCCATTCTTCTCTTGATTTTTTTACATATTCCTGTAATTGATCTGCTTCTTCTACAGAAAGAACGCCCTTAAATGTAGCCATTGATTTAAGAGGTATTGACTCATTTTCTTCAACCAATTCATCAACCGGATAACACATTACTTCAATCTTTCTACCAATGTAATTATCAGGTATTGATAAATGTAGATCGTTGTTATCGGGGATTAATACTGTTCTTATCATAATTAATTATTTAAAGTAAATATCGAAACTTTAGCGATTCCTATTTTTGAGAAATGCTAAGTTAGTAAATAAGCGGAGATTTAAGAGTTGAGCGGGAGAACTCAAAATTCCATGCAAGACCATTATTAAATTCTGAAAGCCCTTATCAAATAAATATAATTTAATTTGCCATGAAGATCATAAATGATATTTTTTAAATAAATATGAAGAAAGTTCCTTTATCTTTTTACAACAGAAAAGATGTGGTACAAATTGCAAGAGAATTATTAGGAAAAATAATTGTTACCAATTTTAATGGCATTATCACTTCCGGAAGAATTGTAGAAACAGAAGCTTACGTTGGCATTATTGATAAAGCTTCACATTCATTTGCAGGAAAAAGAACAGCGCGTAACGAACACATGTATTCCGCTGCCGGCACGGCTTACATTTATATTTGTTATGGAATGCACCAGATGCTTAATATTGTTACAAACGAAAAAGAAATTCCCGATGCGGTCTTAATAAGAGCGGTAGAACCTTTAAACGGACTTGATATAATGCTCAAAAGAACCAATAAGAAAATTTTGGATAAAACACTGGCGCGTGGCCCTGGCAATGTAGGAAAAGCGCTTGGTATTTTTAAGCATCATTCGGGTTTGTTCCTGCTTGATGAAGAAATTTATTTATTGGATGATAATTATAAAATTGAAAATGAAAATATCGGGATCAGCAAAAGAATTGGCGTAGAGAGTGCAGGCGCAGATGCATTGTTACCTTATCGCTTTTATGTCAAAAGGAATAAATATGTTAGTGGAAAAAATAATTGAAGAAGTCAGGATTTTAATAAATCACATTTCCAGAAATCCATGTGATTCATGATTTGATTTATTCTACCTTATACCTATACACCAACCTTCCGATATTACCATAATCATCAATACCCTCAATGGTTACTTTGTTGGTTCCTGTACCATCGGCATTATAATAATCAAACGAAGCATTGCCATCTTTACCGGTTTTTATTTTCGGGTTCCAATAAATGGTAGAGCGTAGGTCAGGCCTTTCTGAGTTTTCATTAGTATAATCATATTTTGGTGAATAAAACTTTCTTGCTTTGTAAAAGCCCATTGGAGCAATAGATAGCACTCCAACAGATGCAATATTATCAGACATTTCATCGCCCCTTTTGGTAGTAATAACCAATACCCCATTTCCTCCT
>DATCFT010000071.1:0-30978 GCA_036509335.1 Hanamia sp.
TGCTTTTAATTGCGCCGGGTTTCAACCCGGTGTTTAAAGAAATCTTTATTCGGCTTTAGCCTAAAACTCTTATAAGAATTTGGCTAAAGCCTGTCAATTCTTATTAATATTGTCCACATGCTAAAGCAAGTGGCAATTCATTTGAAAATCATATCCTTCTAAATTTAATTCCATAAAAGATTTGCGCTTAATCTACCTAATCCTAAATATTTTTATTGAAAAACTCCCGGAAATTATTACAAAATTAGGACTGAACGTAAATGATATTCCGTTTAATGACTTTTGCCAGATTGTTGAAGAAGCAGTAAGAGAAAAAATTTAGTTAAGAGAGTGAGCGTTATAATCTATAGAAACTTTGGTTTCTGAATTTACAGCAAACAAACAAATAATCTGAATTCCCATATTTTTTTACACACGTTTCCCCATTATCAAATTAGCTAATCAGCATATCAGCTAATTATCACATCAAACCAAACTTTCTTTTTATCATTCCAATCGCCATTATAATTAATCGTAAGTTCTTCATCCGGTTTTATTTCCCTTACTGTTTTTATTTGAATGGTTTCTTCCAGAAAATCCATAAAATATTCGCAATTACTGGTATAGCTGTGATTATAAATGGGCACAAAGCCTAATGCCATACAGCATTGATCTTTATTATTTCCCCATGCAAAAATATAATCATGCAGCAAGGTTTTATCGAGAAGCAGCCTGTCTTCAGCGTTCATTACTATTACCGGTGATTCTTCAATAAGCATATTGGCCGCAATTTTTTCATTTGTAAATACGCCCCTACCCTTTCCGGTTGTTTTTTTTATATACAAATATTTTTTGATCATACAATTAAGCTATTTTCTAAAGATAAAATAAATTAATTTGCGCCCTTATCTGAAAGAAACAATTCAAATGACAGAAGAAGAAATTTCAGTGCAGGAAAAATATGAAGAAATCCTGGAAACAGGCAATGACGCTGTAATCAGCGAATTTCTCAATCAACAGAACATCAGTGATGTGGCTGAACTCATTTATGAAAACGAAACTAAAGAGATAGAAATTTTTCTTCAACTTTCCATGCCTCGTGCGTTAGCCCTTTTTAAGATATTAGAACATCCCACCCAAAAAAGAATTATAAAAAACCTGCCTCCTACCAAGAGTGCAGAAATACTAAATGAGATGCAGCCGGATGACAGGACGTCTTTTTTTGAAGATCTTCCTAATGAGGTAGTAAGAGAATTAATAAAAACATTGGTTCCTGAAGAAAGAAAAATTACCCTTTCATTACTCGGTTATCCTGAAAACAGTGTTGGCCGTTTGATGACCCCGGATTATATATATGTTTATGAATACAATACTGTGGCAGAAGTTTTAAATATTATCCGGGGAATAGGTAAAAATACCGAAACCATTGATGTGATATATGTCATTAATAATCGTGGCGAATTATTAGACGACCTCAGGATCAGGGAATTTATCCTGGCTTTGCCGGAAAAGAAAGTAAGTGAAATGATGGATGGCCGCTTTATAGAATTAAATGTAAATGATGACCAGGAAACGGCCAGTGAAGTTTTTAAAATGAATAATCGGGTAGCCCTTCCCGTTGTAGATGATTATAATGTACTGCTTGGTATTGTCACTATTGACGATGTATTGTGGGTAGCTGCAGAGGAGTTCAGTGAAGATGTTCAGAAGATAGGTGGTGCGGAAGCATTGGACATGCCTTACCTTGAAACTCCTTTTTTTCATCTCGTTAAAAAAAGAGTGGGTTGGCTCACCATACTTTTTTTTGGTGAAATGCTTACTGCTACTGCGATGGCATTTTATAATGATGAGATGGCCAAAGTAATCATTCTTACTAATTTTATTCCGCTTATTATCAGCACCGGAGGTAATAGCGGCACACAGGCTTCCACTTTGGTTATCCAGGCAATGGCACTTGGTGAAGTGAAACTTTCAGACTGGTGGCGTGTGATGCGTCGTGAAATTTTATCCGGATTGATGCTGGGTGTCATGTTGGGCTGTATTGGTTTTTTAAGAATCAGTTTATGGAGTTTTGCGATGCATCATGGGATTGGGAAGGATATTTATGGAGAGCATTGGGCATTACTTGCACTCACTGTATGGCTTTCATTGATTGGAGTGGTACTTTGGGGCTCGTTAATTGGCAGCATGCTCCCGATATTATTAAAAAGGTTAGGCGCTGACCCTGCTTCTTCCTCTGCTCCTTTTGTAGCAACTTTAGTGGATGTTACCGGTCTTATCATCTTCTTTAATGTTGCGCTGCTGGTTTTAAAAGGGACCTTACTTTAAATAGCTAAATATAAATGGCAATCCTAAAATAAATTATTCTTACCTACTGAAAATTGTCGTTCACCGAAAAGTAATATTCTCTAAAAATGATTTCAGTTTATTTTTGCTGCCTGAATTTTATTTTTTTATATAAAGAATTAAATAAAATTTACATGGCCTTTTAGTCTCAGACTGAATTATAGTACATATAAATTTTATAGAAAAAAAGAGGAATGATGCCGAAAGAAAAAAAACAGAAAGAAAAAAAACCTAATCTATTCAAAATCCTGAAACCTTATTCAGGTATGGTCAGTGCGCTGTTGTTTTTTGCGTTATTAAGCAACGGGCTCAACCTGCTGATCCCAAAAATTATTCAGTTCGGTATTGACGATTTTTCTAAAGGAACTTTTAGTATGGAAAAAATCGTTACCTGGTTTTCAATTGCTGCAGGTCTCATATTTATTTTCACTTATATTCAAAGCATACTCCAGACATTTGCTTCAGAAAAAGTAGCCCGCGATATGCGGGAAAAATTGGCTTCGAAAATTTCACAGCAGGATTATTTATACATCCAGGATACCACGCCTGGAAGGCTTCTTACCAATCTTACCTCTGATGTGGATGCCATAAAAATGTTTGTATCACAGGCTATTGTTTCCATTGTTTCATCAATAATTTTAATTGTTGGCGCGAGTATTTTATTGCTGAATATCAAATGGAGATTGGGTTTGATTGTTTTATTGATTATTCCCATAATTGGATTTACATTTTTTATTGTTTTAAAAAAAGTAAAAACACTTTTCAGGAAGACACAGGAAGTAATTGACTGGCTCAATAAAGTCATTAATGAAAGTATCCTGGGCGCAGCATTGATAAGAGTACTCAATGCACAGTTTACAGAGTACAATAAATTTATGGATGCCAGCGGCGAAGCAAAAAATTTAGGCCTTTCAATCCTTCGCTTATTTGCAACTCTTATTCCTGTCATCGTATTAACGTCCAATTTAGGCCGCCTGGCAGTACTTGCTATAGGAGGACATTTTGTTATCAACAGCAGCATGACGCTGGGAGAGTTTGCAGCCTTCAACAGTTATATTGCCATTTTGATTTTTCCAATTATTATTATTGGTTTTATGAGTAATGTGATCGCGCGCGCTTCCGCTTCTTACCAACGTATCCATCGTACGCTTGAAACCCCTGATTTTGTTGATAAAGGAACAGTAAACAAACAATTAGCCGGAAATATTAAATTAGAAAATGTAAGTGTTTACTATGGAGAAAATCCTGCTTTGAAAAATATTTCATTTAATATTAAAGCTGGAACAAGAACCGCCATCATTGGCCCTACGGCAGCAGGGAAAACACAATTACTTTATTTACTTACCACACTTTTGAAACCTAAAGAAGGAGCTATTTTTTACGACAATATTAATATTACGGAATACAATACCGGCGCCCTCCTAAGCCAGATAGGGCTTGTATTCCAGGACAGTATTATTTTCAATATGACACTTCGTGAAAACATTGCCTTTAATTCTGAAGTAACAGAAGAGGATCTGCAAAAAGCCATTAGAACTGCTGAATTATATGATTTTATAAATACTCTTCCGAAGGGTTTGGAAACGATTGTTTCTGAGCGTGGCACCAGTCTTTCGGGCGGACAAAAACAACGTATTATGCTGGCCCGTGCCTTGGCCATCAATCCAGGAATTTTATTGCTTGATGATTTCACAGCAAGAGTGGATACGCTTACTGAACAAAAAATATCAGATAATGTAAAGAAAAATTATCCGGGAATCACGCTGGTTTCGGTAACGCAGAAAATAGATCCGATAAAAGATTATGACCAGATTATCGTGATCATGGAAGGAGAATTATTAGCCAGAGGAAAGCATGATTTGTTAATGCAAAATTCTCCGGAATATGTGCAAATTTATCAGTCACAAAAAAGTACAACTGATATAGAGGTTGCATAAATAGTCAACATTAAAAAAGAACTTTTGATTTAGAAATAAATGAATTACAATCTTAACATAGAACACAAAACTTCCACGAAAGCGGCACTAAAAAAAATGCTGCAATTCATGAAGGAAGAAAAGCGAAATTTGATTATTGCTTTTATTGTAATGGCGCTCAATTCGGGTATTGCAATGCTTACGCCGTACTTGATTGGTTACACCATTGACCATTATATCCAAACAAAATTATACCGTGGCTTACTTACATTTTCCGGAATTTTATTAGGGCTTTTTATTATTTCGTCAGCTACGGATTATTTGCAGACAAAAATAATGGGAAGCATAGGTCAGCGGATGTTGTATAGCCTTCGCAACGCAGTTTTCAACAAAATACAAAGTTTACCCGTCGCATTTTTTAATCAAAATAAAGCGGGCGACCTGATCTCAAGAATTAATAATGATACTGACAGGGTGAACCAGTTTTTTTCTCAATCTCTTTTGCAATTTGTTGACAGTATTTTCACAATGTTGGGCGCGGCAATATTTTTGTTGGCAATTCATGTAGAGTTAGGTGCGGCAGCACTATTACCCGCAGTATTTATTTTACTTTTTGTAAAAATAATTTCTCCGTTAGTGAAAAAAAAGAATGCCGCGAGCCTGAAAAGTACCGGTGGATTGAGCGCAGAAATACAGGAAAGCATTGGAAATTTTAAGACCATCATTGCTTTTAACAGAAGAGATTATTTCAGGAATAAGTTTAATGCTGCCAATTCAATCAATTACAAAGCTGCTGTGGGCGCTGGTTTGGTAAATACGGTTTTCATTCCTGTATTTACGTTTTTTTCCAATATCGCACAACTGATCGTTCTTGCTTTTGGTATTTATTTAATTTCAATCGGTAATTTTTCGATAGGCTTATTGATCAGTTTCATCGCTTACGTAACCTATTTTTATCAGCCTCTGAGACAGCTTGCCACACTCTGGGCAAGTTTTCAAACCGCTATGGCGGCATGGGACAGGATTTCAATTATTTTAAACCTGGAGTCGGATCTTCCACAAAAAACAGAAATTTCTTCAGGCAATATATCCCGCGCGTCATTATTAACTTTCCGTCATGTTTCTTTTCAATATCCGGGAGGTAAGAAAGTATTGCACGATATTAATTTCAAACTGGAACAAGGAAGAACCTATGCATTCGTAGGACCCACCGGTGGCGGAAAAACAACCACGGCTTCGTTAATTGCACGTTTGTATGACCCCACCGAAGGCGAAGTTTTTTTGGATGGAAAAGATTTGAAAATGTATTCACCTTCTGATTTAAGTAAAAAGATTGGCTTCATTTTACAGGAACCCTTTTTATTCAATGGCACCGTGAAGGATAATATTTTATATGGAAATGAAGTATATAAAATTTTGGATAACGAGCAATTAAATAAAGTGTTTCAGAAAGAAGGGCTTGAAGATCTCGTTAACAGATTTGAAAATGGATTAGACACTAAAATCATTTCCGGTGGCGATTCCATGAGCCTCGGAGAGAAACAGATCATCGCTTTTATAAGAGCCGTTTTACGTAAACCAGAATTATTGATCCTGGATGAAGCCACTGCCAATATTGACACCATGACTGAGAAATTATTAGAAGAAATTTTACAAAAATTACCAACTTCTACAACAAAAGTAATTATTGCTCACCGGTTGAATACGATTGAGAACGCCGATGAAATATTCTTTGTTAATTCAGGTGAAGTTACTGCCGCAGGTAATTTTGATGATGCCTTACAATTATTGATGGAAGGAAAGAGAGCCAGTTAGGTTTTTAACCACAGATCACACAGATTATCATCCAAAGAAGTTTATTGAAATTCAGTAAACAAATAAATATTGGGGATTTCTATTTAGCGAAGCCAAACCAATCATTGACACCATGTGCTTTTGATGAATTCTTTCGTAAGCAGCAAAACTACTTTTATTCAGAATTTCCAATTCTCTTTTTATGATTCGTTGTAAAAGGTATAATCTTTGGTACCCGTATTCTGTATTTATAATATTGGTCTCCAAAGGTTTCTTTGAGGTCTTTCTCTTCATAATGAATTCCAATGAAAATATAAGTGGTCATGCCTAAGGAAAATATAAGATGCCCCAGTGTCATTACGGGTGTAAACCAGAAAGCAATTAAAAAACCGAAATAAAGAGGATGACGTACAAGCCTGTATAATAAGGGAACACGGAAAGGGAGAGTATCTTCATTGTCTTGTTTATTGGTCGCAAAAAGATACACCTGGCGCAAACCAAACAAATCAAAATGATTGAGCAAAAAGATTGAGATTATAACCTGCCACCATCCCAATAGCGAAATAAAAATAAAAATATGGCCAGTATAAGTATTACTCAAATTCCATAAATATATTTTTTCCGGCTGCCAGAAATAAAAAAATAAAACCAATGCAAGATTTGTAAAAAGAACATAAGTGCTTCGTTCAATTGGAGCCGGAACTATTTTTGTCCATTTATTTTTAAAACTTTTTCTTGCCATTACACTATGCTGTAAACCAAATATTAAAAGAAGTAAAAGATCAGTCAATATTGAAAATAAAACCGGCATGTTCGAAACACCATAGTCAAGGGTTTTGGGGAACATTTTTTTTAACGAGCCAGCAAAGGAAAATGCAGAGATATTTTCCACAAAGCCAATCAGGTAAATGAATACCATTAGAAAAAGAACATAACAAGCGATAGCATAAATAAAGAAGAATATCTTTTTCATTAATTATTTTAGAAAATTACAGGGAGCTAATGTAGTCAAAAAAGATATTGATCTATAAAATAATCCATTCTCATAAAGTTAGTACTTCATTTGATTGAATTTATTTTACTTACCTCCCCGATCACAGAAGTGAGGTAATAATCTGTTTTTTACGAAAAGACCCATGGGATTCGATGGCGATCAAAAACAAATTATTATTTAACCTGATAAATTGTAGATTTGTGAAAATTAAAAATGCAACCACTCACTTCACATATCATCCCTTCAGAAAGCAGGACTATTGCAGCTTTGGTCAAAAAACAAATATTGCAGACGGATGCCGGAGCGTCTGTAATATTGTTTGGCAGCCGGGCCCGCGGCGATGCTGAAAATGATAGTGATTGGGATTTTTTGGTGCTCACACAGCAATCTGATACGGATTTGCTATCTGATAAACTGAGAAAAACAATACTACGGGAAGTAGAACTAAAGTACGATGTGGCTATATCACTTTTGGTAAAAAACGCAGACTTATGGCAAAGCGATTATGCCGTAACCAATATTTATGAAAGTATAAACGATGAGGGTATATTGCTTTGAAAAACAAGTATGACTATATAAAATACCGATTGCAAAAATCGGCACAGTCAATAAAAGAGGCTAAGCTGCTTATGGAAAATGGGTTAAATGACACAGCTATGAGCAGGTTGTATTATGCAGCTTTTTACGCCATTAATGCATTACTCGCTATTAACGGATTTAACCCAAAAACACATACGGGTACTAAAACAATTTTCAATAAAGAATTTATCCTTACGGGTAAAATAGAAAGTCGCTTTTCTGACTTTTATTCTTTCCTTATGGCAAAAAGGTTTGAAGCCGATTATGATGATTTTGTTTTTATAGATGAGAAGAAGATACAATCGTTACTTGAGGAGACCGAAGTATTTGTAGCAACTATCAACGCCATGATTAAAATACCATAAAGTAAAACAAATGCTGAAGTTATGTTGAATTATATAAGAGATTTTGTAGTTTATGATTTTTATTTATTCTGAACAATAGAATCAAATCTGTACATCAATTCGTTTGTCGAAATCAATTCTTCTTTTATGTACGATTTTTACTTTCCTCATATCTTTATGAAGCGGGTTTAATACATAATTACTTTCCTCCGGCATAAGTACACAAGGTACCGTAAGCATCAGGCCTTTTCTATCATGGAGAAATTTATTGCCAAGTCGTTTTGTTACGGGGCGTGTATCTGGTGCATCCCAGCCATCGGGCAAAGAAGATAATAAAATTTCTTCGGCCATGATGCTGTCAGGAACCAATAAAGTAATCAATTGATAATTATTCGCATTCAGCATTTTGGCGGGCGTATGCGCCAGCGTTTCCAACAAGGCCATTGACCTGGTAACGGAAGTATAGAGCGCAAAAAAACCTTCACTGTTCCACCGCCCTCCAAAAAGCCGCGATCCGTTTCCGGTAAGGTCATCAGCAAATTTTTCCTGTGTGATACGATATAGTTCCATTAAAAAAAAGTGATTCTTTTTTAAGAATAAACACCTTGCTCCAAACGGCCTAATAATTTAGTAACCATCTGAATGCCAAATGTAGTATCTAAAAAATCGAGAGGCGTTTTATTTCCGAGGGCAACGAGTGGGCTGTGCAGCCACTCTGCAAAAGATTGTTTATCACCGATCACTTCGATACCGCGCTGAGCAAATGCTGCCAGTTCCAAAACCTTTTCGGTTTTAAGGGTATCAAGTAATTCATCTTCGTCTTTTCTTTGAATATTACGGTAAGAAGAGTGCAGCAGTGTGCTCATATTTTCCATGGTAATTCCCAGGTAATCCGCCAGTGATTTTAAAGTGGATTTTTTAATGCCTGTGCGGGAAAGATCAATTAAATCAAAAGCTCCTGCTAATGATTTCTTTACAGTTTTATTACCTCCCAAAATCACCCGGAGTGTTTCATATTGAACAGCCGCTTCTTCTACAAAAGACGGTGGATCTTCTTCTAAATGGTAAGGCTTTATTTTTTTTGATTGAATATCCATTTTTCTCTTTCTCCAAATATACGACATTTTGGATAAAAAAAAACTTTTTTGTCACAATTAAAAACTATTATTTTTTACCTGTTTAAACCGTAAACGAAGCAAGCTGCCTTTTACAGTAAACAAACTTTTATTAAGTATTTCTATTTTTCTGATCAACAGAATCATGTAGGTACATCAATCCATTTGTCGAAATCAATTCTTCTTTTATGTACAATTTTTACTTACCTCCCAGCCACAGAAGCGCGTTAATAATCAGTTTATCCTGGGTTTTATTTGCAAAGGTATAAGACAAAGTTTTGTTAGTATCATCGAATTTATGTTCATAATCCATATCATTATGCCCCATGTTAAAATAGATCATTTTATAATTTTTGTTGGTCCAAACTACAGGGTAATATCCACTGTGCCATATCTCACTTTGTTTGGGGCCGGTACCCAGCGGAAAGCTACTGGAATCAATTGATACAAGGATTTGTATGTCCCGGTTTTTCCTTAAATCATTTTGCCATCTGTACCATTCGTTAGGTGCAGATTTAAAGGTATCGGGTAAGTTTTTGGTTGCCGGATGATTGTGGTCTTCCACACGCAAGATCGCAGAGGTGGGTCGCCACGTATTACTAACATAAGATCCGGAGCCTAAAAATTGATTGTGATACCAATCCCAGTTCATCGGATATTCTGAAGGCGTTAATGCGAATGCGGAAAAATGAAATCCCATCCAGGCGCCACCATTTTCCATGTATTTTTGAAATGCGATTCTTTGTGCCGGACTGTCCGGGCGCGTGTCTAAAAAAATTACCACCTGGTAATGTGAAAGAAATTCAGCATTGAGATTGTTCCAGTCATTGGTCGAATCATAAGTAAAATGATATTTCTTCGCCATTTTTGGAAACCATTTATTAGCTTCATGTACAAAGCTGATATGTGCCAGGTCTTGTTTTGCGGTGAAGAAAGCGATCACATTGAATTTGGGAGTTTGACTCTGAACGGTAAAACTACAAGCAAAATAAAAATACAATAAACAGGAAATAAATGATTTGGGAATTTTATTGACGTTGACCATTAAAGTTTGAAATTGATTTTTTAGAAACTACCAATTCAAGATTAGTAGTTGAGACTTTTCTTGATGGAAATTACGGGATTTTTTCTATTCCATTTATTTTAAAAATCGCGGCTCAGAGAAGTTATGAATTGTAAAATTAAAAGAACAGGAATCTACAAAATTTATTGATTTACTATCTTTGTTAAATACCTTCGCATAAAGTTTGATATAAAGATGAGTTAATAAGTTAGCCGGTTATTTTAAAAACTCCATCATGAAAAAGGTAATTTTTTTAAATTTAAGTTTCCTTCTTTTTTTCGTTATCGGTAAATGTCAGACGACTGCTTACTCTTCTGCATCGGAGGTAAATTCTTATCACCCCGATAAAAACTTATTTGATGATGACTCAATATTGGATATTACGTTAAAAGGTAACACCCGTAAATTATTAGATGACCGTGAGGGAGTAGCAAAATATTATCCCATGGTTCTTACATATAAAGGAGGAGACGGTGAAATATCAATACCAATAGATGCAAAAACAAGAGGCCACTTCCGCCGGATGAAAGTAAACTGTACTTATCCGCCTATACTACTCCATTTTTCCGGTAAGGATAAAATTTCTTCTTCAATTTTTCCTGAAGAATCTTCGTTAAAACTCGTGATGCCATGCAGGGGCGAAAAATTTGTTGTGCATGAATGGCTCGTGTATAAATTATACAACCTAATAACACCGGAAAGCTTCAGGGCAACGCTTGTGAAAGTAAACCTGGAAGATGAAAATAATAAAAAAATGCCTTCGCCATTCTATGGAATTCTTCTGGAAAACGAGAAGCAGATGGCTAAACGAAACAATATGATCTCTGTAAAAGAGAAAATAAGACCGCAACAAACCATGCAGGAAGCTTTTTTGCGAATGGCAGTATTCGAATATCTTATTGGCAATACAGATTGGTCAGTTGAATTCCTGCAAAATATAAAATTGATTGCTTCCGATTCTACCGCAGTTCCTGTTACCGTGCCTTATGACTTTGATCTTTCAGGTATCGTAGATGCTTCTTATGCATTACCTGCTCCTGAATTAAAAATGAGTTCCGCCAGGGAACGCAGGTATCGGGGATATTGTATAGAGGATATGAATTTATTTGATAGCACAATTGCTTTATATAACGGGTTAAGAAAAAAAATCTATAGTCTTTATAGTGATTGTCCCTTGCTGGATGATAAATATAAAAAGCAAACGCTCGGTTTTCTTGATGAATTTTATTCGACTATTAATAATCCAAAGAAATTGAAAAAAGAATTTGGATACCCGTGCCTTCCTGGTGGAACCGGAAACGTGATTATCAAAGGACTCAGAGAAGATTGATTTGCCTGTAATAACCACCATGACCAATTTGCGGAAATATTTTTATTTCATATAAAAAGTAAAGAGAAGAATATATATACGGATGTAATTATTCGGTTCTCGCGTTTTCAATAAAAGTATATTTCACCTTGGAGGGATTGTTGATCGTGTCAAAAAAATCATCGAGGTATTGGGTTAATTCTTTTTTACTCTTCGAAGAAAGCAAATTAAAATTATTGATCAAAGCGTAAATGTTGTTTTTCTGGCTTTTAAAAATATCCACCACGTCATTTACTACTTTCAGGGGTTCCGGAAATCCGCGATACAGTCTTTGCTGCACATTTGTAATATCAAGTCTTGGATCAGGTATTGAATAATTTGTGTTCACAAATCCTGAGAAATCAAAATCATAAGGTACTACGTAAGGACTATTGTTGGTATCTATCTTAGGACGAAGTAACCTGGTATTGTGATTTACAATAACACCCCAATCGGTATTGCCAATCATGTATTCAAATATAGCAGCAATGGTCATTTGACGGTCATCAGTTCTCCTGGGATCAACTCCTGCATTTGAATAAATGCAATTATTTCGCTTTGCCAGGTTCTTAATATCCTCCATAAGAAAAGCATATTCTGAAATTGTTTTCTTCTTGCCCGAACTGTCAACCAATTTCAAATTCAATAACCGCACCCGGAAACTCATATCAGTAAGAAGGTTGTACATTTTATAAATCAGGAATTCGCTCAACAAATATTTTTCACCGATCTCAGAGGTGTAACATTGACTGACGAGTTTTAATGAACCCAATGGCTTTAATACCGAGGTCTTATCTCCTTTAAAAATAACTTTCAAAGGAGGCAAATAACAATTTGCTCTTCTAAAATGTCCCCTTACTTCGAGCACTATGGGTACATCAGTGGTAGTGCCGTCAGGAAGCGTAGCCGAGAAATTAGCCGGGAATTTAAGCCCGATTTTATCTTTTTTCCTGAGGATCTTCGTCATATCGGTTGTAATGGTCGCATTGACGGTCGAAGTATCCTCAAAAAATTTTACTTTATCAAAAGACGCCTTTTGGCTATATACATTCTGACATGTAAGAAAAGTGATAAATAAGAAGTATAAAATTACTTTCATAATTGTAGGTTTTTTTGAAATTAAAAATCAAATTATACAGCAAATAAAATTATTCATTAGTGCAGGTTGAAAAAATTTCTACTAATCCCATTCATCCTTTTCATCATTTAACCTTCTGCGATGGGTGGTCATTCCTATTTTGAAAGATCCTCAATTACATGCCCGATAGATCCACTTGGCATTTGAATATGAACCATTGCAGCAATCGTTGGTGCAATGTCCGTCATATAAACCTCCCTGTTAGTTTTTCCAGGCTGAACATTCCATCCATAACAAATCAATGGGATGTGCGAATCATAAGGATTCCATACACCGTGCGTAGTGCCTCCGTTTACAAATCCTTCAATCCATTGCGGATAAAAAATAATTTGAATATCGCCACTTCGGGAAGGAAGATACCCATTTGCTATTTTATTTTTTATTGTATTATTTAATGTTACCTCACTTAAATTATCAAGTGCAAAAGCCCTCGAAATGCCGGGTTGCTGAAGTAAAAAATCAATAACCGCGTTATACACATCTTCTTTATTCAGATGACGTGCAGAAGCCACTGTTTTGCGATCGAGGTAGACCTGGTAATTGATAATGCCAATCACTAAATTGTCAACTTTGAATTTATCTTTCAATAAACTATTGAGTTTATCTGAAATTTTTTGGTCATCCACATTTCCTGCAGGAATTTGATGCCCTTTCAAAAATTGAGGTACATGCGCTACTCCATGATCAGCGGTTAAAAAAAGAAGATAATTCCCCTTCCCTATTTGCTTATCCAGGAAATCCAGGAATGAACTGATGTCCTTATCCAGCCTTAAAAAATCATCTTCAGCTTCCACTGAATTAGGACCAAATGTATGGCCAATATAATCCGGCGTTGATACACTGATAGTAAGAAGATCAGTGTTGGTACCTGTTCCCAGGCCTTCGCCGTTTATGGCAGCTTTAGCCATATCAAACGTAAATGTGTTACCATAAGGAGTTACTGCCAGTATTCCATAATTCTTACCGACAAATTGTTGCAGGTTATAGGGAAAGCCTTTTACATCTGCCCCAAAAGGCCTGTATTCATAAGGCTCTGCATCAGGAGTACTTTGCACATATTTATCTAATGGATAAAGTGTATTCCAATTCTGTGCATAATAGCTATCCACTAATTTTTTTGAATTGAGGTCTTTTACCCATTGAGGCAAATCGTTCATGTAATAAGAAGAAGTGATCCAATCCCCTGTTTTATCATCATACCAAAAGGCGGCGTTAGCAGTGTGTCCTGCAGGTAAAATAGCAGCCCGGTCTTTTAATGCAATGCCGATGACTTTATTATGAAAATTGGTTGCGAGGTGCAGTTCGTCGCCAATAGTTGTAACAAGTAAATTGCGGGGACTCATCTTTCCTGCATCAGTATTACTGCCAACGGTACTTACATTATCATCCTCAGAACAATAGACCAATTTAGAAAGATCGTAATCCCACCAATTATTTCCGGTGATGCCATCAATGGCAGGAATGGATCCGGTATAAATACTTGTGTGTCCACACGCTGTTACTGTGGGAATATATGGGATCATAGTGTTGTCGCAGGAAAATCCCTGCCGGATCAATCTCTTAAATCCGCCATCTTCAGAATATAAATTATAATACTGGTATAGGTAATCCCATCGCATTTGATCTATCACAATCCCTACTACAAGATTGGGCCGCTCTGCTATATTATTTTTCATTCCTGACAAGGCACCAGTATTTTGAGATAATGCGGGAAAAGCCAGGAAGAAAACTGAAAGTATAAAAAAAATCTTACGCATGTTTAAATTTTATTTAAATATTTTTTATTAAAATAAAGAATTATCTAAATCTTACATTTCCCCCCAAAGACCACAAAGCGCTGATTAAGATAATACAAAAGCGAATGCTATTATTTATGTTTGTGATTCATTTTATGTATCGTTTCTTCATTAAGCACAATCTTTTCAATTCCGCCTTTGCCCATGCTCTCAAGGTCTTGTAAAAGCCCCTGGTCGGTAATGTCAAGAGGATGTGAATTTTCCCAATCATAATGAGCAATCTTTTGCAGCCTTTCTATCACCTCTTCATCATGTACTTCAATAGCAAGTTCACGGCGGTGGTCAAAGCTCCCGGGTGTAAGATTGATAGATCCGATGATAGCACGGCAACCATCAGCCAACAACATTTTCCCGTGCAATTTCAGGTACTTGAGTTTATGAATTTTGATTCCCACATCTTCCATGATCCTTAACCCTCCCACGCCTTCCACTAATTTTTCCATTCGCAAAGTATGTGGCGGACGTGCCATCACATGCACTTTTACACCACGCCTTGATGCATGTACCAGCCGTTCGATGATAACAAGATCCTGGAAACGCTCGTTTTGTATAAAAAGGGAATGTTTTGTTTCATCAATAAATCTTGCAATCCTGGTTCTGCCGTTATTGCTGCACCAGATAAGATTCATATTTTCACCCGGCTCAAAGCTTTTCCGGTACCAGTCGGCTTCGAAACACAAAATGATTTCTTTTACCTCATGAGGATGAGTAGTGATGATGGCATAGTCGCGTGTTTCTGTTAAGTTTTTTGTCTCCCAGTTTAGTGATTTTATAAATGCCAACCTCTCATCTATCACCATTGATTTTTCATGAGTGATAGTAAAGATGGGATTGCTATCTCGTACTTCTACTCCGGCTTCCAGCAGCATTTTCCTCGTCTCTTCATTTTCCTCTTCGCCATTGTTGCGTGTAGGGTTGAGCATTACTTTCACTTTTACACCACGGTTCTTTGCCGCGATGACAGCGCTGATCAAACCGGGATCAGAAAATAGAAACATCTTTATCCGTATGGACTCCTTCGCGCTGTAAATGGCATCCATAATTTCTTGTGCGGTATCATCTGGAAAAATGATTATAGATCTGTGCGACATAATCTTGATTTTTTCTTTGTTTACTGTTACTATTATTATTAATTCAATTATTTTTCAACTACATTACGAATGGAACTTTATCTGTTCTGCACGCTATGATCTGCCCATGTCTGCACATTGCAAAGTTCCGCATATATTTCACCTTTCTTCATAAGTTCTTCATGGGTACCTTGCTCAGCAACAAAACCACAATCAAGTACAATAATCTTATCAGCATCACGAATAGTGCTTAGACGGTGAGCAATAATGATCACTGTTCGCCCTACCATTAATTTCTCGAGTGCTTCCATAACAATCTTTTCAGATTCCGTGTCAAGCGAGGCGGTTGGCTCGTCCAGGATAAGAATAGGTGAATTACGAACAACTGCCCTGGCAATACCAATCCGCTGACGCTGGCCACCTGAAAGAGTTACACCTCTCTCTCCCACCAAAGTATCATAACCGTGCGGCATTTTTGCAATAAACTCATCAGCATTAGCTAGTTTAGCTGCTTCAATAATTTCTTCATCAGTAGCTTCCGGCCTGCCATAAGCGATATTTTCACGAACTGTACCATAGAACAATATGGTATCCTGCAACACAAATCCGATTTGCTCTCGTAATCCGTCAATCGTAAATTTAGAAATGTCTGTACCGTCTATAAGAATATTGCCGGAAACAGGATCGTAAAAGCGGGCTATAAGGCTTACTATGGTTGACTTACCGCTCCCGGTGGGACCGCAAATTCCAATTCGCTGCCCACAATGTATGGTTAAATTAAAGTCTCTTATTACAGGCGAATCATTATTGTAAGAAAAGGTAACGTGGTCAAAAACTATATCTCCTTTTAGCCTTTCGGGATTTATAGCATTTGGTAATTGCTTTGTAACGCTGTTGGTTTCTAAAATGGCTTGTATTCTTTCCAATGCTACAGTAACCTGTGCTATGGTACTGGTCATTTTAGCGAGGTCTTGTACAGGGCTGAAAAATTTAGCCATGTAAGCCAAAAAAACAGTAAGTGTACCAACCGTCATTACGTGATTGACTACCAAATCGGCTCCCCGCCAAAGCACAAAAGCCGTGCAAGCGGAAACGGTGATGGCTACGATCGGGGAAAGAGCAGATTTTACCCGCCTTGCTTTTAATGCGGCATTCACAGTTTCCTGGCTGATCTTCTTCAACCGGTCTTCCTCAAAATCCTGGCGACCAAAAGCATTTACAGCCCGGATAGATTCCAAACCTTTTTGCAAAACAACAAACATATCGCTTTGATCTTTCCTCACTTCACGCGATGCTTTTTTCATAGCTTTTTTAAAATGGGCAACAAAAAAAAGTAAAAATGGAGTAACGGCAAGGGCTACCAGTGTAAAATCTGAATCGAGGTAAAACATAATCCCTATCATACCTAAAATGGTAAGGGAATCTACCAGGATATTCAATAAGGTAGAAGATGCAAAATCCTGGATGGTGGCTACGTCTGCAGTTATGGTGCTTATTAATTTACCGGTTTGATGTGAATCGTAATAGGAAAGAGAAAGGTGTTGCATGTGGTGGTACATTTTTTTCCTGAGATCATTTGCAACATATTGGGCAACTTTTTCATTGTAATAATTATCAATATAACCTGCCAATGAGCTGATACACGTAATTACAAGGTAACTTAATGCCGCCACGGCTGCCAGTTGAATAAATTGTTCATTCTTAAAAATCAAATCCATCCACTTAAGAAATTTTGGTAATGGATGATGGCCTATTACGTTATCTATTATCAATTTGAGTGGCCATGGAACTGCGAGGCTAATCAATGCCTGCAAAAGCATAGCAAATAGAATGATTAAAACATACTTCCGATATGGGCGGGATAGGCGTATAGCCCAAAGTATAAGACTGGTGAAAGAAGTGTTTCTCTCTGAAACATTACCCGAAAAACCAATTATTTTTTGAAATTTATTTCCGGGCATTTAAGGAATTTTTCTGATTATCTTCTATAAAAAAACATTTGGGTTTTTCCTCGGTTGAGTACGTAAGCATTAGCCAAAATCTGCTTTGGTTTTATTTTTATTGAGAGTAAATATACAAACAATTTATTTATTGATTTATATACTATTCATTTTCGGCGCCGGGCTTCCGTTTCTGATTAAGACTGGATTGCAGCAGGCGCCATAGATGAAGATACATGAGCTGCAGGCATGGAACAGATGGGTATGGATGTGAGGGCATTTATGAAGCTGCTTCCTTCGGGGCTGTCCTCCTGAGCTTGTCGAAGGAAGATCAACGGTTTTACAACATTTCTTAACCAAATAAAACAATTAAAAATAAATATCATGCAAACATTAGGAATAATCGGCGGCGTCGGATTTATCGGGAGCTACATTACCAAAATATTTTTAGAAGAAAATTATAAAGTTTCTTCTACTGATATCAAAAACAAAAACAAGTACGAACATCTGCTTTCAGTAGTTTGCAACTACTGATGAATAAAAAAATAGAAATCCGAATTATTTATTTCCTGCCCGAATGACCTGGTCAGGCGGGGTTTGCTATAAAAATTTAAAAACTTACAGTAAGCAAACAGATAATAAGTTTTTCTATTTCCCAATTATCATAACGGATATTAAAATTAAAATTGGCCTTTAGTCATTTAGCTCCTGATAAATAAATTCCCTGCCCGGAAAATAATATACAGTGTACGTGCTAATTAGGATGAAATTATCATATAATATGAGTTAATTTGCGAAAAGAAATTAACTCACCCTCCTTAGTTCTCTCAATTCTTTTCATGATAATAAAAAAGAAATGATAAAGCGAATATTTTTATGCTTTTGCTTTTTTTGCTTTTTAATACCTGCGCGCCAGCAGCTTTTTGCGCAATCTATAATTCATGGAGCTATTGCTGATGCCAGTGGCAAGCCTATAAAAGATGTCTCAGTTCTGTTATTAAAATCTTCAGACTCTTCCCTAATAAAAGGTATGATCTCTGATGCTGAGGGAAAATACACTTTTGAAAACATAAATAAGGGTAAATACCTTGTATCAGCATCATTTACCGGAATGCAACAGGTATTCACTAAAGTGTTTGAGATAAACCAGAATAAAATTAAAAAAGTCATGGGAATTATTTACCTGCATAATGCTGACATAGCATTAAAGGGTATTAACCTGGCCGTTAAGAAACCCATGTTTGAGCAAAAGATTGACCGGATGGTAATTAATGTAAAAAACAGTATTACAGATGCCGGGGGTACAGCGCTTGATGTGCTGTCTAAATCGCCAGGGGTAACAGTAAATTTACAGGACAACACTATTGCCATCAATGGAAAAAACGGCGTGGTTGTAATGATCAACGGCAAGATAACTTATATGCCCATGGATGCACTGGTCCAATTGCTCGCAGGCATCAGTGCCAGCAATATTGATAAGATAGAACTGATTACAACCCCTCCGGCAAAATACGATGCAGAAGGAAATGCCGGATACATTAATATTGTTCTGATCAATAATCCCTACCAGGGAGCCAACGGTTCTTATTTTCTTTCAGGAGGATATGGGAAAGGGCCATTAGGCTCAGCAGGAGGAAATTTTAATTACAGAACGTCCAGGATTAACTTATTTGGAAATTATAATTTCAACTATACCCAAACAATTCAGTCCGGCACTGGCTTTACGCAGGTAACGAAGGGCAGTGATATAATTACTGACAATTCCTTTACTAAACGTGAACCTACAACGCAGGCGAATAATATAAGGGTTGGCCTGGATTACCAACTCGATACGGCAACAACAATAGGCGCATTGGTAAGCGGGTACAACAGTCAATGGGAAATGACGGCCAATAACGGATCTACCGTACAAACAAACGGCATATTAGATACCACTATCACTACTGTGGATCATGAAATTAATCATTGGCAAAATATTATGGCCAATCTTAATTTTCAGCATACATATAAACCAGGGAAGGTATTGAACTTCGATGCTAATTATATTTATTACAAAGACAATAACCCTAATAATTATTTTAATCAATATTATAAAGGCTCATCAAATTTTTTGTTTAATGAAAATGTAAGAAGCGGAAAAATAACTCCGATCAATTTCAAAGTTTTCTCAACAGATTACACCACAACAATAGGTAAGAATATTACATTGGAAACCGGCGCCAAAGTTTCCTTGTCAAGATTCACCAATGATGTAAGCGTACAGAATTTGCTGGGTACCTGGATAACGGATTCTGCTCTTTCTGCCAATTATTTATTAAAAGAAAATATAGGCGCTGCATATACTTCCTTTACGACGGACATGAATAGCAAAACCAGTATTAAGGCTGGCCTTCGATATGAATATACTTCTTCAAACCTGGGCACGCAACAAACGGCGAATATTGTAAATAGAAAGTACGGCGAATTATTTCCCTCTTTTTATATTTCTCAAAAGATCAATGATGACAACAGTATCAACTTTTCGTATAGCAGGCGCATTACCCGTCCCGCCTTTAACGACCTGGCTCCTTTCACTATTTTCTTTACCCCAAAATCTTATTTTACCGGCAATCCTGCATTGCAACCCGCTATTGCCAATACTGTTCAGGCAAGTTATGTTTTCAAAAATTATATTTTTTCTTTAAGCTTTACACATGAAGACAATACTATTGAAGATTTACAGGCCCAAAGAATTGATACTCTTACCAACATTGTATATTATTCGGCACAGAATTCAAAATATGAACAGTATGCAACAGCAAGTTTTTCTTTACCATTTATTATTACCAAATGGTGGACTATGCAAAATAATATCGATATAGACTGGCGCCAGGTAAATACAACTTATAACAATTCCCCGGTTCAGTTACATATTTTTGATTACGACCTTAATTCAACGCAACATTTTACGTTGAATAAAGATTTGTCATTAGAACTAACCGGTTTTTATACTTCAGCCGGTTACTTCGGTACCAATAAATATAATCCCATTTACCGGGTAGATGCGGGGCTACAAAAGAAATTCAGCAACAACAAAGATATCCTGCGTTTTGCAGCCAATGATATGTTCAACAGCGGCGGTAATTTTGCATTTAAGAGCGATGTGCCCATTGATGGTACTATCATCAGAGCTAGTATAAATTTTGGACAAGTTGCCTATAAAATTACCTGGACGCATAGTTTTGGCAATAAGGCTTTAAAAGTAAAAAGCCAAAGGTCAACGGGGGCTGAGGAAGAATTAAGCAGGGTACATAATTAGATTGCCTGAATAATTCCGGGAAAAGGAATAGAGATTTTTTACTGCACTAAAATCCACCAACAGTAAACCAATAAATAATCCGGATATTTATTTTTATCGTAATTCTGTTATCGATGCATCCTGGCAAACTATTAGCTTTTTTCTTATTCAAAAAGGTAAAGAGATCAACCTGTTTAACCAAAGTAACGAACAGTCACAGTTCCGGAGACCTGCGCCAGTGTTGAGTCATTGTTCCGGAGACCTGCGACAGTACTGAAGCTAATAGTAAACCAAGAAATAATCCGGATTTTTATTTTATCGTAATTCTGTTATCGATGCATCCTGGCAAACTATTAGCTTTTTTTTCTTATTCAAAAAGGTAAAGAGATCAACCTGTTTAACCAAAGTAACGAACAGTCACAGGTCCGGAGACCCGCGCCAGTGTTGAGCAAGTGTTGAGTCATTGTTCCGGAGACCTGCGCCAGTACTGAGGTTGAGTTTTAAGGTGAAATTTTTACGGTGAATTATTATGCCGCTTCGCGAATTTTTTAATCCTGCATACTAAATCATATTTTAATTTAATCAGTCAATCCACATTGCACCATAAAGTTATTCGTAAAAACTTTTTGAACCTCATTCGTAAGGAGCTGTTTCCGGCATGACTTCCATTTTGCAATTTTATCGCCATACATTTTATTTATTAAAACAGGCGTAAGACCAAAATTAAATTTTCCCCAATGCATGGTAAATGGAATGTTTAATTCATCAAGCCGGTCCCAAACCTTTTGAATGAAATTTCTTGAAAGTTGAGAGTCAACACCGTCTAATTCTATAATGCAGGTTTTATCAAAATGCGTAAAACCAAGTAATGCTTCTGTACCTTTTACATATCGTAAAGCAAAATTGAGGTGGCTTTTTTATTTAAACATTCAAAATTTTTTCTACTTCATGGCGATACGTCCTGCTGATAGGTAATTCGTTTCCCGCAATTTCGATTATATCACCTGTAAACGATTCAATCTTATTTATCGCAACAATAAAAGACCGGTGAATTCTTACAAAACTATTTTTAGGCAAGGCTTCTTCTAAAGAGGAAATGGATTGTTTTGTTACAATATTTTTTGTTTTCGTAACTACTTTAATATAATCTTTCAGGCTTTCAATATATAAAATATCATTGAGCGGAATTTTAAGATTTTTTCTATCTGCGCGCAGATTTATAAATGCATCATTTGAATTATTTTGTTGGTCAGAATTGCTATCATTCTTATCAGTCAATTTCAGGCTTGTTTCCATTACCTTATTTACCGCTTTCAAAAACCGTTCAAACGAAATTGGTTTTAATAAATAATCCACCGCATCCAATTCAAATCCTTCTACAGCAAATTTTCTGTAAGCCGTTGTAAAAATAACTTTCGGAGGATTTTTAAGCGTTCTGATTAAATCAGTTCCCAGCAAATGCGGCATTTGTATATCCAAAAATAAAAGGTCAATAGTTTGCTCACGGAGTACATTCAATGCTTCTACTGCATCGTTGCAGGTTCCGGCAAGTTCTAATGATGAAACTGAAGCGATATAACTTTTTAAAACCTCCAAAGCCGGTGGTTCGTCATCTACTAAAAGGCAAATTATTTTTTTCATATTTTATTTTAAAAGGATTTAAAGATTCTGGTAAAACCAAGGAAGGTTTATTCAAGACATTTTCTTTAAAATAGGCCTCCCGGAAACCTTCCTGGTTTGTTCTACATCAACAATCTGAAGAGGTAATTTTAGCTTTATCAAAAATTCGTCTTCAGTTTGTTTAATGATTAATTCATGCTCATTGGGATATAATAATTGCAATCTCTTTTGTACGTTTTTAAGCCCGATACCATTTTTGCCATTTTGATAAAAAACCTGTGAAGGCTTGTTATTACTCAGTTCCATGATAAATATATTTTCAGAGATAAATATATTGAGTTTTATCCATGGCAGTTTCAGCATCTTGCTGGCTCCATGCTTAAAAGTATTTTCTACAAATGGAATCAGTAGTAAAGGAGCAATTAACTTGTTTTTATAATCTCCTTTCATTTCGATTTTGATATCCAGGTGGTTGCCATAACGCACCTTTTCAAGGCCTACATAATCCTCAATTAATTTTAATTCTTTTTCTAATAGTACTAATGGAGCTTCACAATCATTGATCATGTATTTAAGTGTATCAGATAATTTCAAAACCAGGCCTCCCGCGTCCGGTGATTTGCGTAGTGCAAAAGAATAAATATTATTGAGCGTGTTGAAAAGAAAATGAGGATGCACCTGCGCCTTTAGCAATTGCATTTCTGCATTTGCATTTTCACTAATTAGCATTTCACGCTCTTCCATTTTTAAATAATAATTTTTGAATAACTGGCAGGCGATGAATAAACCACAAATGGCGTGAGACATGGATGTTATTATCATCACACACTCCCAAATTAAAATAAAGGAATATTTTGGCAGCTCTTCCAATTTAAACCAGCTAATATAGATTGGAGATTCTACAATTACTAAAAGAGATGAAAGAATGAATAGTCCGGCGATAAAAAGGAATTTGTGCGCCTTAAAAATTTTTGGAATAAGCCAATAAGCGATAATGTAGGTAAAAATAATTTCCGGTAACACAGAATAGAATGATAAAGCTAAACCAGTATTGATGCTTCCCCACAATTTCATGTTCCGGAAAAAATACATGGAGCAACCAATCATTAGAAATATAAAAAAATAACGTACTAACCAGAAGGCGATATGCCGGTAATAACGTGTGGGTCGCTGTTTTGAAAATATGAAATCATGTAGTTTCATATATTTCCTTTTTTGAAAAATTAATGTCTGTCATAACTGTATTTAATAAAATAATTAAGCTGAATTCTACAGTGTTCTCTTGTAATGATAATCCTAAAACGCAATTATTTTCGGGAAATAACAACTTCAGCCGACTCTGCTCAGATTGAAGAAGAATCTGCAAATTATTCATGAAATTATCAATGTTTTTTACGTTTTGAAGAGACAAAATTAAGTTTAGCAAATTGTCTTCAATTGAAATAATAATTACTGTTTTTAATCTTTCTTTTTCATCTTTAAATATCACCCGGAAACTGTTTTGAAGCATGTTTAAAAGAAGGAGCGGCGCTATGAATTTATTATCCGGAGTACCAATAAATTTTAAACTTACCGGTTGATCATTCAGCGTCAATTTGGCAATAGAAATAAAATCGTTAACAGCAGTTAATTCTTTCTCTAAAGGAACCAATTCCTGATCGCTTTCGTAAAGCAGATAGCTCAATATTTCCGACAATTTCAAAATCATTAAAGGAGATTTTCCGGAATCGGAATTGATTTTTTTATAAATATCATCAAGAGTTTTAAAAAGAAAATCAGGATGAATGCGGGCTTTAAGTAATTTGAGTTCTGTGTTTGCTTTTTGCCTGGCTAAAAGAAGGTTTTCATTTTGTTGGTGATACCAATGTTTTGCTAATTTAATTCCTAACACAAACCCGCCTGCTACAATACCTGACCAAACCCAGGTACAGCTTACTAAAAAGTTTTGAGCAAACGTCAGATTATTTACCCCAATGTTTTTAAAAAACAAAGCTGACGCATAATAATTGATCCACACGCCTAAAGCAACCATCAAAATGAACCATGCTATGAAGGAAGCATATTTCTTTTTCTTCAAAAAAGAAAATAAAAAGTTTGAAAAAATATAAACTGAAATAATACAAAAAGGTAAATTAACAATAGTCAGTTTGAATGCGCGCGATAAAGCTGTTTCGGTAATAAATCCACCAAGAGGATCACCAAAACTTTGTATGGTGAATATCACGACAAACACTATCCAGAACGCCAGGTGGCGTGTAATCCTGTGAGAGATTTTATCAGAAAATATGAAATCATGTTTTGTCACATAATATTATTCTATTTCGAAATTAGGCTTCCTTTTTCTGATTCACATCTTTTCAATAATAAATTCTACGGTTTACTTGATTTCGTCGGTGAATGCCAATCGTCGCCAATGAATAAAAAAACGTTGATAAAAACGGTTAAATATGGTTTGAAAATTACATCCTGTCTAATTATAAAAAAGAGGAGCAAAGAGCAATATATTTTTGAAGTATTATATCATTTTAAAAATTTACAATTATGAAACAAGTAACAACTACAATCAATGCTTCCATTAAAAATGACAGGCTTCAATATCTAAAATGTAATCAATTGAAACTCTCCAAAAGAGGCATTTTTACTTTGCTCATATCCTTCGCTTTACTTATGGGAAGTTGCCAGAAAAGTGACAATAAAGTGACAGTTCTTTTTAAAGGTGGCTTCGACACAATGGAATCCGTTGTAAGTATAAATGGCGATAATGAACACAACCGTATCACAGGCGTTGGGCAACTGACAGACCTGGGAAAATCTACTTTTGTTGCCGACATTGAATTTAGCCTTGTCGATTTTTCTGCTCCTATCACCGGTGTCCAAACAACAGTGTTAGCAAATGGAGATAAAATATTTTCAACTTTTACCGGAACTGCTTCTTATCCGGATGCGAAAGGTAATATCCAGGCAATTTTATCTGAGACAATTACTGGAGGTACAGGAAAATTTATTAAGGTAACAGGAACTTTTACAGTAACAGCTAATGGAAATATTAATGTTCCGGAAGGAAAAAACACATTTGATGGAACGATTAGCTATTAGGCTGAAGTCTTCAACTTTTGGAAAGTTCTAAAACTTTCCAAAAGTTTTTTTGCAGAAATAATATAAAGAAGTATGAACTAATAAAAGTTCATGCCAGATATTGGCCAATAATTCCCACTTGCTTATTGGCACTTTTTTCAGAACATGGTACCCCTACTTTTAGAATGGATTATGAATCCAATAGTTAAAACATTAAACTATCTAAAAAAAAGGCAGCACTCATAGCTCAGGCAAAACAGTAGAAGTTACGGATGGCTTTTTTAGAATATCGCTTGCAAATAAAATAATAAAAAATCAAAAGTAAAAAAATGAAAAAGCATTTAATAATAATCGCAACAATACTTTCCACAGTCATACCATTCAGTTGCAAAAAAAGTAACAATCCTGCTCCTTCACCTTCGACATCAAATACATACTTTGACTTCCTTAAAAATACGCAATGGGTGGGTATTTTGGCCAGAAGTGGCTATCAATATGCACCGCCTTGCTGTATAAGAGTAAATGCTGATACCACCATTGCGGTATATGCGTCTTTTATATTTTTGATAAACAATGCCTTGCAATATGTTGATAGTATTAAGGGTAAAATAAACAGCATGGATAGTTTGCCAGATGGACGCACTAAGATTAAAATAAAATTTAATTATATCGGGGATGTGGAAATATATATAACGAATAGAGAACAACTTACCATTAATTATCCGGATTTAAACAAACCCACTCCATTAGAAGCAGTAATTTTTCCCCAAGAAGTTGATATAAAAGGCAGTACATGGAGCGGACCTGTTATGACAGGCCAGTCCGCAACCGGCTTTGCCTATCCTGATGTAAGCCGTGTTATATTTTCGGCTGATAAGCCTGTTACCATTTATACCAGAAACGGGCTGTATTGTGCCGATAATGATAAGAAAGTAGTAGAGATGGGCTATAGTCAAAAAGGGGCTATGGTATTCTTCTATGGATTTGATGAAACCAATGACCTGGTGCCACGGTATTTTGGTGTGCTATTGCCATCGGAAGATAAGATGATGATTTATTCAGGTTCAATGGACGCAAGATTACCATATTACACCCAAAGTACTCCATGGTATGGACCGCTGGGAGTGACACCCATAATAGACAAGCAGTAAAAAATGAAACTAAACATTTTATCCACTTTAAATAAAACCTTCATCATGAAAAAAATAAGTTTCTTATTCATTGCAGCATTGTTTGTGCTAACAAATGTCCATTCACAGCAACCCAAAAAAGACATCAGTTCTAAAACAGTTAAGGCGGTACCAGAGAAAAAATTAAACGTCCAACTATCGCCGGCAAAAATCAGTAAGCCTGCACACAATGGCGGCGATGAAAAAATGCTTAACCCACAGCCGTTGCCACCAAAAGAAAATAAGGATTTCAAAGCAGCAAAACAGGGAAGCGAAAAAATGCTTAACCCACAGCCTTTGCCGCCAAAAGAGATAAAGCCTTTCAAAGCAGAAAAAAAAGGCAGTGAAAAAATGCTCAACCCACAACCGTTGCCACCAAAAGAATCATCACTTAAAATTAAAAATTAACTGCCATGAAATCATACTCATTTTTAATTGCAGCGCTTCTCCTATTTGCTGCCTGCCAAAGCCAGCAACAAAAAGAGGCAAAAGCATTGGCAGGAAATTTACAAACTGCTGTGGCTCAAAACAGCCCCGGCTCAATTCCGACTTCTTCAAACGGCTATTATATGAAATGTAAAGTTGATGGCAAAGACTGGGAAGCCGTGTCCATGATGCCCATCTCCGTCGCGAATCGTGTTATCGGAAACGTAGGCGACGGAGGGTATATCGGCATAGGCCGTCTTGACGGAAAAGAACAGCCAGAAGCGATTTTCACCATCGGTGAAGTGAATGGCGCTGATGCATATTTTCCAAATGATAAAACACTGATAGATAAAGATGGCAATGTTATTTTAATGGATAAATCGGAGGGTAAGATAAAAATCACAAAAGTCGATGGCGAATGGATGGAGGGAAGATTTTTTTTCACGAAAAGTAGCAGCACAAGCGATAAAAAGATAGTAGTAACAGATGGCGTATTTCGCGTAGGGTGGCAAACGGTACAACATTAAAAAAATAAGGCTGTTACGTAGCAGTTGGGTAGAAAAATATAATTAGTGATTTCTTCTAAACAATTAAAATGAAAATATGAAACAAAGATTAATAATCATAATAGCGGCCGTTATTCTCTATTCATGCGGAAGCAGCGATGCAAATAAAACTGATGGAAATGCCAGCATTTCTCAATCAGAAAAAAAAGAAACCAAACCTCCGTCTATTGCTACATCAAAAGATGGATGGTATATGAGCGCCAATATAAATGGCAAGGATTGCATTGCTCAATCAATAGCCCTTCCTGAAGGGTATGATCAAATTGTTGGTTTTTATGATGGAGATAGATATATAGGGCTTCCCTATCATCAAAGTGATTTGGTTGTTGGAAAAAAAATTTCGTTTAGTGATCAAAATGCAACTCTAACCACGAGCGATAGTGTGGCAATAAGGAATGGCGACAAGGGCGTATTAGAAATTACAAAAGTGGATGGCAACTGGGCAGAAGGAAAATTCTTTTTTACTGCAGTTAGTTATGATGCCCAAAAATCGAAAACCATAGAAGTTACCAATGGCTTTTTCAGGATAGCAGCTACACTCAAAAAATAACCTGGTTATTGAATGCTGATAATAAAAAAATTAATGATGAAAACAATCACCATTTTACTCTTCTCTTTTTTACTGGTACAGAACAGTACAGGTCAGTTATTAAAAAAGATTGGGCAAAGAATAAAAGAGGATGCAGCATGGAAGGCAAAGGTAAAAACAGACAATGCGATCGATAAAGGGTTGGACACCTTAATGGAATTACCAAAAAAGGCCATTGATAAAAAGAAAAAGAATGGAAAAAATAGTCAGCAATCCGACGCATCCAGCCAGCCAAACAATCGTAATGACATAAAAAATGATACAAAAACTGGTGATCAGGATGATATGAAGCCAAAGGATGGTTTGGTAACATTGAAGTTATCAACTACCAGCGTTTTTGTTGGAGGAAGAATAACTATCATGGGTGAAAGTGTAAAATATAAAAATTTTAACCAGGTAGAAGTCTCAGTAGCAGGGCCATCTACAAAAGATATGAAATCAGTTGTACTTACTGATGACGGAAAATTCAATTCAATATGGATAGCTGATGATAAAACAGGAGAATTTACGGTTACTGTAAAAAGTAGTGATAAGAAACAAGAGCAGACTGCGAAATTCACCGTGTATTCCTTACCGGAGCTATATAATATGGCCAATGACAATATTGATCAGGCCAACAAGGCTTATGATAATTTAAAAGAAGCGGTAGAAAAAGTAAAAGAAGGTATTAGCACCAAGGACAAAACAACGCTTGAAAAAAAGATGGCGGATGTGAAAGACAAAGCGGACGCTGCTCTTACATTATTTAAGGATGTGAATACCGCCGGTAAACAAACATCGGATCTCCTAAAAACGGCTAAAAATATTTCCCTAAACCTTTCTGCAAATCTTTCTGCCTTAAATGATGCATTGTCAGACAATGCACGGCAAATGGAAACAATCAGTAAGCAAACAAAGCATCAACCTCAGGATAATACAATTTGTGAATACTGTGTAATGATAAATGAAGCTTGTGCTGCTTTTTCAACTTTCACTAATTTTTGGACAAAATCATTAAGAGAAGTAGCAAGTAATATCATGCTTGATAAGGGAGTTCCGAAAGCTGTAGATGTTATCAATACTAATGGAATGCAAGTGGAGGCGCCCCATGATTTTTTCCCAAAAGAAATTGCGAAAATATATGCTACCGTAAAAAATGATGCCGAGGCTTTTTCCGGAAAATTAGGGAAGGCAGGAGTTGCAGGAGATTTAGTGCAATATGGTTCAGATGTGATATTAAAAACATACTGCGGAACTTTTAGTGGAGTGGTAACACATGATTACACAGTTAATTTTAGAAATAAGTATGGCGAAACCTGGTGGAAATATGGTGTGTCCATGCAGGCCGCATTATCCCTGCGATATCCTAAAGAAGGAAGTAATGGCAAAGTAATAAAGATGAAAGGCAATATAGAAGGCAATGCCACGAAATTCACTTTTTTTGAAAATGTAGAAATAGAAGATGGTTTCCAGGAAGGGAGCAAGGGTAAAATAAAAGTGATTGAACTACAGGTAATAAAACCGGCCGCCATCCCTTTCGTAACTAGCCTGAACGATGCCGCAGGTTTTGGCGCCGCAGCAAGATTTGCTGCAACACCAGCTTATTTTAATATTACTGTAGATGCAGAATATGATGTAGATGCCCAAAAAATAAAAATATTTTTAAACGGGGCCCTTATTGATTTTTCTGTGTTGGTAGCCAATCAACTTATTTCTCTAGAAGTTGGCCCGGATATGTTGCCTTACATCAAACACATGACATTTCCTATACACCCGGCATTACGCACCTTGGGCGCTGTTTTAAGAAGCCATGATGAATTTACTATGGAAAAAGATAGTAAAGGCAATTTAAATTTTTCAGGAAAAGCAAATAAACATTTGGGCACAAAAACCGACAAGATAGAACATGATCTTAACTACTCTATTTCAGCAAAAAAACAATAACGATAAACATTTTAATAACGCATTAAAGCAATAATTTATGAAACCAAATTTAAAAGTAATGTCAAAAATATTGCGCTACATACCACTAATATTTATGATAATTTTATTATTCCCAGGCTGTAAAAAAGCTCCCACTCCAGCAAAGAATTATAGCGCATTGGTAACAGGGAAAATATGGACTGGAGAATTCACTTATACTGGCCAACCCATCGGGTATTATTCTATACAATTCAATGGAGACAGTTCCACTGTATGGTCCGATCTGGGTGGACCCTTTTCTGGCGGCAAGTGGTCATTGAATGGAAAACAACTCATACTTAATCTGACCTCCTCCATAGAATGTAAGGGCGATATATCTGACGACAATACGCTCACTAATATCACTAACTCCAATGCTTTTTTGACATTAAATTCTGGGCAATTAAATACTTGCGGAGATATGGTATTGGATGGTCAAAAATGGAAGGGTTCAGTTACAAATTACCAGGGTACCATAACAACCAATATCAGCATCACTTTCAAACCTGGCCTAAAGATAGATATCGACGGAGGCCCATTTCCAGCTATGATTATAAACCTTCCGTATCAAAGGCTTGGCGCCTCTATTCGCTTTACAAATTCCGGCATTACTTTTTTCGGAGTCATAAGACCTGAAGGCACAAATATAAAAGGCCAAACAAACGGCGGTGCGGATAAGTACAATTGGCAAATAACTAAACAATAAATGCAGGATTAATTTATAACCAGGTATCTCCTAAAACAATAAAAAAAATAACTGCCTATCCCTTTCGGTCAAGTAAAAATTTATAATTTTGCTGCATGAGTATTATTGAGCAATACCCGAGACATTTTCAAGAATTCCTTGCACAATTCAAAAACGAGAATGACTGTTGGGATTATATATTTCAAAT
>DATCFT010000072.1:0-55772 GCA_036509335.1 Hanamia sp.
ATAAGAATTGACAGGCTTTAGCCAAATTCTTATAAGAGTTTTAGGCTAAAGCCGAATAAAGATTTCTTTAAACACCGGGTTTAAACCCGGCGCAATTAAAAGCATAGCACGATTGCGACTATTCTACCTAATCCTAAAAATTTATTATGGGATTTCTTGAAATCAATTTTTAACTTTGGTTAACAATTGTTATTTCTTAATTCAAATAAAGATGGATTGTAAAGAAATTACCAGCCCACAAAAACTGGTCAGCCTTTTCAGGGAGGAAAATGAAACAGGTCTAAACCGGGTTTTCAAATGTTTTTTCAATTTGTTTTTTGAGGATTTCAGGCGGCTTGCCCATAAATATTGCATCAATAAATTTTACACAAGATACATAGAAGACGAATTGGCGAAAGATGCATTTAATGATGGATTAATGAGTTTTTACTTCAAATTAAAACAGGAGGGCTTTGAAGAAAAAGGGGCTCTTATTAAAACCGCTTTTTTTAGTTTTTGTATTTTTAAATTAAAAGGGTTGACGAAGGCTTTGGGCAGGAGATTGATAAAAGAAACAGTAGTTAGCCCTATTGTATCTTTTGAGAACCCGGATATAGTTACCGATGAGCAAAAAGATATTTGGGATGATGAGCAATTGTTATTTACAGAAGAAGAAATTTTTTTAACTGCCTTAAAAGAATTGGGCGAAAGGGGTGCTAATTTAATAACCTGGAAGAAGGTACATAAATTAAAAAATGAAGAAATTGCTTTGAAAATGGGCATAAAGCCGGATACGGTACCCAACGAAGTGTATAAATCCTTTACTAAATTGAAAGGAATTGTGGACAGGCTAAAAGCCCCAATAAGATAAATCCATGCAAATCACTTTTGAACAATATAAACGGATCCAAAAATACCTTGATGGCAACATGGAGCCGTTGGAAGAAAATCTTTTTCTTGCTGAATTAAACCAGGACACATTTTTAAAAGAAAGTTTAGATTTTGAAAATGAATTGAGACATAACCTTAGTTCAATCGGAGAGAAAAAAGACCTTTTAGAAAAATACAATGATTATTATAAAACTCCAAAAAGCGTTGAAGATGCTAATTCGATACTAAGTTTAATAGAAAAAGCAGGGAATGAATGGCAGGAAGAAAATAATATGCCAACGGGTACCGGCAGTCATACTTTCGCAAATAAAAGAGAGCCACAAACAGCAAAAGTTGTCAATATGAAAATTTGGGTTGCTGTAGCAGTTTCCGCCTGCATTGTGCTTGCGGTTATAATCCTTGTGATCTTTATCCCCCCAAAACCAACGCCCTCAAAGATTGCAGGAATCAAAGACATATCATCAACTAAAAAAAATACGGATACTGAAATTGCAAAAACATCTTCCGGCGATTCAATAAAAAAGATGAACCCTGTAATTAAAAAATTTGACGGAAGGGCTTTCTTTAAAAAGTATTATGCAAAAGACTTAAGCAATCCGCTAATGCCAGACTTGCTGGCAACGGTACCTGCCGATTACCAAAAGGGGGATTATTCATTCCGGGAAATAGATTTGGGGAAAGTAGCCAATACAAGGGGCGCTTCAAATGATTTAAACAGTAAACAAAACATTCTTCAGTTAGCCCACTATTACAAAGGGCTTTCTTACATCGAAACTAAGGATAACAAAACCGCCGTTGAAAATTTGCGTTGGGTAATTGACAGCGCACATAGCCCACAATTGAAGATAAAAGCACAATGGTACCTGGCGCTTATTTACTTAGATGAGGATAATTTACAAAAAGCTATGCCGTTGCTTTTAGCGCTTTCAAAACCCCCCAATGGGAACTCATACCATACCCTGGCCGCCGGATTATTAGAGACACTTAAACAACAGGAGCAATATAAATAGGAGGATATTTTTTCATTCAGAAAAAAACTCAAGCGGTTTCCTTGCCCCTCTCAAATTATTCCAATTAATTTATTAATACGACAAAAAGGCCAGATGATTTTTTATGCCCGAGGCTATTAATGAAAAGCAATGAAAGTTACAATTGATAAAATGCAGACCGGATTATAAAATTGTCCAAAATAGGCTTCAATAAAATAAATAGTAACAATTTGTAATAAAGTTTTTAACTTGGTGAGCTTTTCATGAATCTTTATGAAAAAAATATTAACATGGTTAACGGTTTTTATTTGCGTTAATCATTTATATGCACAGACTGGTAGCCGTGGAGTTAACGTAACTCACACAAAAGATACGTCTGTTTTCGATGGAAATATTTATGCAGTTATCGTTGGCGTTTCAAATTATAAATACGTGAGGCCGCTTTCATTTGCCGACCGGGATGCATTGTTGTTTAAGGAATTTTTGCAATCAGGAGCCGGTGGTAATGTGAAGGAGGATAATATTTTTTTTAAATTAAATGATAGTGCAAATGTGTCTACGCTACCCCGTATGGAGGAATTTCTTAAAGAAACAAAAAAATTACAGAAAGGAGACCGGGTTTATTTTTATTTTGCCGGGCATGGCGACGCCATTGATCCGGACGAGGTTTTTTTTCTTTTACAGGATTGTAATCCCGGCGGGGATATAAATAATTATCCAATGGCAAGCGCTATTCAGATGTCTAATATTAAAGCCCTGATAAAAAACTTCCTGATCAACAAAGGTGTGGAAGTATTTTTAATTTGGGATGCATGCCGTTCGAATGAATTGGGAGGTGAAAGCGGGTTAAGAAATATGCAGAAAGGGATCGTTGAAAAAACTGATGGCGAATCCATAATGCTTTCTGCGAGTGCGGGCGAGGTGTCTCTTGAGAATAGCAGTTATGCCAATGGCCACGGGCTATTTACTTATTATTTAATTGATGGATTAAGCGGTGCAGCAGACAATCCCGCTAATGATGGTAATGGCGATGGCAAAGTGGATATGAGAGAATTAGAAAGCTGGGTTACAAGGAAAGTGAGGGTTGATGCGCAAACAAAATTTAAAATATCCCAGGATCCGAGATTCATATACAACGGTGATGAAACTTTAAGCATTATTGACAGTGGATTTGAAAATGAATGGACTTTGGACAAAAAGAGCGAAAGTGATCTTGCTTTGAACTATAATAAAACGACAAAGGTGTCAGGAAGAAATGTACAGGAAGCAGACAGCATGGTTGTAGAATTGTATAACGAATTTATGGCGGCCGTTAAGATAGATAGCCTGGATGGTGTGCAAAATTCAGCGGAGGAATTATATAAACAACTTTTAAATAAGTATCCTGATAATTCGCTTACCGGCCAGGCTGGGTTTAACCTTGCAATGGAGTATATAAATCTTGCACAGGATAAAATAAACCTTTACCTGAGCGGGCAAGATGATTTAACCATACTGGCCACCTCAAAAGTAAAAAATGAAGATCACGAAGATTTAAATAAGGCTCAAATAATATCATCCGGGAAGAATTATGGGAAGAATGCCCAATACTTAAACAGGGCAATTACTTTATTAAAAAAGGATACTCTCGCTGATTTGGAATATATTAAACAACTCCAGGCAAAGGCAGATTTTTTAATGTCGCGGAGCTATGTAAGTAATGAAGGTATCGTTACAAATTTTTCGAAAGCGCTGCAATTGGCCAAAGCCGCGTTAAGTGTACAGCCAAAGGCTGCTTATAATTACCTGTTGTTTGGATCTTTATTTTATATAAACAGACAGTATGATAGTTCCATCTATTATGTGCGCCACGCACTGGCGCTGGCCCCTAACTGGGTAAATGCCATCAACAATCTCGGCCTGGCTTTTGACGCTGAAAAAAAATCAGATTCAGCCCGGTTCTATTACAGGAAGGCGATCGCAATCAACCCTGATTTCTTAATCCCTTATGCTAACCTTAGCTACAGTTTTTCAAGCCAGAACAACTATGATTCGGCCTATAAATATGTACGCAAAGCCGTTGACCTCAACCCTCTTTATGCAGGAGGCATTAATACCCTGGGTATCATTTTTCACTTTCAAAAAATGTATGATTCTGCGAAAGTTTATTATTATAAGGCAATTAGTATTGACCCGAAAGATGTACACGCCTATGATAATCTTGGGATACTTTTTTATAATGAAAAAATGTATGATTCTTCTAAGGCGTATTATTTAAAAGCGATAAGCGTTAATCCGGAATATACAGATGGGTATTATGATCTTGCCCTTGTTTTTGAAAGCCAAAAACAATTTGATTCTGCAAAAGAGTATTATTATAAAACTCTGAGTATTAATCCTAAATATTCAGATGCCTTTAATGGTATCGGATATATTTTTCTGAACGACCTTAAAAAACCTGATTCAGCAAAGGCGTATTTTAATAAAACCATAAGTATTGACCCCGAATCTACGTATGCTTTTTATAATCTCGGAGTTCTTTTTTACAAACAAAATCAATACGATTCAGCCCGGATTTATTATTGCAAAGCGCTAAGTATCGATCCAAATTATACGTATGCTTATAACGAATTGGCAAATATTTTTACAATCGGCAAGCAATTTGATTCGGCAAGAATTTATTACGGTAAAGCTATTGAGATGGATTCAAAATTTACTGAAGCATATTATAACCTGGGTGTGCTGTTTTACAACCAAAATAAATTTGATTCTGCCAGGGAATATTATAATAAAGCAATAGCAATTGATGCCGATTATGCAAATGCTTATAATGGAATAGGAAATATTTTTTTCAAACAAAAGGAATATGATTCAGCAATGATGTATTACAGGACTGTAATTCCATTAGATTCATTAAATTTAAATGCTTACAATCTTCTGAGCGCTTGCCTGGGCATTAAGGTCCAAATTGATTCATCAGCTTATGTTTTAAAACAGATTATAAAACATAAAATTGCCGATTCGTCAACTTTTAGAATCGGAATAATCATTTCAAATTATTACCAGGAACAAAAATCGTTTGACAAAGAAATTGATATCACACAGCTTTTATATAATTATGATTCTGCTTATCACATTGCCGGTGTTGATAGTAGCCAAAAAGCAAATCTATTAAACAATCTTGCATACGCGTATGTTTTCAACGGACAAGCAGATCAGAGTAAATATTACTATACGAAAGCGGGGTTTTTAGATTACTACTACTATAACATGGCATGCATGAAATCATTAGATAAAAAAACTAAAGAAGCCCTGGAGAACCTGGAGCTTTCGTTTAAAAATGGATTTAACGATTTCGATCATATACAGGAAGATACGGATTTAGACAACATCAGGAATACAGATGAATTTAAACAATTATTAAAAAAATATTTTCCGGGAAAGGCAAAGTGATTAGACGCTTTAAGTGAGGCAATAAAAAAGCATCTTTCGGGTGGAGGAGGCAAACAAATAAATAATAAATCAACGAAAAATTAAATCCGTTGAACTTGTTGAAATATTTTATAATCATAAATATTAATTCAATTCTTTTTATTTCTTAATTTTTAAAAACTGTAACAATGCGAAAAATTCTTTTCATTTCAGCAATTTTATTTGCCTTTATGCTGCTAGCGCAAAACAATGCCAATGCACAGGCAAAAGCCCCAACAAAAACTGTAACCGTAAAAGCAAAAAGCGGCTCCAGTGGCATGAACGTAATGCAACCAAATGATAACAAGCCGAGGGAAAAAAGTAAAAAAAGAGGTTCCTGTTATGTTTGGTTTGATAACCCCACCGGCTACTATGTGGATGTATGGGTTGAGGACATTTACCAGGGAAGGCTTGCGCCCTATAGCACATCTGTACGTATTGATGTGTGGACGCCCGGAGACTGGACAAAATGGTATGCACAAACAACCGGGGGCTCCTATTACTGGAGCCAGAACAGCTATTGTGACGATTCAAGGACATTTACAATTACGTTGTAGGAGTTTATGCGATTGCAGTATCCAGCCCATCCCCTTCCAAACCTAAACCAAAGGATATGGGTTGGATACTTATACAAAACCTGAAAATAAAATGGCTCCATGAACATGCCTTCCCTGAAGCAGGAATTTAGATGAGCTTACAATTGAAGGAAGAAAACATGGAAAAATGATTTTTTTGAGAGCCCTCATTAAAACCGTTTCTTGGCTATCTAAAAATCCAATCCCTGGTTGGTGTCCACGAACCATTTCTTAAATTTTATTCTCCAAACTTAATATAACGATGCAGTCCGGTGTTAAATAATTTTTTAAAGGCAGCTCTCAATTTGGTAGTATTGATCCCTGCAATAAAAGTCCTGTCGTTTTGTATACATTCAATATCGTATTGATTTAACAGCATTCACTATTTGATTTTAATTGCTTTCTTTCCCGGAACAAACATCTTAAATACTTTCTTTTAAAAAAGCGTAGTGCTACGGTATTTTTAGCGTAGTACCACTGAATTTTTAGGATTTGACAAAGTAATAGACCCTCCATAGATTCTCCCTATCAAAGGCATGGATAAAGCATGGATAATGCATGAAATAGAAATTGAAATATATAGGCTTTTTAGAACTCCTCTGGAGCAGTTCTCCTGGCGGGTGCCTGTTAAGGTATCAACCTTTCTACCTTTAAAGCAGTAAAATTTCCATTTTTCTCCAGGCCATAGCAGGTCGCATGCATAAATAGTAAGTTTCCCAAAAGTATACCTACGCCGAAGCAATGGTATCAATAGGAGTGATTGCCTTTCGCTGGCGATTGGGAGGAGGTTACCGGAAACTGCCTTTTCAATTGCAAATAACTCCAAACCGCAAATGGCAGCAAAATCAATAACAGCAATGAATACCCGCTTTTTGTAATAAAAAATACAATCAATGTAATGATCAGTACATACATTGGAAAAAGAAAAAATAATAACCCCACTATAATAGAATCGTAATGATCCTCAGCACGTTCTTTAATGATTAGATGAATAGCGAAATACAAAGGAGCATTGATAATAAAACCAATTATTGCGGGAATCAATAAGAGGATCTTTTTTAAAAAAGAATGTTTTACATAAAAATATTTTTTTAGTTTTTCTTTGTCATTGGCATCAATTTCATACACAAGTTTTTCTAATTGCGATTGTAGTTTTTCATTAAATTCTTTTATAGCTTTCCCCTGGCTAAAACTTTCATGAAGATCTTCTTTGGAAATGATATCTCCGAAATTGAGAAACATATTTTTTCCATAAAAACGAAAAGAACTGTAATTGATTCCTAATGGCAATACTTTCAAAGGAATATTTTTTTCCCATGCCTCAAGCGCCAGGCGTGCTGTTCCTTTTTTTAGTGGGCGTAAATGCCATTCGTTGATACACCGTCCTTCGCTAAAAATTAATACAATTTTATTTTGCTGAAAAAGTTTTTGGCAGTCATCAAAAGTGGTATAATTATTTTCCAGTTTTTCCACTCCCTCGCTCACGCGATAGACCGGAAGCATATTAAGAGAGGTAAGAATTCTTGTGATTATTTTCCCTTTAAAAGCATCTCCGCGGGTTAAAGAAAAAACCGGGTATTTAAAAAGTGAATCTACCATAATAGCATCTAAAAATGAATTAGGGTGATTGGCCGCAATGATCAACGGTCCCGGTTCCTGCAGCATAGCCTTATTATTGATAATAATTTTGCGGCAATAAAAATATACAGAAATCCTGGCGGGTAATAATAAGAGTTTATAAAGCAATAATTTTTTTGCCACAAATTACACGAATTTGTACGAATTTTTTCCCCCCTCTCCACTTGTGGAGAGGGGAAGGGGGTGAGGGGTTCAATTCAACTGAGGATCCGTAGGATAGTTCGCCAGCATTTTATATTCGCCGCCAAGGAGATTTAAAGATTCTTTCCAGATTTCCTCAGGCGGGGTGTCAAATATTAATTTCCGGGTAGCCTCCACCGTTAACCAACTGCCTTCTTTCATTTCATTGTCTAGTTGCCCTTCTGTCCAGCCGCTATAGCCAATGAAAAAACGGATCTTGCTTTTATCAATATCATTATTTTTTAAATGGATCTGAAGGCTCTCAAAATTACCACCCCAATAAACTCCTTTAAAAACTTCTTCGCCACCATCTATGAGATCGGGATATTGATGTAAAAAATGAAGTGAATCTACCTGGACCGGGCCACCGGAAAATATTGGCAAATTGATGCTGCTCAAAGCCGGAATCAGGTCGCCGATGTTTTGTGGGAACTGTTTATTTAATACAAATCCAAAAGCGCCTTCAGTCTGATTTTCGCAAATAAAGATGACTGTCCGGCTGAAATTCGGGTCTTTTAAAAAGGGGTTTGCAATTAATAAAATTCCTTTTGCTGGTGAAATCATAATTCTAAATTATATTTATTTGCTCAAATTCTAAAAAGGAATCCATTATTTAGTAAAATAAACGATAAGAGATAGTTAAAAAATGACTCTTAAATGGCTACAGTAAAGATTTAGCACCGACTAAGATTAAATTTGCCTGCATGAAAAAAATTTTATCTCTTATTATTGTTCTTGTTTTTATCTCCTTGTTGGGGATTATTTTTTTTCAGTACGTTTGGATAAAGCAGGCGCTCCAGGATAAAGAGCAGCAGTTTGAAGAAACGATTACGATGGTAAGTATAGATGCCGCGAAGGATTTAATCAATGAAAGAGAAAAGTTATCTCCGTTTGGTAACGGGAAAAATGCAGACCTGTTATTTCCTTTAAATGTTTTTCCTACCACTATTGCACACAATTTTTCAAGGCACGATATCAGGGGTATTATTAACAAAGAATTTGAAAAGAATAATTTGAAAAATATTGATTTTGAATTTGCAATCACAAATACTTCTATGATTGGCGATGATCTGCAATCAAGGAATTTTTCTAATGCTTTCATTGATTCTGTCAAAAATTTTAATGTTGTAATTCCACTCGATCCGCCGGGAGGGAGCCTTTCCGAAGGCATTGCGCCGCAGGAACTTTTGGTATTAGTGGTTCCGCATGTGAGAAATGTAGTTTGGAAACAAATGTTTTGGATGCTGATTGGCGCCATCATATTTACCTGTATCATTTTTGCGGCTTTCTTTATTACCATCAGGGCATTACTGAATCAGAAAAAATTAAGTGAAATAAAATCTGATTTTATTAATAATATGACGCATGAATTTAAAACTCCATTGGCTACAATTTCTCTTGCTGTAGATGCTTTAAAAAATGAGAAGGTGATCAATGATAAAACGAAGATGAATTATTTTTCAGGCATTATCAAGGAAGAAAATAAAAGAATGAATAAGCAGGTGGAAACCATATTGCAGGCGGCTATGCTCGATAAACAGGAAGTTCAGTTAAATGTTGCTCCACTGCATGCCACAGACCTGGTCAATGCTGCAATTAATAATATACTTCTTCCTCTAAAAGAAAAAAATGGCCGTCTCGAAAAGAATTTTAATGCTACCAATGATCTTATAATGGCAGACGATGTGCATTTTACCAACATCATTAATAACTTGTTGGACAATGCCGTTAAATATTCAAATGACAATCTGAAAATAAAAATAACCACTTCCAATTTTAATAGTCACCTGCGCATAAAAATTGAAGACAATGGAATTGGCATGAACAAAGAAACTCTGAACAGGATTTTTGAAAAATTTTATCGTGCTCACACCGGCAATATTCATAATGTAAAAGGTTTTGGACTCGGGCTTAGTTATGTAAAATCTATTGTGGATGCCCACCGTGGAAAAATTAAAGTTGAAAGCACCCCCGGAAAAGGAAGTTGTTTTACTCTTGATTTTTTTGTGGCTAAAGACACGAAACAATTACCCGAATTTTATAATAAGGCCGATATAATCAACTAAGAAGCTGTATAGAAATGATTATATGACATTTTTTATCCTGCTAAAAAGTGGTCGGTGAGACACCGACCACGGAGGACCGCCGCCGTTCGTTTCCCCACGAACGGCTTAAATGGTGAATAAAATTTCTATTCATAGACAGCTTCTAAGAATTCTGAAAATAAAATAAAAAAGTTGAAGGCAGGCATTGATATTAAAATGCAATTATCATTTTAATAAAAAGACCATAGAAAGAGAATATTTCCTATTTTTCATCTTTGTAAACAGGCAAAATAAAAAATCAATACCAAATGTATCTCAAAAAATTACTTGCAATTACCTCATTTCTTTTATTTACCTCTTTTTTATTCGCTCAAAACTGGCAGCCGAAGAAAGCGCCTTTAATGACACGCTTTGCAAAGGACGTAAATCCCAATAATGTTTTACCGGAATATCCGCGTCCGCAAATGGTACGAAGCAAATGGCAAAATCTTAACGGCCTTTGGCAATACCAGCCGGGGACTTCTGAAAATGAAACTTTACCGGAAGGGAAATTGTCAGGAACTATTTTGGTTCCTTTCCCCGTTGAATCTGCTTTGTCGGGCGTGATGGAGCACCATGAACGGCTTTGGTATAAAAGAAGTTTCACCATTCCAAAAGAATGGAACGGAGAAAGAATATTATTGCATTTTGGAGCAGTTGATTTCGAATCGGAAGTTTTTATAAATGGCAAAAGTGTAGGTGTTCATAAAGGTGGCTATGACCCATTCAGTTACGACATTACAGACTACCTTACACGAAATGGTACACAGCAAATTGCAGTCCGTGTTTATGATCCTACTGATAAAGGCGGTTTCCCAAGAGGCAAGCAATCACTGCATCCGGGCGGAATTATGTACACGCCCACTACCGGGATCTGGCAAACGGTTTGGATGGAACCTGTACCGTCAACCCGTATCGACGATATAAAGATTGTTCCTGATATTGATCAATCAGTTTTGAAACTTAATGTGAATACGGATAATACGGAAGATGCCAATGTAGTTGTAAAAATAATGGATGGTGAAAAAATAATTGCCACTAAATCCGGCAATGCAAATGAAGAAATTATTATTCCGGTTCCTAAAGAAAAACTTTGGTCGCCTCAAAATCCTTTTTTATATAATCTCTCTGTTTCATTAAAAAAGGGAAATAAAACTTTGGATGAGGTTTCCAGTTATTTTGGTATGAGAAAAATTTCTGTTGAAAATGATAACGGTTATAAAAAAATGTTTCTAAACAACAAGTTTGTTTTTGAATTAGGCCCGCTGGACCAGGGTTTTTGGCCCGATGGAATTTACACAGCACCCACTGATGAAGCCATAAAAAATGATTTGGAGATGATGAAAAAGTTAGGGTTTAATATGGTGCGCAAACATATTAAAGTAGAACCTTACCGCTGGTATTACTGGGCCGATAAACTTGGCCTTATGGTTTGGCAGGATATGCCTTCTGCCAATTCATACACTGAACATACGCCTCTTGTTGATACCGCAGAATATGCATCAGAATTGAAACGGATGGTGGAAACGCACTGGAATTCTCCCTGCATTATTATGTGGGATCTTTTTAATGAAGGACAAGGCCAAAATAACACTGTTGAATTAGTGAATATGGTAAAAAAATTAGATCCTTCACGGTTAGTAAACCAGGCAAGTGGTGGCGGTTATTTTGATGCAGGCGATGTGCTTGATATTCATAGCTATCCTGCTCCTGCATGTCCTTCCAGTACTACACAGGCGCTGGCCTGCGGAGAATATGGTGGAATTGGTTACGCAATAAAAAACCATACCTGGAGCAAAGGTTGGGGATATTTAATGATTCAAAACCAAAGGGAGTATGATAGTTTATACAATCAATTTGCCAATGACCTTACCGTTTTTAAAACCAACAATGGGTTAAGTGCTGCCGTATATACGCAAATTACGGATGTGGAAACAGAACTAAATGGTTTAATGACGTACGACAGGGCAGTTGTTAAAGGCATTCTGGCAAAAATCAGGCAATCCAATCTGGATGTGATATATAAAAAATTATATCTCCACACCATTTTACCAACAAGTGAGAAGGAAGCAAGAAACTGGAAATATACTTTTGAAAAACCTGATAACGGTAACTGGCACTCGAAAATGTTTGATGATGCCAGCTGGAAAACAGGTGAAGCAGGTTTTGGTACAAAAGAAACGCCTGGCGCTGTGGTGCGTACCGTTTGGAATACTGATGACATCTGGATCAGGCAGGAATTTTCTTTGGGCGATCTTTCAAAAATTGATAGAGACAAACTCGTATTATATCTTCATCATGATGATGATTGCGAGGTTTATATTAATGGTGTAAAGGCAGTCGTTGCCAAAGATTATACATCAGGATATACGATGACACAAATCCGCAAAGCTGCAAAAGATGCATTGATTGCAAACGGAAAAAATGTAATCGCGATCCATTGCCATCAGAAGCAGGGTGGGCAATATATTGATGCGGGCATTTCATTGATAAGTGACCGGAACCGGGAGAATAATAATTAAATTTATTAAGCCGAAAAAAATAAAAAATAAATAAACAAAAGCAAGGTCTGAAGAACTGTGCCTTTTACCGGGGTTACTCTTAATGGATTTATTTGTGAATCAGATGTTTTGGAAAATCTTCCACTCTCTCACAACAAAGTTGATCCATCACCTGCTGCAATTGTCTTTTTAAAATAACGATGGTATGATCGGCACCTTCATCGCCCAGGGCAGCTACACCATACATAAATGTTCTTCCCAAAAATGCAAACTCCGCGCCTGAAGCAAGCGTCCTTGCTATATCCGGGCCTGAGCGAAGGCCACTATCCATCATTATTTTTATTTTATTATGATATTTTTCTACAATCTTTTTGAGCGAATGAATGGTGGATTCTCCAGCATCCAATTGTCTTCCCCCATGATTGGAAACAATAATTCCATCAATTCCCAATTGAATACTTTTTTCAACATCTATCTCATTCACGATTCCTTTCAAAACTAATTTCCCTTTCCACATATCGCGGATCGCTGATATTTTATCTTCATTCAATCTGCCGTTAAAAGTTTTATTCATAAACAATCCAAGATGATGCATATTCATTCCTTTAGGCATGTAAGGTTTCATTACCTTGAAAGATGGCTGTCCGTGGATTAATGTTCTAAGTGCCCAATTGGGCCGTCCCATGATCTGCACCACATTATGCAGCGTCATTCTTGGAGGCATTGCCAGGCCATTTTTTATTTCTTTATTCCGGTATCCAAATGTGGGCACATCACTAAGAATTACAAGAACAGGACAATGTTCCGACGCGCGCTCTATAATCTGATCTCTCAAAGTATTTTCTGCAGGATGGTACAATTGAAACCATGCCTGTCCTTCGGTAATTTCGCTGATTCGTTCAATGGTGCTGGTGCTTACGGTACTTAGTGTAAATGGAATGTTGTGTTTAAAAGCAGCCTTGGCAAGTATTTCAGGCGAATTGGGCCAAATCAATCCCTGCAAGCCGACCGGCGCTATACCAAAAGGCGCGTCATACACATGCCCAAAAAGTTCCGTCTTCATATCGGAGCCGTCATGTTTTTTTAAATACTGCGGAAGAAGTTCTACCTCACGAATTTCCGAGGTGTTTTTGTAAAGATTTATTTCCTCATTACAACCTCCGTCAAGATAGTCAAATGCAAATCCCGGAATTCTTTTTTTTGCTTTGTTTCTGAGATCTTCTACTGAAGGATATCTTGGGTTATATTCTAATTTCATGATAATAGTTTTTAAAATTCCTGAATGGTAACATTGCAAACTTATTCAATAACAATAACCATATCATTATATTTTTTAGATTAATTCCATTTGACATGAAACGATTTGCTTTCTTTTATGAAAGAGGGTATTGACCGGCTGAAAAATATTTTAACTCAATAATATCATGAGGTAACGCCTTTTTATTCCATGAATCGTGTATGCAAAGTGCCGCCCCCACTGCTGTTGCCTGCGCCATAGAAGCAGCAAACACTTCAATGCCGGGAAAAGCCGACGCAAGTAAATTCATATAAATAGCATTATTACTAAAACCGCCATCTACGAAAATTCTTTTAACTTCTGTTCCTTTTAAAACCAATTGAGTGGATATTTGTTGCTCTGCTATAAGGTCCAGTATCAATTGATGATAGGCCTCTTCATCATTTTTAAAAGAAGATAATTTCCTGTCAGTAAACAAAGATTCTTTGAGGTTTTTTGTTTTCTTCTCTAATCTTTCCTGTGTTTTGTTTTTCTTTTGAAGCGATGTAATTATTTCAGGATTAAAATCCATTGTTCGGTACCTCGAAGGATTCTGATTAAAATGTTCTCCTATTTTTTTCACCTCTATTTCGTGTTCATTTCCTGCAAATAGTCTCGAAGCCTTGACGGGTTTCGCATCATAACTCATAAAACAAAGGCAGTCGTTTTTCAGTTCTTCTTTTGTCAGCGGTGTATGGTTAAAGGGATTCAAAGAAATACACCACGTACCGGTAGATATTAGAATAAATGGTTCCCTGAAATTCATAAGATAGGGAATGAGAGCGGCTGAACTATCGTGCAGCCCAATACCAACCGAATAATTATTGCCAGGAAAAGATGCGGGAACAACTTGTGTACAAGGAAGAATAGGCGCCAATTTTTCGAGTAAGCCTTCCTGTTGTACCCATGAATGGTATTCGTTTTTTTGAAAATCCCATAGATTGGTATGGCATCCGATACTGGTAATATCGCTGCAAACTTTAGCGGAGATAAGAAAACTTAAATACTGAGGCAGATGCAATGCATATTTTATCTCTTTAAACAAATCAGGCTTTTCATATTTTAGCCGATATAATTGCATTCCTGAATTTAAGTTTCCCAGCACAGGGGACGCTGTTCTAAAGGAAAATTCTTCTTCACCTCCATAAGTATCATAAAATTGTTTTTGTAACCATTCCGGGTAAGGTTTTAAATAATTGTATAATGGTGCAAAGGCCCGCAGTTGTTCATTTAGATAAACAAAACTGGCGCCATAGCTGGTAAAATTAATGGCTTTAATATTAAATTCTTTTAACCTGAAGATTTCGCGTAGTGAATCAAATACTGATAATTTTAAACTATCTAAATTTTCGCAAGGGAAGCCATCTTCATCAGCGGTCTCTATAAAACGGGCACTCCTTTCAAAAACGATTTTATAGTTTTCGTCAAACAGAAATAATTTTTTGTTGGTTTTGCCTACATCAAATATGGCTATGACATTTTTCATTGGGAGTGGTGAGTGGTGAGTGGTCAGTGGTGAGTGGTGAGTGGTCAGTAGTGAGTGGTGAGTGGTGAGGTCTCGCTCACAATTCACCACTCACATCGAGATTTCTCACTCGCAACTCACATATCCCTCTTAATCATTCCGCTTAATAATTTGAAAGTTTTTATAATTGATTCTCCGAGGGCACGGATTTCTGCTATTTTTATATATTCAAGCTTGAAAGCAATTCCTATTGCACTATCAATTTCAATTACAGAACCTCTTGATATTTCGTAATACCTATTTCTTTCTGCCAGCGATTTTCTTGAGCTACCTTCCGCGATGTTTAAATGAACAGAAATAGCAGCTCTTCTAATTTGCTGAACCATCGCGAACCTTTCGTCGGGCGGAAATTGTTTTGTTACCCTATAACATTCAAGCGCTAATTCCTGCGAAAAGTGATAAACATTTAATTTAGTGTGACCAAGTTGGAGAAACATAATTTTTAAGTTTAAAGATGAGTTAATTGATTTTGACGGAAAAGATATGATTTAGGCGTGAGTGGTGAGTAGTGAGTGGTGAGTAGTGAGTGGTGAGTAGTGAGTAGTGAGTGGTGAGAGGTGAGTGGTCAGTGGTGAGGTCTCTCACTCACAACTCACAACTCACAATTCGCAATTCACAATTCACAACCCAGTTGCCACTGACTTTTCTCCTCTTTCTTTGATTAGATTTTCTCTCACTTTTTCGTTGCGATAAACTGCCAAAGGATTTAAAGCCGCGCCGGCACGCAATCTTGCTTCTGCTACTATCGGACGAACATCGGTGCGATATGCCTGCTGCAATATTTCCTGGGCAGTCACCACGTCATTATTTTGTTGCGCCTCCACTAATTTTTTTCTGTCAATAATTAATGATTGCGCATAGGCAATCATAATAGCTTCTACTGATTGCAACAAATCTTCTAAAGGATCTTTTACATTATGTGATGCGTCAATCATCCATGCTAAATCATGGTCATGATTCATTTTCCTGGCATCCATACCTTCTACCAATTCATTAAAAATTAAAAATAATTGATAAGGTTTAATGCTTCCGACGGTAAGATCGTCATCGCTAAATTTAGAATCATTGAAATGGAATCCGCCCAGCTTTTCTTCCATCAGCAGTAAAGCAACAATTTGTTCAATATTTGCATTTGCTAAATGGTGGCCAAGATCTACAAGCGTGAAAGCTTTATTACCCAACTTGCTTGTATATAACAACGATTGTCCCCAATCTCCTACAGTTGTAGAATAAAAATTTGGTTCAAATGCTTTGTATTCAACAAATATTTTCCAGTCGTCCGGCAACGCTTTATATACTTGCTGTAAACTTTCCAATGTGTTTTGAAAGGCTTTTCTAAAATTTAATTGCCCCGGGAAACAAGAGCCATCGCTCAACCAGACGCTGAGTGATTTAGAGCCTAATTCTTTTCCGTATTTTATTACCTCGATATTGTGATCTACTGCCTGTTTGCGAACAGCTTTGTCAACATGCTGCATAGAGCCAAACTTGTAACTCAATTTTTGACCGGGTTGATCCTGGAAAGTGTTTGAATTCATGGCATCGAAACGCAATCCGTGTTGTGCCGCCAGTTTTTTTATGGCGTTGGCATCTTTTGGAATATCCCAGGGGATGTGTAATGATATAGCACCACTGGATCCGTTAAGTGCGTGCAGCAAACCAATGTCTTCAATCTTTTCTTCAAGGCTTCGTGGCTCACCGCCACCGGGGAAACGTCCAAAACGTGTGCCACCGGTACCTAACGCCCAACTGGGAATCGCGACCTGGAAGTCAGTTAATTTCTTAATAACTTTATCAGGTGAATCAATTTCTGCGGAGGCAAATTCAAAACTCTTTTTATGTTTTGATAAAGATTTTTTGTTGTTTTGTTCAATCTGATCTTTTTTTAATATCATGATATTATTTTTTTTAGCTACGGCAGCCAATTAAGTAAAAAACTTTAGAAACATTTCAAATTGTTTCTAAGGTAAGTAAAAAACTTCTTTCAGAGGAATGGATACAGGCGAATTATCTTCGTTAGTCTCCATGATATCTTTCATATAAGCCCACCATTTTTTCATAATTTCTTTGCCCGGCAGTTCATTTAATTTTTCGTCGTCTTCTATTGTAAAATAAGCAAACAAATCATTTGTTTCTTTATCTAAAAAAATTGAATAATCTGAAATCCCCGTTTCTTTTAAAAGCATTTTTAATTCGGGCCATATTTCATCATGGCGCCTTTTGTATTCGGCCTCGAAGCCTTTGACTAATTTCATTTTAGAAGCGACACGCATGAGATTTAGGTATAATTTACTTTTGATAAAAAATCAAAAGGCTGACAGATTCGAAAAACATCAGCGATTTGATTAATTGATTATGAGAAAAATTTATCTTACAAACCCGGCTGCCACGCCTCCATCTACATTCAATATATTTCCTGTTGATTTATTCAGCAATCCCCCTGCAAAAGCAAAGCAGGCATTGGCAATATCTTCAGGTAAAATCGTTTCATTCAATAAAGTTCTTTTAGCATAAAAAGCCGGCAATTCTTCTACTTTTATTCCATAAGCTTTGGCGCGTCCTTCCGCCCAGCCTCCTGCCCAAATATTGGAGTCGGAAATAACGGCATCCGGGTTTACAATATTTACCCGGATTTTATCACTTCCCAATTCTGCTGACATTAATCTTGAGAGATGTGCCTGTGCCGCTTTTGCAGAACCATAAGCCACGTTATTAGGCCCCGCCACGATGGAATTTTTGGAAACGATATTAATGATGTCCCCACCAAATCCTTGTTTACGCATTACGGCTATGCATGACTGTGATACCAGGAATTGCCCTTTTACTAAAATGTCATACAGCTTATCCCAATCTTCTGTAGTATGTTCTTCTATCGGTTTTGAGATGCTGATACCCGCGTTGTTGACAATTATGTCCACACCTCCGAATGCGAGTGCAGCACTTTTTACCGCTTCGTCAATCGTTTGCTTATCGGTTACATCCAGTTGTACTGATGCAACATTATCTTTTCCAAAGAGTTTTTGAAATTCCTCAGTAGTACCTGACAATCTTTCTTTATTGACATCATTGATAATAACGCAAGCTCCTTCTTCTACAAATTTTTTGGCGATTGCCTTACCTATACCACCAGCACTTCCTGTAACCAAGGCTACGCGGCCACTTAAGGATTTGGGTTTTGGCATTCGTTGCAGTTTAGCTTCTTCAAGTAACCAGTATTCGATGTCAAAAGCTTCCTGTCGTGGAAGAGACGTGTATGCAGAAATAGCTTCTGCGCCTTTCATTACATTGATGGCGTTAATATAAAATTCAGCCGCTACGCGCGCCGTCTGCTTGTTTTTTGCGAAAGTAAACATACCCACGCCCGGATATAAAATCACTACCGGATTGGCATCACGTATTGCCGGACTATTCGGGTGCTTGCAAGTATTGTAATAATCGGCATACATCTTCCTGTATTCCAGGAATTGAGGTTCCAGTTTTTTCTTCAAAACAGGAATCTCATTTATTTGTTCGTTTACTGTGAGGTTTAAAACCAGTGGTGAGATCTTTGTTCTTAAAAAGTGATCAGGACAACTGGTACCCATCGGAGCAAGTTTATCTAAATCGTTTGAATTAATATATTCTAAGACTCTTTCATCATCAGTAAAGTGACCAATCATTTTCGTTTCAGAAGAACAGAAGCCTCTCAATACCGGCGCCAGTAAAGCAGCTTTGTTTAATCTTTCTTCTTTTGATAGTGATTTGATTTTTTCGCCTCCAAATATTTCGCCTTTTTTCCCATAATTATCTTCAAGATATTGGGCGCATGTTTCAATCACTTCCAAAGTATTGATATAACTCTCGTAGGCAGTATCGCCCCAGGTAAACAATCCATGAGAGCCAAGCATGATGCCACGAATACCGGAATTTTCATCAAGACATTCCTTTAACATCAGGCCCAACTCAAAACCAGGCCTTTGCCATTTTACCCAGCCAATTGTTCCATTAAATAATTCTTTGGTAATCTTTTCTCCGTCTTTGGCCGCGGCGATAGCGATAGCAGCGTCAGGATGTAAATGATCAATATGTTTGAAGGGCAGAAATCCATGTAACGGTGTATCTATGGAGGGCGCTTTTGAATTCAAATCATAGATGCAATGATTGAATAATTCTACCATTTCATCTTCATGTTTAAGGCCACGATACACATTCTTTAATGATCGTAAACGATCCACATATAAGGCCGCAAGGCCATCTCTTTTCATAGTACCCAAATCACCGCCGCTCCCTTTTACCCACATTACTTCCACTGGTTTTCCGGTAAGAGGATCTTTTGCTATTGTTTTGCAGGAAGTATTTCCACCCCCATAATTCGTCAATCTTAAATCGGCTCCCAGCAAATTCGACCGGTACACTAACAGTGCAACTTCATCGCCTGTGAGCTTTGCTGCTATTTTATCGTCCCATAAATAACTTACATGTTTGAACTCTTTTGTTATCGTACTCATATTTGTATTTGTTTCTTATTAAAATAAAATTTTGTCACTGCCTTCCAAAACCTATAAGGTTTGGCTTTCCTTCAAAGTCCTGCTGCAAACCGTATAGGTTTACCTTCTCACTGATGCAAAGCATTTCCGTATCCCACCAATATTACAGATGCAATAATGGTAATGATTCCCAGGATGATTGTCGTTCTTGTTTTCGTACTAACTCCTTTCCATTCTTTCAATGCAAATCCCCACAAATTGGCCACTAATATGATAAACGACATGTGCAGTATCCATGAACTTGCCCCATTGCCGAGTTTGCTTTCGCCCATCCCATAAAAGAAAAACTGGAGGAACCAGAGTGTACCTGCGAGCGCGCAGAAAAGATAATTGCGTAGTAGCGGTGTTTTTTTATTGGTATAATCTCCAAAAGTTTTATTTCGAATATTTAAAAACATTGTCCAGATAAAATTCGTAGAGAGGCCGCCCCACAATAACACTATGTAAATAACATTGTTGCGGTATAAAAAATTTTCTGTCTCCGAAGGATTAGCGGCTTTCCAGGCATTATTAGCTACCTCAGCCATTTTGGACCCCGCTTCTATTCCATAATTGAAACAGGCACTTAAGATCCCCGCTACTATGCAAACAATTAATCCTTTAGAGAGGTTAAATTCTTTTATACTTTCTTTCTTTTTTTCTTCAGAGAGCTCACGTTCTTTCAAAACACCGGCTCGGCCACAAATAAAAATTCCGAGCAGGCATAATATCACTCCGGCCAGAACAATTTGTCCCCATGAGTTGGAAAGCAAATCAGTAAACGTAACCTTACCTTCTTGAGGATGAAAGTTGTAATAAACAGAAGGAGCCAGTGATCCAAATGCAGCAGTAAACCCTAATAATATAGAATTACCCAGCGACATGCCGAGATAACGCATCCCCAGCCCGTACATCAACCCGCCAATGCCCCAAAGAACTCCCCAAAAGAAAGTCCAGCCAAAGGTGGAAGCCGGGGTGTTCGAAATGATTTCGGCAAAATGAGGAATCGTAAGCCATGCAGCAATGGGCGGAACAATGAGCCACGAAAAGAGGCCTCCAACGATCCAGAAACTTTCCCAGTGCCAGCCTTTTACTTTGTTATAAGGTACATAAAAACTTCCGGAAGCAGCTCCGCCAATGAAGTGGTAAAAGATTCCGTAGATTATTTGCATGTGTTAAGTTGGTTCGGTGAATAATAAAATCCAGTAATAAAAATAAAATATTCCGATTCATTAATCGTCATGTACTGTCATGGTTCGATAAATTATAAAATAAAGAATCCATAAATTGCCTGCTGATTAAAGAGATCATTTTTAAAGTTACATTATTGAATACAGAAAATATTTACCGGTTTTTAAAAATAGATGAGCAGTCAATTACACCTAAGTATTTGCAAATTGCCAATTCCATTTTACACGCAGTTGAAATGAATGCTATTACAAAGAATTACTTACTTCCATCTATAAACGATTTAAGCTATGAGCTTGAAATATCAAGGGACACGGCTGAAAAAGCATTGAAATATCTCAAAGCCCTTGGAGTGATTGGTTCCGTTCCCGGCAAAGGATATTTTATTGCCAATACAGATTTTAAACAAACGATAAAAGTCTTTTTACTGTTCAATAAATTAAGCGCCCATAAAAAAATAATCTATGATTCTTTTGCCGCTAAATTAGGCGATCATGCTGCTATCGACTTTTTTATTTACAATAATAATTTTTCTCTTTTTAAGGAATTATTACAAAAAAACAGGAAAAAAGATTATACACATTATGTAATTATTCCTCATTTTTTGGAGGGAGGAGATACTGCCCATGAAATCATAAATGAGATTGAAGGAGGCCACTTAATTTTGTTGGATAAATTAATTTCGGGTATCAAAAGGGAATACGGAGCAGTGTATGAAAATTTTGATCAGAATATTTTTCTTGCATTAAAAGAAGCACTTCCACATTTGAGTAAATATCAAACTATAAAAATTATTTTTCCTGAATATACCTATCATCCTGAAGAAATTTTAAAAGGCTTTCATTCTTTCTGCAGCGAATATGCTTTCAATCATTCAGTGGTTCAACATTTGGCCGAAGAGCGTATTAGCCAGGGCGAAGTTTTTATCAATCTTATGGAAGATGACCTTGTCGTTTTGCTTGAAAAAATTCAAGGGACTCAATTGGAAGTTGGAAAAGATGTTGGCATTATTTCTTATAATGAAACGCCATGGAAACGTTTTATTTTGAATGGTATTACCACTATTTCAACAGATTTTAAAACAATGGGCGAGATGGTGGCTGACATGGTTTTGAATAATGGCAAGCAACATATAGAGGTGCCGTTTTCATTGACTTTGAGAAAATCGCTATAGATGCTTGATGAATTCTTTTATGAATTATAATTCCTTAATTTTTTTTTAACAGGAATATCAATTATTTATTGCTTTACTGTATTACGAATTATTTAAGGCAGCGGAATTGTATTGGCGAAAAAGGAACATCTCGCAATTTATCCCCAACAAAATATAAAAGCAATCCCCGCAAAGGGATAAATCCTTAAATTGCCATCTAATGAATTTACAATAAAATAGATGAGATTAATTCCATTACCGCCAAAACGCGTACTTAATAAAGCTTTTTTAAAGCAACGCCCTTTAAGAAGTGATATGGATTTGTTTAAGAAAGAATTAATCGCTTTACTGGATTGCATAGACGCAAACGAAACAGAAGAATTTCATAAAAACCTGGTAAGCGATTTTCTGAAAAAAGCCATTTATCATAATGATAATTTTATCAATACCAAAGGGCGGCAAGACTTAGTGATCCATAATGGCAAAGACAATAAATCCAACGTTGGTGTAATTATAGAAGCCAAAAGGCCGCAAAATAAATCGGAATGGTTTAGCGCTGAAAACCCCAATGGTAAAGCGTTACAGGAATTGGTTTTATATTATTTACGCGAGCGAATCGAAGGCAATAATATTGACATAAAATATCTAATCGCCGCCAACATCAATGAATGGTACATCATAGAAGCGAAATATTTTGAAAACATTTTTTACCATAATAAAGGATTGGTAAAGGATTATGAAGAATGGCGCGATGGAAAAAAAGTAACACGCGATACGGGATTGTTCTATAGTGAAATCGTAAAACCTTTTATTGAAAAACTGACAGATGAAATTCCCTGCACTTATTTTAATATTCAGAATTATGTAAAAGCGCTGAAAAACGAAGACAAGGAAGATGATAAAAACCTGATTGCTTTACTTAAAATTCTTTCGCCTCAGAATTTATTAAAAATACCGTTTGCGAATGATAGCAATGAATTAGACGATAAATTTTACAAGGAATTATTGCACATCATCGGGCTGGAAGAAGCCAAAGAAGGAAGTAAAAATATCATTCGCAGGAAACTTGAAAATAAGAATTCCGCTTCGTTGCTTGAAATGGCGATTAAGAAATTGCGCACCAAAGGGATTCATAAAATAACCGACCTGAAAGCCTTTGGCGAAACTTCTGACGAACAATATTTCAACATTGCGCTCGAGCTTTGCATTACATGGATTAACCGGATTTTATTTTTGAAATTATTGGAAGGGCAATTATTAAGTTACCACAAGTCTCCCTCTCCTTTTGGAGAGGGACGGAAGGGTGAGGCATATCGTTTTTTAAATTCAAAGATGATTTTTGATTTTGATGAATTGTTCAATCTTTTTCACAACGTGCTCGCTGTTGACATTAATAATAGACAGGATGAATTACAACAAAAATATAAATTAGTTCCTTATCTCAACAGCTCGCTTTTTGAAATAAGCGAATTGGAAGACGTAACTATTTGCGTGGATTCGTTGGATAATTCTGATATACTGGAATACATCGGTAGTACTATTTTAAAAGAACACAAAAAGAAAAACGAACCTTTAGCTACATTAAATTATCTGTTTCAGTTTCTGGATTCTTACGACTTCGCCAGCGAAGGCTCTGAAGACATTCAGGAAGACAATAAGCCCCTGATAAACGCTTCCGTTCTCGGAAAAGTTTTTGAAAAAATAAACGGCTATAAAGACGGTTCCATTTACACGCCGGGATTTATTACCATGTATATGTGCCGTCAATCAATTCGCATGGCGGTGATGCAAAAATTCAACGATGCCAAAGGTTGGAACATTCAAAAATTTGACGAACTCTACAATCAAATTGATAACATTGATGAAGCCAATAATATTATCAACGATTTAAAATTGTGCGATCCGGCGGTAGGTTCTGGTCACTTTTTGGTTTCTGCGCTCAATGAAATAATCACCATAAAAAGCGAACTGAAAATACTGAAAGACAAAACCGGAAGACGGTTGAAAGAATACACTGTAGAGGTCGAAAATGACGAACTCTATGTAACCGATGAAGACGGAGAAATTTTCAATTATATTCCTGAAAACAAAGAGCGGCAGCGCATACAGGAAACTTTGTTTCTGGAAAAACAAAAAATCATCGAAAATTGTCTATTTGGCGTGGACATCAATCCCAATTCTGTAAAAATCTGCCGGTTGCGGCTATGGATTGAATTGTTGAAAAATGCTTTTTATAAAGAAGAATCGGGCTATAAAGAATTAGAAACCCTGCCCAATATTGATATCAATATAAAATGCGGCAATAGTTTGATAAGCAGGTTTGTGCTGGATGCGGATTTAAGCAAAGCGCTGAAAAGCATTAAATATAATATTGAAACGTATCGTGGCTTTGTATCAAGTTATAAAAATGAAAAGAATCGCGATGTAAAAAGAGGGTTGCAAAAAATAATTGATAGTATTAAAAGTGATTTCAGAACAGAAATATTTAGAAATGATACCAAGTATGTAAAGTTGCAAAAGCTGCAATACGAATACAATATGTTGGTGGCACCGAATATTTTTAAAGATAATGACTCTGTAATGGAAGATGAAGTCATTTATGGTTCTGAAGAAAATATAAGGAAAGCAAAAGATCGAAAGATAAAATTAGAAGCAGATATAGAAAAAATTACTAAAGAAATTGATGAAATAAAAAATAATGCGATTTATAAAAATGCGTTGGAATGGCGGTTTGAATTTCCGGAAGTGTTGAACAATGAAGGGGATTTTCAAGGCTTTGATGTGGTAATTGGAAATCCGCCATATGGTGTAAAGTCTAATAGAGCGGAAAAAAATTATTATTCTTCGAGATATAAATCGAATGATGATATATATACAAACTTCATTGAAATAGGGCGTGAAATTTCAAATGTGAAAGGACAGATTAATTATATTATTCCTATTACCTGGCTGACAGGAGTAAATTATATTAAAACCAGACAATTACTTGTAGAAAATTTTTCATTGTCAAAAGCGATAAATCTTCCTTACAATATTTTCTCTAATGCATATATTGATACAGGGATTTATTTTTTTGAGAAGAAAGCCTTAGCAGAAAGTTTGGTCTTTGAATTTAATCCAAAAGATAAAATTCAACTTGAAGAGTTAATAAATATGAAATTCAAAAAACTTCCAAGAAGCTTATGGACTTCAAAAAAAGACATGAAAATAAATTTAAACGAAGCTGATAATTCTATATTCTTTAAACTCGATACTGTTGTATCAAAACTTGAAAATTTTTCAAATTCAGCAAGAGGAATTTTAGCAGATAAAAATCAATATCAATTAACAGAAGGAATAAATCAAAAGAAAGTCTTTACTGGAAATTTAAATAGATATTCAATTGATAAGAGTTTTAATTTTATTGAGTATGGGGAAAACCTTAAAGAGAAACCCAAGAGTTATAATTTTTTCATTGGCGAAAGGATTTTGGTAAGAAGAATTATTAGTCGTCAGTTTAGGATAATGGCAACTATAACAAAGGATGAATTTGTATGCAAAAAAGACATTTACATTATAAAGTTGCATGATGAAAGATTAAATGCGCATTTTGTTTTGGCTTTATTAAATTCAAATTTGATTTCGTATTATAAAACAAAAAATTCCGGTTCAGCTAAAAAAGATGATTTTACCCAAATTACTTTGGGTGATATAAGGCAATTACCAATTCCGATTATTCCCTCATCTGCCCAGCAGCCCTTCATCACTTTAGTCAATCAAATTTTAGAATCCAAACAACAAGGAAATGACACCACGGATTTGGAAAAAAAAGTAGATAATCTAGTTTTTGACTTATATGGTATAACAACAGAAGAAATAAAAATTATTGAAGGAAAATGAAATTAGGTTATCAAAAAGGAATGATCAGTATATATGATATAGGAAATATGGCCTTATTATATGAACCAAGTAGCCCAATGAATATAATTGAGGAATATCGCACCCATGTCAAAGAAGCTGAAAACACACCTGAATATTACCGGTATCTTAGGAACTTAAAATATCTGGTGCATATTTCAAAAGCGATTTTATCAATTAAAAATGAAAAAATAAATTTTGCGGTCCGTATTTTTCTTCATGATTTAATTAAGAAATATTTTGATGAAAAATATTCTTATGATTGGCAGGAATTAAAGTCAATTTTATTTTACTGTAATTATTTCAGCAACGTAAACACTTTTAAAAATTTTGCTCAAAAGATTAGAAACCCTTTTTTTTATAAAAGATTACACTTGTATTTATCAAACGATAGTGTAATTCCTTAAAAAATCAAAACAACAAGGAATTGACACCACGGATTTAGAACAAAAAGTGGATAATCTAGTTTTTGAGTTATATGGAATTACAGAAGAGGAAAGGAAAGTGATAGAAGGGAGTTGAAAATGTAGGGACAGGTCGCGACCTGTCCCTACGGCAGTAAACCAACAAAGAAACGATATTCCTGTTTTTTCTAAAACAAAACCAGAGAAATCATGGAAAGTATTTGTAGATGTCTTTTCTGTCCAAAACCCGCACTAATTCTACTGTTTGATTTTGAAAAAAGAAGCCAATCCGATATCTGTTTAACCTAATTCTGTACGCATTTTTATAACCCGTCATTTTTTTGCAGGATGGAATTTCAGAAAGTTTCCCCGATTTAATAATCGTTTCAATTATTTCTGATAGTTGCGTTTGAACTGCTAATGGAAGTTTTGCAGAATCCTTCTCAAAGGATTTGCGGATTTCTATATTCACTTAGCACCCTTTAAGCGTTTTAAAAAATGTTCCCGTCCAGTTTTATCGAGCAAAGGAGTCTTTCTTCCGGCCTGCATAGCTCTGTATAAAGCATCATTTTCTTCTGCTTCGGAATGAAAGCCAATTTCCAGGCTTGTCAAAAAAGCTTTTACTACTTTTTCCTGTTGCTTATTCTTTGGGTTTACTATTAGTGTCATAAAAGAAATTTATGGAATTTTTAGTTAACCATTTTTCCATGCTTCATCTTCTTCAATGGTTAACCAAACTTTTGAAAGAGATTGCTCAGAAAGGAGCATTGAACTTTTGTCGGCTATTTTATTTTTACTTTTGAATTCAAGAAAACGCAAATATTCAATCACTTCGGTTACATATTTATCCGGAAGTTGTTCCAGATAGTGCTGAATTTTTTCTTTATTTCCAATTAACATACCTCTAAATTAATTTAAATTTTGGAAGGATAAACTTAAAATTAAATCAAATTAAATCTGAATCAAATTTTAGAATCGAAACAACAAGGAAACGATACCACGGATTTAGAAAAAAATATAGACGAACCTGGTTTATGAATTATATGGAATTACTGTAGGGACAGGTCGCGACCTGTCCCTACCCAACAAACAAACAAATATTCCACTTTTTTATTCAGGTAAATTAATTGTTGATTTAAAATTTTAAAATGAAATAGACAATAAAAATCATGTCAATTAATGAAATTTGTGGGAACCTTAGTCAACAAACAAATATTGGGAATTTTAATTTTTTAAAAAAATTCATGCACCATTAGGAAAATATTTTTTTTAATCCTAAGCAAATGATTCCTACTTTTAAATGGTATCAATTCTTTTGTTGAAAATATATCCGGGCAAATTAAAAATATATCTAAGAATGAAGAAAAAAATAACCGAAAAATTTAAGGAAATATTTGGTGGAGATCCATTGGTCGTGCGCTCTCCCGGCCGCATCAATATTATTGGCGAGCATACGGATTATAATGATGGTTTTGTATTGCCTGCGGCAATTGATAAAGCTGCTTATCTCGCCGTTTCGTTGCGCGATGATGATGAAATACACCTGGTAGCTGATGATCTTGATGAAAGATTTTCCATTTCTATAAATGATCTCAAACCTGTCGGGGATATCAGTTGGCCCAATTATATGCTGGGAGCCGTTGCACAGTTTCAAAAACTTGGAATCACTTTAAAAGGGTTCAATGCATTACTTACAAGTGATGTTCCGATTGGTGCGGGATTATCTTCCTCTGCTGCGGTGGAATGCGCTACTACCTTTGCTTTGAATGAATTGTTGCATACCCATTTAGAAAGAATTGAAATGGTAAAAATGTCTCAAATGGCAGAGCATGAGTATGCAGGAGTGATGTGCGGGATCATGGATCAGTTTGCTTCCATGATGGGAAAGAAAGATCATGTGATAAAATTAGATTGCCGTTCATTGGAATATGATTACGTGCCTTTTAAATTGGATGGAATTAAAATTCTTTTGCTTGATACCAACGTAAAACATTCATTGGCTTCTTCAGAATATAACACCCGCCGGAAAGAATGTGCGCAGGCAGTAGAATGGATCCGGCAACATGAACCGAAAGTGGTTTCACTGCGGGATGTAACGGAAGATATGCTGGATAAATATGTTTTGCCAAAAGATAAACTCATTGATATGAGAAGTCGTTTTGTGGTACAGGAAATAAACCGGTTACAAAAAGCGTGTGCCGATTTAAAACGTTGCGATATAGAAGCCCTTGGCAAAAAAATGTTTGCCACTCACGATGGGCTTAGCCAGATGTATGAAGTAAGTTGTGATGAACTGGATTACCTGATAAATTTTGTAAGAAATAATGATGCGGTAATTGGCGCCAGGATGATGGGCGGCGGCTTTGGAGGGTGTACCATTAATCTTGTAAAAGAGGAAACGATTCCGGTTTTAATAAAAGATATATCTGCGCAATATGAAAAACATACTGGGAAAAAACTCAGTGCTTATGTTGTTTCAATTAATGATGGAACCGAAATTATATAACTGTAAGATGAATATTTTTTATGAAAAAAATACTCACCATTTTATGTGTATATCAATAAATTTTATAAGACCATCCGCAAGCAATTTTTGCTCTTTCACTTTTGGATGTCCATAAGTTTCTTTGTAAGGAGCGAAATAAGTAAAAATCTTTTTGTCGTGTAATAGCTCAACTGCCTTTTGAACATATGCCGGCCAGGGCGATCCTTTTTTCGTAATATCCATATTGCCCAACATGCAAATTATTTTTGCTTTTGGATACGTGGATATTATCGTTTGAACGAAGTTCTTATATGCCTGAACAATCTGCGATTCGTCGGGAGCTTTGGTACCAAAACGATTTTTGAATTGTTGATTATCGGGCATCGTTACGATCCAGGAATCGTTTTGCAATAAATTGATCACTACAAGATCGGGAGTGTATTTTGAGAAATCCCATTTACTTGTGGAATCTGTAGGATCAAGCCGGTCGTACATTTCAGTCATTATTAGTGGAAACCAGCTAACCATTATCCCGATCCCGCTTTTGGAGGTGCAATGATATTGGGCGTTAAAATGCCGCGCGGTAATAGCACCATAAGCATCATAATTATTTTCATAATATCCGTAAGGAAAATCTTTGGCAGTATCATATATTGCATAGCCACAGGTAATAGAATTTCCAAAAAATTCGATCTTTCTTTTTGGTAATTTACCAGGTGTAAGCAGTTTCGTTTCAGGGTTAGTTTCAAAACCATAAAACCATGTTTTTCCTTTATCCCATTCTGTAAGTTTGAAAAGTTGCAAAGAATGTTTGCCATAAGGAAGGCCTGAGGCAAGAACCACGATTTTTTTTAAAGTATCAAATTGTATTTTATAAATCCGGTCTTTATCAATAATGACATTGTAATAATTAGAAGTATCCTCGTCTTTAAACATTCCGGATATTCCTGTTCCTTTAAAATTAATGTTGACTGAAGTTCCAGGCCACATTAATTCCGCGGCATCAGTTGTATAAGCAATTCTGCCTTCATAAGAAATATCCTTGTTATTAAAAGGAATAAAGTTTTGGGAATAAATGCTGGTAGAATACAGGAAGAAGAAAGAAGCGATAAGGGCGAAATTTTTTAACATGAAAAAATTAATTTTATTTGCTAATGTACTATTTCCAACTAACTTTCTGTATAACATGCCTGGGTAAATGCAATTGAAATAGTATTAGCTGACCTTAAGAATGTACACCGTTGAGTTTTTAATTTTTTGTCAAAAGTGAATTCCATTATTTTTCATAGTTTCATTAAATATTTGATTCTTTCATTTTTAATATTCTTTTTATGAAAAAAATCCTCACCATTTTATTTGTTTTGAACGCTGCTACTTTGTTTGGCCAGACAGAAAAGTTTAATGGGCTTGACATGAACATGGGTAATCTTTCAAGACTATCGGACGCAAAGACAAGATCTATAAGCCCTGAAAATATTACAGGTGAAAAAGGAAAAGGCGCTATGGCCGATCCAATAACGGATAAGGATAAACGCAATATTGCGAATGCTGCCAGCGAAGCAAGGGACCTTGGCGTGGGATGGAAAGTAAATCCTTTTATAATTATTAATCCTGGTGAAACGGTTACTATTGCTGAAATGGAAGGCCCCGGCGCTATTCAGCAAATATGGATGACACCTACCGGTAACTGGCAATTTTCCATTATCCGTTTTTACTGGGACGATGAAAAAACACCCTCGGTGGAAGCTCCTGTTGGCGCTTTTTTTGGTATGGGCTGGAATGAGTATGCGCCTTTAAATTCATTGGCGGTAACTGTAAACCCGGGCAGTGCATTTAGCTGCTATTGGAAAATGCCATTCAGAAAAAAGTGTAAAATAACCATGGAGAATATAGATGACCAGCCTATGCGGCTGTACTACCAGGTCAATTATACATTAACAGAAGTAGGAAAAGACGAAGGATATTTTCATGCGCAGTACAGGAGGTCTGGTCCTGGCGATGGCTCGGTACATACTATCCTTGATGGCGTAAAAGGCAAAGGACAATACGTAGGCACTTATATGGCAATTGGTGTTCATAATAATGGCTGGTGGGGCGAAGGAGAAATAAAATTCTACATAGATGGTGATAAAAATTATCCAACAATAGTAGGTACAGGAACAGAAGATTATTTTTGTGGCTCTTATAATTTTGAGAATCCGGTAACTCATGAATACCAACAATTTTCTACTGCATATTCGGGCCTTCACCAAATAATAAAACCGGATGGACTGTATAAATCACAGGAACGATTTGGCATGTATCGTTGGCATATCATGGATCCGGTGAGGTTTGAAAATGATCTGAAAGTTACGATACAGGATCTTGGCTGGCAGTCGGGTGGCAGGTATCTGCCACAGGAATCGGATATCATTACGGTTGCCTATTGGTATCAGCAGGAGCCGCATGCACCTTTCCCGATTTTGCCCGGAAAGGATAAGCTGGCAGTGAATTAATGGATATTTTTATGAAATACAAAATCCATTTATTCCTGCCCGACTGTGTCATTCAGGCGGGTGTTGTTTTACTGTGAAAGGTATTTTATAAACAGTAGTATGAAACAGATATTGTGCAACTGGTATTTACGGTAACGTATAAACGAAAAATGGGAAAAGCAAAGAAGAATAAAAATCAATTTGAAAACTAACTATAACTATACTTTCAATTTGTAAATATTTTCTAATAAATTGCTACATGATACTACGTTTTTGCTGTTATGTTTATTTTATATTATTTCCATTTAATAATGGGAATAATCCATCAAATATTCATCCCGGCAAAAGCCATAATTATTATTTCAGTGTGAAAGGAGATGATAAAAATGAAGGCTCAATGGAACGGCCACTAAGGACCATTGCCCACCTGGATGTTATGAAACTTTTTGCAGGAGATAGCTTGTTTTTTAAAGCAGGTGAAATTTTTCATGGCAATTTGGCGATAGATTCAATTCAACCAGGTATTAAAGGAATTCATCATTTTCTTGTTCTTACATCTTATGGACATGGCGCTGCAACAATTGATGCTGAAAATGGGACTGCAATTGAAATTAATAATTTGTCTTTTGTAAACATCAATAATATTACCTGCAAAGGATCTGGCCGGAAGGACGGCAATACAAAAGCAGGAATTACAATCAGCAATTGCGATCATATTTCTATAGATAATATGGATATAAGTGGATTTCAAAAATCCGGATTGCAGATTTATAGTTGCAAAGATGTAACAATACATAAAGTGTATGCGCATGATAACGGCGCTTCCGGAATAGGAGTTGAAGGAGACTTTAAAAACAAACTTTCCAGTAAAAATATTTTGATTGCTGAGTGTGTTGCAGAAAATAATCCGGGTGATCCAACAAATCTTACCAATCAAAGTGGAAATGGAATTGTTGTGGGACATTGTACCGATGTTGTAATTGATCATTGTTCTGCAACCAATAATGGATGGGATATGCCACGCATTGGTAATGGTCCGGTTGGTATCTGGTGCTATGAAGCCGATAGTGTAATTATTCAGCATTGTATTTCTTATCGCAACAAAACTTCAGTTGGAGGTGCTGATGGCGGCGGCTATGACCTTGATGGCGGCGTTACCAATTCAATTATCCAATATTGTCTCTCTTATGATAACCAGGGAAGCGGTTATTGCATATTTCAATATTGGGGAGCTAGCCCATGGTACAATAATGTGATCAGGTTTAATATCAGTGAGAATGATGGTTTGGTTTCCGACTCACTGGCTGGTTTGTATATTTGGAATAGTTCAAAAGATGCCAAACAATTTTATAATTGTGATGTTTACAATAATACCATATACAATTCTAAAGAAGCCACTCTAAGTTTTTCGCAAACAAGTCAAAGAAAAAACTTCAGGTTTTTCAATAATATTTTTATTGGAAAAGATAGCCTGATAAGAGGAAATGAAGGAGATGATATTTTTCTTGCCAACGACTGGTACAGCATTGAAAAGAAATTCAATGCAGATGGTATCATTGATTTTAAAACCTGGGGGTTGCGTCGTAATAAAGAGCAAATGAATCACAAAATAATTGGTTTAAATGTAATGCCAGCTTTTAAAAATCCCGGTAATACAACATTTACCGATGTAAAGAATCTTACTGGTTTTGATAATTATAAAATAAGGATTTTATCTCCTGTAATGGAATCTGCTATTGATTTGAAGCATTTGTATCATATTAATACAGGCAACAAAGATTTTAATAACAAACGAATCAATAAAAAATGTTTAGGCGCCTGTACACATCCTTAAAATAAAAATAAATTATGAAAAGAAATTTTGCTTTAATCATTTGCATGCTCATTTGTTTTCATTGCTTTGCACAAAGAAAAATTTTGTTTGATGAAGGCTGGCGCTTCCATCGCGGTGATGCAGAAAATGCTGAGCAAATAAACTTTAAAGACGATAACTGGAGAATGGTTGATCTTCCGCATGATTGGAGTATTGAAGACCTGCCTGGAACCAATTCACCTTTTAATCCTGACGCAATCAATGGCGTAAGCGTTGGCTTTACAACCGGTGGAATTGGCTGGTACCGGAAAACTTTCACATTGCCGGTAAACCAAACTGCCTACCGGACAGGCAGGCAAAATAAAAGGATTTCTATTTTATTTGATGGCGTTTATATGAATGCTGATGTTTGGGTCAATGGTGTTCATTTAGGAAATCATCCTTATGGTTATACTTCTTTTTATTATGATATTACCGATAAAATAAAAAAGAACGGAAAGAATATTATTGCAGTACAGGTAAAAAATGTGGGCGCAAACAGCCGCTGGTACGCAGGTTCAGGAATTAACCGCCATGTTTGGCTGATAGAAACCAATCCAATTCATGTGGCGCAATGGGGAAATTATATTACCACACCGGAAGTGACTTTATCATCAGCAAAAGTAAACATCAAAATAAGAATTAAAAATGAAACCGGCGTTTCAGCAATCATAATTTTAGTAAATAAAATTATAAATGCTAAAGGAGTTGAAGTTGCAAAGACATCATCAAAACAAAATATTAATGCAAATAGTGAATACGAATTTAATCATGATGCAATAGTGAAATCGCCCAAATTGTGGTCAACTGAAAATCCCGAATTATATAAAGCCATTACAGAAATTTATGTTGATGGAAAGCTATCGGATCATGTTGAAACCAAATTCGGAATCCGCAATATTTCTTTTGATGCTGTCAACGGTTTTATGTTAAATAATAAGCCGATGAAATTAAAAGGGGGATGTTTTCATATTGATAACGGTCCTCTTGGCGCAAGATCATTTGATCGCGCAGAAATACGTCGCGTAGCACTCATGAAAGCAAGCGGTTTTAATGCAATACGATGTTCGCACAATCCGCCCGCACCCGCCTTTCTGGAAGCCTGTGACAGCCTTGGCATGCTGGTGATTGACGAGGCATTTGATTGCTGGAACGAAGGAAAAAACCCGGATGATTATCATGTTTATTTTCAAGATTGGTGGCAAAGAGATTTACAAAGCATGTTGCTTCGCGACAGAAATCATCCTTCTATTATTATGTGGAGCATCGGCAATGAAATTCCGGGAATGGACAGACCTTCTATTGCAGATACTGCGAAATTGCTTGCAGATTATGTTCGTTCCGTGGATAACACGAGACCTGTTACGGCTGCCGCAAATAGTGTTTCAGATCAGAAAGATGCATTCTTTTCTGCTTTGGATGTTTGCGGGTATAATTATGCAAAAGATAAATATGTAAGCGATCATGAACGCAAGCCAAACCGGGTTATGGTTGCAACAGAATCTTATGCATTAGAACAATTCGATTACTGGATGGAAGTTTTAGATCATCCGTGGGTAATTGGTGATTTCGTGTGGACCGGCTTTGATTATATTGGTGAATCAAGTATTGGATGGCTTGGTTATATGCCTGATAAAAAATATTATCCATGGAATCTTGCTTATTGTGGCGACATTGATATCTGTGGATGGAAAAGACCCCAATCATTTTACCGGGATGCACTTTGGAAAAAAAATCAATTGTCCATTTTTGTAAAACCACTTCAACCTTCTTTTCCTGTCAATCCTAAAAAAGAATCATGGAGCAAATGGAATTGGGATGATGTGGTAGCAAACTGGACATGGAAAGGTGATGAAGATTCGATTTTTGAAGTAAATATTTATTCATCCTGCGATGAAGTGGAATTGTTTTTAAATAACAAATCACTCGGGAAAAAACCAACCAATCGTTCCACAAAATTTATGGCTGTTTATAATGTTCCTTACACCACTGGCGAATTAAAAGCAGTTGGATATGATAATGGAAAGAAAGTAAATACGGCTATTTTAAAAACTGCGGGCGAACCTGCACAAATAAAATTATCTGCGGATAGAAAGACTATTAAAGCGGATAACCATGACCTGAGCTATATTACTGTAGAACTGGTTGATAAAAAGGGAATCCGTAATCCCGGGGTAGAAAATTTAGTTCATTTTGAAATTGAAGGCGCGGGAACTATTGCCGGCGTTGGCAATGCTGATCCGGTAAGTGTGGAAAGTTATCAATCGCCTCAGCGCAAAGCCTGGCAAGGCAGATGCATAGTGGTTGTTAAGTCGGCAAAGCATTCGGGGAATATTGTACTAAAAGCGACTTCTCCCGGATTGGTTTCTTCCGAGGTAACTTTAAAAGCTGAATAAATGGTTTCGTTTTAAGCCCGCGCCTGTTCGGGAAGCCGAAAAAAACATCTCGCGATAATGTAAATCCTGTCCGATCTTGTTACAACTTTTTTGGATGCTGCTGTTACAGATTGGAAATTGAGAATTAGCTTCAATGTTAAATTTTTGAAAATGAAAATTTTAAAAAGAGTTTACCTAATAAGTTTTGCTGCCATCTCATTCGCAGCATTCAAAACAAACCCTGTTTTAGCTCAAAAGCAAACGACAGCTTTTGTGAAAGGCGCTGACATAAGTTGGTTGCCACAAATGGAAGCTTCCGGCTATACATTTTATAATCAACAGGGTGTTGCAGAAGATTGCTTTAAAATTTTAAAAAGTCTTGGAATTAATACCATCAGGTTACGCACTTTTGTGAACCCTTCTGATGATAAATTCAGCGGCCATTGCAGCAAAGAAGAAACAGCGGCGATGGCAGCACGGGCGAAAAAGTGGGGAATGAGGGTGATGATAGATTTTCATTACAGTGATAGCTGGGCCGATCCCGGCAAACAAAAAAAGCCTGCGGCCTGGGCAAATGATGATTTTCTTCAGTTATTGAGTGATGTTTATAAATATACGCTTGAAGTGATGAACACGATCAAAGCTGCCGGAGTGACGCCGGAATGGGTAGAGATTGGTAATGAAATAACCAACGGAATGATGTGGCCTGACGGCAGTACTTCGAACTGGGGCCAGTTAGCACAGTTAATCAATAAAGGTTACGAGGCTGTAAAAGCGGCAAGTCCGGATTCGAAAGTAATTCTCCATGTTGACCAGGGAAATAATAAGGAACGTTTCAAAACATGGTTTGATAATGCCACCGCTCATGGGGCAAAGTATGATGTTATCGGCTTGTCCTATTATCCCTATTGGCTTGAGGCCCATCCGGATTATACGCTTTCTATCAACGATTTGGGGGCCAATCTTTCAGACCTGGTTGCACGGTATGGAAAAGAAGTCATGATAGTAGAAGTGGGTGGTGAGGATAACCAACCTCAAAATACGTATGATATGCTGGTGGCGGCTCAACAGAAAGTAAAGGCAGTGCCCAATAATAAAGGTTTGGGCGTAATCTATTGGGAACCGGAAGGCGCAAGAAGCTGGAGTCACTATGCATTAAGTGCGTGGGGTGATGACGGAAAGCCAACCAAAGCGTTGGAAGCATTTTTGCCGGAGTAAGTTTGACAGAGGAATTATAAATCAGGAAGTGTTGTTTTCCGGTTAGTTTCCGTTATAGCCATGAATCCCTTTATGAGCAGTGGCTTAAGCCTCCACTCTCACAGAGTTGTCATTCTGAGAGTGAGGCTTTGGCTTCCAATTACTTAAAAGTATTTTTCAGAAATTTAAAAAAATCTTTAAAAAAAATAAATGTAAACTTGACACTTATAAAGAATTATTCCTAAATTGTTCTTTTTTTAAGATTGTTATTATGATACGGGATAAAAATTTTGTAATCGGTGTCGACTACGGTACTGATTCTGTGAGATCTGTAGTTTTAGATGCCTCCAACGGCGATGAAATTTCTTCATCCGTATTTTATTACCCACGCTGGAAAGATGGTTTGTATTGCGATGTCAACAAAAATCAATTCAGGCAACATCCGCTTGATTATATAGAAGGGCTGGAAGCAACTATAAAAGATTGCCTGGGAAAAACTGGTGAAGAAGTTGCAAAAAATATAAAAGCAATTTCGGTAGATACTACAGGTTCATCTCCCGTGACGACAGACGAACACGGAACACCATTGGCTTTATTACCGGAGTTTGAGACCAATCCCAATGCTATGTTTGTTTTGTGGAAAGATCATACCTCCACTAAAGAAGCCGCCCAATTTAATGACCATGCAAAGAAATTTGGAATTAATTATTTGCAATACGTTGGTGGTATTTATTCATCCGAATGGTTCTGGAGTAAGTTGTTGCACATACTTCGAATAGACGATACCGTTAGATCCGCATGCTATTCGTGGGTGGAACATTGCGATTGGATTCCTTTTTTATTAACAGGCGGTAATGATGTGCATCAAATGAAACGAGGAGTTTGTTCCGCGGGACACAAAGCGCTATGGGCAGAAGATTACGGAGGATTACCACCCAACGATTTCTTCACTTCATTAGATCCTTTGCTCGATGGTTTTACTTCAAGATTATTTACTGAAACATATACATCTGATAAACCTGCCGGTAATCTTTCTAAAGAATGGGCAGAACGTTTGGGATTATCCACTGACGTGATTATAGGTGTAGGCGCATTCGATGCCCACATGGGCGCGGTTGGTGGGCAAATAGAACCTTATCACCTCAGTAAAGTAATGGGAACTTCCACCTGCGATATGCTGGTGGCGCCAATGGACGATGTAAAAGATAAATTGATAAAAGGAATTTGCGGACAAGTACCCGGCTCCGTTATTCCTGGCATGATGGGAATGGAAGCCGGCCAATCTGCATTTGGCGATACTTACGTCTGGTTTAGAAATATGATCATCAATTCTTTCAAAAATATTTTAAAAAATTCAGAAATTATTGATGTAGCAACCGCTTATTTATTACAAAAAGAATTACATGATAAATTAATCGTTGAACTTGCTACAGAAGCAGCAAAACTTCCGTTGAATGAAAATGATGAGCTTGCAGTTGACTGGCTCAATGGCCGCCGGACACCCGACGCCAACCAGGAATTAAAAGCTGCCATTATCAATTTGAATCTCGGTACAGATGCACCCCGTATTTTTAAAGCATTGGTAGAAGCCACCTGCTTTGGTGCAAAAGCAATTGTTGACAGGTTTAATGATGAAGGCGTCCCGGTAAAAGGATTGATTGGATTAGGTGGCGTTGCAAAAAAATCTTCCTACATCATGCAGGTCATGGCGGATGTAATGGACATGCCTATTCGTATTCATAAATCAGAACAAACGTGTGCAATTGGCGCGGGGATGTTTGCCGCAACTGCCGCCGGCATTTATGATAAAGTGGAAGACGCGATGGCCGCTATGGGACACGGTTTTGACGCGGAATATCAACCCAATAAAAACAACGTGGAATTGTATAAAAGGAGATATGAAAAATATAAAACGCTGGGAAAATTTATTGAGCAATGAGTAAATATGATGAAATAAAAAAACTTGCTTACAAAGCCAACATGCAATTGCCCGAACTCGATTTGGTGCTTTTTACTTTTGGCAATGCTAGTGCTGCAGATAGAAATGCCGGTGTTTTTGCCATCAAACCAAGTGGGGTGCCTTATGTAGAACTTTCTGCAGATAAAATGGTCATTGTTGATTTCGAAGGGAAAACAGTTGAGGGAAATTTGCGTCCATCCTCCGATACGCTTACGCATGCTGTATTGTACAAACATTTCGAAAATATCGGAGGAATTGTACACACGCATTCCTGTTATGCTACTGCGTGGGCGCAAAGCCTGCGTGATATTCCCATTTATGGAACCACACACGCCGACCATACCACCTACGATATCCCATGTGCAGCACCCATGAATGATGAAATGATACAAGGGGATTACGAATACCAAACCGGTTTTCAAATTATCAATGCTTTGAAAGAAAAGAATATAAGTTATGAAGAAATGGAAATGATTTTGGTCGGCAATCATGCTCCATTTACGTGGGGAAAGACGGCAGACAAAGCAGTGCATAACAGCGCTGTGTTGGAGGCTGTAGCAAAAATGGCTTTCATAACGGAATCCATTAAAGCAGATACATTACGATTGAAGGATTCTTTAATAAAAAAACATTACGAGCGAAAGCATGGTAAAGACAGTTACTATGGCCAATAATCTTAAAAAATTATTATTATGAAAAAAATATTCCTTTCACTTTTTCTTCTATCTGCAACAGTTGTTTTTGCACAGAATAAAGACTATCCCATAAAGCCTTTGGCTTTTAACCAGGTTCACCTTAGTGATAATTTTTGGCTTCCACGATTGAGAGTTAATGAGACAGTTACCATTCCTGCTTCTTTTGAAAGATGCCAAAATACCGGCCGTGTAGAAAATTTTATACTTGCTGCGAAGCACACTGGAAAATTCTGTAGTATCTATCCATTTGATGATACAGATATTTATAAAACAATAGAAGGCGCTGCCTATTCACTGAGTTTATTTCCCGATGCAAAATTGGAGAGATACGTTGATTCACTTATAACCATTATTGGTAAGGCCCAGGAGCCTGATGGTTATTTATATACTGCCCGTTCGATTGATCCTCTGCATCCTCTCGCATGGGCAGGAAGTGAAAGATGGGTAAATGAAAGAAAATTAAGTCATGAATTATATGATGCAGGCCATTTGTATGAAGCTGCCGCCGCATATTACCTGGCAACAGGTAAAAAGAGTTTTCTGAATATCGCATTGAAAAATGCTAACCTTGTTTGCTCTGTATTTGGTCTGGCCTCCAATCAAAGGCACACCGCTCCTGGACATGAAATAGTTGAAATGGGTTTAGTAAAATTGTACAGGATAACAGGCGAAAAAAAATACCTTCAAACCGCAAAGTATTTTATTGAGGAAAGAGGCCGCGATGTAACGTATGATTCTACAAGCAACGATGAATGGGAAAATGGAAAATATTGGCAGGATGATATTCCTGTTGTAAATCAAACCGAAGCAGAAGGTCACGCCGTTCGCGCAGGCTATTTATATTCAGGAATGGCAGATGTGGCAGCGCTTACAGGCGATTCGCTTTTGTTGAAAGCGGTTGATAAAATATGGGATAATGTAGTGGGGAAAAAAATGTATGTGCAGGGAAGTGTAGGTGCAATAGGTGATGGCGAACGCTTTGGAGATAATTATCAATTGCCAAATTCTACAGCTTATAATGAAACATGTGCTGCCATTGCACAGGTATTTTGGAATGAAAGAATGTTCTTACTGCACGGCGATTCAAAATACATAGACGTTCTTGAAAAGACTTTATACAATGGATTAATTTCCGGAATTGGGCTTGACGGTAAATCATTTTTTTATACGAATGCGATGCAAATTAAAAATAGTTTTTCTCATCCAGACATGGAAGCAACACGTTCCGGCTGGTTTCCATGTTCATGTTGCCCAACTAATTTAGTGAGATCATTACCTTCTGTACCTGGCTATATTTATGCACAAAAGGATAATAATATTTATGCCAATTTATTTATAAGTGGCAATGCAACGCTGAATCTTTCAGGAAAGTCTGTTGAAATTATTCAGCAAAACAATTATCCGTGGGACGGTGATTTGAAATTCGTCGTTAATCCAAAATCATCTTTTGATTTTACGATGCTGATACGCATTCCCGGCTGGGCAAGGAATGAAGCCATGCCTTCTGATCTTTATAAATTTAATGGTGCTTCTGATAAAAAAACAATTATCACCATTAACGGAAAAGAAGTGGATTATACCATTGAAAAAGGGTATGCTGTTTTAAATAGAAAGTGGAAAAAGAATGATGTGATAGAAGTGAAACTTCCAATGGAAGTAAGAAAAGTGGTTGCGAATACAAATGTGAAAAGTGATATAGGGAAAGTGGCTTTGCAGCGTGGACCGATTATGTATTGTGCTGAATGGATTGATAATAATGGTAAAGCCTCTAACATTATAATGCCTGTCAACACAACGTTTACAACAGAGTTCAGGCCTGATCTTTTAAATGGAATTGAAGTTTTGAAAGCGAATGTTCCGGCAGTTGTTATTGGAAATAGCGGAGAAACCATTCAAACGAAAAATCAAAAATTTATGGCTATTCCATATTATGCATGGGCCAACAGAGGAAAAGGAGAAATGATGTTATGGTTTCCGGAAAAGATAAAAGATATTGATATTGTTACATCGGAATAGAAGAATTTTTTATAGTAAAACAAAATTTTAAGTTCTCCATAAGTTACATCGTGTTAACAAAACTGAAACCATATCTATTATTAACAGGAATATTCTTTTCCTGTGTTCATTTATTTGCGCAGCAAAATAATCTTGCTTCTGCGCCACCAATGGGCTGGAATAGTTATAACTGTTACGGCTCCGCAGTACACGAAGATGAAGTGAAAGCCAATGCAGATTTTATGGCTAAAAATTTAAAACAGTTTGGCTGGCAATATGTAGTGGTAGATTTTTTATGGGCTTATGATAATCCTCCCGGAAGTACCGTCGGAAATCCTTTTCAGAGCAGGCTTCCTGATGGTTCTTACATTCCGTGGCTGAGTATGGATCAATATGGAAGATTGCTTCCCGATGCCAATAAATTTCCTTCATCATTTGGTGGCAAAGGATTTAAACCTCTCGGTGATTACATTCATTCATTAGGATTAAAATTTGGTATTCATGTAATGCGTGGTATTCCACGGCAAGCGGTTTGGGCAAAATCGCCTGTGTTGGGCGCGAACGGAATTACTGCAGACATGATTGAAGATACTTCGTCCACTTGCCCGTGGCTTAATCACATGTACGGCTTGGATATGCAAAAGCCCGGAGCGCAGCAATACCTTAATTCTATTTTGAAATTATATGCTTCGTGGGGAGTTGATTTTATAAAAGTAGATGATATTTCACGTCCTTACAGAGCGCCGGAAATTGAAGGATATTATAAAGCGATTCAAAATTCCGGAAGGCCCATTGTCTTAAGTTTATCTCCCGGGGAAACTCCAATTAAAGATTCAGCTCATGTAAAAAAGTATGCCAATATGTGGCGCATGGCCGATGATTTTTGGGATAACTGGTCGCAGCTTTTAAAAATGTTTGATTATGCTAAAACATGGGAAGGCGTTGGCGAACCCGGTCATTGGCCGGATTGCGACATGATGCAAATTGGTAAATTATCAAAACGTGGCCCGGTCGGCCCGGAAAGGTACAGCAGGTTTTCACCGGACGAATTACAGACTCACATGAGCTTTTGGTGCCTGTATCGCTCACCTTTAATGTTGGGCGGCAATCTTCCTGAAAACAGGGAGCTTGAAAATAATTTAATAACCAATGATGAAGTACTGGCTGTGAATCAAAATGGAGAAAATCCAAAACAATTATACAAGAGTGACAGTAGCATGGTTTGGATTTCGGGTGTCCATAGCAGTAAGGATATTTATGTTGGCCTATTTAATATTGCCAATAATGCACACCCCGTAGATGTTGACTTTTCCAAGCTTGGAATAAAAGGAAAAGTAACGGTTAGGGATCTATGGAAAAAAGCAGATGTAGGAATTTTCAAAAAGAAATATGGAAGAATGATAAATGGACATGGCTGTGCATTATTAAGAATAGAAGTTCATTAGGACAGAACCCCTCTCCCTGAGGAGAGGGGTAGGGGTGAGGCTCAGTAAAACAACAAATAAAGTCAATTATTAATTAACCTTAAACGATAACTGAAAGCTCCTTTGGGAAGATGGTTCTAAGCCCCCTCTCCAAAGGAGAGGGGGTTGGGGGTGAGGTTTAAAATTAAACAATGAAAAAATTCAAACAACTCGAAGCCTGGTTTGTAACAGGAAGTCAGCATCTTTATGGGGAAGCCACTTTAAAAAAAGTAGCCGATCATTCAAAGATTATTGCAAAAGCTTTTAATGATGCCGTTACGATACCTGTAAAAGTTGTCTTCAAGCCAACCGTAAAATCCCCAGAAGAAATTTATGCCATCTGCCAGGAAGCTAATAGGAGTGCCAACTGCATCGGCATTATCACATGGATGCATACTTTTTCCCCGGCTAAAATGTGGATTAATGGATTGAAAATTTTACAAAAACCCTTATGCCATTTACACACACAGTTTAATCGCGATATTCCATGGAACGATATTGATATGGATTTTATGAACCTGAATCAGAGCGCACATGGTGACAGGGAGTTTGGCTTCATTATGACGAGGATGCATAAACGAAGAAAAGTGGTTGTCGGACACTGGCAAAGTGAAAGTGTGCAACAGCAAATCAGTACCTGGTCGAGGGCTGCGTCAGCGTGGCACGACTGGCAGGGAGCAAAGTTTGTTCGCTTTGGTGATAACATGCGTTATGTAGCAGTGACAGATGGTGATAAGGTGGAAGCAGAAATGAAGTTTGGATATTCAGTAAATACACATGGCGTCGGCGACCTGGTAAATGTGATTAACAAAATAACCGAAAAGCAAATTGATAGTTTATGCGCTCACTATAATGAAGACTATAAATTAGCCGCTTCCCTGAAAAACGGAAAAGAAAACGATGCTTCTTTACGTGAAGCCGCAAAAATTGAATTAGGATTAAGGAAGTTTTTAAAAGATGGAAATTTCAAAGGCTTCACCGATACTTTTGAAGACTTACACGGAATGGCACAATTGCCCGGAATTGCTGCCCAGCGCCTGATGGCAGATGGTTATGGTTTTGCTGCAGAAGGCGATTGGAAAACTGCAGCGCTCGTTCGGGCCATGAAAGTAATGGCAACCGGATTGCCTGGCGGCAATTCTTTTATGGAAGATTATACGTATCATTTTGATCCAAAAAATGAAATGGTTTTAGGCTCACACATGCTGGAAATTTGTCCCTCAATTGCAAAAGGAAAACCTTCCTGCGAAATTCATCCTTTGGGAATTGGTGGCAAGGCAGACCCTGTGCGTTTGGTTTTCAACGTGGGTAGCGGCGAGGCTTTGAATGCATCTATGATTGATATGGGAAATCGTTTTCGTTTATTGGTAAATGAAGTTAAAGCCGTGGCTCCTGTAAATGATTTACCAAAACTTCCTGTGGCAAGAGTATTATGGAAACCATATCCCGATATGACAACCGGCTGTACGGCGTGGATATTGGCCGGCGGCGCGCACCACACTTGTTTCAGCCAAAACTTAACCTCTGAACATTTGGAAGATTTTGCGGAAATGGCCGGAATTGAAATGGTGTTAATCAGCAAACAAACAAATTTGCGTGATTTTAAAAATGAATTAAGGTGGAATGAACTATCAATAAGATAAAAGATGAAGGCGCAAAGATAAAAGTGAGCAGCACCAGCAATCGGTATTATGTAATTAGTAACAAAAGATAAAATAATTATCATGTCTATTCTCCTCAAGGGATTTCTACTCTCCGGCGGATTAATTTCATTAAACTGGGCTGATTTGCTCATCATCATTATTTATTTCCTGATAGTATTGGGAATCGGATATTACCTGGTAAGATTCACTAAAACGGGAGATGATTTTTTTCTTGCCGGAAGAAAGATGACCATGTGGATTGCAGGCCTGGCTTTTATTTCCGCTAACCTGGGTTCGCTGGAACTGATGGGCTGGGCGGCAGCGTCCTATCAATATGGTATTTTAGCTGCTCATTGGTATTGGATTGGCGCTATACCCGCTATGCTTTTCCTGGGTATTATTATGATGCCATTTTATTACATCTCCAAAACGCACTCCGTTCCGGGATATTTAAAATTGCGTTATGGAAAAAGCACCAGTATGTTATCAGCCATTTCTTTTGGTTTTATGACGGTGCTTATGAGCGGAGTAAATATGTTTGCCATGGCATTGGTAATGAAAGTCATTCTTGGCTGGGATTTAAACTTCAGTATCTGGGTATCTTCTATTACCGTAATGGTTTATGTAGTATTAGGTGGTTTACTTTCTGCTATCTTCAATGAAGTATTGCAGTTTGTACTCATCTGGGCCGGAGCCTTGCTGGTGCCTATTCTTGGGCTTGTAGAAGTTGGTGGCTGGAAAGGTATGGTTGCCAGGATACATCAAAATCTTCCTCATGGTGATTATACTCACATGTGGAGGTCTTTGGGACATTTTAATGATAACCCAATGGGCATACAATGGATCGGGATTGTATTTGGTTTGGGATTTGTTATTTCATTTGGATACTGGACTACTGATTTTCTGGTAGTACAGCGGGTACTGTCTGCAAAGGATTTGCGGTCGGCAAAAATGGCCCCTATTATTGGTTCGGGATTTAAAATGCTGGTTCCTTTAATTGTGATATTGCCTGGTTTGATTGGTTTGGCTGTGATGCCTGGATTGGTAGGGCAGGCACAGGCAGCAGCAACAGGAGCACAAAGTTATAATGAAATCCTGCCTTTAATGATGGCGCGTTATTTAGGGCCCGGACTATTAGGATTAGGAATTACTGCACTTATCGCGGGCTTCATGTCGGGCATGGCAGGTAATGTCACGGCCTTCTCAACAGTATGGACTTATGATATTTATAAACCGCTGCATTTTAGCATTACTAAGAAAGAAGCTACCGATAAACATTATGTAAAAATGGGCCGATGGGCTACTTTCATTGGTGTTCTTATCAGTATTGGCACAGCTTATTTGGTAGAGAATGCCGCGAGTATTATGGATTACGTTCAGGCGTTATTCAGCTTTTTCATTGCACCATTATTTGGTACGGTTATTCTTGGCATGTTGTGGAAAAGAACTACAGCAGCGGGAGGCTTTTGGGGATTGCTTGCCGGTACATTATCTTCGGTTGGCATGTGGGCATGGGTAAGATTAGACCCGCGCGCTTTGGCCATTATTACAGGTTCAGCAGATGCAAAGGCGATGGCAGAAGACATGTATCGTGCTCTTTGGTCGTGGATAATATGTGTACTCATAACAGTATTTGTTAGTTTTGCTACGAAGCCTAAGCCTGTAGAAGAATTGGTTGGATTGGTAAGAGGCTGCACGGATTTGCCTTCGGATGCGCATCTTCCTTTAATGAAACGTCCGATTTTCTGGGCAGGAGTGGTACTGGTTGCTTTTATTATCTTACAAATTATTTTTTGGTAAAAATTATATTTTATGCATGAAGAAGATGGATTGTCTATATGGTTTTTTGTAGGGGTAATGTTAACCATATACGGCATTATTATTTTGATTGCCAACATCCCGGCTTTCACATCCCCAATCGAAAATTCGCATGTTGTGTTGGAACGATTACACGCCGGCTTATGGTGGAGCATTTTATTGATATTGTTGGGAGCACTCTTCCTTTTCCTTCATTGGCCGGGGAAGCATTCTGTCCTTGATGATAAAGATAATAACATCTTATCCGATAAAGAGGAAGGGGAAAATTAAAGCCCGCATGGCGTGGCGGACTTCCGGGAGCGCGGAGGAATAATGTTCAGTAAAACAACAAATAAATCAAATTTTAAATCAAATTTTAAAAACTGCTAAAACGATTGCTTATGAACAAAAGCCTTACCTTTTCGGATTACGCTGTATTTATTTCTAAAAAAATTATAAACAAAATATTGTGAATTATGCCGGTTATTAATGAATACAAAAAGCACGATTGCATGCTTATTGCTGTGGATTGCATCATCTTTGGATTTGATGGAAAAGATTTAAAAGTATTGCTCATCAAAAGAGGATTCGAACCTGGTTTAGGTAAATGGTCTTTAATGGGTGGTTTTGTGGGATCGGGTGAAAGTATTGATAAGGGCGCTTCGCGCATATTGGAAATGCTTACCGGCCTTACTAATATTTATATGGAACAGTTATATTGTTTTGGCGACGTAGACCGTGACCCGGGAGGAAGGGTAGTTTCCGTAGCTTATTTTGCTTTAATAAAAATTGACGATTCTTCTGCATTGATGAAAGAATATAATGCAAAATGGTTTAATATAAAAAATATACCGGCTATGATTTTTGATCATAAAAAAATGATAGCAATGGCTAAAGAACAGCTAAGGCAAAAAGTCGCCAATCATCCAATCGGCTTTGAATTATTACCTGAAAAATTTACACTTCCGCAATTACAAAATCTTTACGAAGCGATTTATGAAACAACTTTTGATAAGCGTAATTTTTCAAGAAAGATTTTATCACTCCAAATTCTTAATAAGCTGGATGAAAAAGAAAAACTACTTTCAAAAAAAGGCGCTTTTTATTACCAGTTTGATGATAATAAATATAAGGAACTATCGCACGAAGGACTAAAATTTATATAATAATCCCGTTAAAAGAGGTGTAAGACCTCTATGAAAAAATCAGGTTACTCTTACAGTAAAACAACAAATAAGCAAGATTCAGCTATGTTGATTTTTTTCAAATTGTAACACTAAAGATTACACGAAAATTAAAAATGCAGTAATAAAAGTTGCCTTTGCAAATTAATTCTTCACAATTAGAAAGGGCAGGTTACTCCTACTCCAATTCTTCATCACTAAAGGATTGCGAACTCAGGTTGATCATGCTTCCCATTAAATCTTTAAACTCAATTTTACCTTCCAGCACTTTTTTGCTTATTAAAGAAAAAGTGGATAATCCGTGTAATACAAATTCCATTAATAACGCATTTTCTTTGGCGCTTGCATTGGGATAATGTTTTTTCACCATCCCAAAAAGGCCATCCACTTTATAAAGCAATTGAATTTTATCTTCATCTTTTAATCCAAAGGAAACATTCAGTTGGTTTCCTGTATCAAACCATCGGGTGATTGCCCTGTAAGGATTTTCTTCTACAACAGATTCTTTGGTTTTTCTTTTTTTATATGAATCGGGATTAGGAAAATATTTTACAAATTGTGTGCGTATTGCCTTCTCCAATAAATTATAAGCCACCTGGTACGGGCCTTCCTGTTCGCCTTCATACACTAATTCTATTTTCCCTGTTATGGATGGAATAATTCCGGTAAGATCGCTGATCCAAATCTGTGTTTCTTTTTCTTTATTCATTATAGCGCGTCTTTCTGCGGCGCTTACGGCATTCTCAAATGCAGCAATGGTAAGCCTTGCTGACACGCCGCTTTTTTTATCTACAAATTCGCTGGTGCGTGCTTCAAAAGAAACCTGCTCGATCAAACGCTTTACCAGGTCGCTTACCTGCACTCTCTTTTTTTGATCAGAATGCACAGCAGATTCCTGTTCAGTAATGAACAAAGCATTCTCAATAGTTGTAGGATAATGAGTGAGAATCTGGCTTTCAATACGATCTTTCAGAGGAGTAACAATAGCGCCACGATTGGTATAATCTTCGGGATTGGCCGTGAATACAAACATAATGTCAAGAGGCAATCTCAATTTAAAACCTCTTATTTGCAGATCTCCTTCTTCCAGGATATTGAATAAAGAAACCTGGATACGCGCCTGAAGGTCGGGCAATTCATTGATCACAAAAATACCACGGTTGCTTCGCGGAATAATTCCATAATGGATCACTCTTTCATCCGCATAACTCAATTTTAAATTGGCTGCTTTTATAGGGTCTATGTCGCCAATAAGATCAGCAACACTTACATCGGGCGTGGCTAACTTTTCTCCATAGCGATCGCTGCGGTGCAGCCACGAAATGGGTGTATCATTTCCTTTTTCTTTTACAAGGTCTCTTGCAAATTTGCTTAAAGGCTTAAATGGATCATCATTTACTTCGCTGCCTTCGATTACGGGAATATATTCATCAAGCAAATCAATCATCTGGCGCGCCATGCGGGTTTTGGCTTGTCCGCGTAAACCTAAAAATAAAATATTATGGCGTGATAATAATGCCCGTTCGGTATCAGGAATTACAGAATCCTCATAACCGATTATTCCCGGAAAAGTGATTTCTTTTTTATTGATTTTTTTGATGAGATTCTCTCTTAATTCTTCTTTTACTGATCTCGGTTTGTAATTAATTTCTTTTAATTCGCCTAAGGTTTTTATATTTTGTATGTCCATATTATTTTTCTTGATGTTCCTTTAATATTTTATCATATACCATGAGAAAACAAAGTCAACTCTTTGATAAAATCGAAATGCTTTTTATTATCTGTATAAAGTTCTAAAGAATAAAAAAGTGCAGTTGCAGCAATAAAAATATCAGCAACAGACATTTTATATGAGAAAGAATATTTTTTAATTATTTCATTTGCAATTGAACTGACCCGGGCATTTAATAAAAGAATTTTATAAGATTGTAAGTTCTTTTCAACTTCATCCTGCATTTTCTTATTATTACAACCTATTAATAATTCCATCTGATTTAAATTCGGAGAAAGATCCTGTAAAACACGCTTATGCTCTTTATTTCCTCTATAGATTTTTATTAAGATATCTGTATCTACTATAACTTCTGATTTCTCTCCCATAAATCTTTTCTAAAAGTTTTTGGATTTAAAGGAAAATCAGGGTATTTGCCAAATAAAGCCAGAGGATCTCCCTTTTTTTTATTTAATTTTTTTTTCTTTCTTTATTACTACAGGACTCATCTTGGCTCCGAATTTTTCCAATACATTTGAAACGGTTTCCACTTCATTGTCCGGTATTCTTACTATATACTCTTTCATTTCCATTTTGATTGAAGTTACAAATTTATTTGAATCAATGATTCAATAATCAAATAATTCAGCATTCTTGCTGACTTCGAAAGTCCCCTTTAGGCGATTTTTAGGGGTTAATACACCGTCTTCCTTCTTCCACTTTCAAAATCTTTAAAAATAAATGCGCCCAATCTATCTAACGATGCAAAGAATGCTTTGCCATTATTGGTTTCTGTAAATTCTGTTACAAATTTTTGCAGATACGGATCGCTGGCAATCATAAAAGTCGTGATCGGTATTTTTAATTTTTTGCATTGTGCTGCAAGATTCATGCAACGGTTTAAAATTCTTCTGTCCACACCAAAACTGTTTTTATAATAACGCTTTCCTATTTTGAGACAGGTGGGTTTTCCATCTGTGATCATAAAAATTTGTTTGTTGGGATTTTTTCTTCTGCGTAAAATATCCATGGCTAACTCGAGACCCGCAACCGTGTTCGTATGATAAGGACCTACCTGCAGATAAGGAAGATCTTTAATCTCAACTGTCCACGCATCATTTCCAAACACAACAATATCAATAGTGTCTTTAGGATATTTAGTTGTTATTAATTCACTCAGTGCCATGGCTACTTTTTTTGCCGGCGTAATTCTGTCTTCACCGTATAAGATCATGCTGTGCGAAATATCAATCATCAATACGGTAGAAGTTTGTGCTTTAAAATCTGTTTCACGAATTTCAAGATCATCTTCCTGCATCATAAAACTTTCTGTTCCATGATTGATTTGTGCATTGCGAATGGATTCCGTAAAATCAATTTGTTCCAAAGTATCTCCAAATTGAAATGGTCTTGTTTCCGGGTTGATCTCATCGCCGTTTCCAGGCTTAAAAGTTTGGTGATTTCCAGATTTTGTTTTTTTCAGTTTACCAAAGATTTCTTCAAGGCTGCGTTTCCGGATTCCCTGCTCGGTTTTGGGCGTGATTTTTATTTCACCTTTTTGCTTATTTTCATCAATATAGCCCTTGTCTTTAAGGTCTTCAATAAAATCTCCCATTCCATATTCATCATTGGTAAGATCATATTCTTTATCTAATTCTGTAAGCCAGCTGAGCGCTTCACCCACTTCGCCACTGGTGTAGGTAAGTAATTGCATGAAAATATCCAAGAGCTTTTCGAATGAAGTTTTGCTATTTTCATTTGGGTCGTATTTTGAAAAATGATGTAGCCGCATTTTTTTAATTGATAATTGATAATTGATAATTGATAATTGATAATTCTTAATTCTTAATTCTTAATTCTTAATTCTTAATTCTTAATTCTTAATTCTTAATTCTTGTTCACTGCAAGTTACTTCACAAATTTTTTCTTATAAATACTTCCAATGTTAAAAAAAATTCCCGGCTCATTATTGAACCGGGAATAGTGGTTATTTAAAAAAGTAATCCTTTATTGGGTTTTATCATGCGCCTCTTTTTCTTTTTTAGGAAGTGGCATTTTATTAATTATAGGATTTCCATTTTCACCGGGCGTAATTGCCTGTGGCTTTGTGAAAAATTGTTCCATTCCCTGAACCTGTTGTAGCAATTGCTGCACTATCTGGTTTTCATAAGCTAATGCTTGTTGTTGTTTATCATCAAGACTATTGAAATACATAGTCTGCTGTTCCAGGTCTGTACGCAAAGCATCAGAAACTTTTTTGGCCAGGGTTGTGTCTCCGGCTCTGTAAGCGGCTAATAAAAATTGTCCGGAAATCTGATCCTGTTGCTGTGCACGCGAAGCTAATCCATAAGGGAAATTCTGTTGCAACATATTTTTGTCGCATCTTTCCAGTAATTGTTTTGCTTCATCTAACTTCCCATGTTCTGCAAGACTATTTGCTACCTGTGCATATTGCATCCTGATGGTGTTTAGATGCCTTCTGTTCTCCTCGTCAAAATAAACTCCTGGTACATTTGCATTTCCAAAAACGAATTTTTTCATCATCACATCATATGTCCAGTTGCGGTTTACTTCGCCATTTCTTACCGGAACCAGTCTGTAGGTAAGCCCGTCTGTTCTTAAATAATTCTGAAAGCCAAGTTCATCATAAGGTGAAGTAAAATATATTGGTCTTTTCCATTTATTGGCGGCAATAATATTGAGGATAGCGCTTTCATTTTTCATAAGCGCATTTTTAGGAATAGTAAAATCTATTTCGCTCAATACAGTGTCATCCGGATTTACCGTTCCATTTTGCCTTACAAGATTAGTGTCAACGGGTACTTCCACATTCTTTGTTGGGAAAATATTGAGGAAATCATTTCCGTTCTGATACATTCTTGAAGGATCATCACTGCCTGCATAATCTTTCATCATGGTGAGAAGATCCATTGGCTTCGTCTGATCTACTTTTGCGCCAGGAAGGTCGGGGAAATAATAAATAGCATCCCGGTTACTTCCTATTATCTGGTCGGGAGTCCATACTACGGATATGGGCGCACTTTTATTGACAGCATATCTTAATTGGTTGATATACCAATCTGTTCCGAGCAGGCTTGAATTGATAACTCTTATATCTCTTCTTACTCCCAATACTTCCTGGTCGAACCAAAGTGGGTAAGTATCATTATCTCCAAACGTTATTAGAATGGCATTCGGCGCACAACTTTGCAAATAATCAGTGGCCAGGTCCCTGGCAAGTGTTTTATGACTGCGGTCATGATCATTCCATTCCTGGCCGGCCATCAATACCGGTACGGCAAGCAGGCACAAACCTGCAGAAACATAATTAGCCGTTTTATTATTCATATATTTCTCAAAAAGCTCTTTTACATACATTACGCCAAGTCCTATCCACATTGCAAATGCATAAAAAGATCCTACATAGGCATAATCCCTTTCACGCGGCTGATTGCCTGCCTGGTTAAGGTAAATTACAATAGCAATACCTGTGAAGAAAAATAATAATCCGACCACTAAACCATTTTCTTTATCTTTTTGATATTGATAAATGAGGCCGAGTAGGCCAAGTAATAATGGTAATGCAAATAACCTGTTATGGGCTTTATTGTTTTTAAGGGTGTCAGGCATTTTACTCTGGTCGCCCAGCCGCGCATTGTCCCAAAAAGGTATTCCTGTGATCCAGTTTCCATCACGCACATTCCCCATGTCTATTCCCTCAATGTCATTTTGCTTCCCTGCAAAATTCCACATAAAATAACGCACGTACATCCAATTGAGCTGGTATTGAAAAAAGAAACTGATATTATCTGCCATGGTAGGCTTGTCGTAATACTTGCCGGTTTTGGGATCTTTTTGAATTCCCGCAAAATTTGCATAATAATCAGCGTGGCCCTGGTCGTTGCTATTATCCCACATACGTGGGAAATAATGCAGATCAGCAGGGTCGTAAATTGTTTCTACCTTTTTGCCTTTCTTTACATATTTATGAGCACCTTTTACATAAACGTCTATATATTTTTGATCAGTAGGTTCATCTGTAAAATCCTGTCCTTTTAATATTGGCCAGTCGCCATATTGTTCACGGGTAAGGTATCCTTCAAGACTTAAAGGATTATCTACATTAAACATATCAACTGCGGGATCAGCAAGTGAACGGATCATGGTAGTGAAATAAGTAGAAAAGCCAAGTAATACAAAGGCAAAACTCCACATGGCCAATCTTAAAAAATTCCAGTTTTTTTTCTTTGCCAGCTTTAACATCAGGAATATCAAAAAGGCAAGAAATATAAAGAAAAAAGTAAAGCCTGTGAAGAAGGGCAGATCAAAACTATTGACAAATAAAATATCAAAATCAGCCGCCAGCTTAATGCTCCATTGTATCATAGGAACCTGTACGATTCCTGTAACGACACACGCTATGCAGAATGCCCAAAACGTACCCCACCTGGTCACTTTATACCGCCTGAAATAATAGACCATAACAATGGCAGGAATAGTAAGGATAGGCAGTAAATGCACGCCCACAGCAAGGCCTATCAAATAAAAAATCAAAATAAGCCATTTATCTGCCGGAGTAAAATTTCCTTTAACTCCTTTTAATTTCTCATTGACAACAGCCTGGTCCCATTTGAGCGCGGCCCAAAAAACGATAGCAGTGAAAAAAGAAGAACTCGCATATACTTCTGATTCTACCGCACTGTACCAAAATGAATCGCTGAAAGTATAGGCAAGAGCTCCTACCACCCCTGCGGCCATAATAGTAAATATTTGGTTATCGGTAAGAGGCTTTGAATTATTTTTTTCATAAATTCTGCGGGCAAAATGAGTAATGCTCCAGAATAAAAATAAAATACAAAATCCACTCATTAAAGCGCTCATAGTATTAAGCCCAAGAATCGCATGATTTGGATTTGAGAACGGAACCATAAATAATCTACCGAGCATAATAAATAATGGCGCTCCCGGTGGATGCGGAATCTGAAGTTTGTATGCACTGGAAGCAAACTCGCCGCAATCCCAAAAACTTCCGGTGGCTTCCATTGTAGATAAGTAAACAAAGGAGGAGATAGCTAAAATCACCCATCCCGTAATGTTGTTAATGCGTTTAAAGCTCATATTTTGGATTTTACTAACAGGGGACAAATATAAAGCTATGATTGGTACAATTCAATGCGCTTGTTTTTTTTTATAAAAAGGATTGTTAATTGTTTTTGTTTTACTTCATTTTATAGTGTGGTAGATTCTTGCCCGGTGGCTACTGGAGCCGTTTCTGTGAAACACTGTGCAATTATATTTGTTGCTGTTACACAAAGTCCATAAAGTTTTTCAGAAGTTTTTTTTCGGTATTTCTAATTGAGGTTAGTATGAATCGTTGTGTAATTTTATCATTTAAGGAAATAGAAATCAGGATTATTTGTTTGTTTATTGTTACAGGGAGTTACACAGAGTTTCACAAAATTTCATAGAGATTTTTTCTCAGTGGTTCTTTGCGCCTCCTCTGTGATCCTCTGAATAATTTTAGCGATTAAGAAAACATAAATTTTATTTGAGGCCTTCTTCATTTATTTTTGTTTTTAATTTTTAAAAATAGAAACCGAAAGATTTTGATGAAATCTTTTCTTAAAAAAACATTTAATCTTCATTGAAAAAAGCATTTCTTCAACTTCATTTTGCAGTGATACTCGCAGGATTTACTGCTATTTTTGGAAAATTGATTACATTAAATGAAGGGCTGCTGACTGCTTACCGAATGTTGCTGAGCGCGTTGATACTGTGGGTAATTTTATTTTTCAGAAATCAAATAAAGCAACTTTCGCTGAAAAATACTTTAAAACTCTTTGCTATTGGGGCTATCATTTCATTGCATTGGGTAAGCTTTTATGGCAGTATTAAATATTCCAACGTTTCAGTTTCGGTTACCTGCTTATCTACCATTGGTTTTTTCACTTCTTTATTCGAACCGTTGATCATGCGCAGAAGAGTGGATTTAGTTGAGGTATTTCTGGGTATGCTTGCTGTGGCAGGCATTTATCTCATTTTTAATTTTTATCCGGAATATAAAACAGGGATCATTTTCGGAATTATTTCTGCGTTGCTCGCCTGCCTTTTTCCAATCTTCAATAAAAGAATTCTGATTGAGTTTTTGCCCAACACGGTTACTATGTATGAAATGACAGGAGGTTTTATAGCCTTGTGTTTTATACTTCCGGTGTATCTTCATTTTTTTCCCGCCACCTATTTTATTCCTACCTCTTCAGATTGGTTGTGGTTAATTATTTTAGCGGGCGTTTGTACTGTATTTGCATTCAATCTCAGCCTGAAGGCACTGAAACATATTTCTGCATTTACCGTTAACCTTACTTATAATTTTGAGCCGATATATTCTATCATTTTGGCATTTATTATTTTTAAAGAAAATAAATTTTTAGGCCCGGGATTTTATCTTGGCTTTGGTCTTATTTTGCTGGCAATTAGTTTGCAAATGGTGCGCGTTTACAAGGAGAAGAAGGATGGTAAATTAGGTTAATTGGTTAAATAGTTAATTGGTTGAGTAGGAATCTGGAATAACTGCCTATCCCTTTCGGTCAAGTAAAAATTTATAATTTTGCTGCATGAGTATTATTGAGCAATACCCGAGACATTTTCAAGAATTCCTTGCACAATTCAAAAACGAGAATGACTGTTGGGATTATATATTTCAAAT
>DATCFT010000073.1:0-30595 GCA_036509335.1 Hanamia sp.
ACAAACCACAGCGAAATACAAGTGCCATCGGCACGACCGATTTTGTAACATGGGAATTTATTCCCTTGTATCAACCTCACGGGTGTCCGCAGACAACATAACACTTACGGACAAACGAAAAAAAATTAATTTGGTTCGTGACACGAACCATGGCGAAGACACGAACCATGGCGGAGTAAGGAAATAGACGACTTTCAGGATAAACTTTCCAAAAGTTTTTGGTCACTCCGGGCAGGCTACAAATATGCAAGATTTTTAGCCGCTATTTATTAAAATAATCCAGATTACTATTTGAACGTGCCGCGGCACGTTTTTCTATTTTTATTATTTTGTCAGATTACTATTCGAACGTGCCGCGGCACGATCCTACTCGGAACGTAAACTTTCGACCGGGTTCGCTACCGCCGCTTTTATTGCCTGGAAACTGATTGTTATTAAAGCAATTAAAATTGTAATTACTCCTGCCGCGAAAAACATCCTCCAGTTAATATTTATTCTATAAGCAAAATCCTGTAACCAGTTATTCATAATATACCACGCTAAAGGAGAAGCAATGATTATTGCAACGCCAACAAGAATTAAAAAATCTTTTGACAACAATTTCACAATGCCTGCGACGCTCGCGCCCAATACTTTTCTAATGCCTATTTCTTTTACACGCTGCTTCGCAAATAAAGATATTAAACCAAACATTCCCATAGCGGCAATCAAAATTGTTAAGAGTGCAATGTAGTTGGTTACTTTTAGTATGCCATCAAGCAAAGCATATTGTTTGTCAATCCTGGCGCTTATTAATTCATAGCTAAAATCTCTACGGCTGGGCATTGTTTTAAATTCCTGTTGCAATTGATTCATTACCGGCTTTATATAACCGGCATCTGTTTTTACGCTTAGGTAACGATTTTCGAGATTGGGTTTTCCTCCATACCATTGGATCAATGGTTCAATGTTATTTTGCAAATCCTGGTAATGAAAATTTTCCATCACGCCAATAACGGTATATGTTGTGCCTTCTTCTCCTTTTGCTTTTATTTGTTTGCCTACTGCATCTTTCCATCCAAAAGCGTCCATTGTAGCGCGATTGATAAGTACTGAATTTTTTTCAGAAGCAGCAAGTGCATCATTGAAATTTTTTCCCTGGATAATTGGAATCTGATAAGTATTTACGTAACCCGCATCGGCAGGCTCCTGGCGTAAACTCACATCCTTATTTGTTGCAGGATCTATATAGCTATTATAATTCTGATCGTAAGCGGTGGGTATAACACCGTTGGTAGAGACCGCTTTTACATGCGGGTTGTTTTTCAGATCATTTAAAATGCTTTCAAAGCGTGCATCTGCTGATTTAGGATCACGGAAAGCAAGGTCTAAATTTACAACGGCTACATTATCTTTATTAAAACCAAGTGATGAAGATTTCATATAGCTCATTTGCCTGTTAAAAATGATCGCCACACAAATAAGCGTAATAGCCAATACAAATTGCAGGGTGATAAAAATATTGCGCAGGCTGCTGTTTTTATAATTACCCGAATTCAGTTTTCCTTTTACGGCATCAGTAACTTTTACACTTGCTAATTTAAAAGCGGGCAAACTTGCCGCAACAATTGTAAATAGGATTCCGATACCTGCGAAAAGAATGATAAGAGGATAATCTTTAGTGATACCGGTTTCTATATCGCCCCACTTATCTTTTATCATATTATTAATTGCCGGTAGAAGAAGTAGTGAAAAAAGCAGCCACGCAAATAAAACAGAAATAAATACTACCAAACCATTTTCAATGCAGAATTGAATGATGATATTTTTTTTACTTCCGCCTATCATTTGCCGAACTGCTACTTCTTTGCTACGGGTATGCATACACGCGGTATTAAGGTTTACAAGATTAACCAATATGATCAGTAAAATAAACAGGCCTGCGCCAATAGCTCCTTTAATAATCACACCAATTATTTTAGACTGTTCCTGGAGAATTTTGCTAAAGGGAGCAGCAAAAACTTTATCGCCTTTTTGTTCAGGAGCATAATTCAATTTTACTATTGACGCTATTTGAGCATCTAATTTTTTCGGGTCACTGTTTTTTTGCAGTCTGATATAGTTGGAAGCAAAAGTATTGTACCAGTTGGCCCCTTGTTTAAAATCAGGATTGGATTCAAGTATAGCCGTAGGTAATAATATTGTGGGCTGGATAGTACAGTTTGTAGGTACATGTTTTAAAACTCCGGTAACGGTAAGTTGCATCGTATCATCAGCAGTAAGAATTTTACCGACAGGATCTATGTCGCCAAAGAATTTTTGTGCCATTTCTTCTGATAAGACAACAGAGAATTTATCTTTAAAAGCGTTAACCGGATTGCCGTATTTGAAAGGGAATTGAAATACTTTAAAATAGCCGGTATCTACAAAATCGGTAGTTTCCTGGAATTCTTTGCTGTCATATTTAAGCCAGGGAAAATACCAGCTTTGTATGTGGGTAGCAGCTTCTATCTGTGGGCATTTTTTTACTATTTCTCCCAGTAAAAGATAGGTGGTTTGCGTATATTGGTCACCACCTGGTGAGCTTGTTTTCAGGTAATACATCTGATCAATATCTTTCAGATTATCATTGGTGGTTACATACAGATATATCAAAACAGATAAAGCCATAATGCTTGCCAGGCCTGTTGATAAGCCTAAAATATTTACCGCGCTAAAGAGCTTGTTTTTTGCTAATTGCCGCCAGGCAGATCTGAAATAATTTTTAAACATAATATTTTATTTTTAAGGTTTTATCTGCCTGTTATTAAATCGTTTATTGTAAATCGACAGAATGAAAGATTATCCTGCGATTTAGCCTGTTTTTCTAATCCATTTTGTCAATCTGAACGTCACCAATATTGAGTCCCTTGTTTATTTGCGCATTCCCTTTATAGTTTAATTTGGCATCTCCATAAGCTGTAATTTTAATAGCATCAGAAGCATTGATCTCAAAAATAGCATTTCCATAAGCCGTTATCTTTGTAGTAATATTCTTTATAGCAAAACAATTAAAAGTACTTTCACCATAGGCAATATATTTTTGATCTTTGATGGTGCCGGATTTAATTTCCAATGAGCCTCCGCCATACATAATAGCCAGCAGTTGATCCAGGTTTACGTCATCAAAAATAACATGGGATTCGCCGTAAACTTTTAGTCTGAATTTGTTGCCTTTCAGCAGGCTTTTGCAAACCTGTGTTTCTTCCCCGCGAATAGAGAGGTCATTCAGTGTTTTATATGTTACGGTAGCGATAACAACAGTGCCTTTGTAGACAGGCTGCTTTTCTTTGTAGCCATTTTCATAAGTTTTCTCATTTTTGGGAAAATCTTTTTGACCATCCAAATAAATGCGTAGCGTTTTATCATTTACTTCAATGTGTATTTTATCATTGCTGACTGTACTTTTTTCTATCGCCACACTTTCTTCATTTCCTGCAATAAAAGTTACCTGGATGTTTGGACTTATGATAATTTTATTGAAAGGATTTACTTTAGTTACCGTTTGAGCAAATGTGGAATGAAAGACAAAAATGATAAGAACAAAAAAGTATTTTTTTAAATTGAATTGATGCATATTCTTTTTTAAATGAGGTTATATAAATTATTTATTCACTTCTCAAACTTTCAACGGGGTTAGACAAAGAAGCTTTTACAGAATGATAACCTATCGTACACAATGCTATCAAAGCAGTAACGAATGCCGTTGCCACGAAAATGTACCAGTGAACTGAAATGCGAAATGCAAAATCCTGTAGCCATCTGTTTCCTGCCCACCATGCGAGTGGCGCTGCAATAAGTATTGCAATAGCTATCAATTCCAAAAAGTTTTTTGCAATTAGAAATGTAATGCTGCTCACATTAGCGCCCAGCACTCTTCTTATGCCGATTTCTTTGGTGCGTTGCAATGTGGTAAATGCTGCCAGCCCAAATAAACCCAGGCAAGCCAAAATAATCGCAAGCCCTGCAGCTATTGAAAATAGGGAAGAAGTTCTTTGGTCCGATAAATACAGTTTGTTATAGGCATCGTCTAAAAAATGATAACTGAAAGGCATTTCAGGAACACGCGCTTTCCAAACTGTTTCTATTCCGGCGAGAGTTGATTTTGTATTATTTCCGTTGATGCGTAGCATAAATTCGCGTGAGAGGCTCCGGCTAAGAAAAATAAGCATTGGCCCAATCGGATTATGTAGGCTGTTGAAATTGAAATCTTTTACTACGCCTGTAACGGGCCCTGTTACGTTCTTCTTAATTATTTTACCTATGGCTTCCTGAGGTGTCCATCCTAATTTTTTTGCAAGGGTTTCATTGATGATATAAGGCTGGTGAAAGTTTTCATAATCATTGGCAGTATCCATCATTCCAAAATCTGATTGCTGAAAATCGCGGCCGGCAATCATCTGCATTTTCATTGTTTTGGTAAAATCAAGATATACAGGCATTGCATTTAATGAAATATCGTGTTTTCCTTTTTCGTCTATGGCTGTGATGCCGTCGCCCCATTGTACATATTCAGGAGTATCGTAAGATGCTGTAAGGCTTTCCACGCCGGGAACTTGTGCAAATGCATCTTTTATATTATCAAAATTTTGCAGCATCTTCCCACTGATGGGTAATACTACAATATGCTCTTTATCATATCCCAGGTCTTTGGTTTGCATGAAACGCATTTGTTGTAAAATGACAATTGTATAAATGATCAGAAAAACTGAGATTCCGAATTGTGCTACAATTAAAGCTTTGCGCAATAAATTATTTCCACCTGTAAATGTGAAGCCCTTTTTAAGCACTCCCATCACCTGGGTGCCTGATAAAACTAAGGCAGGATATAAGCCTGCAAAGAAACTAACCAGCAAAGTGAACATCACCAATGCTGTAACAGGCAATGGTTTCAGCAAAATTTCAGGAGCGAAATGCTTGCCGGTGATATTGTTGAAATAAGGAATCAAAAAGATACTCAGTATAAAGGCGAGTACGGCGGCCAAAAAACTAATCACAGAAGATTCACACATGAATTGTATGAACACCTGTTTTTTGGAAGCGCCTAATACTTTGCGCATCCCAATTTCTCCGCTGCGGCCCGCTGATTGAGCTGTAGCAAGATTGGTATAATTGGCACAGGCAATAATTAATATTAATAACGCAATCAAAGCAAGCATATAAATGAAAGTGATACTTCCATTGGGCTCAAAACCTGCAAGTGGAGAATGAAGGTGTATCCATGTTAGTGGCTCTAAATGATAAGTGAGATAATCCTTTCCCTCCAAACCTGCTTCTGTTCTCACTTGGGGGGTATTCATGTAATTACTTATCTGCTGTTGCAGCGGGGCAATATCTTTTTTATCGCGCAATAGAAAATAAGTGATCCAGTTGGCTGTCCACCAGGTTTCATCTTTTACATTATTCCCAAGATTTAAAAACTGTGTGGCGAAATCAAATTTGATCTGCGAATTTTGCGGAGCGTCTTCACAAACAGCAGAAACTCTGAGATCTTTGCTTCCCGATGTAAGTGTTTTATTTAATGGGTCTTCATTACCAAAATATTTTTTGGCCATAGATTTTGTGATCACAATTTTATCCGGTGCATCTAACGCAGTAGCGGCGTTTCCTTCAATTATTTTAAATGAAAATATTTTAAAGAATGCCGGATCGGCATACAATATGCGTGGCTCATCAAATATTTTGTCCCCGTTTTTTATCACATTGTGGCCGAGATAGGTACGTACATATTCTTCTATTGAAGGAAAAGTTCTTTTAAATGCAGGTCCTGGTTCAGTACCTGTTGTGGCAACTTTATTTATGGTACCTGCCTGTCCGTATTCCATTGTTGCGCGCACGATACGATCAGCATTCACATTAAATTTATCATAACTTAATTCATGAATAATATATACTCCAATTAAAAGACACGCTGCCAAACCAATGGTTAATCCGAAAATATTAATAGCGGAATACAATTTGTTTTTTCGAAGATTGCGAAAGGCGGTTTTTAAATAATTTTTAAACATGATAATTTATTTTCGATTGATCATTACAGTTTTAAATACCTAAATCATGCCTCATAGCATTCGGGCAGCCTTGAATTTCTTTTTTAAAGATATACCTGCTTTTCCGGGTATTTGTAACCGTCTATTAACAGTAAAAATTAAACCATTTTTTTAATGGTTAGTAATCAATAAATTAGAAATGTAAAAAAAGTAGAACTGTACGGTTTTGATACAATAAGTGTTTCGTTTCGATACAGTGAAGCAGGGTGCATTTCGAAATGTCGCAAGGTTGCCAACCTCTAATAAGTTCGTTTTAGCTTGAAGTGCCCATATACAAGATTGCAACCTTGAAATCCAGAGCGACAATTTGAAATGCATTCGTGTAATTTTCTATTCCCAATTATGTTATATTTGTGATGTGATGGAATCATTAGAATTACATAAAATCTATAGCGTTCCCGAATATTTTTCATTGGAAGAATCGGGAGACGTACGTCATGAATTTATTAATGGAAATTTAATTGAAATGTCAGGAGCATCAAGAGAACATCATTTTATTTGCCAAAATATTTTGTTGGCGTTTTTATATTCTACAAAGCCTCTTGGCTTTAATGTGTTTATTGAAAATATGAAAGTAAAAATTCCAAATGAAAATCAATATTATTACCCTGATATTTTTATCACAAAGGAAGCGCAAACAGATGAAAATAAATATGTCCAATTTAAACCGGAACTGATAGTGGAAGTGTCAAGTGAGGCCACCAGGGTAAAAGATATGACGGACAAATTTATTCAATACCGCAAAATAGAAACTCTTAATTATTATCTTCTTGTGGAGCCTGAAAAATTTTTGGTATTACTGAATTTTAAAAATGAAAAGGGCGATTGGGAGATGATTTCCTTTACCCAAAAAGAAGAAGTTATCACTTTGCCAAAACTGAATATTTCATTGAACGTGGCTGATATTTATAAGAAATAAAGTTTTTGTCTAACGCTAACCTCTTTCTATCGGAAGGTATGGGGCAACTTTCCGCGCGCAGTAAACTAACAAATATTCACGATTCTTATTCACGATTAGGAAGCATAGCTTTTTATTTTTTCATAGGCTACACCGTATGTTAGGATATTACGCCCCGTCCGACCGGGTCATCCGGGCGGCGGCTTTCAGGGCTGCTGAAGTGATCTCAGTAAACAAACAATTATTCACTATTCCTGTTTTACCATTTTAATAGAGATTATTATTCCTTTAAGATTTCCAAATTCCCCTTTTGAGGATTTAGGGGTTTACTCACTTCTCAAACTATCAACAGGATTGGCTATTTAGAATAAATCTTCCAAAAGTTTTTGATCCCCCTTTTTTGATAATGTGTAAACATTTTTTTCATTAAATTTGAGAATAATTCTATTAGATATGTTAACAACTATTAAAGGTGTTTATGATAATGAGCAAATTCTTTTAGACGAAATACCTTCTGTAAAAAATAAATCAAAGGTTGTCGTTACTTTTCTGGAAGAAATAAATGAGTTTCAGGATGATAAAAGGCGTCTTGGAAGTTTAAAAGGAAAGATCGGAATTCCAGATGATTTTAATAAACCACTTGACGACCTGAAAGAATACATGTTCATTTTGTGACTTTGTTCTGCCTTAACTAAACAAAAACTCTACATCATCTTTTGTGAGTTTTTTAATAAAGCTTTTTTCTTCGCTTATCAGTTCTTTTGATAATGATTTTTTCTTTTGCTGAAGTTGTAAGATTTTTTCTTCTACTGTATTCTTGCAAATCATTTTATAAGCGAATACTTTTTGCGTTTGCCCTATCCTGTGAGTACGGTCAATGGCCTGATCTTCTGTGGCGGGATTCCACCACGGGTCTATGAGATATACATAATCTGCGGCTGTGAGATTAAGCCCTACACCACCAGCTTTCAAAGAAATAAGAAATGTTTTAATGTTCGGGTTACTTTGAAATTGCGCTACCAAATCTTTACGTTTATTAGCAGGCGTACTTCCGTCTAAATAAAGATGCGTGATTTTATTTTTGATAAATGCTTCTTTTATTAATCCAAGCATTTGCGTAAACTGGCTAAAAATAAGAACCTTGTGAGTACCTGTGTTTTCAAGCATTTCACGCAATAGCTCTTCCAGTTTTATACTTTCTGTGGCGGTTACATCCTTATCTTTTATCAGCGCAGGACTGTCACAAATTTGTCTAAGCCTCAGCAATCCTTCAAGGATATACATGGAAGCATTGCCCATTCCATCTTCTTCTATTTTATCCATCAACTGGTGGCGGTAATAGTTTTTATATTCATCATAAACGGCGCGCTGCTCCTTGTTCATTTCGCACCAGAGCACAGTTTCCGTTTTGTCCGGAAGGTCAGTCGCTACCTGTTCTTTGGTACGCCTGAGTATAAAAGGATAAATGAGTTTGCATAATTTCTGAGCCGCTTCGTTGCTGCCGTTTTTATCAATAGGGATTGCAAATTCTGTTTTGAAAAACTCTCTGTTACCTAAAAATCCAGGATTCAAAAAATGCATTTGCGCATACAGGTCGAAGGTATTATTCTGAACCGGCGTACCGCTGAGGATAAGCCTGTTGCCGGCTTGTAATAATTGTGCAGCCTTAGTTACCAATGCATCCGGGTTTTTTATATTCTGGCTTTCATCAAGGATTACATATTCAAAACAATATTTTCTCAATTCGTTAATATCAGACCGCATAGTGCCGTAGCTGGTAATAATGATATCGTATTTTTCAAAATGCTCATCCGAAAAACTGCGGCTGCTTCCGTAATGAATGTTGTATTTTAATGAGGGCGCAAATTTTTTCAATTCATTTTCCCAATTATAAATAAGCGATGTGGGACATACTATGAGGTTGGTTGTATTCTTATTTTTTTCTTTCAGGTATTGTAAAAAACAAAGTGCCTGCAAAGTTTTACCAAGCCCCATATCATCTGCAATGCAGCCGCCCCAACTAAGCTCATCCAATACCTGCAACCAATGGTAGCCACTCAACTGGTAAGGGCGTAGATTAGCACTTATCTTTTTACTAATAGGGCGCATTACTATGTTTTCTATTCCCTGCAACTTATTTTTCTTCTCTTCCAATTCCTGTAAAATGGCTTCTTCATTAATCATACTGTGCAATTCATCTATCAGCATGAAGTGCCTTTTATTTACGCGAAGCTCCCCGTTCTGTTCTTCGCCTATTTTCATAATCATGCCAAATTGTTTGAGCCATTCTTCGGTCAGCACACCAAAAGTGTCATCGCCCAATAACACAATTTTTTGCCCGCTTTTCATTACTTTCTGTAAGTCGCGCAGCGGAACATTCTGTTCGCCAAAACTGACATTGATTTTCAAATCGAACCAGTCAACTCCACTACCTGTCTTCATTTCCCATTTAGGGACAGCAGTATTGTACCGGAATTTTTTAAGGTTCTCCATTCCTTTTACCGTAAAATTTTCTTCCTGCAGGCGGCGTATGGTTTTTAAAAACCAGTTACCTTTCATCACTTCAGAAAAAGGCAGGTAAAAAAAAGGATTGAATAATTGTTTGCTGAATGTGGGATGCAACGTACGAAGTTCTTCATAAAATATTTTTTCAGCTTCCCTGTCTCTTTCAATCCTAAAAGCGCCTTCATCATTTTGTATGTATATATCTTCCTTGGTATCGTAATCCACTTCGTTCCCGTCATAAACAAACTGGGGCCTTATCATTAAAAATGATGTGAGATATTCATTTACCAGGACATAAGGTACTACTTCGGCACTCGTGGTTTCATATTTTATTTCCGACTCTTTCTTTACTTCCGGCTTCTTTTTTTGTGCGACGGCTTTTTTCTTTTTGGTTACAGGAATATCGGTTTCTGTTGAAAATATTTTATCATGATCTAGGAGATATAAAGCCGCGGTCACGCAATGTTTGCAGCTATGGGCATATTCAAATTTTGCGCAGTCGCAAAAAAATTCTATCCGTTCCGGATTTTTTTTACAAGAAATGGTAATGGTATAACCCCCTCTTTTTATTTCGTCGGGAACCATTATTTTCGTCCCATTTTTGGAAGAGCTTTTTAATTTTAATTCCTTGTAATTTTTTTTATAGAGATCAATTCCTTTTACTTTGAAATTAAACCGTGCCTTACCTACATAATTACTTAATAAATCTTCTTTTACCATGTTGCAAAAGAAAAGATTTTTGTGGAAAGGAGGAACGTTTTTTTGGTTGGAGGTGTTAGGAATTAATAAATGTTTGTTTTAATAATGTAACAAAGCGAATTGCGTGATCTGCAGGCAAGCAATATTGCATTAGTAAAATCCCCTTTCTTCCACTATTGTAACTTCTGGGGAGGACCTTGAGAAAATGATTATCTAAATCACTTATTCTTTAAGAGAGGCATACACCATGTTTTGAAATCTTTCCATTACATCCGCGTGAGAGTCGGGGGTTTGTTGAGTAAAAATAATGCCTATCAAATGTTCCTTTGGATCGGCCCAGTAGGAAGATCCAAAGAATCCTCCCCATGCGAATGAGCCCTTGCTTTTAGGCCCACGCGCAGCACCTTTTTCAGAAACAATATCGAAGCCCAATCCAAAACCATCAGTGCCATTATATGAAAAATCAAGTTGATTGCTTGTCATCATTTGCACGGTACGCGGTGATAAAATTTCGTGTCCGTTATAGGTGCCATCATTTAAAAGCATTTGAAGAAATATGGCATAATCAAAAGCAGTAGAAGTAATATCTGCGCCACCTGAAAAATATTGTTTGTTCGCAAGTGGATAATCCGGGTCAGCGCCGAAATAACCCTTCTCCCATTTAATAACATGATGCAATGAATCTTCCCTATAGACGGTTGCAAGCCGTCCTGCTTTAGATGCCGGCACATTGAAATAAGTATCCTTCATACCCAAAGGCTCAAATATATTTTTCCTGAAAAAGTCAGCAAGATTTTCATGGCTCACTACTTCAATAATGCATCCAAGCAGGTCATAGTTTAAACCATAAGTCCATTTTTCTCCGGGCTGGTGTACCAAAGGTAAAGTTGCCAGTTCTTTCATCGCCGAAAGCAACGTCTGTCCATTCTTTGCCATATTGAAACCGGCAGTAATTCCTGCCTTTGCATAAATGGCTTTCATAGCATCACTGCCTATTCCGGGATAATCAAGCCCTGAAGTATGCGTAAGTAAGTCGCGGATAGTTATTGCTCTTTTTGCAGGGACCGTAGTATAAGTTGTATCTGCCACATTAAATTTATCTAATACCTTCATGTTTTGAAATTCCGGAATAAAATCACTCACAGGCTCATCGAGTAAAATTTTTCCCTGCTCGTACAAAATCATAATACCTGTGCAGGTTATTGCTTTGGTTTGTGAAGCAATTCTAACGAGTTCATCTTTTTGCATTAGTTTCCTGGAATCAACATCCGCATAACCATAGCCTTTATATTGTACCAGCTGATTATCCTTAACGATAATAGTAGTAGCGCCGTTGATCCACTTGTGAGCAATATAGCTATTTACAAGGCTGTCAATCCTGGCAAGCCTTTCATAATTCACCTGCTTATTTTTGGCACCGGTTTCTATTCTTTGCGCTACCAGCAGCGACGGCACCAACAGGAATATTAAAAAAATACTTTTACAAAGAGCTGTAATTTTTTTCATTTTTCATTACATTTTTATCTAAAAAAACAAAGTAAAACATATTCTATAGAAATGGGGAAATATTTTTCAAAATGGAAGGAGCGTTTTTATTTGGGTCTTACAATTATTTATTGATTAGTTATGACGGTGTGTGTGGGCGTTGATTACAACATCTTTTTACGTCTTTTCATAATTATGAATAAGCCTTTTGCATTTATAAGATTTTTATCGTTTTTAAATTCCGTTTCGGCAATGTCTTCAATAATAAAATTTTGTTCAAATATATCTTTAATAATTTTTTCTGAAATAGGATGAGGAACCACCCTGTTATCAGGCATTTTATCACTAAAACATTTTAGAAATAATAATCCAGGATCATTGAGCAAATTGAAAACATTTTTGCTATAAATTTTTCTTTTATCGGCATCTATTACATGAAAGCAGCCTCTGTCAAAAATGAAATCAAATTTTTTAGATAAGTTTGTTTGAAGAATATCATCCCGGATAAATTCAATACCAGGATACGTTTGCTTTGCTAATGAGATGGCTTCTTCGGAAATATCAACTCCGGTAACCTCAAATCCTTTGTTTCTTAGTTGTTTTGCCTGGGTTGCCGGCCCGGTGCCCAAATCAAGGAAAGAACCCGATTTGATATTTAATTTATCCAGGACAGACTCTATATCATTATCCAGGTTAGGATTATACCAGGGCATTTGGGTAACCTTAGTATTTTGGTACATATTCTCCCAATCAAATTTTTTTTCTGTGGTCATATTTATATGTTTTTATAACTATTGAAATAGGTGACTTAAAGAAGAATCTTAGTAAGGCCGGTGCCTATGGACTCATGCTCTTTCCGGACTACAGAAAGTGTTCTCAGTAAACAAACAATTATTCACTATTACTGTTTTATCATTTACAAAAGTAATTTCATTCCTTTCAGATTTTACAAAGTCTCCTTTAGAGGATTTAGGGGTTTATTCGCTTCTCAAGCTATCTACCGGGTTTGCCAGCGCTGCTTTAATGGTTTGAATGCAAATTAATATTGCAGTTATAAAACCAAGAATAAAAACAGATACTACAAATGGCATTGCAGATATATTAATCCTATATGCATATTCCTGCAACCATTTATTCATAATAATGTATGCTAAAGGGCATGCCACCACGCCGGCAATTAAAATTACCGACAAAAATTCTTTCATAAATAATGACATGATTCCTGTAACAGAAGAACCCAATATTTTTCTGATACCAATTTCTTTTGTGCGCTTTTGAATGCTTAAAGAAATAAGGCCGAGCACGCCCAGTAAAACAATAATTAATGCTAAAACAGTTGCTGTGTAAGAAGCTTTTTTTAATTGTATTTCTGATTGGTACAATTTGGCTAAAGTATCATCCATAAATTTATATTCAAATGGAGCGCCGGGCATTAAAGTATTCCACTTTTTTTGCAACGCATTAATTGCAGCAGCAATATTTCCCGGTTTTATTTTAAAAGAAAAAAAGCGATAAATAGTTGCGAACTGCACATTAAAAAATATGATTGGCGCTACTTTCTGTTGCATAGAACCGAAATGAAAATCATTGGTAATACCTTTAATTGTAAATACCGTTTGATCGCCAGGAATTCTTATTTGTTGCCCGATTGCATCGTTTATATTTTTCCAGCCAAGTGCATGAATGGCTGCCTCATTCATAATTATTTTACCGGAATCAAGCGCATGGCCTTCAAAGAAAGAGCCTGCTTTTAAAGGTATTTTATAAACGCTTAAGTAATTTTCATCCGTTGTTAATGCCTGTGCGGTGATTGCCTGAGTTGAGTCTGAACCAAATTTATAAACAGATGCACTGCCGCTGTTGTTGCCGTCAGGAATTTCATAAGACAGTGCAACATTGCTTATTTGAGGCATGGCAGCAAACTCATTTCGTATTACTTCCATTTTAGTTACGCCTTGCGGTGTCCAGTCGCGTGGTAGTTGAGCAGAAAGAATGTAATCTTTATTATAGCCAAGGTCACTTTTAAAAAATAAATTTATTTGTTGCGAAATAACAATCGCACTTACAAATGCAATGATTGCTGTTGTAAATTGGAATGCGATTAAAGATTTTCGTAATAACACATTATCTTTTATGGAAGAGATTTTTCCCTTTAATGAATCAACAGACTTTAAAGAAGATAAGACAAAAGCAGGATAAATGCCGGCAATAAAACCAAGCATTAAAATAAATAAAAACGGAAATGAAATAAAGTATAAAGGAAAATCAGTAAGTGCCGGAACCGGATGTATCAATATACTGCTAAATAAATTTTGTGTAAACAAATAAATCACAAATGCAAACAGCGTTGCAATAAAGACAGTGATGATGGATTCAATAAGAAATTGAAATATCAATTGCTTTTTCATTCCGCCTAAAACTTTTCTAATACCAATTTCACGCATTCTTGCAGCAGATCTGCTTACAGACATATTGATAAAATTGATCACCGCCATCAGTAAAATAAATAAAGCAATTGCAGACAATGCATACAGCATCTTTTTTATTAAACCATTATTCGCATCTAAATAAAAATCTTTTAGTAAAACAAGTTCTGGCTTTAAATCAGCAACTACCTGTGGCGAAGCATTTTGTGTTATAAGATGGGCAATTGGTTGTTCAAGGTCTTTGGGGGAAACGCCTTTTTGCAGTTCAATATAATTAGCAATGTAAGAATTTTGCCATGTCATATTTCTTCCAAAAAAAGCTAGATTCGCTGCTGAAACATAAAAATCTCCGGGATAACCATCCACCAGGTTGGTAACAGAATTATTGGAAACTTTATCCAGCACGCCGGTAATAAGAAAATCATGTTTGGAGCCCGAAAAATTTTCAATGCTTATATATTGCCCCACAACATCTTTTTTGCCAAAATATTTTAATGCTTTATCAATTGTTATTACAACAGAAAAAGGGTTTTGTAATGCTGTTTTATTATTGCCATACATTAATGTAAATCCATACATCTTAAAAATTGTGCTGTCACCTATTTGTATGTTCTCCCGAAAACTTTTTTCACCTGTTGAAATATTGGAAGTAACACCATCGTAACGATAAAAATTGGCAACAAGATTTGGATAATTTTCTTTTAATGCTTTTGCGAGCGGGCCAAGCGTTGCAAGAAAATATCCTTCGTTTGGATTTTTCCATTTGCTTTGGATGATGTATTGTCGGTCTGCATTTTTCAGGCGGGTATTTACCTGTAGTTCGCTCCATACATAAGCTCCAATCAATAACGTAAAAGCAATACCTGTAGATAAACCGATAATATTTACAGAAGAATAAAATGGGTTTTTAATAATATTGCGCCAGGCGATTTTGAAATAATTTTTTATCATTGTAATTTATTTTCGTTTAAACATTACCGGTAGTAAACAAATACCCGCCTGAACGTCATTCGGGCAGGAATATCTATGATGCCTTTTCATTGTTCACACGAATGTGGCGGGGCACTCTTAGAACGCGCCGCGGCGCGATCCTACTTGGAACGCAAACTATCCATCCACGAAATAATCGGGATTTCGTTTTGCTCACTCCGTTCTCAAAGACTCAACAGGGTTTGCCAACGCTGCTTTTATCGCCTGGAAGCTTATTGTAAAGATAGCTACAGACAATGCCAATGCGCCCGCTAAAATAAAATATTCGTAACCAATTGAAATACGGTAAGGAAAATTGTTCAGCCAATAATGCATTACAATCCATGCAATGGGCGAAGCAATCAAAAAAGCGATGGTAACCAAAACTATAAAATCTTTCGCAAGTAACTTTACAATACCTGCAGCCGATGCCCCCAATACTTTGCGGATACCAATTTCCTTTGTTCTTTGAATGGTATTGAACGACGTTAAACCCAACAATCCCAAACAGGAAATAAGAATGGCGAGGCTGGCAAAACAAAAAAATAATTTTCCAAAACGCTCGTCTGATGCATATTGCGCGTTAAAGGTTTGGTCTGCAAAAAAGTAGACCATGGGTAACCCCGGTGCAATTGCAGCCCATTTTTTTTCAACACTTTTAATGGTTTTCTGAATATTATCCGATGAAATACTTAGCGTTAAAAATGTAAAGAATCCTGGCGAAATCTGCATGGTCAATGGTTGTATTTCTTCATGCAGCGAATGAAAATGAAAATCTTTTACCACGCCAATGATTAAACCGGTATTTCCACGTTGCCAGAAACGTTTGCCTATCGCTTCTTCAGGATTTGTAAAGCCAAGGTTTTTAACAGCAGCTTCATTGATCACCATGCTTCCATTTAAATCGTCCGAAAAGTTTTTGGAGAATCCCCGGCCGGCAATTACTTCTAATCCGTATTGCTTTAAAAAGTTATCATCAACAAAATAAGCATCAGACTGAAACTCATATTTCTGATTATTAATGCCTTCTATAGTAGTTGGAAATTTTTTATTCGGACGTCCCGGAATACCGGATGATACGCTGGCGGAAAGGATACCCGGAATTTTAGTTAGCTCTTCGCCCACCATCTCGTTGTGGTCAATGATACGATTATCATAATGAAAATCTATAACCAAATTGTGTTCTTTTTTAAATCCCAGGTTTTCATTCTTCATAAAATTCAATTGTTGATAAACTATTATCGTAGCTACGATCAAAACAATTGAAATCGTGAATTGCGCCACCACCAAAGATTTACGAAGGAATAACCCTCCTGGGCTATTCGCAAATTTTCCTTTCAGATTGGTTATTGGCTGAAAGCCAGAAAGAAAAAAGGCCGGATAAATACCCGATAATAATCCTACGCCAATTGACATTAATAAAAACAGGCCAAGATATTTTATATTGTCAAAAATACTTGTGCTGATGGTTTTTCCCGTCAGCTCGTTGAACCACGGAAGAAAGAGTGAGCACAGTAAAACAGCAATAACAAATGCAAGCAGAGAAAGGATTACCGCATCAGTTAGAAATTGAAAAGTCAATTGTTTTTTAGATGCACCCATTACTTTTCTTATGCCAATTTCTTTGGCTCTTTTTAATGAAAATGCGGTGGTAAGATTGATAAAATTAAAACAGGCAATCAACAAAACAAATAAAGCTACCAAAGAGAATATATAAATATTCATATAGCTGCCTACTGCGGTGCCACCCGCTTTATTGCTTCTTGACTTCCCATGCAGATAGAGGTCCGTCAAAGGTTCCATTGATAAAGAATAATGCAGGTTTCCTCCAAGCGGGTGCTCATTTACAAATGCAGAAAGTTTCTTTTCCAGTTGAGCTTCATTTGCATTTTTATTCAACAAAACATAAGTGGAAAAACCAAAGCGGCTCCAATTCGTCATCCAGTTGGTACCCGGCTGAATGAGCGATGACATGGAAAGAAAAATATCTGTTCTGAAATGAGAATTTTGCGGAATGTCTTTCATAATACCGGTAACGGTGGCAGGTATTTTTCCATCAAGCGTCAAGGTTTTACCGAGGCAATCTGTTGTGCCGAAATATTTTTTAGCCGCCGTTTCGGAAAGCACCATTGTATAAGGTGCACTAAAAACCGTAGCCGCATTTCCTCTTATTAATGGAAAAGAAAAAACAGAAAATACGGAAGAATCGGCATAAGCCAGTGTTTCTTCGCCAAAATTATTTTCATCTTTTTGTACAATGTAATAATCGAGGAAAATTCTTGTCGCAGTTTTTACTTCAGGAAAAGAAGTTTGCAAGGCTTCGGCCATTGGCCCCGAAGTAGTTTCATAATTAATACCGGCGGCGGTTTCAACATCGGTGCTTACCCGGTAAATGCGATCTGCATTGGTATTAAATTTATCATAGCTTAATTCAAAATTTACAAAAAGCAACGCGAAGTAAACCACACACATCGCAGTAGCCAGCCCCACTAAATTGATAGCGGAAAATATTTTGTGTTCGCTTAGATACCTGAATGTTGTTTTTAAATAATGTCTAATCATTTAAAGTATTTTGTGGTTTTTAGTATACTTCGTCTAATCATAATTGTTAGTGTTAAGAACTGTACAGTAAACAAACAAATATTTAAAATTCCTCTTTGATCCGCAGCCTGAGGGATACCGCCGTACTGACTGCCATCATTCACCGGAATGTGCCAAGGCACAATTCGAACGCGCCGCGGCGCGATCCTACTCGGAACGTAAACTATCCACAGGGTTCGCCAGCGCTGCTTTTATCGCCTGGAAGCTTACCGTTATCAATGCGATTAAAATTGCTGTAATTCCTGCCACTGCGAATATCCACCAGCTTATATTTATCCTGTATGCAAAACTTTGCAGCCATTTATTCATCGCCCACCATGATAATGGAAATGCAACGAGGCAGGAAATGAAAACCAGTTTTATAAAATCTTTTGAAAGCATCTTAGTTACAGAGGTAACACTCGCTCCAAGTACTTTGCGGATGCCGATTTCTTTGGTACGTTGTTCTGCCGTATAAGTCGCTAAGCCAAATAATCCGAGACAAGCTACGAGTATGGTAAGCCAAGCAAAAATGTTAAGTATTGTTCCGGTGTTTTGTTCTGCTGCATAAGTTTTATTATACAGGTCATTCATAAAAGTAAAGGTGAATGGTTCACCGGTATTGAACTGATTCCATTTCAATTTCATAGTTGAAAGTAATCCTTGAATGTCTGCTGTTTTTACTTTAAAGATCAGTCCCCAATCAGGATCCAGCGTCATCAGTAGGGGAGTAATGGGTTCGTGCAGAGATTGAAAATTAAAATCTTTTACTACGCCGATAACATGGAATGGCACATTGGTTCCGCGGGTGCTGTTTTCGCGTACAATTGTTTTTCCGACTGCAGTCATATCATTCCATCCAAATGCTTTGGCAGCAGCTTCATTGATGATCATCGCGGTGGAATCTGTTGCAAAATTTTTGGAGAAATTTCTGCCTTGAATCATTTTCATTTCAAAAGTGGGAATGTAGTTTTCATCCACATTATATTCCTGCGTTCTCATAATTTCATTATCGTGGCCCAGGGGATAGGCCAGTGCATTGCTTCCGATGCTTGGTCCGGCAGGTTTGAATGATGAAATCGTTGCATTTACAATACGTGGATCATTTAGCATTTCCTGTTTATACACCTCTTCATTTTTTCCCAACGCATAAGAATTAGGAATCGTAAGCAATTGTTCTTTATCATAACCCAAATTTTTATTCTGGATATATTTCATTTGCTGCCAGACTACGATGGTGCCGATTATTAATGCAACAGAAATAAAAAACTGGAAAACGACCAGGCTGCTGCGCAACCCAAAGCTTTTATTGGCAGAAGTAAATTTTCCTTTTAATACTTCTATCGGTTTGAAGGATGACAAATAAAAAGCCGGGTAAACACCTGCAATCATACTAACCAATAACGCAAGCCCGACAAATGATGCAACGATTTTTATATTAAATGGAATGTTTAGATTTTTGCCGGAGAGATTATTGAACACAGGCAATGCAAGCTGCACCAGCACGATAGAAATTAACAATGCAATACTTACCAACAAGGCGGATTCAAATAGAAATTGTTTTATTAACTGGATTCTTCCTGACCCAATTACCTTGCGCACGCCTACTTCTTTTGCCCGCTTAGATGCACTGGCTGTTGACAGATTTATAAAATTGATGCAGGCAATGAGCAGCATAAAAATAGCGATAGCACCAAAAACATATACATACGTGCTGTTACCCGGCGGCGATAATTCATAATTTGCATGTGAATACAAATGGATAGAAGTCAATGGCTGCAAAGCAAAGCCTAAATGATTCCCTTTTGTTATGAATTGTTTTAGGCTGATTCCCATTTCCTGTTGTATCTGCGGCCCCATATATTTTTCTACCATGCCGGGCAATTTCGTTTCTAGTTTTTTATAGTCAGCTCCGGGTTTCAACAACAGATAGGTAAAAAAATTAGAGACCATCCATGAATCTGATTTTGCATCATCCAAACCGGCCATCGAGCCAAATAAATCAAAATGGAAATGTGAATTGTCAGGCACTTTATCAATCATTCCGGTTACTTTAAACTCTTCATGATTATCCGGGAAGCTCAATATTTTTCCTAAGGGATCTTCATTGCCAAAATATTTTTTGGCAATAGCTTTTGTAATGATGATGGTATTAGGTTGTTGCAATGCCGTTTTCGCATCGCCTTCTATAAGTGGCAGCGTGAATATTTCGAAAAAATTCGGATCCACAAAAACAAATTCATCATCTTTAAAAGTCTTGTTTTTATAAGTAATTTTAGGAGCGCCTGCTACTTGTAACCTTGTAGCATCCTCTACTTCAGGATAATCGTTTTTCATTGCCTGCGCAACAGGTGGCATTACATTGGCTTCAAAAATCTTTCCGCCATTGATGTCTGCTTTGAAAACTACGTGCGCAATCCTGTCTGCGTTTTTATTGAAGCGGTCGTAGCTCAATTCATTTTGCACATACATCATTATAATAAAGCAGGTAGAGATTCCAATGGATAAGCCTGCAATATTGATGAAGGAAAATGCCCTGTTTTTTACCAGGCTTCTCCATGCGATTTTGAAATAATTTTTTATCATTGAATTTGATTTATTTTTTATTAATTATTTTTCGTTTAATCATACCAGTTAGTTTATTATTATTCAGCAAACTAACAAATATTTCATATTCCTATTCGAGTTTCACCAGGAAACTAACTTTACTTTCAGACTTCACAAGTCACCTTCAGGGGATTTAGGGGTTTACTCACTTCTCAAACTATCCACCGGGTTGGCCATTGCTTTTTTTGCGGCCTGGATTTAATCAACTTTTGGAAAGTTATTAAACTCACTTTTTTAAAAGAACTTCCAAAAAAACTTTCCAAAAGTTTTTGACCACCATTCACAGAAATGTGCCGGGGCACATTTGAACGCATCGCGGCGCGTTCCTACTCGGAACGCAAACTATCCACCGGGTTTGCCATTGCTGCTTTTACAGCCTGGAAACTAATGGTTATTATTGCAATTAATACAGCAACCAGCCCTGCCGCAATAAACATCCACGATGCAATATTTATTCTGTAAGCAAAGCTTTGCAACCACTTATTCATAGCAAGCCATGCTATTGGCGATGCAATTAGAATAGCAATTATTACAAGCTTTAAAAAATCTTTCGTAAGTAGTTGTGCAATACCTGCAACACTTGCACCTAATACTTTGCGTATACCAATTTCTTTTGAACGCTGCTCTGCGGTGAACGTGGCCAAACCAAATAAACCGAGGCATGATATAGCAATGGCGATTATTGCAAAGGCTAAAATTAATGTAGAAGCCTGGTTGTCTGATTTATATAATTCATTGAATGCATCGTCTAAAAAATTGTACTTAAGCGGGTTGCCTGACAAAAATTTCTTCCACGTTTTATTTAAGGCAGCGATGGATTGAGATGCGGTGTTGGGCGCAATGCGTATCATAAATGTATTGTACCAGTTTGGATCCTGAAAAGCAACCAGTGGGCCCGTCTTGTCGTGCAAACTATGAAATTTGAAATCCTTTACAATCCCAATGATCTGTCCTGTTTTTCCTTTCCAGGTAAACCGTTGGCCGATACAAGGTTTTGGAATTTTTAATTCTTTAATCGCTTCCTCATTCAGCACCACATTATTCTTATCCGCTTCATTTCCCTGCTCAAACCATCGTCCTTCTTTCATTTTCAACTGCATGGTATTAGCAAAATTTGCATCAGTTGAAAGTTGTGCGATCTTTGGATTGAAAGTAGTATCACGACCTATCCAATCTGCATTGCCGGTAGAATAACTGCCAATGTTTACAATAGATTGATTGGCAAGCGAAACATTTTGTATGCTGCTTTGAGTAAGCAAATCTTGTTTTATTTCGTTAGCCAATTGATTCTTTTTATTGAAATCTATATTTGGCGGTACATGCGTTATCAATACCTGTGATCTGTTATAACCGGGGTTGGACTGTTGTATAAAATGCATTTGTTTATAAATCACAATTGTTCCTGCAATCAATATAACAGAAATAGTAAACTGAATTGTAACAAGGCCTTTTCTTAAATAGCTGTCTTTTAATTTAAGAATGGTAAAACCCCTGAAAACATTCAGTGGTTTAAAGGAAGACAGTACCAACGCAGGATAAATGCTGTTTATAATGAAGGCAAAAAATAAAGTAACACCAATTACTTTCCACATGTTTATGGAGGTAAACGGCAATTCAAAATTTTTATTTGTAATTGAATTGAAGGCAGGCAGACAGAGATGAATAAGCACTAATGTTATTATTAAAGCAATACAACTTACCAGCAATGATTCGGCAAGAAACTGATAAAATAATTGAAACCTGCCGGCGCCAACAATCTTTCTTACGCTTACTTCCTTTGCACGGAGGCTTGCTTTTGCAGTAGTAAGGTTTACATAATTAATGCAGGCAATCAGCAACAATAAAATGCCTAATACGGAAAAAATGTAAACTGTATTTTTATTGCCGCTTACAAAAATCGCCGATTGCAAATCAGTTTCAAAATGCATGTTTTTTAAAGACATAAGCGAGATAGTAATTTCGCCGTTGTCGCCACTATTTTTTTCAAATACATCTGTTATCTTTTTAGATAGAACAGATATATTTACATCATGCTTTACTTGTATAAATGTTACCTAATTATCATTCCCCCATTGCACATCATTTGCTTTCCTGTCAGGGTTTTTTAACAGATTTTGAAGCGGAATATAGGCTGTGTATTGAAAACTTGAATTGGCCGGATTATCTTTAATAATTCCTTTCACCACATAATTTAAACTGTCTGCATGAATGATTTTGCCCAATGCATCTTGCTTACCAAAATATTTTTTTGCTTCTGATGCCGTAAGAATGATGCTGTTTAAATCATTTGCAAAAGCAGCAGCATTGCCTTCTATAAAATCGAAATTAAAAATATTAAACCAGTCATCATCCACAAAAGCACAATTTTTCTCATAAGAAAGATTATTGTTGATATTAAACACAGGCATATCGCCAGAATATAATCTTGTTACTTTTTCAACTTCCGGCACTTCATTTTTTACTGCGCCTGCAAGCAACAGCGGCGAAGTCTCCCAAATCCAGCCTTGCGCTTTAAAGTTAGTTGTGAGGCGATAAATGTTATCTGCATCTTTATGATAATTATCAAAATTCATTTCATTCTGAACCCATATAAAAATCAATACAGCAGCAGCCATACCAACAGCTAAGCCTGTAATATTAATGAATGAAGTTGTTTTATTCTTCCACAAACTTCGCCATGCGGTTTTGAAATAATTTTTTATCATCAGAATTCGATTTATTTTTTATAAATTATTGTTCGTTTAGTCATCTCTGTTATTTTATTATTTTTCTCCCTGTACAGTAAACAAACACCCGCCTGAACATCATTCGGGCAGAAATATTTAAGATTCCTATTCACTACTCACCACTCAAACTATCTACCAGATTTGCGGCCGCTGCTTTTAAAGCCTGGTAGGCAACTTAATCAACTTTTGGAAAGTTATTAAACTCACTTTTATAAAAGAACTTTTAAAAAAAATCCAAAAGTTTTTGACCAGTAAAAAGAGAAATATTGATGGTTTCCATTTTACTACATTTTCTCAATAGTCCCCGTTGAACACCATTTTAAAATTTCTGGAAACAGTTCATTAACTTTTTTAAGCCCTTTATGTTCTTTATATATTTTCAATAGCTGATGATCAAAATCTGCAAACCTGTTAAATCCACGCTTTTCTTCCATAAACTCCTCCGTTTTTTTCATATACTCCTCTAAATCTATTTCTGGGTAATTATCATAGCAATACAGTGTAAAAACCGCCCATGTCATATACTCATTAAAAATTTTAAATGGAGAAGGATAAATGCCGGATTTATCGCCATTTGCACACTTAGGTTGATTGTCGAAAATACTATCTATTTGGGGAACATAATTTGAAGAAACCGGGTTAACATAATTGTGATCAATTTCTGTAAACAAAATTCTCAGGTTATTAATATTATTAAAGTTTAGTGAATATTTTTCAATTTTTAGCAGTGGCGCAACAAACATTGCTGCTACTGTAAAACCATTGTCATAAAACCAATTTGTGGCATGAGCGCCATATACCAATGGCGAAAATGTAATCATATAATAATCTATTCTATTGTCGAATTCCTGCTCAAGCCAGTGTTTCATGTTTAATACTGGAATTAATTTTTTGTATTGATCAATTAATGAATCATAATATGGCTTATGATTTGCATAAAACTTTTTGAAATTCGTTTTTTCAGCAAAGTCTTGAACATCTTCTAAATTTTGTTTAATAGGATCAACGTAATTATCAAATCCCATTTTTAATATGGTAGAATCCTGAACAATATTTCCGCTTCGATTAAAATAGTATCCGCACGCATTCATCTTTAAAGCATAGTAAAACCAATAATTTTCCGTCGTATCATTTCTTTGCATTAAAGAATCAATATGTTTTATTAGTGGCTCATGCTTATATTTCATAAACCAGTTCAAAACATCTTTATGATAATTACCTTTCATAGCAATCATATTTGAATCTTTAATGCCGACATCTGTAATAGCCAATATAACGTTGGCTAATTCACTAACTTCCGGAATTGATATAGAGATTTCACCTTGATGAATACGTTTATATTCATCTTTAAAGTTTACTCTCTTTGGTAAGCAAACGATTTCAGTATAAGCTGTATCACCATTTAATAAAATAGCTAAGTGAATGCTGTCATTCGGTCGAACAATAAATTGTATAGAATCAATATTAGTAACAAATGACACAGTATTATTTTCATGCGCAGTTTGAAATTTTAATACATCAGGTTTGAGTGACGGGTTGATATGCCATGTTCCATCCACGCCATTAATTCTGTAAATAATATAATTGGATGTTGACTTGACTACTTTTAATACATTATCCCTTCGTAGTACGGATTGACATCCGATATCCAAACTATAAAATAACAGAAGAATAAAGAAGAAAAGTAAACGCATATTTATAAAAGATTGTGCTTTATTTATAGTCAAACTTCTCCATGCTGTTTTAAAATAATTTTTAAGCATAATGAGGCTCAATTGTATTGATAAAAATTCTAACAGCTAACTTTCAGAAAAAGATAGATATAACAGCTTGAAATACACCAACTAAATGCCAGAATGCTAAAACATTGATTATTATATAATTACAGCAAATCTACTTTTGCAAACTGTACGGTTTTGATACGATAAGTGTACGGTTTTGAACGTAAGCAGAAGAGTTTGGTAGCAGATCGAAATTTCCCTTAAATTAATCAACTTTTGGAAAGCTATTAAACTCACTTTTATAAAAGAACTTTCAAAAAAACTTTCAAAAAGTTTTTGATCAGCAATCTTCCAAACCGGTTTTATTCCGTTCTTAAACTATCCACCGGATTGGCCATCGCTGCTTTTATTGCTGTATATCCAACGGTTAACCACGCAATACTTAAGGCACCCGCTATGGTAATGATGAAGAACCATACACCTATCGAAATGCGGAATGTATATTGCTGCAACCATTGATGCATAAAATACCAGGCGATTGGAGCAGCAATTACAAAAGCAATGCCTATCAGAATAGTGAATTCTTTTGAAAGCAATACTACAATATCACGAACCGGGGCTCCCAATACTTTGCGGATTCCAATCTCTTTTTTTCGTTGCACTGCCATATAAGAAATCAGGCCATAAAGACCTAGGCAGGAAATGAAAATGGAAATCCCTGAAAATATTTTAAACAAAACAGATAGTTGGTTTTCCTGTTTATAATAATCTGCGATTGCCTGGTCAACAAAACCATATTCAAAAATAAAATCCGGATAATTTTTATTCCACGTATTTTGTAAAGCAGCAATAACCGTTTTTGCTTTATGCATATCTATCTGAATATTGGCTAATCCGTAGCTATGCTTAAGAGTTGTCATCACTACAGGTCCAATAGGATCCCGGAGTGAGTTTACATGAAAGTTTTTTACAACGCCAACAATTGGTCCGTTCTTTCCGCTTACGTTAATCATTTTACCAATGGCTTTTTCAGGATTTTGGATGCCAAGGTTTTTTACTACTGTCTCATTTACCACAAATTCGCGAATGGTATCTGAAGGAAAATAAATTCGCCCGGCAAGAATGTGCAGATTGTATAACCTGAAAAAGCCGGTATCAGAGGGTTTCATCGTAACGATCATATCAGGTTCTGTTTTGCTCTTATTATTTTCTATACGCAGATCAGTGGCCCAGCTTCCACCGCCTGAAGGGGCAAACGCACTCAGGCTTACGGCCTTAACACCGTTAATATTCTTTAAGTCATTATATAATCTATCAATTTTTGTACGGCTCAAACTATCGCCCGGAAGGGCAGCATTAATGATGGCCTCTTTATTAAAACCCATATCTGCATTGCGGAAATAATTCATTTGCGAAGCCACTATCAATGTTCCAATAATGAGTGTTTGTGCGATCACAAATTGAAAAACCACTAATGCCCTTCTAAAAGAAATTCCTTTAAATTTTTTACTGATACCGCTCTTTAAAACATCAACAGGTTTAAACCCGGATAAAACCAGGGCAGGATAAAACCCGGATAAAAATGTAACAGCCAGCAATGTGCCCATCAAAAATAAAATGAATTGAGCGCTGTATATAGTGGTCATTGATAAATGAATTTCAAGCAGGTCGTTTACTAATGGAAGACAGATAAAAACAACCAGTAAAGAACCGATCAACGCAAGCAAAGTAGCAATGCCGGTCTCTCCCAAAAATTGAAGTATTAATTGTGTACGGTTGCCGCCAAGCACTTTTCTTACACCCACTTCGCGCGAACGATTGATCGCCTGTGCAGTTGTAAGGTTAATAAAATTAACGCAGGCAATGAACAACAGAAACAATCCAATTAAACTCAGGGCAAGTATAAGGTCTTTACTAAATGTACGGCCGGTAAAGTTTCCATATCGTTCATCAAAATGTATTTCATTCAATGGTTGAAGGGCAAGAAAATAACCTGGATTCACCGGCTTAATGCGTTTGTCTGTAAATTGATCTACCAGTTTATTGACCTGGTCTAAAGAAGCATTTTTAGTGAGTTGAATAAAACAATAATTTTGATCAGAAATACTGCCCCAGTCATTTGGGTCAATATTCTTCATAAGCGTTGCATAAGATACGACAACGCTTAATGGAAAATCTGTGTTAGGCGGCGGGTTATCAAGAATGCCTGTTACTTTCATTATGCCTCCATAAAACTTAAGCGACTTGCCCATAGCTATGTGCCAGTCACCAAAATATTTTGTGGCTATGTCTTTTGTAAGTAGCACTGTATTTACATCATTCAATGCGGTTTTCATATTACCTGCAGCCAATGGAAAATCAAACATTTGAAAAAACTGTGGCTCGGCAGCAAACACATATTGTTCCTTAAATTTTTTTTGCACCGATCCACCAGCAGCAGTGGTAGATACCTGCACGTTATTGTCGCCGAAAATAGCGGCTGCATTTTTTAGTTGTGGGAGATCAGTACGCAGCCCTTGGGTGACAGGAAAAGGTACGCCGGTTCTATATTCCCTGTTCTCTGCCTTTCTGCCGATACGCACCACACGATAGATCTGGTCTTTATTCGTATGAAATCCATCAAAGCTTTTCTCGTATTGGATCACAAGGAATATTAATAAGAAAGCAGCAAAACCAACAACGAGGCCTGCGATATTTATAAAGGAATTGCCTTTGTGAGCTTTTAAATTCCTGATGGCCGTTTTGAAATAATTTTTGAACATTGCGTGAGATTTTATTTTTACAGTAAACCCGCCTGTACCATTCGGGCAGGCAACAAATTTTAAAGTTTTCTATTCACCTATTCACCTATTCACTTCTCAAACTATCCACAGGATTCACTATCGCGGCTTTTATTGCCTGGAAGCTTACTGTTATCAAAGCGATTAAAATGACAATAACTCCGGCAACTAAAAATATCCACCAGTCTATATCTATTCTGTAGGCAAAACTTTGCAACCATTTATTCATTGCCCACCAGGCAACCGGAAATGCAATGAGTGATGCTATTAAAACTAATTTTAAAAATTCTTTTGAAAGCATTTGTGTTACCTGTGCTACACTTGCACCCAATACTTTTCTTATACCTATTTCTTTTGTCTTTACCTGTGCCGTGTAAGTTGCCAAGCCGAATAATCCAAGGCAGGAAATGAAAATGGCTATAGCTGCAAATGTTGTAAATAATGAACCAGTACGTTGTTGTGCCAAATAATGTGATTCAAAACTTTTATCTAAAAAGTCATAAGAGAAAGGCGTTTTATCGGCATACTTTTTATATTCCTTTTCTACTGCAGCAATTGCCTGTTGTGCTTGTGCGCCGGTAGTACGCACATATAAAATATTTTTAAATCCATTTGATATTATTACCAAAGGCGCAATAGGGTCTTTCAGCGATTTAAAATTAAAATCTTTTATTACACCTGCTATTTCTCCATCGGCTTTTTCATAACCGATTTTTGTACCGACATAAGGAGGCTTTAACCCCATGGCTTTTACGGCAGTTTCATTCAAAATATATTTATAATCGTCGGAAGGCATTCCGGTAAAATTTCCACCTTCAATAAAGTGAAGTTTCATTGTCGGTATAAAATTTTTATCGACACAAATTCGCCAAGCAATCAGTACCGTTTTATCGTGCTTGCCTTGCCATGTGATATCTCCACTGACTTTAGTGATATCTGCTATGTCTTTTGAATCGCTGAATGCAACATTTGATACGTATTGTTGTTTTAATAATTCTGTCTCAATTACATCCGAATATTTTACTGCATCTTCGGGAAATGAAACTGTAAATACATAGCTTTTATCGTAGCCTAAATCCTTGTTTCTTATATATGCCATCTGTTTTGCCATTACAATTGTACCTACTAATAAAATAAATGAAATGGTAAATTGCAGTACGACTAATGTTTTTCTAAATGAGGATGTTTTAATTCCCAGAAAACTTTTGTCACGAATTACTCCCAAAGGTTTAAAAGACGACAGTAACAATGCAGGATAAATACTTGAAATAAGTAAGGTTCCAAAAAGTGCAGTAAGCAATATTTTTAAAGAAGAAAAATCGAACAAAGAAAAAGATAATTGTTCTCCTGTAATTTTATCATATACAGGCTTCAGTAAAATGATTAATGCTGTAGCAATGGCAAATGCAAACACAAACGTCAACAATGTTTCACTTACGAATTGTAGAAACAATTGTCCTCTTTTTGCGCCGATAATTTTTTTAATACTTACTTCTTTTATTCGAATTATAGAACGTGCAGTAGAAAGGTTTACATAATTAATGCTTGCAATAATCAATATTAATATGGCAACAAGAGCCATTATTTTTACCATTAGCAAAGCAGAATTATCGCCGTCAATTCCTATAAGATGAAGGTCTTCTAAATTCTGTAATCGAAAAGATGTTGGAGTTTGACCATTTCTTGTTGCATTAAATAAATATGTAAGTTTTGTTTCGATATTTGAAGTGTTGGCATTTGAATTTATCAGAAGAAATGTTCTAAAACTATAATCGTTCACATCTTCATCGATTGTCTTCCAACCATGATTACCACCATTAGCCGTGAATTGTTGGGCATAATAATCTATCGGAAAGATAGCATCGTAATGTAAGGAAGAATTATTGGGAAAGTCTTGCAATATTGCGGTTACCGTAAAATTATTTTTATCAAACCGAACAACTTTGCCAATGGCATCATCTGTATCAAATAATTTTTTGGCTGTTGATTGTGTAATTGCGACGGAGTGCGCATTCGGCAAAAAAGCATTACGCATACCATGCAACAATTTGTAGTCGAAGAAGTTTAGAAAATTGCTGTCTGCATAAACAATATTGTTGTTGTCAAATATTTTTGTGAGAGTAATATTGGACAACACTTTATCAGACAACGACGGGTTTTCATTATCACTTACCATTCTTAGAACAGAAATTACATCCGGAATATTTTTTGCCATCGTAGATAATGGTGCGGGTGCTCCTCGCCAAGACAACGATTTGCCATTTAAAGTAATGTGTGAGTTTACCTGATAAATATTCTTATACTGTTTATTAAACTTATCATAACTAAATTCATTCTGTACCCAAAGCAATAGCATAATTCCCGTTGCCAGGCCCACAGCCAATCCACTTATATTTAGAATACTATAGAATTTATTGGCTTTCAAATTTCGCCAGGCGATTTTGAAATAGTTTTTGAACATTTTATTTTGCGTTTATGGATGATTGTTATTTTATAGTAAACCAATAAATTCTTAAGATTCTTATTTTATTACCAGATTAGCTAATTAACTCTACTCGCTTCTCAAACTTTTCACAGGATTTGCCACTGCTGCTTTTACTGCCTGGAAACTTATTGTCAGCACTGATATCAAAATAGCAACGATCCCGGCTAATACAAAAACCCACCAATGTATATTGATCCTATACGCAAAATCCTGCAACCAGTTATGCATGGCCCACCATGTAACCGGAACAGAAATAAGAAACGCAATACCCACGAGCAATAAAAAATCTTTTGAAACGAGTACTAATACGTTTTGAACAGATGCGCCCAGTACCTTTCGGATGCCTATCTCTTTAGTTCTTTGTTCTATTACGAAAGCTGAAAGCCCAAACAGGCCAAGGCTTGCAATGATAATGGCAATTAGGGCAAAAGCTGAAAATATTTTCTGTGTCCGAATTTCACTTGCATATAATTTTGCAAAATTGTCATCCAGGAATGTATAATCTAACGGTCCTTCAGGATTGAAAGAATCCCATTGTTTTTTCAAATCAGAAAGGAAACCTTTTACATCACTTGTATTTATTTTAATTACAAGTCCTCCATAATTATTCCCTAACATCATCATCAGCGGAGCCACCTCTTGTTTTGCG
>DATCFT010000074.1:0-16026 GCA_036509335.1 Hanamia sp.
CTTGTTAAGAAAATGGGGTTGGCGTGAGCGGTTTTCTTTCAATGCCTATTGGGGCGGAATGAGCAAAGCAAACCAGGATTACAATAAAAATTCAAATTTTAATTTAACAAATAAAGGGCCTTTTATGGAAGCAAGTGCAGGGATAGAAAATATTTTTCACATACTATCTATTGAGTATTACAGAAGATTAAACTATTTAAATAATCCTTATGCCAGAAGGGACGGAATTTATCTTGGCATTACACTTTCATTTTGATAAAATTATTTTTATGAAAAGTCTGATTCTGGTTTCAATCATTTCTATTACCGCAGTTTTTAAAACAATCGCACAAAATAATTCTGATGTTATCGTTGGCCGTTGGCTAAGCGCTGATAAAACAATTGAAGTGGAAATATATAAGTGCGGAAATGAATACAACGGAAAAATAATATGGCTTGACGATAGTAATGATAAAAGCAGGCCAATGAATACAAGAATTGACAAGCACAATCCCAATCCGGATTTGCGAACAAGAAAGTTAATAGGTCTTGTTGTGTTGGATCACCTTGTTTATAATAAAGAACAGAAAGACTGGGAGGGCGGTAAAATTTATAATCCTCACGCCGGTAAACAATTAGATGCGAAGGCTTGGTTGACAAATAACGGATATTTAGAAGTGCGCGGCTTCATTGGAGTTGAATTTCTGGGAAAGGATTTAAGCTTTAAAAAAGTTTTATAACCTTATTATTAATCAATGAGTAATCATTTTGAACATTTTATTTCACTGCATAGTGAAATGTTGCAAATTTTTATTTTCATCTCCATTTTTTTTATAACGTGGAATATTGAAAATATTGCCGGGGTTGTATTTAACTATAAAAAATGGAAACATGCTTTTGTCAATGCTCCTTTTATTTTCACGAATATTCCAGGGCAATTATTGCTGGGCGTGGCGTTTGCTAAAATAATTGAATGGACTACCCTACATCATTTTGGGTTTCTTTATCTTCTGCCTCTAAGTAAAAGTCCATTCCTCCTTTTCATTGCTACTTTTGTTTTCCTTGATTTTGGAGAATATATTTATCATATTATCATGCACAAGGTAAAAGGATTATGGATGTTTCATTCGGTGCATCACAGCGATAATGTAGTGGATGTTTCCACTACATTCAGAGAGCATCCCGGAGAAAATATTATCAGACTTTCCATTACCTTGTTATGGGTTTTTTTAAGTGGCGCAGTCTTTTGGGCATTGATTTTAAGACAGATTATCCAGGTGTTTACCACTTTATTTGCACATATAAATTATGAGTTACCAAACAAGGTAGATTCTTTAGTAGGCCTCGTTTTCATTACTCCCAATTTGCATCATGTACATCATCATTATCAAAAACCTTATACCGATAGTAATTATGGAGATGTGCTAAGCATCTGGGATAGAATGTTTGGCACTTTCAAAAAATTAAATTCAAAGGAATTGGTTTATGGGTTAGATACCTACATGGAGAAAAAAGACAATAGTAATTTTAGATCACTGTTTAAAATTCCATTTGTAAGGGGCGAAAGACTAAAAAAAGTATAGAATTTTGAACCTTTTCAAAAAAATGATTTTTTGGAAGGATGGCTAACACTCAAAACCATTGCTACTTTACTTGCCAGCAAAACCTCTTTTTATAATTCAGTAACTGAAGTGGAAAAACTTTTAAAAAACCCGATTGCACCCCTGCAAAGTCTTTTGCATAAATACCTGACAACAACAATAAGAGGTATTACGAAGAGGTTAGATTGTCTATTTTTGAAAAACCAATTCATTAAAAGGGTCTAAACAAATTAGCACAGGAAGAAATTTCGATTGAAGATTAATCTCCCCGACTCCTATCTGTCGTTTTCAAACAGTCAGGAGAATACTTGGTTTCCATTTGCTTTCTACGGAATGCAAAAAACGGAAAGTATTTGCATATAAAAAGCAGTAGAATAATAATTCAACACAATCGGAAGGGCAACGTCATAGCAAACGAACTTTAAATATTATCGGTTCTAATGAAGGAAAATATCCATTTCACAAGTTGCTTTAATTTTTTGCTGAAGGTAAAATAAATCCAAATGTAGTTCCTACATCAATTTTACTTCTTACGTGTACCGTATCGTCATGCGCCTCAATAATAAGTTTTACAATAGATAAGCCCAATCCGCTTCCACCCGCTTTACGCGTCCGGGCAAGATCTGTCCGGTAAAATCTTTCAAAGATCCTTGGTAAATTTTCTTCTGAAATTCCATAGCCATCATCACTGATCTCTATCAATATTTTTTTTCCATCGATCTTATAGGCGCTTCCTTCAATAGTACCATTTTGCTTACCGTATTTTATGGCATTATCAACAAGATTTATAATGACCATTCTAATTTTTTCTTTGTCAGCATAAATAGTTAGTGGCAATTCACAGCCACTTTTTATAAAGCATTTTATTTTATGTTCATCAGCTTTTATTGAAAGAGATTCAAAAACTTCCTTAATAAGATCCTGAATAATGAAATTGGTTTTGTATAGTAATAAATCACCGCTTTCCAGTTTAGTAATTTCATCCAGGTCATCTAATAAATTTACAAGCCTGTCCACATTTTTTGAAGTATTGGCCAGAAATTTTTTATTAACAGCGGTATTATCCAATGTTCCATTCAATAAAGTGTCCACATACCCCTGGATGGCAAAAACCGGCGTTTTCAATTCGTGGGAAAGATTAAGCAAAAATTCTTTTCGAAACAATTCATTCTTTCTCAAAAGTTCCATTTCTTCTTTATGTTGTGCGGCCCATTGTTCCACGTCTTCATTTACTTCTTCAATTGATTTTTGTGGCAAAATATTCTTAAAATAAAATTCTTCTTTCTTACTTGCCTTGGTTTGATAAATCAATTTATAAATCAATTTTATTTTCCGGTAAATAAATCGCTGAATGGTGAAATAAATTATGAAATACGCGACTATTACTAAAGAAAATAAAAAAATAATTGACAACCTGATATCTCCGCTGTAAATGTAAAAAGCTACGCTTCCCAACGCACTAATTGGGATAGCAGTGATAATAGAAGCCTGTTGCGGTGAAAAGTTTTTGCTTAACATTTTTTTAAGGCTACATCGTAAATTTGTATCCGACTCCTTTCACGGTGGATATACAGTCATCACCTAATTTCTGTCGAATCTTTCTGATATGTACGTCAATAGTTCGAGCACCCACGATAACTTCGGTTCCCCATACCTTTTGCAAAATTTCATTTCGTAAAAATACCTTTGCAGGTTTTGAAGCAAGGAGCGCGAGTAATTCAAATTCTTTGCGTGCAAGAATAATTTGTTCATTATTGGAGGTAACAATATATTTCTCCCGGTCAATTAAAATATCCCCTATCTGCAATACGCTTCCTGTTTCTTTTATTATTCTTCTAAAAAGGGCGTTTACACGGCTTAATAAAACATTGGGGCTTATTGGCTTGGTAATATAATCATCTCCCCCGGTTTCTAATCCTTTTATTTGCGTACGGTCATCATTCAGCGCTGTCAAAAATATAATAATGGTATTTTGAAATTCGGGGAGAATGCGCAGAATTTTGCAGACTTCAAATCCCGTTTTACCTGGCATCATCACATCCAGAATGATCAGATCAGGTTTGTGATGTTTTGCAAGTTCAATGGCTGCGTTGCCATTATTAGCTACGATTACATCATAACCCTGTGCCTGCAGATTATACTCAAGTATTTCTAAAATGTCAGGCTCATCATCGGCTATTAATATAGTGCGAGATTTTGTTTCATAATTCATTTGCATGCAAACTTATAGTAAATAGCTATTTAATTTAGCGTCTTTACAATTTCTTAATATTGGAAGATTCCACTGCACTACTAATCTGAATATTTGATTTGCAAAGAGAAGGTTCTAATGTTACCTTCTTCTTATCGGAATATCATGGAATTGTTATCATGTTCTTGGCAAATTATTATGAGAATAATATTTGTTTATGCATGATAGTTATAACGATTTTAAAAATAAAAATCTGTAATATTTGTTGGTTTACTAAGTCAGGGAATTGAAGAGAATAAAGATAAAACCTCCTTATAGAAATATAAGGTTGTATAGCATAGAATCCTGTTTTGCTTATAACAAACCTTTCCTGGACCTAATTACAGCTTATGATATCTGTTTGAGCTTATTCTTTTTTTATTTATTTCTCAGATGTTTACAAGCATCATTTTTTATTGATGTTTCAACACCTTTGCTTCTACGTAAAATATAATTTCTTCTGCAATATTTTTTGATTGATCACCTACCCTTTCCAGCTTTCTGATGATTGAAAGTATATTCAGTGCTTCATTGATGTTATTGAGGTCTTCGTGAATATATTTAGCGATATTATCATCTGCTTTTTTGTTTATCGTATCCAGAACATCGTCCCTGGAAAAGATAGTCCGCGCAAGAATCGTATTTTCAAACTCAAAAGAAGCCTGTGTATCGGAAAGTATGCTTATAGAGCCATTGTACATTTCAATTAACCGGCTTGATTCCAAAAAACCTGTATTAAATTTCACAGGTGAATATGCAATGTACCTCGCGATGCCATCAGCAATATCACCAATCCGCTCGAGGTTAGTATTAATTTTAAGTACAGCCAATAAAAACCGCAAATCTATAGCCACCGGGCAATAAAGGGCAAAGATGTTTTCGCAATCTCTGTCTATTTTCAATTCAAGAGCATTGACCCTTTTTTCACGGGCCATTACTTCACGGGCAAGGTCTTTATCAAAGGCAAGCATGGCTTCTTTTGCTTTGGTTAATTGCGAAAGAACTAATTGCCACATATTGATTACTTCCGATTTTACATCCTGAATTTCTACTTCAAACTGAGTCATATTTTTTAATTTTTTAAGTCAATCAACTAAACCTTCCGGTGATATAATTTTGGGTACGTGTATCCTTTGGATTAGTGAACATATTTTTGGTGATATCATATTCAATTAATTCTCCAAGATAAAAAAATGCAGTTTTATCACTAACCCTGGCGGCTTGTTGCATATTGTGAGTTACTACTACAAGCGTATAGTTTTTCTTTAGTTCCTGCATCAATACTTCTATACTGGATGTGGAAATAGGATCCAGTGCAGAAGTAGGTTCATCAAGCAACAACACGTCAGGTTCCATGGCTATCGCCCTCGCAATACACAAGCGCTGTTGCTGCCCTCCTGATAAAAATGTTCCCTTTTTATGGAGGGATTCTTTTACTTCATTCCAGAGAGAAGCTTTTTGTAAAGATTGTTCGACAATAGCATCTTTGTCATGCTTTGACATTTTCATACCATTGAGCTTGTATCCGGCAATTACATTATCATAAATACTCAAATTAGGAAAAGGATTTGGACGCTGGAATACCATTCCTATTTTATGTCGTACCAAAATGGGGTGCATGCTATAAATATCTTCGTTGTTAAGCAACATGGTGCCTTTCGTTGAGGTACCCTCTATTAATTCATGCATTCGGTTAATACAACGAAGAAAGGTGGTTTTTCCGCAGCCAGAAGGTCCCATCACCGCAATCACATTGTTTTTCGGGATTTCAATATTTACATCTTTTACAACACGATTTTCGCCAAAGTAAGCATTGAAATTAAGCGCTTTTAAAATTGTACTCTCCATTTTCTTGTTATGATCTTAGTAATAATATTTAATAACAATACCCATATCAATAGAATAAGCGCCGCACCCCATGCAAGGTTATGCCAATCATCGTAGGCGCTTGTTGCGTAGTTAAAGATCAACAGAGGTAAACTTTCCATAGGTTTAAAAATGTTGGTGGAAAAATATGGATTCCCAAAAGCAGTGAATAATAGCGGAGCCGTTTCACCTGCTATTCTTGCAACAGCCAGTATGACTCCCGACATAATACCACCGATTCCACAAGGTAGAATAATTCTCAATATAACTTTATGATAAGGTAACCCCAAAGCAAGTCCCGCTTCTTTTAAAGTATCAGGAAGGAGTTTTAAAGTTTCTTCAGTCGATCGAACCACAATTGGCAACATCATTATTGCCAGTGCTATGCTGCCTGAAAGGGCTGAAAATGTACTCAGAGGTTTAACAACCCAGAAATATACCACAATCCCCATAACGATGGAGGGGGTTCCCTGCAATACATCTACAGAAAGCCTCGTCCAGTTTGCTAATCGAGAATTCCGGTTTTCACTCAAATAAATACCGCACATAACACCAACAGGAATTGCAATAAGCGACGCATAAAAAACGATTAATAAACTTCCAACTAAAGCATTGGCAATACCACCTCCGGTTTCCCCAACTGGTTTAGGCATATTGACCAGGAAATGCCAGTTTATTTTACTAAAACCTTCTTTTAGTATATAAATAAGAATTATAAATAAAGGAACCGTACAAAGTACACTCAGTACAATGATCAATCCTTTGAAAAATTTGCTTTTACCTAACCTATATTGGATGTTTGGCTTCATTTTTATTCAGTAGTAAATCTTTTAATAATTCTTTTCCCGACCAAATTAATAATTACAGTAACCAGGAACAGAACAAGTCCGATCTCAATTAATGCAGATAAGTAAAGACTGCTCGCTGCTTCTGTAAATTCATTAGCTATTACACTAGCCATTGTATTTCCCGGAGCAAAAATGTTTTTCGGTATTACGCTTGTATTTCCAATAACCATTGTCACAGCCATGGTTTCTCCCAATGCTCTTCCAAGGGATAATAAAACGCCAGCAAATAATCCTGACCTGGAATACGGCAAAATCACATCTCTGATCACTTCATATCTCGTTGCGCCTAATGAATAAGCAGCTTCTTTTAATGAGGAAGGCACCATCCGTACCATTTCCCGTCCCAAAGAAGCAGCGTATGGAATGATCATTATGGTTAAAATTAAAGATGCAGAAAATATCCCGATACCATAAGGAGTTACGCCAATTTTTAATTCTAAACTGCGTACAATAGGAACCAAAACAAACAATCCCCAAAAACCATAAATTACAGATGGAACTGCTGCAATTAATTCTATCGCATTTTTTAAAAAATCAGAAAACCAACCTCGTGGATAGTATTCCCCTAAGAAAATAGCTGTTACAAATGAAAAAGGAATAGAAATAATTAAAGCCAGGAAAGATGTCAATAAAGTTCCAAGCAAAAAGGGATAAGTGCCATAAATATTATGCACCGGATCCCATGTTTTACCAATCAAAAAACCAAATCCCAACGCTTTTATTGAAGGTAGGGACTGAATAATTAAAGTAAGTAAAAAGGTAATCACTATCACAAGAATGCTCAATGAGATCAGGACAAGCGAAGTCCTGAAAATTTTTTCAGCACGGATTTGCCTTACAGACCTTTTAATTTTTTTTGCTTTCCAGATATTCATCATATTAGACATGGAAGAATTTCCCGCAACAAATTATTGCTGCGGGAAATTCCGGATTTTGTTGGTGATAATTTCAAATATACCTGTTATTAGAAATTTATTGCAATATTGCTTTACCATTGTAAGTGGCAGATTTAAGAATATTTTCAGCAACTGTTACTGCAGCCGGAGACAATGGAGCATAATCCAAATCTTTACAATATTGCTGGCCATCGTGAATTTCCCACGAGAATAACTTCAAAAGATCCTTTGCTCTGTCTTCGGAACGATTATTATAATTCTGCTCCTGGTAAATCAAAGCCCAGGTAAATCCGCTTATAGGATACCCATCAGGAGCGGCTGTATTACCTATGAAAATTTTTGAATCAGCAGGTAATTGTACATTGCTGGAAGCGCTGGTTGAAGCTATATTTGGGACAATATAATTTCCCGATTTGTTTTGCACTTTGGCATAAGGAAAATTGTTTTGGATTGCATAAGCTAGCTCAATATATCCAATACCACCGGGTGTTTGCTTGATAATCCCTGATACTCCGGGATTCCCTTTGCCTCCGAGACCAGTTGGCCAGTTAACGGAAGTTCCTTTACCAACTTTGGTACTCCATTCAGCATTTACTTTTGAAAGATAATCTGTAAAAATATTGGTAGTTCCGCTGCCATCTGACCGGTGAGCCACTAATACTGCGGTTGCCGGTAATTTTACTCCCGGATTAATTGCAGCAATTTTGGGATCATTCCATTTGGTTATATTGCCCAGGTAGATATTTGCAATCACATCCGGAGTGAGCTTCAGCGTATCTTTTACTTCCGGCAAATTATAACTCATCACTACAGCGCCTGAACACATAGGAATATGAAGTACGGACACACCCATTTTCTGCGCCTGCTCTTCGGTCAGTGGAGCATCTGAATCTCCGAAGTCAACTGTTTTATTGGTTAACTGAAGAATACCTCCGCCGGATCCGATTGCCTGGTAATTTATTTTTAATCCGGTAAGCTTATTGTATTCATCAAACTGTTTTGAAAATAATGGATACACGAAAGTGCTTCCGGCGCCTAAGAGCGTTTTATCTGCACTGCCTGAGGAAGAGCTGGCAGTAGAATCTGAGGAAGCACTTTTATTGGAAGAATCACTATTACATCCCGTAGTAACAGTACCCAAAACTGCTAAGGCAGAAACGGCGAAAAAGATACTTTTGATTTTTGATTTTAATTTCATGATTATTTTTTTTAAGATTAATTGAGGTTTAAAAATTGATATACTTTATAATAGCAGAATTGGTATTTACTTTCCAAATATAAAATAAAAAGTGAGCCTGTAAACAAAATCACTACCTGTGTATTTTGGCGTAAAGCCCTGATTTTTGTAAGTATCAGTCCAGATATTAGGCATAAAGTGTACATTTTTAATCGGAGTATAATCCAAACCTGCAGTTATAAAATTTTCTTTTGTTGAAGGATCGGTATAACCTGATGTTGTTTGAACGTATTTGTTATAAATGCTGTTGTTAATTTTATTGTCCGGATTTAAAGCGTCATAGCGGGCAAAGAAATTTAATTTGTCTTTCACAATGGTTCCGTGGGTAAAAATTGAAATGCCCTTGGCCTGCACAGTGAGGAAATCAACGTTGCCTGTTGCAATTTCTGTCGCCTGGTCACCGTTTTTAAGTGTGTTATTATATGCTTCTACACCAAGAGTGAATTTTGGAACAGTATATGCCACGAATCCCTTGATCATGTTCCTTGATTGCTTCATACCGGAAATGGGAGCAGAACCGTTGTAATCCATATATAAATTTACATATATTTTTTTATCAAGAAATTTTCCCCAAATATCACCAGAGAACCATTTGTAATTATCTCCTTCAGGTTTTGCTCCGGTTCCATTACCTACCATTACATCATAACCAAAATTTCCTGTTTTTGGATCGAACTTACCCTGCAATGCAGCTCCTAAATCATAGGAAGGTGTTCCGCGGTTATCCAGAATAGTCTTTTCTATAGAGCGATAACCCCATATTGGTTCTGACGACATAGTGAAACCCACTGTTGATACCTGGCCAAGAACAAGATCTGTACCTTTCCAGACATCCTTAATGCGAAGATTTGCAAGCTTTACATAAAAAGCGATTTTACTATCAGTTAGTGATTCTCCCGGTGCCGCTTCAAGTAATACTTCAGCAGCAAATTTTTTGGTAATATTATAATTATAACCGAGATAAAGCCTCCTGATTTGAAAGGCATTTCTACCTTTAGGGACACCTGTATATTGATTGCCACCGCCCCGGTTCAGGGAGTCGGCCTTGGCTTTATAATAATAATCACCAAACATATAACCCCACAATTTGCCTGAGTTAGGGCTTCCTGCTTTGAAGGCAGAGTCGGAACTTGAAACGAATTGAGCTTTCAAACTATTATTACTCAACAATAATCCAAAGCTTAACACGAATATAAATAATCGCATTTTGGTAAACATTTTGAACATAATTTTTTTTTTATTTCGATGCAAAAGTCGCCTACCAATGTTACCTTAACTTTACGCCAATGTTAAGTTAGTATTATCAATTTTTTTAAAAATGGAAATTCCGGATAAAATAAAAAATAATAAAATTTGTTGCTTTGTGTGGTTCTATAAATAAGAAATATACCTCTGATGATTAACATGAGGCCACCAACGGAAAACCAGGCATCTTCCTTTCAGTATATCGTTAGCATTTGGCATCTATTTACTAATCATTATATCTGGAACAATAGTTTGGAAATGCGGTATCATTCAAAACAAAATTGCAGATGCAAAAGAAAAAACCGGATAATATTTTTCGGTTAATAGTGTTAGATTGTTTTATAAGTAATCATAAAAATCTACATTTCAGATTTTTATTTAATGCAGTAATAACATAATTTAGTTTAAAGGTTTAGGTCTCATAATTTTAATCTTATCGCTACATTAAAAACTCTTCCATCTAAAGGGGCATATAGCTGCCTGAAAGTAGGGTTGATTATGGGTGGAATTACAATATTTTCAAACCTTGTCTGTCTTACATCAAATATATTCTCGCAATTGACAATAAAGTCAAAATGCTTAAAATGCTTTTGCGCAATCAACCCGCTGGTGAAATAACTTCTCGTCTTTGTGTCATAATCACGATTCGCCCGTTTCTTTTTGTAAAAGAATTTCAATCGGTTGCTGTTCTGATAATGGATAATCTGGTTTCATTTAATTCTTTAAACTCACTAATGACTGTCTGAGGGGGCTTTAATTTATTTTTTGAAGAAAGATTAAACGGCTTCAATTCTTCCAAAGTATGATGAAATGGTTTCCATAAACTGGCCAATAAAAACGATTGGCAATAAAAAGAATGAAAATTAAAAAAAAATTATCGATAGTGTGAACATCAAAATAAGTTGAACAATATCTTCTGTTTCCTACTGTGATTTTTTTATTTCGGCAACATAATTTTTTCCGTTCGTAGTTACCAAAAATTGCAGCCTTCGATATGATTCAGTTTCATTTTCATTATTTTCAAATACATCTTCGGTAGAAAACCGGGTTTAAATATTATCATTTAAATTGAGATGAAACTCAATTTGCTGGTCTTTATAATCTGAAGCTTCTGGCAATGCGTCCTTTTCCTTGACTTAATGGATAATTTTCATTTGCTCTATACGCAGTTCTTTATCCAACTGGTTGCACCAGCACATAATGGATGATAAAACCCAATGCTGCTGATCAAAAGTGCAGCAATCGTAATGGGAATATTTAGCCTGTTGTATTTGGCAAGTAATCTCATTGGCCGGAAAATTTATAACCCATTCCATACACGGATTTAATGTAATCTACATCACCAGCAATCATTAATTTTTTTCTCAGGTTTTTTATATGGGTATAAATAAAATCAAAATTAGCAGCCTGATCATTCCCCCAAAGATGCTCTGCTATGGATTCTTTGGAGATGATTCGTTTCTTATTGGAAACAATATAAAGTAATAATTCGTATTCCTTTCTGGTAAGTTCTACCGGATTATTTTCAACTGTTACTATTTTACTTTGCGTATCTATCCGAAGGTTATCAAACTGTAAAATACTGTTTCCATCAAATTTTTTTCTCCTGATAATAGCAGCTATGCGGGCATTTAATTCAGAGAGATGAAACGGTTTCGATAAATAATCATCAGCACCTAATGTAAGCCCTGTTATTTTATCATCAAGAGAATTATGTGCAGAAATGATGATCACTCCATTCATCTTATTATTTGATTTCAAATCTTTTAAAAGATCAAGCCCGTTACCTCCAGGAATCGATATATCAAGAAGGATGCAATCATAATCATACACATCAATCTTTGCAATAGCTTCATTAAAATGAGAGGCTGTTTCGCATACATAGTTTTCACTTTTAAGATAAGAAACGATTCCATCACTCAGATCTTTTTCATCTTCAACAATAAGTATTTTCATCCTGGGAAATTTTATCAAAATTTACAAAAAATGTTGTAGAAATTTTGAATAATAAAATAGAGCAAAAAACAAATGTAAAAATCCTACCACAATTGCTTCAGCATTTCTTCAGAATCAGATGCCATCTTCCGCTAAAATTCATACTATGTCCAACAGATTCTCTCTCCTTATTATAATTTCCTTCTTGTTTACCTTCGTTGCAAAAGCGCAGGATAAAATTGATTATAAAGTTGTAAAAACTTTTCACATTCCAAGTTCCGGAGGTTGGGATTATATAGCAGTTAACAATGGTAAAGTATACGTATCTCATGGTACTCAGGTAAATATTTTGGATGAAAACACCGGCGACTCTGTTGGAGTAATACCCAATACTACTGGTGTGCATGGTATTGCTTTTGATAATGAGCTTGGCAGAGGTTACACCAGTAATGGAAGATTAAATAATGTAACGTTATTCGATCTAATAACAAATAAAGTTATAACACAAATAAAAGCCGGTACCAACCCTGATGGTATTAACTACGAGCCTTTCACTAAAAAAATTATTACCAACAATGGTCGCAGTAACAATCTTTCTATTATTGATCCTGTAAAAAATGTACTAATTGATTCTGTCGCGTTAGACGGAAAACCTGAAGAAGCTGTTTCGGATGGCAAGGGGAAGTTTTTTGTAAATCTTGAAGATAAAAATGAGATTGCTGTAGTTGATTTAAAAACTTTTAAAGTAATCGCCAGATGGCCATTAGCTCCCGGTGAAGGTCCTTCAGGCCTCGCTATTGATACTAAAACAAAAAGATTGTTTTCCGGTTGTTCAGATAGTAAACTTTTAATAGTAATGGATGCCACTAATGGAAAAATTATTGATAAACTTCCAATAGGTGAAGGCTCTGATGGTACTACTTTTGATGCTAATAAACGAATCATATTTGTACCCAATGGAAGAGATGGAACTATCTCAGCCTTTAAAGAAAAATCAGCAAATGAATTTATAAGCCTGGGAACTATAACAACCAAAGCAGGAGCCAGGACAATTACTATTGATAAAAATAGCGGTTCTTTATTTTTACCCACTGCTGAATTTGAACCTGCTGACCCTCAAAATCCAAATGCAAGACGAAGAAAGATGGTACCGGGAACTTTCCAGGTTCTGGAAGTAAATAAATAAATTTAAAAGAACTATGCTAAGACAGAAATGAAAGGTTTTTAATTCCTCCTCAAATCTTAATTTACCACTCAAAAAATTTAGTGGACATTATTAAAGGCATTTGAAAGTTGCTTATCAATATCTTAAAAGAGAAGCAGGCGCCAGCATAGCCTATATAGCCGAAAAGAAATTGGAAAAGTTTTAAAGATTTTAATTCTCAAATTAAAATGAAGCTCGCAATTGTGAGGATTTTTTTTACCGGCGACTGGATATATGTATAGATAATTAAAATGAAGTGTCTATTTATGTAATGATAACAACAATAATAATTTATCAAAATCAGCTCTCATCGTCTTTTTTAACTCTTTTACCAAGCTTTCAATTTGGGTATTCGTTGTTTTGGGGTTGTTTTAGTTTTTCATTACTAAATCAAGTGAGAACCGCTCTCCAAAGATTTCTTTGGCCGCAATATTTCTGGAATACAAATAATTGACTAAATCAAATACGACGTTAATGTTTCCTCCTATTCCACGCTCAATGCGCGACAACAATACTTGTGAAGTATTTATTTTTTTTGCCAGTCTTGACTAGTTCATTTGCATAAATATTCATTAACCAAAATTATATAACTCAAATCCTTAATTGTGTATCGTTATTCTTAATGTCAGTCATAATTTTACTTTTCAAAAAGAATAAACAAAATGAAAACCATACAATTAAAACAAACATTATGTGTGGCTCCTGTATTGCGAGAGTAACGCTGGTACTCAATTAAGCTTTCGGTGAAAAGAATTGGGAAGTACATACACGGGATCCCAAAAAAATTCTAATCGTTACAACAAAAGATGTAGATAAAAATGAAGTAATAAAATTGCTTGGAAAAGTGAGTTATAAAGTGGAAGCATTAGTTTAAAAAAAATGTTATAAAATATTCAGCGTTTTTTCCGATACTCTATAAATTATAATTTTTTCGATAGCTTTACGGTAAATATTTTTTTACTAAAATAAAATGAATCAAAGAAAATCCATGCAATTTAAAGCAGCCTTTCTTTTAATAGCATTCTCACTAAATACTGTTATAGGTTTTGCATGTGCTGTTGGGCTGGATATGGGATTCAATTCGCATCATCATGAAGAATGTGGCATAGAAGCTGCGAAAAATTATCAACCCAATAAATCTAATCATCAGGACAAAGCGGAAATTCATCATCATAATGCGAATAATGATAAAGATAATTGCTGCAATGGTGGGGTAATGAAATTTCAAAAAGTTGATAAGGCAATTTCGTCCTCGATAAATTTAGTCAATCCGGTATTTTTTACTTCTTTCCTTACTTCCTTTTTTAATATTGGCATTTTATCTTCCTCTACTGAAATTTCGGGTACAAAATATTTTGTACGAAGCCATCATCCTCCAATCCCGGACATACGTATAGCCATACAGAGTTTTCAAATATGATTTAATGTTTTTCGATGTTCTAAACATAGACTTGTTTTTCTATGCGGGTAATTTTTGTCTTACAGTAAATCAACAAAATAACTCAATTTCTATTTTCTATTCCCGCTTATCAACATTCTGTTTTGTGCGTCGGAATTGCCGGACTATTCATTGGAATTACAGTGCCGGCCCGATTTGAATAAAGGTGTTACTCCATTTTGAAACAGATAGTTATTTTATGGTTCAACTCACACGTCTTTTAATAACCTAAAACAAATTAAATACAATGCAAAATTTTCAAAAAAAATACTTAGCAGGATGGCTAACCCTGGGTTGCCTATTGGTAGCCTTTACGGCCTTTGCACACGGTGGCGGCGATACACTGACTACGACACTTTCCAATGCCTATCCTGTTGCACACAATACCGACAGTTTTGCCGATTTTCCTAAAATGCATCCATTAGTTGTGCACTTTCCCATTGTGTTTCTAATACTTGCATTCATTATTCAAATGGCATCCTTTTTTGTTTTTAAACTGAACAAAATGCAGGGCGGAAAAGAACTAAGTTGGGTGGTACTTTTTTTAGTGGTACTTGGGTTTATCGGTGCCTATCTTGCTTCCAATATTTTTCATGGTGGTGACCCCGATTTGTCCAAATTAGGCCCGGTCACAAGAACCACCTTTGAAAAGCATGAACATTATGCCAACTATACCGTATGGATAAGCGGCTTTGCGGCACTTGCTAAAATAGTCAGTCATTTCTTCTTTAAAAGAAAGTTGGTTGCAGAAGTCATAGCCGTAGTTTTAATGGCCGGCTCGGTTTATACAATTGCTGTTACGGGTGATATGGGTGCGCGGCTGGTACACATAGATGGTATTGGCGTGCAAGGCCGCGGGATACCTGCGGAAGACAATATGTAACTGCAATTCATTTATTCAATTATTTATTAAAAATAAAAAATTTAAAATTATGAAACGGAATCTTATTATAATACTATTGGCAACTATTGCCCTTTCATTTGGTGTTCATCAACAGGCAAATGCTTCCATCCTCAATGATATAAATACGGCTTACCAGCACTATGCCGACATAGATAATGCGCTGACAAAAGATGATGCCCAGGCTGCGGCAAAAGCGGCCGGTGATCTGGAAGCGGCATTGAAAGATGTAAAAGATGCAAATACTGCATTAGAACTGGCAACGGCTATCAGCCAAAGCAATAATATTGTTGAACAACGTAAATCTTTTGCCGCCTTATCCATTGCGATGCACAATTTGTTTAAAACACAGAAACCCGGTAAAATGTTGTATATCCATTATTGCCCAATGGCCAAGTCTTACTGGATGGACGAAAGCAAATCTATTGTTAATCCGTATTACGGAAAAGCGATGCCAACCTGTGGTAAAACTACCGGAATGGTCATGTAGGTTTATCCTAATAAAAAATACTGCCTATCCCTTTCGGTCAAGTAAAAATTTATAATTTTGCTGCATGAGTATTATTGAGCAATACCCGAGACATTTTCAAGAATTCCTTGCACAATTCAAAAACGAGAATGACTGTTGGGATTATATATTTCAAAT
>DATCFT010000075.1:0-19660 GCA_036509335.1 Hanamia sp.
GCTTACCAATACATTCATTCATATTTTTTTATTAGCACCCTCATTGTTTTTAGTATTAGGTTTTGCTTTAAGAAGCACTACGGTTTTACCTAAAATATTTATTTGGTCAGCTATTGCTTTAGGAATATTTTTTCAGTTATTAGGTGTAATAGCTTTATTTGACAACAAATTCATATTGATAGTGATTGGTATTTTGATGTTGCAAAACTTATGGACAATAACCGCAAGCATAACACTTTTAATAAAGAAAGGGAATTATATCAACCATCAATAAAGCTTTACCTTAGCGAAAGCGGAAGTGCCAATTGCACAACTATCTCAAAAAAATTTTCTTCTCAGGCAACGTCTCACGAAGTGGACGTTATTTTAATATGAAAATAAAAATATCAAATAAATTGGTTTACTGGCCATTTAATTAACGGAATGTCCCGTGCGGGAGACGTTCCTGAGAAAAAAAGTGGTTTTCAGACCTATAAGGTTTTCAAAACCTTATAGGTCTTATAAATTATTCGAAATAATCTCTCCTTCCAAGAAAAATCCTATCATTTGTTATCATCACTTTTCTATTACGCATAGCCCGATGATTAAAGTTTTATTCCGAAATAAAAATACCAAATAAAAGCTTGTTTACTGTGCCTCATCCTCAGTGTCATTCGCCGGGAGGCCAAACGGAGGCACCACTCACAATTGGATGATTTGAAAAATGGAACACCCACCGAGGATAAAATGCAACGGTTGTGCGCTGCTTTCCGGATTATCGAAAATCAGCTTTTCAGTGCAATATCATTTTTCTTTAGAACTGTTATAAGCCATAACACTGCTCCTAAAATTATAATTGCAATTGGCACTAAATCGGCTAGCGAGTTATGTGATCCAAAAGAATGCACATCGTGATTAAACGCTCCATGTATTACATTCAATATATTTATTAATAATGAAAGAGCCGAAAAGATAGTCAACCCATTAGTTGACCAACTATTTTTCTTATATTCATCTTTACTTTTACTTAAAAAATGAACACTCAAAATCAATAATACTACAATAACAATAAATTGAAATGAGTAGGCTATTATTGAAGAATCCGTTGGAATATAATGTCCGCCAGCCCACCCATAACCTGCAGAAATAAGGATGATAGCCGCACATCTGATTTTATATCGGGTAATTAACATGTTTTTAATTAATAATTGCCTTATTAGTTTTGATTTCTGATTTGAGTTATTGCACCTAAAGTTAGTATTGCTGCTAATAGGGTGATACAGCCAGCAAACAGGAAGAAGAAAATAAACTCGTCAATACTCCAGGCAAAAAGACAAATTGTAGTTGCTATAAGAATTTTAAGTACAAGTCCGGCGTTTTCTTTTACAGCACCTGAAACCAACCAAAGTATAACTGCAAAAAAGATAAGTCCAATTGAAGTAGCCCAACTAAAACCGTCATAATAGTCGGCCAAACTTCTGATGCTACCCATGAATGGAAATTTGTGGCCGGTCATTTGGCTGATAACTTCTTGCTCGACAGGGTCGGTTGCTTGTTTCCAAATGCTTTGTCCAATTGTGTGTCCAAGCAAATGAAAAATCATTACTCCCGATGCAATTCTTAAAAGAAGTTTTGGTTTCATGGGTTTATTTATTTGAGTGAAGTCCAATTATATTGCCTTCGGTGTCTGTAAAGAAAGCCATAAAGCCCGAATTTTCATCAATCAAGGTTTTAGGCATTGACGTTCTGCCGCCTGCTTTTTCAATTCTTTTAAACACTAAATCTAAGTCAGGGTTAGCGTTCAAATAAATTACCGTACCTGTTGCACCTGGTGTGTGCATTTCACTTTGCACTAAAGCTCCGCCAACTTTTCCGTTTGCACCATCATAAGGAAACATTGCCATTTTCATTCCTATCATTTCCATTGGTGTCAATTCAATTTCAAGAATAGTTTCGTAAAACTTCGTTGCTCTGGCAATATCAGTTACTGAAATTTCAAACCAGTTTATTGCGTTGGTTTCCACACTGATTTTTTTGCTCATGATTTTTTTTGTTTTAAAATTTATGCAAAGAACTGAAAAGATTTTGGAATAGGATTGTAAAAATCGGAAGTTATCAATTACCGCCGCTGTCATGAGTATGCAACTACTGCTTTCTGTATTTAAATTTTAAACCCAGTAAACCAACATATAACCCCAATTCCTATTTTCCTTCATTCACCATTAACCTCTACATCTCCCCCAATTATTGCCATAGAGCCCTCTCCTACTGCCGAGGCCACACGGTTCATGGCGTCGACGTGTACGGCAAAGATGCCGGCACAGCTTGTTTCCAGTAAATAAGGATCGCGCTCCAGCTTCCATATTTTTTTATAATCTTCATAATGGTGCAGATCTCTGCCGGTTTCAATAAAGCCCTTTATCATTGGTGATAATTTCATCATCCAGCCAATCGGTAAAAGGTTTGGCGCCAATGAAGATGTATAAGGCAGCGGCGTCTTCCGTGTACACTTCACCGTTAGCGGTATTCTTAATAACCAATTGCTCTAAGTGGTCACCGCCTTTGGCTTCCACCACTTCGCGGCATACACACACGGTAATGTTTTCTACGACCTTTATCAGGTCTATTAAATAAGAAGACATGGTGTAGGATAAGCTGTCTTTGCGGATCAATATATTTACCTGCTTTGCAAATTTGGATAAATACATCGCGGCCTGCCCGGCAGAAAAAAGAGCGGAGAGTTAGGGATTCGAACCCCAGGAGGTGTGACCCTCAACGGTTTTCAAGACCGCCGCATTAGACCGCTCTGCCAACTCTCCGGCGCAAATGTAAGGCTTGGGTTTTAATCAAAAAATAAATTTTTGATTTTTTTAAAACTAATGATTGATCTTAAATTTTTAAACTTAAAAATGAGCTTGGAAACTTGTTAATATATAAAATAAAAAACCGTCCATAATATGGACGGTCCCTTGATTGCTATTCAAATAAAAAACTTAAAGTAACAAAAAAAATTAAAGTTTATTTATTACTTTTCTTTGAATATTTTCTTATTTCTTAGTAGTATCAGTGCTCATTTTCATCTTAGTAGTATCAGTGCTCATTTTACTGGCAGCAGAATCTGTTGATGGAGCCACTGCTGCTGAATCTGTAGCCGGTGTAGTTACAGAAGTTGAATCTGTAGTTGTTGCACTTGAAGAAGTACTACCATGGCAAGCTGTTAAAAAAGCGGCAACGGTGAATACTAGCAATAATTTTTTCATTGTTTTTGATTTTTGATTATTAAAATATATTTATTGTTAATACAGCTTTTCAAAAAAGGTAACCCAATACAAAAAATTTTTTTCAAAATTATTTTGGGTTACTTTTCCATTTTATAAGTATTAATTATAGCCGGGTGAAAACGAATGATCAGGAAAAGGCATTATTAGAAGGGCTTGCTGCCAACGATACTAATGCAATTGAAACCATTTATCGCGAAAATTATTCTACCATAAAAGCTTTTATTATTAATAATAATGGCTATCCTGATGATGCGCGGGATATTTTTCAGGAAGCAATGATTGTTCTTTTTGAGAAAGCAAAGTCAAGTTCTTTTATTTTGAGCTGCCAGTTGCAAACCTATTTATATTCAGTTTGCAGAAGGCTTTGGCTAAAAAGGCTTCAAAAACAAAATCGCTTTAATCCGTCTGTTGAATCCGTTCAGGAAATAGTGGCAGTTGAAGATGAGATTGAATTGCATGAGAAAAAGAATCATGATTTTGTGATGATGGAAAATGCTTTACAAAAGATTGGAGAGCCTTGTAAGAGCTTGTTGGAAGCATTTTATATTGAGAAAAAATCAATGCCTGAAATTGCCGGCATATTTGGATATACTAATGCAGATAATGCTAAAACGCAAAAATATAAATGCCTTATCAGATTGAAAAAATTATTCTTTGCACAATATAAAAATACGAATTGAGATGGAAGAAAATATACTTTTAGACGCGATAGAACGATACCTCAGGGGCGAAATGAATGATTCTGAAAAATTATATTTTGAAGAACTCAGAAAAAATAATCCGGAAATAGACCAGGTGGCTGCAGAACATACTTACTTTGTAGGAGAACTGGATAAAATGCGGGAGATCAAAATTCTTAAACACAATTTGAACGAAGTAGAAAGCAAATTGATCAATGAAGGCGTTATTTCCAAAGGAAAAGAGAAAATCCGCACAAAAGTAATTTACCTGTGGAATCGTTACAGGCGTACCATTGCTGTAGCAGCTGCTATCGCGGGCATCGTCTCACTGGGCACAGCAAGTATTATTTCCAAATATTCAGAAGATAAAAAAGTTTCTGTAATTACACCTTTGGTGGATAATAAATTAAATCAGTTTGAACATAAACTAAACCAGATTGAACATAAATTAAATGATGCTACAGAAGCAACGGTACCTTCCAGGCCTAAATTCAAGGCTAATTTCAGGGCTACCGGTTTTTTACTGGATGGCAGCGGTTATATCATTACCAATGCACATGTGGTGAATCATGCCAAAAACCTGATTGTTGAAAATAAGAAAGGCGATCAGTTTTTTGCAGAACCCATTTATGTAGATGATACCACTGACCTGGCGATTTTAAAAATTACCGATACCTCATTCAAAAAAGTGAATGGCCTTCCATATACTTTTCCAAGAACTTCTGCAGAGCTTGCAGAGCCAATTTTTACATTGGGCTATCCACGCGAAGAAGTGGTATATGGCGAGGGATATCTGAGCGCTCAATCCGGTTATTATGGTGATACTACTTCCTATCAAATAAGTATTTCGGCAAATCCCGGAAACAGTGGCGGCCCGGTAATTAATAAAGACGGAGAAGTGATTGGCATCATCAGCAGCAAAGAAACCAATGCTGACGGAGTAGTATTTGCGATAAAATCGGACAATATTTACGATGCTTTAAGAGAAATAAAAAGAGAAAAAGACGTCACTATCAAACTTCCCAATAAAAATACCCTCAAAGGACTTAGCCGCGTAAAGCAAATAAAAAAGCTGGAAGATTTTGTGTATAAAGTGAAAGGCAATTAAAAGATTATTTTCCAAAAGTTTTTTAGAATTCAAAAAAAAAATCTTCGTCAAATAATTACAGAGCGCCTAACTTTTGGGAAGCTATTATGCTCTCTTTTATAAAAGAACTTTTCAAATAAACTTTCCAAAAGTTTTCATCAATTGCAGAGTGTCTAACTTTTGGAATGTTATTAAACTCTCTTTTCTAAAAGAACTTTTCAAAATAAACTTTCCAAAAACTTTCATCAGTAGGCAAAGTAATTCCTGATATTTCTATTTTTCTTCAAAAAAGACACATTTGGGAAGCTAAATTATAAATCAGGTTGGCAAATTCTTTTCTGATTGTAAATAGGTAAGAACTTCTTTAAAATAAATTTCCAGGATATTCTCCTTTTTCCAGTAAGTGTTCGATGCTCTCTTTTACTTCGGGTGCATCTTCTTTGTAAGTTACGCCAAACCATTGCGCATCGGTATTTATTACTTTTATTTTCCCTTTTCCTTCGCGAATAAAAGCATCGCCTATGATTGGAATGAAAAATTCTGCTTTCGGATTCTCAGCGTTTTCCTGTAAGAATTTTATAAATAGTTTTTGAATATAATCAAATACATCAGGATCAAACCCCCAGAAGTTCATGCTGACAGGAGTCTCGGGCCGAAGCGGAACTTTAATGGCATCTTCAATATAAAAGATTTTGTCTCCATCCGGGGAAACTTTTGTGCGCTCAACAATTCCTAACAAGTTACCTTCAAAATCTACTTCGCATACACCGCGGCTTACACTCCCGTTTTCTGAAATAGTTTTAGAAAGCTGATATCCGATAATGCAATATTTTTTTGGAGATACTTCTTCATTTAAAAACTTTACTGCTTTCTCAAATGCCTCCCGGCCATAAAAGTCATCTGCATTAATAACAGCAAAGGGTTCATGAATTACATCTTTTGCGCAAAGAACCGCATGAGCCGTTCCCCAGGGTTTGGTACGTTCTTCCGGATACTCAACATTTTCTATATAAGAATTTATTTCCTGCATCACATATTGGGTTTGTATTTTCCCTTTGAGTTTCGGTTCAAATAAATTTTTAAAATCCTCTGCAAAAGATTCACGGATAATAAACACCACTTTGCCAAACCCGCTTCTGATGGCATCAAAAATTGAATAATCAATAATAGTTTCACCATTGGGACCAAAAGAATCCATTTGTTTAATACCGCCATAACGGCTTCCCATTCCTGCTGCTAAAATTAAAAGTGTTGGTTTCATATCTTATTTATTAAAGTTTTTGAATCCCGAATAGCTACTGGGAAAGAATTATAAATTATTGTTTCTAAACAATTAAATTGTCGCGAAAATAAGCAAGAAAGATTTATGCCACAATCAATGATAAATGAGATATTAAAAGAATTTATTTTGAAAAAGCCGGAAATCACAGAATTAATATCAGGTGATTATGAAAAAAATCGTATCAAAATTTTTATGTTACGGCTTGACGAAGTCCATCCGGTTATTTCCGGAAATAAATTATTTAAACTTTGTTATTTTTTAAAAGATGCCCAAAAATCAACTCATAAGAATATCATCACATTTGGAGGGGCTTATTCCAATCACCTTGCTGCTACTGCTTTTGCCTGCAAAAAAATGGATCTAAAATGTATTGGAATTGTACGCGGTGAAATGCCACCCAAACTTTCTCACACTTTATTATTTTGCTTAGATCATGGAATGAAACTCGAATTTGTAAGTCGTTCCCTTTATAAAAAAATGAATGAAAAGGAATTTATTGAAGGATTAAAAAATAAATACGGAGATCATATTTTAATTCCTGAGGGTGGATTTTCAATAGAGGGAAAAAAAGGGGCAGCTTTGATTCATCCTTATTTTAGTGATAAAAATTTTACCCATATTTGTTTGCCTGTGGGAACCGCTACCACCTTTGCCGGAATAGTAGAAAGTAATGTGGAAAAAAGTATGATTTTGGGATTTTGTGTTTTAAAAGATTGTAACGATATTGAAGAGAGATTGATTCAACTGAATGTGGATACTTTTAAAAAGTATTCATTAATTGAGGGATATCATTTTGGAGGGTATGCGAAAAAAACTAATGAACTGATTTCTTTTATGAATCATTTTTACAGGCAACATCATATTCCATTGGATTTTGTTTATACCGGCAAAATGATGTTTGGTGTAAACGACCTGGTAAGCAGAAAATATTTTGCACCAGGCTCTCAAATTTTATGTATTCATACGGGTGGTTTGCAAGGAAATAATTCTTTACCAAATGGAACTTTGGGCTATTAAAAGGGTACTGCTGACCTAACGGCAACGGAAGGGAGCAATAGTCAATCTAAGACAATAATCTATTCCGTATTTCACTTTTTGCTTACTATCAAAAAAGGGCATTCATTTCTGAATACCCTTTTTGTTTTCATTTAATTGATTATTTTATTTAAAATCATCATCCTTTAAACCACTATTTATTTTCAGATCTGTAACTTTTAGTGGAATTTCAACTTGTGATGTGATGGTATAGCTATAGGGAAACATAATACCATTTACTTCTTTATAATCGCTGTACGAATAGGATGATTGGCCACCTTGCGTTTTTATTTCCTGCTTAATTTTCAAACCTGTTTTCGCATCAAAATATTCCTTAATGGCGGTTTTTGAATTAGGATTTATATTTACCACATAAGCATTCTTTCCATCTACATCAGCCAACATTGGCTCTAAAGATATTTCATTCTCAGAGTTTGTATATTGGATTTCAGGAAATGGAATAGCAGATTCTTTGATACGTTTCTTTGTCGCTTCATCAAGTGGCTGCGACTGACCCATAGCCATAACGCTAACGCTATCGCCGTTGACTAATTCTTTTTGCACAACTGTATTTGATGAAGTCAGGGTAATTGTCAACAATAAGTGGCCCGGGGCTTTATATTTATTCATTAATTCGATTCCCTGACCCTGTACCTCACCTTTCGCTGTGTAAGAAAAATCTTTTATGTTGTTTATTTTATCTCTTCCTCCTATTGCTTTTAAATAATTATCTATTACGTTCGACGCAGTCAAATCTTGTGGCACGGGTTTCAAAGGTTCTCCATTAAAAATATTATTTGATGGATCAATATCAGGATAATCATGATCAGGATCAATTGTAATCTTTTTAATTATAGTTGTTGATGGATAATGGAAAGTCCATTCGCCTCCACGCTGCCATATTTCTACAGGAAGTTCGATAGAATCTGTTTGACCATTTTCCTGTTCAATTTTCATTGGTACAGGTAATACCATTTGGTAGTTATTCACCAGTGTTATCAAGGCACCTTTTGTGGGATCGTTATCTACATATTTTACATCAGTAACTCCCTGGTCAAGCTTTGAATTTGTGAAGAACCAGCCTCTCCAGAAATAAGACAAATCTTCTCCGCTTACATTTTCCATCGTTCTGAAGAAATCCCATGGAGTCGGATGTTTATAAGCCCAGCGGTCAATATAGATTCTAAATGCAGAATCAAAACGCTCCCTGCCTAATATCTGGTTACGCAAAATATCCAATCCGTCGCTCGGTTTTTCATAAGCAGCGACTCCCAGAAAATCCTGCTGTGTTACATCCGGAATAGTCATGATCGCATCCGCATCATCCTTGAACATGTAAGACGCCGATTCCTGCACATCGTTTTTTTCGTAGAATTCACCATGATTAAATACTTTGGTATCTACTCCGTTAATAAATGTATTAAAACCTTCATCCATCCATGGAAATTTACGTTCATTAGATCCTACGATCATCGGGAACCAGGTGTGGCCAAATTCATGATTGGTAACTCCCCATAACCCAGAGCCGCTGCTTTTCCATGAGCAAAAAACGATCCCGGGATATTCCATACCGCCTACGATTCCGGCAACATTTGTAGCAGATGGATAGGGAAATTCGTACCATTCTTTAGAATATAATTCAATAGCGCCTTTTACAAATTCTGTGGATCTCTTCCAGGCTTTGTCTGTTGCACTTTCTACAGGATAAACAGATTGGGCTAACGCTTTTTTACCACTTGGCAAATTAATGTGTGCCGCATCCCAGATAAATGCTTTTGATGCAGCCCATGCCACATCGCGTGTATTGTCACATACGAAATGCCATGTGAGTGTTGATTTAGCAGGATGATAAGAATTACCATTGAGATCATCCGCACTTACGATCGTTACAGTTTTGTCGCTTTTCTTAGCCTGTTCCAGGCGGTTTCTAACTGTTGATGTCAAACATTCTGCAGGATTTTGTAAGGCACCGGAACCTACCACAATCAGGTTTGAAGGAGCCGTAATAGTATAATCTATATTTCCGTATTCAAGATAGAACTCACCTGCGCCAAGGTATGGCAACGTATTCCATCCTTCAATATCATCAAATACACACATCCGGGGAAACCATTGCGCTATTTCATAAATCCAGCCATTCTTTGTATCAACTCTACCCATGCGGTCTGTACCGTATTTAGGAACTGAAAAAGCATAATTAATTCTAAGCTCAACTTTTCCTGTTTTTGCTTCTAATGGTTTGGGAAGCCACACCTGCATCCGGGTGTCGGAAATATTGTATTTGGCTTTAGTAGCTTTTCCGTTCATTACAATATCAACAGAATTTAATTCATCTCCCTTGGTAAATTCCTTGTTAGCCCAACGGCCGCCTGTAATTAAACTGGTTGCCTGAGCGCGGCTGTCTTCACGATAAATGTTCTGGTCCAATTGAAGCCATAAAAATTTTAAAGGTTCCGGACTGTTGTTTTTATAATTAATTACAACAGAACCTGAAACACGCTTTTGAGTGGTATCCAGGGAAACCACAATTTTATAATCAACCCTGTTTTGCCAGTAAGCTGGCCCGGGTTGGCCGCTCGCGCTGCGGTATTCATTACCGTTATTAGGGTAAAAGAAAGGAGCAAATGCTTTGTGCTGATCATAATGAGAGCCGCTGTCTGACTGAGAAAAGGCAGACCCTCCGGCAATCATAACAAAAAATGTAACGATTAATATTCTTTTCATGTGTATAATTTAAGCTGGTGAAGATAAAATAATTAAAGTTTATGAAAAATCTTTAATAAGAACCCGCAACACTCTTATTTTATAATTTTCTACAAGATATCATCTGGTAAATGGTTTCAGAACAATTTAATGAAAATAAAAGAGTGCTATATTTTATTATAAAGAAATTTTTTGCAGTAAATCAACAAATAAAGAGGTTTTTTATTTTGAATTTTATCTTTCAATGCAAATTCAAAATTCAACTGGTTTTCAGAATTAGAGTTATTGCATATTTAAGTCATAATTAAAATATTACGTTATTCAATAAAATCACCGGAAAGAAAAAATTAGATCACCATCCAAAATAATTTTTTGCATTATTAAAGCAAATATCCTGAATGATTTTACCTGTCCATTCCAAATCATTTGGCAATTCTCCATTTTCAATTTCTTGCCCGAATAAATTGCATAAAATTCTGCGGAAATATTCATGGCGGGGATAAGAAAGGAAAGAACGTGAATCGGTAAGCATACCTACCATTTTACTTAATAAGCCCATATTGGATAGGGTATTGATTTGTTTGGTCATCCCATCTTTTTGATCTAAAAACCACCAGGCGGCGCCAAACTGAATTTTTCCCGGGATAGTTCCGTCATTAAAATTTCCAGTCATTGATGCCACCAATTCATTATCTGCAGGGTTCAGATTGTAAATAATTGTTTTGGTAAGTTGATTGTTTGAATCAAGGCGGTTTAAAAATTTCACCATAGATTTTCCCTGTGAATAATCACCAATAGAATCCCATCCGGTATCAGGCCCACATTGTTCCAATTTTCTAGTATTATTATTTCTGAAAGCGCCGAGATGATATTGTTGCACCCAACCCTTTTCCCAATCCCATAAAGCAAAAGTATTCAGCATGGCAGATTTGAATTTCAGATTTTCTTCCTTCGAAAGTTCTTTGCCAGCGAGGATTTTACTGAATGCTGACTTAATTTCTTCTTCAGTATAGTCTTCCGCATAAATAAAGTCCAGACCATGATCAGAAACGGAGCAACCCATTGATGCAAAAAAATCATGACGTTGTTTTAATGCATTAAGATAAGACGAATAAGATGTAACTGTTATTCCACTTACCTTTTCAATTTTCTTTACGTAAGCAATAAAATCATTTGCCTTATCTACATTCATTGCTTTATCAGGACGAAATGCAGGAAGAATTTTTATTTCGAATCCATCGTTTTTTATTTTTTGATGGTGTTCTAAAGTATCCGATGGATCGTCAGTTGTACAAACAATTTTTACATTCATTTTGCGAAGCAAATTGCGAACAGAATATTCTTTTGTTTGTAATTTTTGGGTACATTGATCATAAATATTTTTTGCACTCTTAGGATTTAGCACTTCTTTTATATCAAAATACCTTTGCAGTTCCAGGTGTGTCCATTGAAAGAGCGGATTACGCAAGGTATAAGGAACAGTTTCAGCCCATTTTTCAAATTTTTCAAAATCAGTTTTATTACCTGTACAATAACTTTCGTCTACACCATAAGTGCGCATGGCACGCCATTTATAATGGTCGCCATATAACCATATTTGTGTAAGGTTTTCAAAATTAATATCTCCTGCAATCTGGTCTGCAGGCAGATGGCAATGATAATCTATAACAGGGATTGCTGCTGCAAAATCATGGTATAACTTTTTAGCTGTTTCTGATTGTAGTAAAAAGTTTTCGTCTAAAAATTGTTTCATAATATCTTTCCAAATGTAAAATTTTAAATAATAATTTCTAAATTATTAAAGACACACTTCTCTTTCCCCCGATAAATAATCATTTTGTTTTCTTGTTCATTAGTTCTCTGGAATTTCACCAGGTTGAATGCTCCTCACTTTCTATTCCACATCACACCATTTTTTTATTAGCATGATACGCTTCTAATTTTGCTTTCATCCCTTTATTTATTATACTGTTCAAATTTTCTGTCACAGCTTTCTTAAAACCGGATAGTTCCGTAAGATCACTTCCCCAAATAGAAATATCCTTTAAAACTTCGTTTACTACGCCTTCAACTGAATTGTTCTTCCATAACTCATAAAAAATGACAGATGAAGGATCTTCTATTAAATAATCCGCCTCATTAAATCGCCCATAATATTCCTTGCCATTATACTTTACAGGCTTCGTAAAATAAAGATAAGCTGCAAACCCTAAAGCAAACAATGGCGGAACGCTGTTATTGGCTTTATAATAATTAATTAATAAAGGGATACATCTCACACGCATTTTTGAGGTATAATTTAATGTAATGCTTTTCCAGTGATGATTGATATGCGGGTTTTTAAACCGGTCAAGGACCTTAGAAATAAAATCCTGTTTAGTTGCATTTTTTATTTTGTATGGAATGGAAGGAGCTATTTCATTTCTCATCAGATCTTCAATAAATGTTGAAAAAATTTCGTCTATCATTGCATGTTGCACTGTATCGTAACCAGCAAGAAAGGCAATCCCGCAGGTCAATGTATGAGTTCCATTCAGTAGCCGCAATTTCAATTCCCGATGAATTTCGATATTGGGTTCGATCAGAATACCTTCATCCGCTTCGGCAAATGATAAAATATTCTTTATTTTTTCATCGCCTTCTATCGCCCATAAACTATATACTTCACTCACAATTAATAATTCATCTTTATACCCCAATTCATTTTCAATCGCTGTTTTTATTTCTTTATCAGGCATTCCTGTAACAATTCTATCTACTAAAGAATTACAAAAATAATTCTTCTTCTCAACCCACTCAATAAAATCATCTTCAAGAGAATTTAAATATGCTAATTCCAAAACAATTGATTCAAGCTTTTTACCGTTTTCCAAAATTAATTCTGTCGGAACTATTACCAATCCACTGTCTTCGCTTCCTTTAAAGGCGATGAATCTTTCGTACAAAAATGCGAGTAATTTTCCCGGAAAAGAAACAGGCGGATACTGCCGGATATCATCTTTTACCAATTGTATCCCCACTTCTGTTGTATTTGAAATAATGATTTTCAGTTCTTCATTGTGTGCACATTTTAAAATTTCGCTCCATTCATCGTGAGCATTTAAAACACGACTGATCGCAGAACAAATAATGTCTTCTTCAACTTTGTTTCCATTTTGAATGCCTCGTTCGCACAACGTGTACAGGCCGTCCTGCTTATCAAATGCTGAAGTATCCCCCTTTGAAGTTGATTTCACAATAACAATTCTGCCATTGAATATTCCCACTTTATTTGCTGCATCAATAAAATAATCAGGTAAGCCACGAAGCAATATTCCTGTGCCGAATTGCAAAACTTTTTCAGGCAATTCAAAGGTCTCCTCATCAGGAAGCGTCACTTTTTCTGACGTTATGTTTTTTAGATTATATCGTGATAATTTCATAGTTGTTTATTTTATGCAATTTCTTTTTCAGTAAATCTCAGAAGCTGTTTAAAAATAGTTTTTAGTATTTCGTTTGATTGCAAAAGTAGCCGGTGGGGACACCGGCCACGGCGACGCGCCGCGGTTGGTGTCCCCACCAACCGCAATATGGGGAACAAAATCCTATTTTTAAACAGCTTCTCAGTAAACCAACAAAAAATTCATTTTTTTATTTTTAAATTCACTTTCTATTGCATCCATCCAACAACTACAGGCCGCTGAATTTTTTCTTTAAAATTTTGTAAATAAGTAAACCATTCTTTAGAATTAGTAATCAATCCCGCTTTATCCCATACTGCACCTGTATAATACACGAATGGCTTTTTTGAATTTACATTTACAATTGTGAGCAAATGATTGTCGGTTACTTTCATATTCACAACAGGCTCTTCCATTACTGAACCAATGCCCAGCGTGCCATCTTTCCCATGCTGTGGTTCCCAATATCCCATAATGCCATTCTTTTCATCGAGCAATATCGTTCCATTTCCTTTGTGTTCCACGATACCAATAGCAACCGGTAATTCTTTTTTATCATTAAATGAATATTCAGTTTCCATCCTGTTCAATTGCGAACCGGCATCTAATGAAATGATTTTGCTTTCTGTAACGCTTTGCCCGTTTACATTCCACGCATCATAACCCAATTGAAATGTACTGCGCAAAGGGCCGTTGTCAAGCACTTTATATGTTCTGAAATTTTTAGAGTAGTAAATAGAATCATTAATGTAAGGTGCACTGCTGCCGGATCCTAAGCTAAATCCTACATCATAAAAATCCAATCCTTCTCCATGATCAACATGATAATCGCCGGATTTATACCATTTATTGATAACCAATTCAGGAGTACGTTTTGCCCAAACATCCTGTCCATAAGCGTTTTCATTGGGTACTTTTTCTAAGGCCTTGCCATACACCCTGAAAGCAATGCGGTCGTTTTCCCATGCAAAATCATCATAACGCTCAGGAACAAAACGCGCATACGTTTTTGCTTTGAATTCAGAAGGAACTTCATTTGTAATGCGCGCATATATTTTGGAACCTGGCGCAAGAGCAGTCAGCAGCAATAGATTTACAGGATTTTTATTTCCATGATATTCCAATTGATAAGGAATTTCTTCACCTGTTAATGCATCAGTAATTTTAAATTTTTTATCCCGGTAATTTTTATTTTTTGTAACAAAATCATTGTATGGAAATGATATTACTTCTTCTTTTCTGTCTAAATCTGTAGGATTATAAAGGAATAGAATATTATTTTCACCAGAATGTTTTAATATCATATCAATCATTTGTGTGCCTGCCAAAAGAAAAGCGCCTACGCCATAAACTTCGGTACTGTTACTATCAACCGATTCAGGCTGCGCACCTATTTGTTGCACGTTGCCCAGCTTACCATTGGCATGAACAGAAGAGGTTAATGCTTCCCATGCTTTTGAAATAACCGGATTGTATTTTTGGTATGATAGTAAATTGTGATTTACACCCCATGCAAGTGCATAGCAATAAAATCCCGTACCGCTGGTCTCCTTCGCAGGATAACTTGCAGCGTCAAGCAATGAAGCATGCCAGCTTCCATCATCAGATTGAAGGGCTGCAATTTTTTCCGACATCTTTTTAAATAGTTCTATAAAACGAGGGCGGTCAGGATAATCCGTGGGCATATTTTCTAACATTCTTACGAGTCCTCCCATCACCCAACCGTTTCCGCGCGACCAAAACATTTTTGTGCCGTTGGCTTCTTTCATATTAAAATAACGGCTATCGCGGAAATACAAATTTTCCGAAGGATCAAAAAGATAGTCTGTTGTTTTCCACCATAGCTTAGATGCGATATCCAAATATTTTTGTTCACCGGTAGCTGTAGAAAGATATGCTAAAGCCGGAGGCCCCATGAACAAGGCATCGCACCACGCCCATTCCCTAAGATGTACATTATCTTTCCATTCTAACGATTCGGTATGCGGCATAGCGATAATGGAATCTGCCTGTTGTTTAAAGTGTTCAATCATTTTTGGCTGCTGATACAAAGAATACATTTGTGAAAACATTTGTGCTACGCAATAATCATCGGCCATAGTGCGCCGTGGGCCTGTGTTCCAGTTTAGGTCTTCGCCAATTTGGTACATGGCCTTACTATATTTTGATTCGTTGGCTATTTCATTTAATGCCATGAAACCTGCATAAGCAGCTCCATTTGTCCAATCATATTTTGGCCAGCGCATACCTTCTTTTTCCCAAGTATTTAATTGCCAGTCAGCTACTTTCTTCATTATTTGCAAAGTGGAATCTGCACGAAAATTATTTTGTGCATTGGATTTTTCGTGTGTGATTGTTGTTAGAAAGACAATCAGTAAAGACGATAATAAGTATTTTTTCATTTTTTAAAGTTTAGCCTCACCCCCGGCCCCTCTCCCAGAAGGGAGAGGGGAAGTTCAGAAGTTCATGATTTTTATTTAAAAATTTATGCAAACCTGTAAGATTTTTAAAACCTTCCAGGTTTAAAGTTGATCATTCATTTCCATTTATTTCAAATCCTTTACATCACACACATCCATATCTCCATAATCCAGATTTTCGCCGGCCATGCCCCATATAAAAGTGTAATTAGAAGTGCCTGCTCCAGCGTGTATGCTCCAGTTTGGTGAAATAACTGCCTGTTCATTCTGCATCCAGATATGACGTGTTTCCTGTGGCTCGCCCATAAAGTGGCATACCGACTGGTTTTCAGGAATTTCAAAATAAAAATAAACTTCCATCCTACGGTCATGCGTATGCGCAGGCATGGTGTTCCAAACGCTACCGTTTTTTAATTCAGTCATACCCATTTGCAACTGGCATGTTTGTAATACGCTATTCACTATTTGTTTATTGATCGTCCGATGATTTGAATTTTCCAAAGAGCCCAACGTTACAATTTCTGCTTCTTTTTTAGTAATTTTTTTTGTTGAAAATTTTTGATGTGCGGGTGCAGAGTTAATATAAAACTTCGCCGGCTTCGATTTATCTGCTGAATGGAATTTCACTTTTTTTGTTTCTTTACTGATGTAAAGCGCTTCTTTAAAATCCAATTCATATTTTTCACCATCGGCTTCTACGGTTCCTTTTCCACCTACATTGATGATGCCCATTTCTCTTCTTTCCAAAAAATAATTGGCTTTTAAATTTTCCGGGTTGGGCAATTCAATTTCTTTATTAACCGGCATCGCACCGCCCGCAATGTAACGGTCATAAAACGATAAGGTAAGATGAATCTCATCTTTGCCAAAAACTTTTTCGATTAAAAAATTTTCGCGTAGTTCAGTTGTGTTCATGGTGGCCGCTTCTTTGGGACTGCCGGTGTGCCGGGTTTCGATGTTCTTGTTCATTATTTGTATTTATTTTTTTAGGCTTTGCCAAATGTTAAGATATTGTTCCCATATAGGGCTGGTAAATCTTTTTAATTTTTAATTTTGCTACTTGCTTCTTAACTCTAATAATCCTTTGCATAAAATATATTTCAATATTCTACAGAATGGTCATGGGTAGTATTTTGACCACTCCATATTTTCTTAGAGGTCCAGTCTTCATCTTTGCGTTGCCAAAATTCATTGGATGGTGGTAAGCCCAACATTAGGAAAACTTCTGAACATAAATATAAACTTCCTGTAGAAATATAGCTTTCTCCCATATTGGGCTGATGGCCGTAAACGCCAATTTGCAACCATCCGTTTTTATCAAAAGTTCCGGGTGCTTCTACTTGCCTTTTGACGACTGCATACAGTGCAGCACGTACCTGTTGAGGTTTCAGATTTGAAGGCAGTTCCTGTATCAGAGCTATTTGCGACAACACCTGGAACGCACCAAAACGATAAGTAGAAGAGCGGCCTATTACAGGATAAGTGCCAATAGGAGAGATGAGCATTTCCTGTATTTCCGCATAACGCTGTGCTCGCTTTAGTACGAGTTCATATTTGTTTTGTATCGGCTTATCAGAAATATTTTGCATGCTGTCTTCTTCTATGATAGTTTTCAAAACATCAATCAACATGGGTTGCATTACAAAGCTGTTATAATAATCCCAGTGAAAATCTTTCCCATCACCATAAGTTCCATCGCCTTTGTAATAGCTCAGGCATTGATCAACGTAGCCAATGGTTTCATCCCTATCAAAAGAGCCGTTAAATTTATACAAAGCCGCTTCGATGGTTGCGCTAAACATCACCCAGTTATTTTGAAAATGACTTATTTCACTGCATTTTTTAAACGCTGCAATAATATTTTGTTTCGTTGTTTTATCCAGCGGGTCCCATAATTGATGAGGTGCGCGAAGCAATCCCTGGGCTAAGAAAGCAGCATCTACAACGGGCTGACCACAACAATTGAAATTCATATAATCAGAGCCTGTAGAATCGGTAGCATTATGCAAACACACGCGCACTACGTCAATATATTTTTCTCTCAATTTACCTTCAGGCGTATTATCCGGGCCTAATTCCAGCCACGGCGCTATTCCGGAAAGCAAACGACCAAATGCTTCCAAATGAGTAAATTTTTCCCGGTGGTCTCCTGAAGATTCTACCGGCATTGTTTTCTTTAATTCATTTTTGCTTAATGCCATCAATACAGGGTTGGCAATTTTCACCAAAGTTTTTACGAGGTAGGCTCTTTCCTGCATTCCGTCGGTATTACTGTTCGGTGATATTTGCGAAAACACCGTCATATAAATGAATACGGATAAACCTGTGCTTAGAACTTTTTTCATTTTAAATAATCTTACGAAAAGATGATTTATTTTTTCACTGGTTTTTTACCAATGTCAACATATTCCGCCTTTGCAGGACTATGAAAACTAAATAGAAATCCTGTTAATTTATTTGTTTACTGTTCAATCCTCAATTTCTTGTCAATACCAGCACTCCGACTACCAAACAGAAATCCCGCTTATTTATTGATTTACTGTTCTTCTTCACTTTCTTCCACAAATCCCCTTCAATGGTGAAGAATATCTATCTATAAATCCTATAGGATAGCGACTTATTTTGTCCGGCAGATTTATTAGTCAGTAAAATGCGCCAGATATCTCTTCCATCCCAGCTATGTTTCAACCCCTGGTCTTCGGGAGTAACGAGATTCATCTTTTCTTTACTAATGTTCCAGATTTTATTATCATAATCGAGGAAAATTTTCTTCTCGCCAATAAGATCGAAAATTATTTTTCCGGGAGAATTGATATCAGTATTGCAAACAGTCATAAATGTTTGCGTAAGGCTGTCAGGATTTTTATTCATTTCATAATGATCCTTCACTTCAATATCGCCTTTTGTATTGTCTAATTTTACCGTACGGTTCCAGCTTTTTACACCCGCTGTTTCCGGATATGCCTTCGCAATATTCATACTTAGTTGTGAGCTGTTCTTATTTTTTGTATAACTGACATCCGTAGCTGAAAATTGAAGACCGGCACCTTGTTCCTCACCATTGATAGTTGGCAAATTGTGATAGGCCGATGTATTGAACCAAAGTTTGTACCTGTCTTTTGAAAAAGTTCTGGCGGTATAAGTTCCCGAACCTACGTCAATAATTACAGGATTCCCATCTGCATAAACCATAAAATCACCAACATCATTGTGGTTGTGACTTTCGCCATTGTTGCCTGCGTGAGAAGCAAGAAATAATCCGTTATTGGATCGTGAAGCCATTAATTGTACGTCACTATACCAAACATCAGTTGGAGGATTTTCTTTATACGGATAAGCAGTGCATTTCTTTATTGTCAATAGATTATAGAGGATTCTTGTACGGTGGAAATTTTCTAATTCTATGCCTTTTTCATCATAAGTATGCAATGCCCAACTTCCCATATTCATCATATTTTTATCATCTACATCCTTGCCAAACCTAAAAATCAACAGCCCATCCGGTTCCATTTCAGGATGAGCATCGGCTACATTAATAAAATATTTTCCGGCGATATGTGTATTATAAATATAAGCTCCCATTTTGTCTATAAATGGATCTTTGTAAATATTAAATACTGCCTATCCCTTTCGGTCAAGTAAAAATTTATAATTTTGCTGCATGAGTATTATTGAGCAATACCCGAGACATTTTCAAGAATTCCTTGCACAATTCAAAAACGAGAATGACTGTTGGGATTATATATTTCAAAT
>DATCFT010000076.1:0-65080 GCA_036509335.1 Hanamia sp.
ATGAATTGCCACTTGCTTTAGCATGTGGACAATATTAATAAGAATTGACAGGCTTTAGCCAAATTCTTATAAGAGTTTTAGGCTAAAGCCGAATAAAGATTTCTTTAAACACCGGGTTGAAACCCGGCGCAATTAAAAGCATAGCACGATTGCGACTATTCTACCTAATCCTAAAAATTTTAATTAAAACTCCTCTATTCTATTTTAAAAAACATCATCCATCATATTCAGCGTTTTTCTCTTGCTACTCAACGCTTCCTGAATCTCCCCTGCAAGCAAACCGGTAGAATCGCCGTAGTGTTTCAGAAAAATAATATCCGGATCATTAAAGGTAAATACTGAGCGAAACTTCATTTCTGAGGCTTCTTCTATATTGCCTATGAGTAATATTAGATTAAATTTTCTCTGATGAAATATTTCAATAGCGGTTTCATCATCTACTGTTGCAGTGCTTTCCCACCTGGGGTTTTCATTAATGAACCCGGATAATTTCTGTAACAAACCCGGATCACGGCCTATTGATAAAATCTGAATTTTTTCCATAATCTTATTTTTTTTAAATGTTCATAGGGACTTCCATCAATAAAAATTCCGCATCGCTATCCGCATGTAAATTTACTTTATCAGTTTCCCAAATCCCGTAACCATCACGTTTGTGTAATTGCTGATCGTTTACGCTAACATCTCCGCTTAAAACAAAAATATACAATCCATTTCCGTTTTGTTTAAAATGATAATCTGCGCTGACATCTTTATCAAACTTACCTAAATGAAACCACGCGTTTTGGTGAATCCATACGCCTTCATCATTTTGATTGGGAGAAACTATTTGTTGTAATTTATTATGCCTGTCAGCTTCCTGTAAAGTGATTTGATCATACCTGGGAGCTACATTTTTCTTATTTGGGAAAATCCAAATTTGCAAAAACTTTACTGGTTCATTTTTATTTTCATTATACTCGCTGTGCCTGACGCCGGTACCAGCACTCATTATCTGTATATCACCCTGTTTAATTACCGTTGTGTTTCCCATACTGTCTTTGTGTTCCAGATCGCCTTCCAATGGTATTGAAATGATCTCCATATTATCATGAGGATGAGCGCCAAACCCCATGCCTTCACTTACGGTATCATCATTCAAAACACGTAATGCGCCGAAATGAACCCTCTCTGGATTATGATAATTTGCAAAACTGAAAGTATGATAACTGTTGAGCCATCCATGATCGGCATGACCACGTGTGCTTGCTTTATGAAGAATTGTCTTTGCCATAATTGATGTTTATATTTTTGTAAATAATTTATTATGCAAAGTTGATCGAATCCTGTATTTCTGCCAATGATATAGGTTAAGAAAAGTGGTTAATTTAGATTAAGTGAAAAATTTCTCAACTGTGTTTTTATTCTCATAGTTTTAGGAACTCTGCAGACATCGGGGTTTCCGGTGAAGTTCTTTCTAAGCTGATGTCTGTGAACCGGAAAACCCCTCTGAGACACGGTGTTTTGAATTTTGTAAGTGCAAGAGTAGATTCAGTAATATTTGAAAATCGCCTGCTTAATAAAAATATATTATGGATTGTTCAATTTCTTTGCAGCAGCCTTGTCCAGGAACCAATGTAATTCTCCGTTACCCGGTTTAATTATTTGGGACGGTAAACTTTCAGGCATCAATGGACCTTCAAGCACCTGCTGTAATACATGTGATTTTTTTGAACCATCAACCATAAAAGCTATTGCAGAAGCCCTGTTTACAATAAGAGGCATCAGGGTGATCCTGTACATTGCCTGTTTTTCATTATAAACTGAATTTACCCAATGGATATGTTCTTTAATGACAGGGGATCCTGGAAATAAAGAAAGAGTATGGCCATCATCGCCCATTCCAAGTAGCACCAGATCGAAACTGATATTGGTACTGTCAAAAAACGTGTGCAATAATTTTCTATATTCCTCTGCTGCAAAATTGGGTTCTATATCAGTACGCATAATATGAATGTTGCCCGAAGGAATATCAATATGATCCAATAAAATATCGTAAGCCATTTTTGCATTGTTCCTGTCGTCCGTAAAAGGCACTGCCCTTTCATCGCCCCAGAAAACATGAATACGTTTCCAGTTTATTTTGCTCTTGTATTTGTCAGATGCCAGTTTTTGATAAAGCAACTTTGGCGTTTCACCGCCTGATAGAACCAGGTAAAAAAATTCCTGTTTTTTAAAAGTATCGGTAATCAAATTACAAATCCATTGAGCGAGTTCATCACTCATGATCTCTTTATTGTCGAAAATATGAAGTTTCATTTAACTTGCTTTTTCAGTTTTCTTACTTTTTTCTTTGGCAGACTCAATTACTTTAGACTTTGCTTTGGCTGGCATAGAGATCCAGTTGTGTCCATCTCTCGCTATCAGCGCTTCGGCATCTTCGGGCCCCCATGAGTCGGGTGAATAATTAGGAAAATCCAAAGGCTTGCGCGCAGACCACACTTCCAAAATCGGCATTACCACTTTCCAGGCAGCTTCTACCTGGTCGCCCCGCATAAACAATGTGGCATCACCATCCATCACATCGTATAAAAGAGTTTCATAAGCTTCCGGTTCCTCGCCTTTATAGGCATCTTCATAGTTAAAAACCATATCAACGGGATTGAGTATCATTGCCTGCCCGGGACGTTTTGCCTGGAATCTAAGACAAATATCCATTTCCGGCGAAATGCCGATAGAAAGACGGTTTGGCCGCCATGTTTCTGTTGCTTCTTTAGGGAAAGCAAAGTCAGGTGCGGGTTTGAACTGGATAGTCAGCTCAGTGGATTTTTCATGAAGACGTTTTCCGGTACGTACATAAAAGGGAACGCCTTCCCATCGCCAGTTATCAATATAAAATTTTACCGCGGCAAAAGTTTCCACATTAGAGTTTGGATCTACATTACTTTCCTGTTTATAACCAGGCACTTTTTCTCCCTGCATCCATCCTTCGCCATATTGACCGCGCGCTGCATAATCCTGTACTTCATCTTTTGGTATTCTGCGAATGGCATTCAATACGTCCACTTTTTTATTCCTTATCTCATTGGCATCAAAGGAAACCGGAGCTTCCATTCCTATCATACAAAGTAATTGCAAAATATGATTTTGGATCATATCCCTTAATGCTCCTGACGTTTCATAATAACCGCCGCGGCCTTCCACACCAACAGTTTCTGCAGCTGTGATCTGTACATGATCAATATAATGCCTGTTCCATAATGGCTCAAATAATGCATTGGCAAAACGCAATGCCAGGATATTTTGAACGGTTTCTTTCCCGAGATAATGATCTATTCTGTAAATCTGTTCCTCATCAAAATATTGGGAAAGCATCTTATTCATTTCCACTGCGCTTTGCAAATCATGTCCGAAAGGTTTTTCCACTACTATGCGTGAGCATTTTGTATCCTTGCACATTTCCATATTGCCGATATGCTTTACAATTTCAGGCACCAACTGCGGGGCCACGGCCATATAGAAAACCACTGTAGGATGAACCCCTGCCTCTGATTCTTTTTTCTTTGCTATTTGTGCAATTTTATCATAAGCTTTCGCATCATTAATATCCATTTGCAGGTAGCTTATGTTTTCGGAAAATTCATCCCAACTTCCGTTAGAATCTTTTATCCTCGAGAAATTATCTATTCCTTCTTTTAAATGTTTTTTATAATCGCTGTCCGAATAGGCTGTCCGCGCAATTCCTACAATACTAAAATGATCCGGCATTGCCTTATCAAGAAAAAGATTGAAAAGAGCAGGATTTAATTTCCTGTAATTCAAATCGCCGCTGCCGCCGAAAATGATAAGAACCGTTGGTGGTAATTTTTTATAATCTAACATTCTAATTATTTTATTATTTTATGTTTATAAATCCTGCGTATTTGTTGGTTTACCGGAACTTTTTTATTCGTTTCTTATTCTTTATTTCTTATTATTCATTTTATTTATTTCCCTGCTCCCATTCTGTATGAAAAATCCCTTCCATATCTATTCTCTGGTAAGTATGGGCGCCAAAAAAATCCCGTTGTGCCTGTACCAAATTCGTAGGTAATAAGTTTCTGCGATAAGCATTGAAATAATTTAAAGATGCCATCAATCCTGCTGCCGGATAATTATTCAGTGCTGCTGTAGAAACAATTTTTTGTAAGGATGATTCCTTCTTTTGTATAATTTCTGCAATTGCCGGATCAAGCAATAGATTTTTCAACCCCGGCTTTTGATAGGCTTTTTTAAACATATCCAGCATTGCCGATCTTATGATACAGCCACCGCGCCAAACACTTACTACTTCAGGCAAAGGAATATCCATTTTTAATTCAGCCGAAGCTGTAGAAAGCATTGCCAGTCCCTGCGCGTAGCTGATCAATGATGCGAAATAAAATGCATCTCTCAATTGATTTATAAATTCTTTTTTATCTGTTCCGATTTTTTGTACAGAAGTTTTATAAAGTGATGCAGCTTCTTTTCTTTCATCAATCAACCCGGAAAGGTTCCGCATCATAACGGCTGAATCTATTGTGGGTATTGGCATTGGAAGATCAAGTCCTTCCTGTGAGGTCCATTGCCCCGTTCCTTTGGCGCCTGCCTTATCAAGGATCATATCTACGAGGTAATTATTTGTTTTGTCATCTTTTTTATCAAAAATAATGGTTGTAATTTCCAGCAAAAAAGATTTCATACCGCCATTATCCCATTCCTTAAAAACATCATGTAGCTCCTGGTTGGTAAGTTCCAGGCCGTGATGCATCATATCGTAACATTCGCTGATGAGTTGCATTAGCGCATATTCTATACCGTTATGTACCATTTTTACATAATGGCCTGCGGCATCATGACCCAAGTATCCCACACAGGGTTCGTCATTTACTTTCGCAGCAACAGCTTTTAAGATAGGAGCTACTTCTTTGTACGCTTCTTCATCGCCACCGGGCATAATGCTCGGCCCCTTGCGGGCACCTTCTTCGCCTCCGGAAATTCCGATTCCCATAAAATGAAACCCAATTCCCTTTAATTCATTAATTCTTCTCAGAGTATCAGTATAGTGAGAATTACCTCCATCAATAATAATATCTCCTTTTTGTAATAAAGGTTTTAAATCACTAATCACGCTATCAACAGGACTTCCTGCCGGCACAAGCATCATTAATTTCCTGGGAGTCTTTAAAAGAGAGATCATTTCTTTCAATGAGTTCACTCCTTTTACATTTGTTCCCTTTGTAGCAGATGCCTCAAAGACTTTTGTCTTATCAGCATTCTTGTCATAACCAATTACTGAAAATCCATGATCAGACATATTGAGCAAAAGATTGCTTCCCATTACACCAAGACCAATCATTCCAAAGTCAAATTGAGCAGGTTCCATAATATTTTTTTTGAACAGCAAAATTACTTAAAATGAAATTGCCGGAATGTGAAAAAAAATAAGCCTGAATTTATTTATGAAAGTCAAAAAAATATCTTTTCGAACTTTTATTTCGAATAATATTGGCCGTTAGTTTTTATTTTTTACACATTTAAAAAGTAAACATACAGCAAAACCACTTTTTTTTGAAAGAAATATGATTACTGAAGTTTTACTTTATAGATAGTTATCTCATGATATTTTTCTCCGTGTCTTAAAACGGTGGAAGGAAAATTTGGTTTGTTGGGAGAATCAGGGAAGTGCTGCGTTTCGAGAGCCATTGCAGAGTGAATTGTCAAGGGTTTGCCGCCGCGATTTTTAAAAGTGCCGTCTAAAAAATTGCCTGTGTAAAATTGCAAACCCGGTTGAGTGGTATAAATATCCATAGTCCTGCCACTGATAGAATCAGATACTGAAGCCACTTTTTGTAAGGAACTGTCTTTTCTGTTTAAAGCAAAATTAATGTCATAGCCGCCCTTCACCTCAACAAAATCTTTTCTGATTTTTTTCGGAGTAGTAAAATCAAACGGCGTTCCCTTCACTGGTTTTATTTCTCCGGTAGGAATTAATGTACTGTCAACCGGAGTATACTTATCGGCATCTATCATTAAAGTTTCATCAAGAATAGAATTACTTACATCACCTGATAAATTAAAATAACTATGATTGGTTAAATTAACCGGAGTAGGCTTATCTGTTTCTGCACTATAATCAATTTTTAATCCATCATCATTGGTTAATGTGTATTGAACCGTAACATTCAAATTTCCAGGATAACCTTCTTCACCATCCTTGCTCAGGTATTTTAATGTTAGTGATGGAACGGTGTCATTTGGAATGGATGCATCCCAAACCACTTTATCAAATCCTTTTATTCCTCCATGCAAAGTATTTTTTCCATCATTGGCGGCAAGATGATATACAGTACCATCCAAAGTAAATTTTGCATCACCAATTCTGTTCCCGTATCGGCCAATCAATGCACCAAAGTAAGGAGGATGCTGAAGATAAGGCGCCAGGCTGTCGAACCCAATAATAACGCTTGAGTATTTACCATTTTTATCCAGCGTAACAAATGAAGTAACCGTGCCGCCATAATTGGTGATGGTAACTGTATCGCCTTTGTCATTTACCAAAGTATATAAGTAAACATTCTTCCCATCTACTTTGCCCCAATCGGTTTTAGTAACACCGGCTTTTACAACAGCACTTTTATTTTCAGAACCATTGTTGCAGGAAGCTATTAAAGTAACGAATGCACCCGCAAAGAGTGTGAGTTTTAGAAATTTCATATTGATTGATTTTGATTTGATGATTACAATGATTATTTTTTTGTCGATAATTAGAATAATAAATGGATATTTTATTTAAAATACAGAACTCTGTTTTTAGTTTTATTATTTCACTGTTAAAACGACTACCGAAAAAGGAGGCATCTTCAAACTGATAACATTATCTTTTAAACTGGCTCCTGTAAAGGTTTTTGGCTCAATTTTATCAGGATCATCAAATGTATTATCATCCTGTAACCTTGCAGAACTTAATATTCTTCCGGACACTTTGTTACAATTCATTCCATCTACATTGATGGTAATTCCTTCCTGCGTGTGTGCATTAATGTTAGTAATAGAAATATGAACCACGCCTGCGGAATCTTTTGATGCGGAAGCAGAAATAGAAGGCAGTTCTTCATCACCTAATTTATAATCATCGGTCATCAATTTCAATGGCAATAAGGTAGCATTTTGATGCACATTGTACATTTCCATTACATGATAGGTGGGCGTTAGTATAATTTTTTCTTTGTTGGTTAATATGACAGCCTGCAATACATTAATGGTTTGAGCGAGATTAGCCATGCGTACCCTGTCTGCATGATTATTAAAAATGTTTAAGGTTACACCTGCAATCATAGCATCGCGCATGGTATTTTGCTGATACAAAAAGCCAGGATTGGTACCTGGTTCTACATCATACCACCCGCCCCATTCATCTACTACCAAAGCAATTTTTTTCTCAGGATCATACTTATCCATTATGGCTGAATGTTTTGTTACCAGGTCTTCCATTTGCAAAGCGGATTTCATTGTAGCAAAATATTCCTGTTCTGTAAATTTAGTCGCAGAGCTTTTGTGATTCCAATCAATTATTGAATAATGATGCAACCCTATTCCATCCAGCAGATTATGAGGGATGTCGCGCATCATTACCTCTGTCCAGTGGTAGTCAGCATCGCTGGCGCCCGAAGCAATGCGGTATAAGTGTCCGCCTTTAATCCAATTGGTCATAAAAGTGGCGTATCGCCGGAAAACATTTGCATAATATTCAGCCGTCATATTTCCGCCACACCCCCAGGCTTCATTACCTAATCCCCAGTATTGAACATGCCAGGGTTTGTCTCTTCCATTCTGTCTGCGCCAATCGCTCATTGGGCTTTTCCCACCAAAATTTACATATTGTAGCCATTGAGATAATTCCTGAACCGTTCCGCTTCCTACATTACCAGAGATATAAGGCTCGGCACCCAGTTCTTCACATAAATTCAAAAAATTGTGTGTCCCAAAACTGTTATCTTCTGTAACTCCGCCCCAATTTGTGTTCACCATTGCAGGTCTTTTATCTTTTGGGCCAACTCCATCCTTCCAATGATAGGTATCTGCAAAACAACCACCCGGCCAACGTAAAACCGGAATTTTCATTTTACGCAAGGCAGCAATCACATCGTTTCTAACTCCATCCGTATTTGGTATCGTCTTGTTGGTATCGCCTACATAAAAACCACCGTAAATACCATGGCCAAGATGCTCAGCAAAATTTCCATAGATATTTTTATTGATGATGGTTTCTCCCTGGTCTGCATGTACCACAATTGTATTTTGCGATGCCGCAAACAAAAACGAAAACAGTAAAGGAACAAATATTGCCTTTTTCATATCACAACAGGTTTTTTATTTGTAAATATTATTTCTAAAAAATTGCAATCTTTAATTTTATGCGAATCAAAAAAGAAAAGGAATTTTTATTAAAGCAATCTTAAAATATAAAAATAGGGAATTTATTTATTAGTGTCAAAATTACATTTATTTGAATGGTTTTGCATCTGCGTAAGAACATCCACACAGGAATTGATTATTTGTAAGATGATTAAATATTTATGATTTATTCAGTTAAATATTTAATTAAACCGATTCTCAAAGTCTTGAATTTAGATTTGAAAATTCCTCTTATTTTAAAGGAGGCAGTTTCTTTTATATCAAAAGATTATCCCTTCTTAAAAAGCAATTTAGTATTATACCATTCACCTGCAGCATCTGTAAACTCAATAACCTTATCCCAGTTTTTTGCGGGCTCAAAATTGTGGAGGTAACTTTTTTTCATTTTTATACTAAGCGTATTGCCGGAGACTGACGCTTCAGCTATAAAATACCCTGCCTCATTGGACACTTTTTTATTCACTGCTGCTAAGCCTTCAACTGTATAACCATCAGGAATTTTAAACACAATATTATATTCAATACTCCGGGCAAATGGCATATATACATCAATATCCCGCTTACGTTGTTCGGGTTTTATAATTAATGGCTCTCCTTCTATTTTACCAATTTCAACAATTATATTATTGCCGGCCCTTTTCACGAGTCCGTTTAATGTAAATGTTGAATTATATACAAAATTGGGAGCTGAGCTTCTTACGCCAAGCGTGTCAGTTTTATAGTCTTTTAAATCAGTTACATCCTGGTTAAACCAGTCTTTGGCCTCGCTTATGAATTCATCTTTTTGATTCTTACGGGCATCCGCAAATGCATTTTTTACTTCATCCACAATTTTCCTCGACTTCCGGCCGTCATCAAGCGATTCAATTAGAGATTTATCTTCATGAAAAGCCTGCCTTTCTTCTTCGTAAAAATCTTCATATAAAATCAAAGATCTTTGAGCGTCCTCTTTATACAATCCTTTCAATGTTGTTGAGCGGTGAACAGAAAGATTGCCGTGGTCGGATGTAAATGCCAACTGAAGGTTTTCTGTATGCACATTCATATCGGAAGTACTCACGGGTATTACCGGGCCAGCATCGAGTTTATAAGATTTTTTAAGTGACCCTCTCCTGAAGGTATAAGTTCTGGTATCTTTCAACCCTTCTATGTCCGCAGGTATTGTAAACGGCAAATCGAATACAGACCGAATGCAGAAAAATTTATTGGCGTCCGGGAGGAAGGCCGTTAATAAAAGGTCATCCTTACTTAAAATCTCCGGGAGACGGAAACCATTGCGGTCACCGCTAATTACCACTGCAGGATCAAGGTCCGCGGACTTTAAGGCATAAAATATCGGAAACGCCACATGGTCAAAACTGTAATGCCCGATATTAATCGTATTTGAAAGCTGGTTGATATCAAAGTTTAGCAACTTAGTGAAACGCAACGTATAAAAAATCCATGCTGCTTTATCTGCATCGCTCAAATCTTTATACTTCACGTTGCATTGCCTGGCCATTCTTTTTGCCTCGCTTTCAATTCTATCGTATTGTTTCACCTCTTTTGTATCAGAGGAACTATTGTATGTTGTGGCAGAAAGCGCGACTGCTTCTCCTTCAATAAAGTGGTCGGCGTCTGTATTTTTTGAAATCACCCCGGGCTTTTGCGTATCGTTAAAATAATCTGCGATTCTGCTTCCTAACGAAATATTCATTTTTATAAATGGTAACTGTCGGGCAGCTGATACCCAAAGAGATGTTTCAAACCGTGGGATATTGGTTTTAACAACATCTGCAATAATATCATTATCTTCATTTTTACTCACCTGCAGATCGGGGGCTCCATTATAGCTTCTATATTGAATGGCATATTTTCTGGCCAGTTGTGCATGAAAAGATAGATTTAATACCGGAGCATCTGAAAAAAGAATTACCTCGTATGGTTTAGCGGTGTTATCATCCTTTAAGGTTTGCTCCGTAGCAAGGAAATAATCGAGGATATCTCCGGGCTGAAGATCAGGAATGGCTACTTTGGCTTCCTTTTCAGAAGACTCGTTCTGTGTCAGCACAATATCATCGGCATTTATTTCCTCTATCTTACCATCGGGTTTTATAACCCTTGCTCCTAAATAAGACGTTGCTTTATCGGGGTGAGAAAAACCGCTTTGCTTCTCAAATTGAGTAAAGCTCAACTGGGAATATTCATCTACAGCAGTTTTGTCATTCAGTTTCACCATTTCACGCACCACTTCTCTTAGTTGCAGATCCTTGTCTACCGACCCAATGCCCAATATGGTCATCCTTGATTTGGTTGCAGCCGTTAGCTCTGTATGAACCGCAATAATAACTTTTGACGCCTTGGCATATTGCGCCGGAATATCGGTTACCTTAAACTGTGCCTTATCCCACGCCCATACCTGATTACGTATTTCTTCAGATTGAGCCCGGTATTTTACTTCATCTTTCGATTGAGCATTAACTTTAGTAATGGTTAAGGAAAGAAATGATACGATGGGAAAAATAAAATATTTCATGGAAGATTAGTTTTGGGTAAATACGATTTGCTGGTTATAAAAATTACTTAACTGTTGAATATCTTTATTCCATTGGGGGAAACCCGCCGGATTTATTTCGGCTTTGTTGATAATGATTTCATTTTTATAGATCAACTTTCCGCTGATTACAGTGTACGATGCAGAGAAACTATATCCGGGTTCTTTGATAGATATGCCTTGTGGTATTGAAGTAATGGTTTTACCAGGAGGAATTGCGATTTCAGTTTCAAAAACGGAGTGGTCTTTAAAATCAAACCAAAAAGCTAGTTTTCTCTTTGCAGTATCAATCACTGAATTATCAAAATCTCGCCTGTTGTCAGGAGACAGATAGGTATCTTTATCAAATACAGTAAGAACATCTTTCCACACCACGTCATATTCCACTTTTAAATCTGCATTGTAATTATTCAAATTGTCAATTTTTAAATTCTCTATCTGAAAGTTTGAATTATTGCCTGAAAGATATTCTTTCAACGCTTCTTCCTGTTTTTCGTTTTTAATACTATTTAATTCAGTAAGCATCCATTCTTTATTTTCCCCTTTCCATACCTGAACAACATGCCCCTTGAGGTTATTACCATCAAAAGATAATTTCCTCGATTCAGTGGAAGTATTTTGCTCATAAGTTTCTACGGGCACACGCTCCAATAAATAATTATCGCCATTTTCTATCAGCGTTTGACGGCCCTGTATCCTTTCGGCGATTTCCCCAAACCCGATGTATTTTTCAGTTGCATCAAGATATATAGGCTTACCCCCTTTCATCCAGGCACATATCATGTGATTATCTACAGCGAGGCAAGGTGTGCTGTAATCGTAAGCGATATGCCTTGTGCCTATCCAGCATCTCCTGGCATCAAGATTCTGAGTACGTAACATTTCAGTAAGCAAATTGGCCATGCCTTTGCAATCGCCATATTTTTTACGCAATACTTCCTGCGCCTTCTCAGGCTTAAAGCCTGCGATACCATTTTCAAACGCTATATACCTGATATTATCCTGCACCCATTGGTAGATGGCCTTTACCTTTTGCTCATCGGTAGAAGCACCTTTAACTATTTCATCCGTTTGAGCTTTCACGATTGTATTATCATCGCCAATTTGAAGTATAAGACTTCTATACCAGTCATACTGATCTTTTACAGTATTGAAGTAATTATATTTTATATCTCCTGGCTGAGCAGATTTACAGAGTACCAAAATGTGCGGAACGTAATAACCCGGTCCCGGCGATGATTTCTCGTTGCTCATCGCGGGTATATTTTTCATAGTGTAGGTGTACACTGTTGCGTCGCCTTTTTTGGTAATCTCTTTAGTAATATTGTAATTATTAAAATTGAATTCTTTTATATCAATCTGCATCCATAAAGGCACAATTAATTCTATTTGCTGGTCCTCAATGGGCTGTACATTCATAAAGTATATAGTACTGATGTAACGGGGATCAAGTGTTGTTTTCTTAAAAATAACTTCAGAGTTGCTTCCTTTTTTGAGTAATGGTAATTTAAAATAACATACATGTGCATCAGAGTAGAACGTGCCATCTACATCATAATATTGATAGGTGGGAACCACTCCATTTTTCCTTGACCCATTCGTATAAATATCCACGTCATCTATAGATTGTACATCACTATAAAATTCTACAATTGGGATATCTGTCCTGTAATTATTACAGGTATAGATCCGGTCGCTCTCTTCCTTAATCTGAACCGGGTTTACACTATTACCCTTTACAAAACTGAATTCTCTTACCGATTTACTGATGAAAACATTATTGTCGTCATCCGAAACTGCTTGCGCCAATGTAAACTTTGAAATAACTAGAAGCACAATACAGATTACATTTATTTTCATAAAGAAGTGAGCTGGTTAGTATTTGTTCATTTTTTTCTCAAGCTTAAAGAGCCACAAAATAGTAAATAAAATCATAGAATCAGGTGAATTTTATCTTTTTCGTTAGTAATGGAAATATTTCCAACATTACATTTAAAATCGTTCTATGAGTGTATTTGATATTTCTATTTCCAGCAAAATAAACCCACAATGTGAACAGATTATGTATGTAATATTTTGTTTACCATAGACAAAATACTGTTATGAAAATGCCTTCAATGTATAAAGTTTTGGATTGAATTTAATTAAAAATCAACCTGCTTTGTCTGTTTACTCCTCTCACACAGCAGCGATCAATTCCAATAAGCAACGCAGAAATCCCCATCCAATAAAACATCAGAATATGTACCTTTACCGTCGCTAAAGAAATACAGGAACCATGCGATGATTCAATTTAAAAGACAGTCCTGTGATTACATTTACGATAATATGAATTTCAAAAAAGCAAATAAAAAAACAGAGGAACCCATGAAAAAGAAAATTATATTTTACTCAATATCCCTGGCAGTCCTTCTGGGATTGTTTTATTTTTCACTTTCATTCACCAAAGGATTTTTTGATGTAAAACTTCCCATAATGAGTTATGTACAGAATTTCTCGTTTACAGATCAAAACGGAAAGCCAGTAACAGAAAATAATGTAGATGGGAAAGTATATGTTACTAATTATTTTTTTACAACGTGTAAAGGTATTTGCCCCAAAATGAATTTCAATTTGAAAGGGGTGTATGACGAATTTAAAAATGATCCCGGTTTTGCAATTATTTCTCACACTTCAATGCCTGAAACAGATTCTGTTCCTTTGCTGAAAGCATACCAGGAAAAGATGATTGGCAGCGAACAAAACAATACTGCCAAATGGTATTTTGTAACCGGCGCTAAAGATTCTTTGTATAAAATGGCACGGCAAAGTTACCTTCTTGATAATCCCAAAAACAACAGTATTAATATTTCTGAAGCGTTCATTCACACTCAGTTTTTTTGTTTGGTTGATAAATATGCAAGAGTACGCGGCATTTATGATGGCCTGAAACCAGATGAAATTGCAAGAATGGAAAAAGACATTCAAACTTTACTGAAAGAAAAAGATTCTTAACCCCCCCAATAGAAGAAAATTATTTCGCAAATTAGCATTAACAGCAAACAAAGAAATAATACACATTTTTATTTTGAATCCTGAATTATTTTTTTGAATATTTTATTTTTTTTATAGTCGCATTTGCGGTTTGGAAAACTTGTTTGAATAAATCTGTGCCGGATACAGCGGGTAGCGTTTTAGGTATTGGCGGATTGTAAATATGCTCCTGCAAATGGAACTGAAACCATTCTACATCATGCCATTTATCAAATTTGTACCCAATCTTTTTGTAAATACCTATTTTTTTAAATCCAAATGATTGGTGAAAGCCAACGCTTTTTTCATTAGGCAAACTCACGCCGGCATAAACATTAATGTAACCCTGCATCCGCAATAGAGAAAAAAGTGTTTCATATAAAATAGTTGCGATTCCTTTGCCATGAAATTCTGGCAGCAGATAAACAGAGGATTCACACGACCATTGATAGGCAATTCGATACCTGTGAAAACCTGCATAAGCGTAGCCTATAATTTTATTACCATGTAGGCATACTAACCATGGGTACTCATTAATATTTGCTTTTATCCTTTGTAAAAATTCCTCAATAGGCGGAGCTACATATTCAAAAGTAATAACAGTATGAAGTATATAAGGTTTGTAAATCTCCAAGACTTTTCCTGCATCACTTTCTGTTATTAACCGGATGGAAAATTGATTGTTCATTTATGTGAATAAATTTGAAGTTGCCTGCAAGTGTGGCTGAAATTCAATATTCTGCTTTCAAAATTAAGATAATTTTGAAAGCATGGGATCAGTAAAATTTTTCTGTTGTTAACTTGTTCTTTTATTCACTACTTTCCTAAATATTTCTGTAATTCTTTTTCAATATTTTCATCCATTAAATCTTTAGCAACAATTTTTCCTTCTTTGTCAATTAAAAAATTTGTTGGTATAATTACAATCCCAAAATCCCGACTAATTACATTATGATCAGAACTTTTCAAATCACAGGCCTGAATCCACGATAGATTATCTTTCTTAATTGCATCTTCCCAATCTTGTTTATTCATATCAACCGAAATACTTACCATTTCAAACCCTTTAGCGGAAAATTTTTTATATGCCTTCACCAGGTATGGATTTTCTTCTCTGCAACCTTTACACCAACTTGCCCAAAAATCAATCAATAAATATTTCCCTTTAAAAGTTTCATTAGTTATTTCCCTGTTTTTGCTGTCGGTAATATTAAAATATGGCGCCTGAAATCCGATTCCCGTTTTCGTTCTTGCAACTAATACTTTTGAATAATTCAAAATACTTTGGGCATAATAATTATCCTTATTATTAAGCGAATTATATATCTCCTCCAGGGTTGGAATATCAATTATATAATTCAAATTATTTTTGACTATGAATGCCGATATTATTGAAGCTGGGTTTGCTTTAACCTGTTGTAATAATAAGTCAGACTTTTTATGATAAAATGCTTCTTCCAAAGTATTTAAACTATCAGCACTTATAATTCCCTTGCGCTGTAAAGAGAAGTTTTTATCAAAGGAAATTTCTAAATCATATAGTTTTTTGTTAAATGCCATAAACTGTTCCTGTGATTTGGGTCCGGTTATTACAGAATTGTCCATTGAATCCTTAAAGAGTTGGACCTTTGTTAAGCCTGTATCCAGAATGAAATAATGGGTTGCAGGCCACAGAAATTTCAAATTTTTTACCATGATTTTACAAGGCGCTGGATTCGTAAATTTTCCTTTAAATTGAAAATTTGAATCAATTATTTTTGCTGAATCAAAGAAAACGAGTGGTGCTTTGAAAGTGGTATCATACATACCTAAATAGAGCCAGCCAGAATCCATTCCATTAATTTTGCCTTCTATATTATAGGTATTCTCTGGTTTAAGTTCAGACTTTCCAGTAACATGACGATTGCAGGACATCATAATCAAAAAAGAAAAGCCCAGGAAAATTCTTAATGTGGGTTTCATTAGAACTAATTTATTAGTTAAAATTACTATTTTCTAATCAAAAAATCAAGAAGAATAGAGTGTATCAAAAGAAATGTGATGCATGAAAGATCAACTGAAATTTGAATAATCGAAAAACACACAAACTTGTTTAGATTTTTTATTTCTATAATTATTAAATTACAACAAAAATTAAATTCATTATTCTTCCAAATATTATATTGTTATGCAAAAAAAAGTAATGATTTTTTTCTCAAAAAAGTTATTGATAATTTTCAGTTTCCTCTTATTTTCTAATTTGCTGAAAGCGCAGCAAACAGATATAAATCCCCTCTTATTAAAAAATTATTGGAATGCACATTGGATTACCTGTCCCAATGTGCCTGCAAGAGCTTATGGCGTTTATCATTTTCGTAAAACATTTTTCTTAAGCCAGGCACCTGGACAGTTTTTGATCCATGTTACAGCCGATAACCGTTATCGTTTATTTATAAATGGAAAAGCTGTAGGCAGAGGACCGACGCGCGGCGATTTGTATAACTGGAACTTTGATACTTATAATATTGTTCCCTATCTTCAAAAAGGAAAAAATGTAATTGCAGCGCTTGTTTGGAACATGGGAGAATTTGCCCCGGTAGCGCAGGTTAGCAACCAAACCGGTTTTTTATTGCAAGGGGATAACAGCATAGAAAAAATTGTAAATACCAATTCTTCATGGAAAGTTTTTCACGATACAGCATATGCTCCGTGTGCCACAGACCTGGGAGCTTTGTTGCATTCATATATAGTAGTGGGGCCGGGCGATGAGGTTCATGGAAATTGGTATCCCTGGGGATGGGAGCAAACTACATACAATGAAAAAAACTGGAGGAATGCCAAAACAGTAAACGCAGCCGCCGTCCCTTTTGGATATGGTTCGGATAATGTGTGGACACTTACTCCCAGCACTATTCCGCAGATGGAAGAAAAATTGCAGCGATTATTTTCAATACGCCGAAGTGAAAATATGGTAGTAAAAGATACTTTTATAAAAGCGCATCATCCACTTCTAATTCCGGCTCATAGTTCAGTAAAAATTTTATTGGATCAATCTTATGAAACCACTGCCTATCCGGAACTGATTGTTAGCAAAGGGAAAGATGCAACCATAAAATTAATTTATGCAGAGGCATTGGTAGACAGTAATGATCAAAAAGGGAACCGCAATGATATTGCCGGAAAAACTATAAAAGGATTGTTTGATATTTTTTATCCTGATGGCGGAAACAGACGTAAGTTTATGCCACTTTGGTTTCGCACCTACCGCTATTTGCAAATAGATGTGGTTACAAAAAATGAACCCCTCGTAATAGATGATTTATATGGATACTATACAGGGTATCCCTTCCAACATGTAGCTACTTTCCGGAGCAATGATTCTTCGTTGCAGTCAATTTGGAATGTAGGCTGGAGAACCGCCAGGTTATGTGCAGGAGAAACTTATTTCGATTGTCCCTACTATGAAGAATTGCAATACGAAGCAGATACAAGAATTCAGTCATTAATATCATTATATAATTCAGGTGATGATCGTTTGATGCGAAAAGCCATACACGATTTTTACGACTCGCGCGTACCATCAGGGCTTACGCAAGGGCGTTATCCGAGCAATCGCCTCCAGGTAATTCCTCCATTTTCATTATTTTGGATTTCAATGTTACATGATTACTGGATGCTGCGCGACGATACAACTTTTGTAAAAAAATATTTAGATGCCACTACACTCATTATTAATTGGTATGTGCAACATATCGATACTACAAAGGAAATGTTGGGATCAATGGATTGGTGGAGTTTTACTGATTGGAATAATGCTTTTCCCGGAGGTGTTCCACCCGGAGCAACAGATGGAAATTCTTCTGTTATCACTTTGCAGTTCGTTTACACCTTACAACAGGCTGCTGATCTTTTTTATTATTTTGACAGAAAAGATTTAGCAGAAAAGTATAAACAATTAGCCGATAAACTTGCTGTGGGAGTTTATAGAAATTGTTTCGACACCACAAAAATGGAAATGGCCAATACGCCACAAAAAAATTCTTTCAGCCAGCATGCTTCTATATGGGCAGTCCTGACGGATGCTATTCCGATTGATAATCAAAAGCAGGTAATGGAAAAAGTTTTGTATGATACTTCTTTGAGCCAGGCTACCTTTTATTTTAGGTTTTATCTTACCCGGGCAATGATAAAAGCAGGCCTGGGCGATTTGTATTACTCACAGTTAACGCCCTGGAGAAATATGTTGAAAACGGGATTAACCACCTTTGCTGAAAACCCAGAGCCTACCCGCTCTGATTGCCATGGCTGGTCGGCAAGTCCGGAGTATGATTTTCTTGCCACTATTTGCGGCATCACGCCTTTGGAGCCAGGATTTAATTCTGTAAAAATAGAACCTCATTTGGGAACATTGCAACACGTAAAAGCCTCTATGCCTTATAAGCAGGCAGGCCAGGAAATAAAAGTAGAATTGCAACGAAAAGGTGAAAACGAAATTCATGCTTTGATTACGTTGCCCGAAATTTGTAGTGGGAAATTTATTTGGATGGGGAAAACGATGTTATTGCATCCCGGGGAACAAACCATCAATTTATAAATATTCAGCTTCGCCGCGGAATTTTGATTTTAATACCTGGCAAAAGGTTATAACGGGAAAGCATGGACGAAATTAATGGAGATAGTAAACAAGCAAATAAGACGAATTCCTATCTTCAATATTTTTTCGGTTCCATACTTGTGTGCCTGATACGGATGATAAAAACTTCCTTTGGCTGAGAATAATAAGTAATCCGGTATTTCAATAATTCAAAGTATAAATAATTGCCATCATTGTTCTTTTTGTATGGATCTTTTCGATGAACCACTTTATCTTCAGCTAATTCATTTACCTTGTCTAATATCATTTCTTTTACGTTATCGGCATTCTGATCCGAGTCCAGGCGAATGTATTGAATGGCAGCATTTAACTGAAAAGTTGCTCTTTTGGTCCATGTTATTTTTCTTTTTGCCATTACCAATCTTTTGCCAGTTTTACTACTTCTTCATGGCTATATGTTTCGCCCCTTTTCACTTCTTCCATCGCTTCATCTATCTCTTTGTTATATTGCTCAATACTGATACGGCCAGTGATTTCCTGTCGTCCGTTTAAAAATGTTTTCAGCATTTGTACTACAGATTTCTTTTCTGCTTCATTCAACTGTTTAAAGTAGTTGAACATCTTTTTGTCTAATACGTTTTCCATTGCATCCATTGTTTTCACAAATTTACTTTTTTATTTTGTTAACTAAAACCAGGTTTATAGAAGCCGGGATTTGTTTACAGCATTAGATAAATATCAAAAAAAACAAATGAAATTATATTGTTCAGTAAAACAATATTTTGGGCAGATCTCTATTTTTATTTTTGAATAAACTTCACAATATCTTCCACCAATCTATTATCTATCGGCATGGAGCCATCGGTGTATGTTTTATTTTCATCCACACAATCTTTACCGGCATTTTTCAAAGTGTGCGACATTGAAGGAATAATATCCAAAGTGCTTTTTTTACTGGCATTATGCAGGTTTTCAGCGTCTTCTATTTTCACCTGGATATCACAACCACCCTGCAAAATAAGGATCGGGCATTTTAATTTTTTTATTTCAATCTGAGGAGAATATTTCAGCCAGGAAATCATATAAGGCTGTATTGATTTTCTGAAAAGCAGGTCCAGCGTTTTAGGAATATCATTAACCTCCTCCCCTTTTTTCAATTGATTAAAAATCTCAGGAATTTGTTGCTTTACTGAATCCGGTAAAGGCTGCTTTTGCATTTGCTCTTCCAAAATAACATCAATCGGCCTTCCCGCCCCTGCCAAAGAAATATAACCTTTTACTTTACTTTCTTGCGAAGCAAGCATTCCTATTAATGAACCTTCGCTATGGCCGATAAAATAAATATTTTTGAAACCAAGTGTATCATGCAAATAATCAAATATCTTTTCTGCATCTTTTACATAATCATCAAAAACCAAATCACTTTCCCTAAAATTATCAATCGTGCTTTCCCCGATGCCACGTTTATCATAACGAAAAGAAGCAATATTTTGTGAATCCAAAGAATGAGCAAGCATTTTATATTCATTGGTAGGAGGGCTTATGGTACTGTTTCCATCGCGGTCAGTCGGGCCCGAACCGGCAATGATGATCGCAAGCTTTTGCTGATTATTTTTTGACAATAACGTTCCATAAAGTTTACTTCCGGCAGCAGAATAAATAACAATTTCTTTTTCGTTTGGATAAACAGTAACTGGTTTTTCTACTTCTGCATTTTCTGTTGATCTCGAAAAGTTCATCGGCAATTCATTCCCGCTTTGATGCCATGTTCCCTCAATGGAATCGCTGTTTATGAACTTCCCTTCATAAGAACCTGATATCATTTTAATATCAAGATGCACGCTATCTCCATTTACAGTTATCGCACTGAAAGGAAGCCCTATTGCATTCTGTTTTGGGCTATCCCATTTGCCATCAATTTTTCCTGAGTTGTCTTTATTAAAATGAAAAACAATTGGTAATTGATTCCCATTTACATCAATATTCCCTTCCCATTTACCAACTATATTTTGAGAAAATAAAGAGGAACACATAAAAATTGAAATTGAAAAAAATAGAAATTGTTTCATGGAAGAAGTTTATTGGTTAATTGCCTGTACGGCTGAACGACGTCCAGACGGGGTTAATTAGTTTATTCTCTTCAGTAAACCAGGAAATAATGAAGAATCTCATTCTCCATTATCCTTTCATGATTTTATCCGATAAAGAATCACATTCATGCTGCCAGGAAGCCTAATTTCCAAAAACTTTTTTCAATATATCGGTAACTCTTCCCGCAGGGTTTTTCCTAATATTTATTTCTTCCTGGGCTACGTAATAAAATATTCCGTAGAGCGCTTTTGAAGTTACATAACTATTAATGTCGGTATCAACTTTTTTTGATGAAACGCGATTGTAAGCTGAAAAAAAATCTTTCCAATATTCAGTCGCATTTGTTTTTTTCAAGGATGCTTCAATCACAGGCATGAATGCGCTGGTAAGCTCAGGGGTGGTGGTTTTTCTTAAATAACCGGTGGCAGCAGTATCAGTTCCGCGCAAAATATTTAATGCATCTACCACAGTCATTTTTTTAATGGCGTCAAGAAAAATCGGAGCGGCAGATTTGGCAGCATCTTCTGCAGCGCGGTTCATGCTCAATTCGGCATTATCTACCAATTTTCCCATTCCTAGCATTCTCATTCTTTTTTCTGCACTCTGAACTTGTTGTGGCAATAAAATCTTTACAGCAGCATCTTTATAAAAACCATCTAATGCAGAAAGTTTGTCGCCACTTTTTTGCGCGCCAAGAGAAAGAGCTTCTTTTAATCCAGATACGATTTCATCGCTGGATAAGCCTCCGGAAGAATTTTTTGAAAAAACTGAAGTGGCTTTTTTAAACATACCACCCAACTTATTAGATGAATCATTTTGGGCAGAAAGCGATAAAGAAAATAATATCAGGGCAGAGAATGTGATCAAAACTTTCATAGGAATTATTTTAATTTTTTTTCAAAAATAGATAGAATTGAGTAATAGTCAAATACTAACTTAGAATTGAACTTTTTTTAACATATAGTATTCGCACGTTAATTTATAAAAGTTGAGTATTGAATTAAACACGTTTCAAAAGGTTGTATTTCAAAACATCTTCTTTCATTTTCATTTTATTTTACTAAATGCATTCATGTATTTGTCAATATAGAGTTCTTTCGACTTGAATTTATATTGCATGATAAATCTCGGATGCTCCAACGGAATAATTTTTTTAAAAAATTTATTTTCTACATTTATTTTCTTCAGGAACTTTTCATTTTTGCCGGTTCCAAAACAAAAACACAAATCAGTACTGACACCAAAACTGATTTGAGTTTGTATATTTTCAATCATAAAATCATACACCGCTTCAGTAAGTTCTTTACTGTCGTAATAATTATAATTTACTTCTTTCCCTTTTTTATTAATTGCTGTAAATCCAAGCGGGAAAATAGACTGTATATAAAAATCTTTGTAAAACTTTTTAGTTCCTCCATACGCATTTATTACTTCATATACAAAAGTTGCGGAAGGCTCGTGTGTAACTTTTCCAGGAAGTTTTAGTCCACATTCGCTGGCTAATCTTTTAGTATCTGTAAAAGGAACTCCGGTAACTCCGGCGCCAAATCTTCCCGGATTGATACCGAGAATAATGTGCCGCTTGTCATGATCGTTGTAAAATTTTTTATAAAACTCCGAAGAAATCATCATAGCCTCCGGATTTTCCTTAAACGGGTTCATAATACTGATACCCTTTGGCAGCAAACCTTTGAAAGTAACACTCTTATTAAAAGAAATTATTTTTTCAGCAAAGGTTTTCATCCTTATTCAGCAATATAACAATTTAATAATTCAGCAATAATAACAATTACAAACTCGCCATGTCAATCACAAATCTGTATTTTACATCGCCTTTCAACATTCGCTCATAAGCTTCATTTATTTCGCTCATTTTAATTACTTCCACATCGCTTACTATATTATGTGCAGTGCAGTAATCAAGCATTTCCTGGGTTTCAGGAAGGCCACCAATAAGTGATCCCGCAAGAGTTCTTCTTCCGAAAATTAAATTGAATGCTGAAATTGGGACAGGTTTTGGTGGGACTCCTACGCATACCATTACTCCGTTTGTATTTAGCATACCAAGATAAATATTATAGTCATGCTCAGCGGAAACAGTATCTAAAATAAAATCAAAATATTTGGTTACGCTTTTCAATTGTGCCTTGTCACTTGTCAATATAAATTTATGAGCGCCCAATTTTTTTGCATCTTTTTCTTTAGAAGGAGAATGACTAAGCATAGTAACTTCTGCGCCCATAGACACGGCAAGTTTTACGCCCATGTGACCGAGGCCGCCCAGGCCTACGACTCCAACTTTATCTCCTTTGCCTACTTTCCAATGTCGAAGTGGAGAATAAGTAGTGATACCTGCACAAAGCAGTGGTGCTATGCCTTCCAGCGGTTGCTTGTCAGAAATGTGCATCACAAAATCTTCATGTGCTAATATCTGTTTGCTATAGCCACCGTAAGTAATCCCACTTCCGTCTTTTTCGTTTCCATTGTAAGTGCCTACCATTCCTCTCTCGCAATATTGCTCTAAACCTTCTTTGCAATTATCACATTCCCTGCAGCTATCTACCATGCAGCCAATTCCGGCAAGATCGCCTACTTTAAATTTTTTTACATGGTCCCCAACAGCAGAAACACGCCCGACAATTTCGTGGCCGGGAACTACGGGATATATTGTACCACCCCATTCATTTCGCACAGTGTGTAAATCGCTATGGCAAACGCCACAGTATAAAATTTCTATCTGTACATCGTGAGGTTTTGGTGCCCTTCTTTCTATCGTCCAGTCTGCCAAAGGACTCGTTGCAGATTGTGCTGCATACGATTTTATTTTACTCATACTTTTATTTTTTAGGAGCCAAAATTACGGTATTATATTTTGGCAATATTTCCTTTGAAGCATATTATAACTTGTTCTTTTTCATTTTTCTTTTACTGAGATCAAATAATTTTTATAAAAAATTTCTTCCTCTTTTGCATTTGTAACAAGATCATCCAATTTTTTTTTAATATCACCTGTATCTAATGTCAATGTAGCAGTCGATTTATTTACTTCAATTAATTTTTGATTGGCAGAATTTATTTTTTGTAAAATGGAATAAAACATTTTTTGTATTTCATCATTTGTTTTTACAGGTTGAAATTGATTATTTCTGTATGTAATAAAATTATTTAAAATTGAAATTCCATCATTATAGTCTGCAATCGCACCATGATACAATGACATATCTCTATCCTGGTAGATCAGTTCGATTTCTAATTTGGTTCTTTTCAACTTTGTATCAATCTTCGACGAAGGCCAGTCATAATTTTCAATCCTTGAAAGAGATGACAAATACCTTGATAAAGAATCTGATTTTATATATACGTTCAAAGAGTCTTGAAAATCAAAATAAGAATTAGAGGTTTTTGTTGGTTTACTGTCTTTAGAAAATTCTTTATACGAAACAGGATAATTCAAAAATTGAAACAGCGGATCAAAAGGCAGATGAGTCTGTATAAAATCCTCAGGCGAAATTTGAAAATAGTTCATTTGTACCTGGCTTACAAAATTGTCCGTGCTTATAAATCCTGCATCCCATGTAGGATCGTAAAACGCCCACTTATTATCTACAAATGCGGTGCACCAAACGTGAGGCGATCTGTCTATGTAACCATCCTGGCGCGAATAACCTTCAATTACATACGAATTGATTCCGCTTTTAGTGCAGATGTCGTTAAAAATTGCTGCGAAATTTTCACAAACCCCTCTTCTTCTTTTGAGTGCGTAAGTTACTCTCTCTTCATTATCTTCATCCAAAATTACCCGATGAATACTATCTCTGTCATATTTGATATTACTGGTTACCCAAACATAAATAGCGCGGATCTTTTTATCATCAGTACTGAAATTACTTTTTATGTAAGAAGCAATGCCAGAGGTAGTTTGGGTTTGTGAATCAGGAATATTCTTTATGATTTTGTAATCATAATAAGTATTTCCCTGTTGCGCTTTTACAATAACTGCATAGCATAAAAAACTCACTATAATGATCATAAACCTCATATCCTAAAGTTAGAATATCAATGACTGTATTCCTATAAAATATTTTGGTAAAATTTGAAAAATTATAAGTCCGGATTCGAAATCTTTTTTTAAAATAATTTTCTATTTCGCATTAAAAAAATCATATACGATTCCCGCTTTGGATTTCCCGATACTTTTTTCAAGTTCCTCTTTTGAAAGTTCTTTTATTTTTTTTACTGATCTGAATTCCTTTAAAAGCGTATCTGCTGTATTTTTCCCAATCCCATTTATAGTTTCCAGTTCATTTACAAAGGTGCCACGACTTCTTTGATTGCGATGAAAAGTAATACCAAACCGATGTACTTCATCCCTGATTCTTCTTATTAATTTCAGGCTTTCGCTGTCCCACGGAAGTTTGACAGATTCCCGGTCGCCGGGAAAAAATATTTCTTCTTCATTCTTTGCAAGTCCTACTACGGTTGTTTTTCCCATCATTCCTGTTTCTGTCAATCCTTCTATAGCAGCATTTAACTGACCTTTGCCTCCGTCAATAATTATTAATTCCGGTAATGGAATATTTTCATTCAAAAGTTTTTTATATCTCCTGGAAACGACTTCTTTCATACTCGCAAAATCATTGATCCCAACAACGGTTTTAATATTAAATTTCCGGTATTCATTTTTATCCGGCATTCCGTTTTTAAAATATACCATGGCAGCCACCGGAAAACTTCCCTGGAAATTGGAATTATCAAAACATTCAATGTGCATCGGTAATACCGGAAGATGCAAATCATTCTGCAGAAGTATCAATACTTTTTCCTTTTCCTTTTCCGTTTTACCTTCCAGTTGAAGTATTTTTTTTCGTTTTATTTCTTCTTTAAAAAAGTTTACATTTTTTTCAGAAAGATCCAATAATTTCTTCTTATCACCACCCCGTGGAATAGTAACTATAAATTCATCTCCCGGGTATTCAATAGAAAACGGAATGATGATCTCATTGGCTTCGCTATTGAATTTTTTTCTCAAATCTGTAATGGCAAGTTCCAATATCTCTTCATTACTTTCATCCAGCTGGGGTTCTAAAATAATAGTGTGTGTTTGAATAATAGTACCGTTTTGCACCATTAAATAATTCACATAAGCAGTATCATTTTCTCTTAAAATAGAGAACACATCAAGGTTGGCAAGTGATTTACTTACCACCACCGACCTTGCCTGGTAATTTTCAAGTCCTTCTAATTTCTTTTTAATAACGGCTGCTTTTTCAAATTGCAATTGCTCCGAATAATACTTCATTTCTTCTTTGTAGCGTTGTATTACCGGGCTTAGATTCCCCTTTATCATCTGTCTTATTTGTTGCAGTCCTTCATCATAATCTTCTTTTGATTGTAATCCTTCGCAAGGGCCTTTGCAATTTCCAAGGTGATATTCAAGACATACTTTGAATTTCTTTTTCAATATATTTTGTTCAGTAAGATTTAGTTTGCAGGTGCGCAAAGGAATAAATTCTTTTATAAAATTCAGCAATTCCCTCACTCTTCCTACCGAAGTAAACGGGCCTAAATATTGGGAACCATCATTGATCTTTGAACGTGTTAAAAATATTCTCGGAAAAGGTTCTTTTTTAATTACAATGTAAGGATAGGTCTTATCATCTTTAAGATTAATATTAAATTTTGGTTGAAATTGTTTTATCAGTGAATTTTCAAGAAGAAAAGCATCCTGCTCACTATCAACAATCGTAAATTCAATCTTATGGATTTTTTTTACCAGTTCATGAGTTTTATATCCGGTAAATGTTTTGGTAAAATAGGAGCTTACTCTTTTCCTGATATTTTTTGCCTTGCCTACATAGATCAATTCATTTTGATCATCAAAGTATTTATAGATGCCGGGATTTACCGGCAAAGTCTTTATAATAGTATGGAAAGTTTCAGAAGTCATTTCAGGATTTTTGAGGATTTTTCTTTTGATGATTCCATATCATTCATCAAAATCCCAAACCATTTTTTCCTCTTTCACTTCCGGCTTTTTGCCGGGGGCCTGAGTAATGGTTCTTATGCTAAACCATTTATTGGAAAACCATGTTAATTGAGTAATAGTATCCATATTATTTCCCTTTGTCTCTTTTACTATATATACACGCGTTACCTTATTGGATTGCGGGCTCATATAAACATCCCAATGTGTCAGATTGATGGAATCAGGTAATTTCACTTTTGGGTCGTACGAAAAAGTATATGAATTAATGGTTTGATCTAGAAAAGATTTTTCGGAGAATAAGGAAGACATGGTAGCGGAATCAATCAAAGGTGAAAGAAAAAGGGCTGCAGCAGGTCTTATATCTGCTCTTTTAAGCCATATAGAATCTGTCTTCCCATCAATGGTAACAGTTTTTAATGGAGTTATTTCCATGCTGTCTATTTGTAATAACTGTCCTTTAAGAAAATTAGTAACCGGGAAAATGGACTGAACATCCGGGGAATCGTTATTAAAAGCAATTACAGGACTGTTTGCCGAATGGCAGGAGCTAAAAAAAAGAGGGAATAAAAGAATTAAAATAAATAATAATTTTTGCATTGTGCAAAATTACGGAATAAAAAAAACCATTGCAGGGTACGGAGCAACGGCTTTGAAAAAAATGACTTAAAAAAATAATAACGTGAAAAATATACAATTTATTATTTTCTTATTTAGATATTCCAATTCTTATGCCATAATCTATAAGATGTTCCTTAATCGGATAATAATTTTTATATGTTGATAATAATTGATAATTAAGTTCCGGGCCTATATGCCATTTCACTTTTCGGGAACTGAAACTAATGAAGGGACCAAAATTACCACTAAGATTCATTTTGCGCATTAAAGTAGGATCACTTACATAATATCTTTTGTCAGAAGAAATAATATGTGCGTTACTTTTAAGAACAAGTGATGGCCCGATAGTAGAAGCCAGGTTTATCTGAACTTTTTTATTCCCCCAGATTTGATACTCTAATCCTACAGGTATGGAAAACTGCAAATTATAATTAGTCAATGCTACCTGGTTAAGGCTTTGTCCGTTACCATAATAAGTTATATAGCTTTTTGAATAAGCTATACCGGTTGAGCTACTTTTAAGCATGAGGGTAGCAAAAGTGGGATGCAACAGATTGGAGATAACATTATAATCTGAATAATTAAGATTGACCCCGGTAACCAATTTCCATTTTTTTGAAAGTGCGTAAGTCATCGTGGCACCTGTTTCAAAACCTAATTTGGCATGATAAATCATACCATTATACGATGGGCTTTGGTATATCACTATTGGTGAATAATTATTTGGAGGTGGCGCTATTCCTTTTCCACGGAAAGTAGCTGTACTAATCACAGGGGCAACATAATATACCCACTCAATATTTTTATTTTTCTTTTTATGGTTATGTGCTTTAATATTCCCTGTTTGATTTCCCTTTTCGGAATTTACACCACCATTATTAATCTGATTGCCGCTAACATTTCTCCCTAAATTAAAAGAATAGGTCCAGGTCGGAACGAAAGAAAATATTTCATTAGACACGGGTATAGCCAAATCATTTCTTATCGAATTATAAGTTTCCTTTAAAATAATATCATCATCAGTATTTAGTACACTTTCAATTTCAGACGGATTATTATTTCCATTTATACTTTGTAAAAGGAGGGAACTATTGAAATCGTCCATACGATTACTATTCTCCAGGCTTACATATTCCTGATTATTGTTTGAAATAATAATAACTGAGACATTTTTCTGATCTGAATTTTTATCATTTATCCTTTCGCGTCTATTTTCCTTTACAGAGGTTGAAATATTTTTGTCACCGGAAGTACTGTAATCAATTGATTTATTATTCTCAAAAGTTCCACTTTGCCCGACAACCATTTTATTTTTCGCATTTATTGAATTACCAGCTACTCTATTTTCATTGGCATTGATATCTTTTCCATTGTTCCCTGATACCGGATTATTTCTATCACTTTCGTTATCCGCGTTTATTAGCTGTTTGGTCTTATTAGAAGTAATATCATTTTCGGAAGAGGTAATATCGTTTCGGGAATAAGAATCTTTAATATTTGTTGTCTTACTGTTGGGTACATTTTTGCTAATCACCATTCCGGAAGTTGTAGTTTGACCCGGTTTCGGAGTGTTGTTTATATTCCCAATAGTAACGAGAGTGATTAATAAAACAATGGCAACTGTTATTGATGGCCATTTGCTTCCCGGATGTAAATTGTTGTAGATACCATTCCATACACGTTTAGATGGGATCAATATAAATTGATCTGCATGATCTTTTAAAGATTGCTCAAAATCACTCATATCAAATCTTCGTTCCATCTTTCATACGTTTCAGTTAGTGGTAGTTATGATACGTTATATTAAAAAAAATCAATTCGTCATTGATACCATTCTCACATTCTCTTTCGGTTTTTGTAAAATTTTCTTTTTTATAAGAATATCTTCCAGCAAACCCCGGGCTCTTGTATATTGCGACCGGCTGGTACTCTCTTCAATTTCTAAAATAGTAGAAATTTCCTTATGAGAATACCCTTCTATCGCATAAAGATTCAATACTGTCCTGTATCCAATCGGTAGTAATCTTATACATTCCACTACTTGTTTAGCCTGTAGCAGGGACGGAATATTATTATCATTGATTTGGATACCCGAAGCATGAACCAGGTCAACACTATCAGAGAACTTTTTATTTTTTTTCAAATTATTTATACACGTATGCACTATTATTTTTCTTATCCATCCTTCCAATGCACCATCACCTTTAAACTGATGGATTTGTGAATATACTTTTATAAAACCCTCCTGGAGCATATCCTCAGCGTCTTCCCTGCTTTTTGCATAACGATAACACACTCCAAGCATCCTCGGACTAAACTGGGAATACAAAGCCTCCTGAGCGGCTGCAAGGTTACCAAGACATCCTTGAAGTATCATCTCCTCTGTCATAGTGTGTGTCAGTTTAACCCTACTAAGGTAGGACAATTTTTTACGAAAAATGCTGCATCAAAAAAATTTTTCATCAAAAAAAATCGAAAAAATAACAATCCTGTGTTTATTAAAGGAGTTATTACATAGAGGTTTTCGGCTTCCTCTTGAGGCTATCAGCAGGATATTGTGATTGCATTTCTTTCATCGAACTGTCTGCCCAGTTTTCAAGTATTAATTTCTGATCTGCACTTAACACAGCATCTCTGTGTATCAAGGTATAAGAGTTAAGGGGCATATCGCCTGATTTTACTTCTTTCCCAATTTCTTTGAACATTTTATATTGCCTCCAAAGTGGAGATACTGAAAATTCAGAAAAATTCAAATGGCGTTTTCCATCAATTATATGATTGTTCAAAAACCAGGCAAAAGGCTGGACATGCCAATACCACGGATAGACAGTAGTATTGCTATGGCAATCATAGCAGGAGATTTTTAAAATATCCTGAACATTTTCAGGTACGTAATGTTTGGCAGTAATCAGATTTTGGGGTATTTCTGCTGATGCGTTTTTTGCTGGTCTGAAAAATTGAATGACTATCAAAGCAATCAACAAAATTGTCAAAATAGTTCTTATGATTTTCTTCATTAGGGAACATTTTTTGAATTTGACTTATGAATTAATTAATCAAAACATTTCCGGTCATTTCTTTAGGAATAGGCAAATTCATCATCGTTAAAATGGTAGGCGATATATCACCCAGTTTTCCGGGTTTAATATTTCCTCTCCATTCTTTGTCAATAATAAATAACGGAACAAGATTCTTGGTATGAGCTGTATTGGGAGTCCCATCTTCATTGATAATATAATCCGCATTACCGTGATCAGCAGTCAGAAATATAGCATACCCGTTTTCTAAAGAGGCAGTTACAATTTCCTTTACACATGTGTCCACTGTTTCCACAGCTTTTATTACAGCATCCCAAACGCCTGTATGCCCCACCATATCAGCATTCGCATAATTCAAACAAATAAAATCTGCAGATTGTTTTTTTATTTCCGGAAGCAAAGCATCCGTTACTTCATAAGCGCTCATCTCGGGCTTTAGATCGTAAGTGGCCACTTTTGGCGAAGGAACCATAATTCTTCTTTCACCTTCAAAAGGGACTTCCCGGCCACCACTGAAGAAAAAAGTAACATGAGGATATTTTTCTGTTTCTGAGATACGGATTTGAGTTTTATGATTTTGCGCTAACACGTCTCCTAAAGTATTTGCAAGATCATCCTTTTGAAAAATAATATGAATATTTTTGAATTTATGATCGTACAGAGTCATCGTAGTATAATCCAAATGTAATGGTTTCATGTCTTGCTCAGGAAATGTTGTCTGCGTAAGCGCTTCAGTAATTTCACGGCATCTGTCGGTCCTGAAATTAAAACAGATCACAGCATCATCATCCTTTATTCCCGCGTTTTCAGTTGCCGAATTGACAATTGGTTTTAAAAATTCATCTGTAACATCGTTTTGGTAAGAAGAAGTAACAGCCGAAAAAATATCGTCAGTGATCAGCCCTTTTCTGTACACAATTGCATCATACGCTATTTTTATTCTTTCCCATCTCTTATCCCGGTCCATGGCGTAATACCTGCCGGTAACTGTTGCAATTTTGCCGGTAGTGTTATTCAAATGTTTTTGCAAGTCTTCCAGGAAATGAATACCGCTTTTGGGATCTGTATCACGGCCATCAGTAAACGCATGAATATACACATTTTCCAGGCCGTGGTTTTTACAAATGGTGGTAAGTGCTTTTAAATGATTAATGTGTGAGTGTACGCCGCCATCGCTCACGAGGCCCATTAAGTGCAAAGATTTTTTATTATCTTTTGCATAATTTATACTGTGTAACAAGGCAGGGTTATTTTCAAATTCACCATTTTCAATTGCTACATTAATACGCTCCAGTTCCTGGTAAACGATACGCCCGGCACCAAGGTTCAAATGACCTACTTCGCTGTTGCCCATTTGTCCGTCGGGTAAACCGACCGCTCTGCCACATGTAACTAAAGTAGTATGGGGATATTTATCATAAAGAGAACTAACAAAAGGAGTTTTGGCATTTTGAATAGCATCGCTTTCTTTTTTGTTTCCAAGACCCCAACCGTCCATTATAATTAAAATCACTTTTTTTGTTTCCATTTTTCAAAGCTAATTATTAGCATTTATATAATCGCAAAATTTTCTGTATTAATGAAAAATAAATAACGATGTTTTTCGAAAAATTATAGCATGATCATAAAGTCGCTAAAAATAATTATATTTAATAAATTACCTATACAGTAAACCAATAAATAAGGAAGATTTCCATATTACTGAAGCTCTGAACAATATAAAGTCTGACCTTCTTTTAGTGAGCGTTTTTCCCCATATTCATATAATTGCGGCATTCCCGGGAATCATATTGTAAATTTATATTGGTATGTTTTTAGTAAATTGTATAAATAAAAAAAATATCTGCATGAAAAAATATTTACTTTCCTTATTTGCTTTAGTAGTGTTTTCTTCTTTTGCTATGTATTCTTTTACAGAGATCATTGACGCCATAAAATCAGGCAACGCGGCCGAAGTAGCTAAATATTTTGACAACACAGTAGAGATCACACTTCCTCAAAAAAGCAATTCATACCCCAAAAGCAAAGCAGAAGAAATTTTACTTGATTTTTTTAATAACAATCCTGTAAAAAGTTTTAAAGTAATTCACCAGGGCGTAAATGCCGGTTCACAATATTGTATCGGAACGCTGACTACGGATAAAGGGAGCTACCGTACCACTATTTATACAAAATTAAAAGGCAAAACTCAACTGATACAGGAACTCCGGTTTGAGTAATAATTTCTGTTAACCTCTATAATTTAAAAACCCGGTAATTGCCGGGTTTTTTGTTTTTAATTACTATAGCCTTACATTTTTGATTTTTTGAATTCAACGAGAATAACATGCATCTTGGTTTTCCCGGTATTTTCAGATGCATGTTCTACGGCTTCATGCCATTGGGCTTCCCCGGCTTTTGAAACCACTTCTTTAGTGGTGCCATCAGGCATGGTATATGTAGTGGTGCCACCATTTACCGAATATGTCAGGTAATCCGGATGATGGTGCATAGGTGTTTTATCTCCCGGATTAGCCCAAAAACTTATTACCCTCACTTCTTTATTGTCAAGAATAACTTTAGCCTGCTTGGGAGCTGCTTTTACAATATCCGGCGATTGCGCAAAAGAAGATTGTACAAAAAAAGTGGACACACCTGCGATGACTGTTATAAACAGTACTTTTAAAAACTTTTTCATAACATAAAATTTATAAGGTTTAAAAAATGGAAAGACGTTAATAAAAAATAAAAACCATTGGGTAAAGAGGGAATTAATTTCAATAGTTCAAAGCAGGGAATATCTTCAGGACTATAAAATTGAGAAGTAAATGTACTAAGTTAAAAATTACCAATCAAAAAAAATGAAATCACTGTTATTTGTTTGTTTACTGCGATAGATATTCTTTCTGTATAAAACGTTTTTTGTTTTAATAAAAACTCCCTGCCATTCCATATTTTTGTTTCATGATCCAAACACAAAATTATAACCATCAACTCGAAGAATTGATTTCAAACGCCCTCAAAGAAGATGTTGGAGACGGCGACCATTCCACACTCGCCATCATCAGCCCGGATGTAAAAGGGAAAGCTATTCTTAAAATAAAAGACGAGGGAATATTAGCCGGAGTAGATGTGGCTGAAAAAATATTTTCTTTTGTAGAATCTACTTCCATTTTGAAAAAAATAAAACATGACGGCGATGTAATGCACTTTGGGAAAATTGCTTTTGAATTGGAAGCAAAAGTCAATACAATCCTTACCTGTGAGCGTCTTGTGCTCAATTGCATGCAGCGAATGAGTGGTATTGCCACACTTACGAAAAAATATACCGACAAATTAAAAGGATATAATACCCAATTATTAGATACAAGAAAAACGACACCCAATTTCCGTTTGCTAGAAAAAGAAGCAGTACAAATAGGTGGGGGAGTAAACCACCGCTTTGGCCTATACGATATGATCATGTTGAAAGACAATCATATTGATTATTGCGGCGGCATCGAAAAAGCTATTGAAAAAGCGTGGCAGTACGTTCAGAAAAAAAACCCGGGATTAAAAATTGAAGTAGAAACAAGAAGCATAGAAGATGTAATAAAAGTAATGCACACTGGTAAGGTAAACAGGATTATGCTGGATAATTTTGCACCGGAAAAAATTAAAGAAGCATTACAGATTATTGGCGGCAAATATGAAACTGAAGCCAGTGGCGGCATCACGCTCGATAACATTGAATTGTTTGCCGCTACGGGAGTCAATTTTATTTCAAGCGGCGCAATTATTCACCAGGCAAAGAGCCTTGATCTTAGTTTAAAAGCAGAGATAAAAAAGGAAATAAAACAATAATATGGGAAAGAAAAAGTTATATAATATGGGTGGCATCGTTTATTCAACAGCGCCTGATTTTAATTTCTCAAAAGAAAATGAAGCTGCTGAATCCCTGCCACGCGGTGAACAATTATTAACCATTGTTGTTGACAAAAAGCATCGGGGCGGAAAAACGGTATCTATTATAAAAGGTTTTTCTATGAAAGAAAATGAGATAGAAGATATTAGTAAACAATTAAAATCTTTTTGTGGCAGCGGCGGCTCTGTGAAAGATAATGAAATTATGATCCAGGGCGATCACAAGGAAAAAATATTGCAGTGGCTTTTGAAAAACGGATTTACAAGGTCAAAGAAAATTTAATTTATTTAATTCATCAGTTTTAATAACTTTATCAATAACCTAAAGACTATGATTTCCAAAATATCCGAAGGAGTAAACATAAGTGTTGAAACCTTTTATCAGCCCGAATACAGTAATCCGCTCAACAACGAATACATGTTTGCTTATCGCATCACTCTCGAAAACAGTAATTCATTTCCTGTGCAATTGTTAAGAAGACACTGGTACATTTTTGACAGCAACGCGGAGCTTCGTGAGGTAGAAGGAGAAGGAGTTGTAGGCATTCAACCCATCATTAATCCTGGTCAAAAATATCAATATGTAAGCGGCTGCAACCTGAAAAGCGAACTAGGTAAAATGCATGGCATGTATTTTATGGAAAACAATCATAACAAGCAAACTTTTATCATTAAAATTCCCGCTTTTGAAATGGTGGCTCCTTCCAAGTTAAATTAAGTCCGCGGCTTATACTTCGACTTTTCATAAATCTCCCGTGCATCCATTTTCATCAAACCGGAAAGAGTTGTTTCCGGAAATTTTTCCATATATTTTTTTACGATTTGCAACCCTGCAAACGTACCGATATTTCCAGGCGCATTTTCTCCCAATTCCTGTGTTTTAGGGCTTTCGCCAATGTAATTTTTGACAATGTTGGGATCAGCTTTATTCAACAAATCATTATTCAAAAAGAAATCCCAGATCACCGCCTCATTTTTATAAGCATCCTCCATTTGTTGCTTTGTATAACCGATACATTCAAATTCCGGCGTATAAGGCAAAAATTTAGTTAGCATGTAAAGGCGCCTTCCACGTATAACCATTTGTTCAATCAGCACTTTACCATTGCTTTGATCGTGAAACATATCGTCCACAACATTTCTCATACAGTTTATGGCAATATGGTCCGCATCAAAATTGTTGGAAATATAATCAGGATATTGTTCCAAAACTTCGGGGGTTCTGTAAAATGAAAAATATTTTCCCAGATGAAGCTGCAGGCCAATCCCAAAACTTTTGGTAGTAATCACATCTCCCTGTACACCGAACGACGTTTCAAAATTAGCATTGACAGGACCGATAAAAGTAATAATGGATTCGGGCAATTTGTATTGCGGAAAATAATATTTTACATATTGCATTCCTTTTTTTATTGCATCCGTTTCTTTAGAAAAATTTTTATAAAGCAGATCTGAAGAATCTTTGATAGCCATATAATCATGGATAAACATGCGCACAGCCTTGTTTTGAGGATTGTGTGGAACTAATAAACTGTCTAAATCAAGGCCCAGCATATTATTGGTAAACTGAGGTAAAAAATCCGGATATTTTTGTAAAATTACTTTCATGGATTCGGCAACTTTATCCGTATCCATTGCAAAAAAATCCTGTTCAAATCTCCTGGTTTCTACGTTTATTTTTATGGATGAAACATCAGGAATATTTCTATTGCTTTTACAAGAAAAAAAAATTATTGCTGTGAATATTGGAATTAGAACTTTCTTCATACAACAAATAAAAGAAAAAAAATAAACAGTATTTTGTTAAATGAAAAAATTAATGAACATTTTATTCTGCTAATTTTACAAAATGAAAATTTTTCTTGCCCAACAAAATTATCATATCGGAAATTTTGAAAAGAACCTGGATAAGATTATCCGGGCAATCAATGTTGCAAAAAAAGAAAATGCAGATCTGATTATTTTCAGCGAAATGAGCATTTGTGGCTATCCGGCACGGGATTTTTTGGATTTTAATGACTTCATCAATAAATGTTACAAGAGTATTGAAACGATAAAAGAACAGGCAGATAATATTGGTGTAATAGTAGGCGCTCCTGAAAGAAACCCTGAAAAAGAAGGCAAAGATCTTTTCAACGCTGCATTCTTTTTGTATGGAAAAGAAATAAAAGGTATAGCCCATAAAACCTGTCTTCCCAATTATGACGTATTCGATGAATACCGCTATTTTGAACCGGCCTACGATTGGAACATAGTTAATTTTAAAGGAAAGAAAATAGCCCTTACTATTTGTGAAGACATCTGGAACCTTGGCGATAACCCGCTTTACCGCGTTTGCCCTATGGATATTTTAATGGAGCAAAAGCCTGACCTTATGATCAATATTTCTGCTTCTCCATTTGACTATACACATGATGAAGACCGGAAAGCAACCATTAAATCCAATGTAATAAAATATAAAATTCCGCTTATTTATTGCAACGCTGTAGGTAGTCAAACAGAAATTATTTTTGACGGTGCTTCTTTGGTTTTTGATAAATACGCCAATTTATGTTGCCAGCTTCAGCAATTTAAAGAAGAATTAAAAGAAGTTGTTTTGGATGATAACGGCGCTTTTGATCTGCCGGTAATAGAACCTGCTGCATCAGTTCCAACAAAACTTTTAGAGCCTTTACATTTTACTCCCGAATTAAATATTTCACAAGTATACGAAGCCATTATTTTAGGTATAAAAGATTATTTTTCGAAAATGGGATTCACCAAAGCCATTATTGGAAGCAGTGGAGGTATTGACAGCGCTGTAACCATTGCACTTGCCTGCGAGGCATTGGGAAAAGAAAATGTAAGGGCGATTTTAATGCCTTCAGAATATTCAACATCTCATTCTGTCAGCGATGCCGAAAAGCTTAGCAAAAATCTTGGGAATCCTTACAACATTATCCCAATAAAAAATATCTATAGTAAATTCCTGGAGGAATTAAAACCTGTTTTCAAAGATCTGCCTTTTAGTATTGCAGAAGAAAATATCCAGGCCCGTACAAGAGGAAATTTATTGATGGCAATTGCCAATAAATTTGGATATATATTATTGAATACTTCCAACAAAAGTGAGCTTGCCGTTGGTTATGGAACGTTATATGGCGATATGGCCGGCGGACTTAGTGTATTGGGCGATTGTTATAAACTGCAAGTTTATGAACTCGCAAAATATATTAATACGAAAAAGGAAATTATTCCTGAAAACATTATCAATAAAGTACCTTCAGCAGAATTAAGGCCAGATCAAAAAGACAGTGACAGTCTGCCTCCTTATGAAATTCTTGATAAGATCTTATACCAATATATCGAAAGAATAAAAGGACCTGCGGAAATAAAAGCGCTGGGATTTGACTCAAAGCTTGTTGACAGAATTTTAAAAATGGTAAACAGGAATGAATACAAGCGAAATCAATTTTGTCCTATTATTCGCATTTCACCAAAAGCGTTTGGCGTAGGAAGAAGAATGCCGATAGTAGGAAGTTATTTAGATTAAAAAACAGGAATCGCTTTTATTTGTTTGTTTACCGGGAGGGCTATTCTTAAATTATTTTTTAAATAAATTCGCTAATAAATTCCCTGGAAGTGTAAACCGGCAAAATGGTAAGGCTATCTTTTTTAAGCTGTTTATCGCGCGATATAAAGCAATCCAACTTATGATGTATTGCTGTGTAATATTGCAGTGCATCTTCAATATCATTTATTTTAGAATGTAGCGCCGCCAAAGTAATTTCATGTGGAATATCAATCACTTTCACATCTGCAAGAATACCAAGCAGCAAAGTTTTTGCCTTAGAAGCTCCATAAGCTTTAGTAAGCCAATAGCCGGCAATATGCACAATAGACGGAGTAATAAAAGCGTATATGCGGCCACTTACAATCATTTCAAAAATCTGTATTGCTTCAGAATAATTGGTGCGTTTCAGAGTGAGGTCAAGAAGAATGTCCGCGTCTATAAAAACTTTAGAAGCCATATTTTTTTGCTTGTTCCTGATAAAATAATTCCTTTAAATCCGTATCAATGTCCATTGAAGGAGGTTTCAATTCATTTACTAAATCAATAATATTCTTCCTTTTTGAAGAGCGTGTAATGTTTTTAAAGTAAATCTCTACTAATTCAGAGACACTTGTGTGTTGCCTGGCTGCATACGATTTTATATTATTTAATAAACTTTCGTCTATTGTCAGATTTAATCTAGCTTTCATAAAACAAAAATACGCATTTTTTTATTTAATGCGCATAAGGATAATTAAAAATCTAATCCTATTTAGAATAAGAAATTGCTATTCGAATTCCAATGTAAATGAACTTTAAAAAACAGAAATCCTTGCTATTACTTTGTTTACTAATAACTTCATTTTTTGACAAAATCACAATAATCATTTACTATCCTTTGTATAGATTTTTTTCACAAGAATAAATCTTAAATTGCTTACTTCATTTTATTAAAACATAATTTTTATGGAAGCATACATAATAGCCGGATTCAGAACAGCAGTTACCAAATCAAAACGCGGGGGATTTCGTTTTTATCGCCCGGATGATCTGGCAGTAAATGTGATCAAAGGTTTACTGGCAACCGTTCCTGAACTGGATAGCAAAAGAGTAGATGATTTAATCGTTGGTAATGCGGTACCTGAAGCAGAACAAGGGTTACAGGTAGGAAGAATGATCAGTGTAAGAGCGTTGGGAATTTCTGTTCCGGGTGTTACAGTAAACCGGTATTGCGCCAGTGGACTGGAAACTATTGCCATTGCAACGGCAAAAATAAGAACAGGAATGGCCGATTGTATCATTGCCGGTGGCACAGAAAGTATGACGATGGTTCCTACTTCGGGATGGAAACCTGTGCCTGCTTATTCGGTTACGTCAGAAACTCCGGATTATTATTTGGCAATGGGCTTAACGGCAGAAGCTGTTTCGAAAGAATATAATGTTACCCGCGAACAACAGGATGAATTCAGTCTGTATTCTCATCAAAAAGCGCTGAATGCTATAAAAGAAGGCTATTTCAAAAGTGGCATTCTGCCAATGCCGGTAGAAGAAGTTTATGTGGACAAAGACAACAAAAAACAAAAGAGGTCTTTTGTAGTAGATACAGATGAAGGTGTTCGTGCAGATACTTCACTGGAAGCGCTTGCAAAATTAAAACCGGCATTTGCACAGGGCGGAACAGTAACTGCTGGAAATTCTTCACAAACCAGTGATGGCGCAGCTTTTGTAATAGTAATGAGCGAAAAAATGATGAATGAACTAAAACTAAAACCTATAGCCAGATTGGTAAATTGCGTAAGTGCGGGAGTGCATCCGCGCATCATGGGAGTTGGTCCTGTAGAAGCAGTTCCCAAGGTTTTGAAAAGGGCAGGAATGAATCTTTCTCAAATAGATCTTATTGAATTGAATGAAGCTTTTGCTTCACAATCCCTGGCCGTAATTAAAACACTGGAACTGGATCCTTCAAAAGTAAACATCAATGGTGGCGCTATAGCTCTTGGCCACCCTCTTGGTTGTACAGGCGCCAAGCTTACTGTTCAGATCATTAATGATATGAAAAGGCTGAACAAAAAATATGGAATTGTAACGGCCTGTGTTGGCGGCGGCCAGGGTATTGCAGGGATTATTGAGAATTTGTAAGTCTTCAGCATTTAACTTTTTACCATAATAAAAAAAATCCCTTGAATTAATTCAAGGGATTTTTTAAAAACTATTATATTTTCTTTATCGGTAACCGATAGCTTAGATTTTCTACAATTTTACACTCAATCCCACAGCTATTAATGACTGTGTTTGCAATCCAGGTGAATCATGATTAGGCCCGAAAAGTTTTACCTCATCATCATAAATTAGATTTAACCCAAGGCTTGCAGAAAGTACTTTGGAAAGTTTTGCCGTAAACATATTATTCATCATCACAGCTACATTTTGTGGATTATGTTCGTAGTTTGAAAATAAATCAAGTCTCCCATTATAAGTAATGGTCTTACTCAAATTTTTCAAATAAGTGATACTTGCGTAAGCGCCAATTTCATTTTTGACTTTTTTACCCGGAGTTACTCCATATTCTCCTTTTGCTGATAAAGAATCATTGTTTACAAAAATCCATCGGGAAGTGAGAGGTGATACGAAAATTGATAACCCGCTTACAGGTTTGTAATTTACGCCAAGGCCTAATAAAATATAGCCTGGAGAAAAGAAATCAGATAAAAGCGATTTGGAACCATCACTGGCATAGCTATATCCTTTTGTAATTTGGGAATGAATATCAAATAGGCCGGCTAAATCTAATTTTTTTGTTAATCCATACCCGGCTTTGGACAAAAGGTCAAATCGGTCGTCATTTTTGCGGGTGCCCTGACTTGTTGTATTCACCATTGCATAATTGAAATCAAAGGTATTGTCCCAGCTCCATTTGTCTTTTTTATAAAAAGCATGAAGGCCCAGGTAGGTAGCAAGTGTGAAAGAAAAGTTGTCGCCACCGGCAGCCCAGTTGCTTTGACTTCCTTGCCCAATGTTCAGGTTAAAAATTCCACCTGTGTTCCAAAGTTTGGAACTGTCAATTTTTCCTTTAGTAATTTGTTTTGAAGCATCGCTGGCCAAACTTTGCGCCTGGTTTTGTGCAAAGCCGTTTTTGCCGAATACCAAAAAGATTATCATTAACAGTGATGTAATGCTTGTACGGATAAGTGTTTTCATTATAAAATAGATTTATAGGTTATAGAAAAACGCGAAAATAATACTACTACAAATATTTTCCATATTTATTTTATTCATTGTATCATCAAGGTAATTTTATAAAAATTCATACCCTTTAGGTTTAAAATGTTTACTTTGTGACATTGAATTTTTAACCTTTTAAAACAAAAATCATGGAAGAGTTAATCCAAAAATTACAAAGCATTCACGGTCTTAGCGCTGACCAGGCTCATGGTATTTTAAATACGATTACCGGGTACATCAAAGAAAAATTTCCTATGATAGGTGGTGCAATAGACAATCTGTTTCCATCCGACAATGCTTCTGCAGGAAATACGACTACAACTACAACGACTACAACGACTCAAGGTGGTGGAGGTGTTTTTGATAAAATTTCTGAGCTAATTCCGGGAGGAGCTTCTGTAGAAAATATTGAAAATTTAGCAAAAGAAAAATTGGGCGGTTTTTTTGGAGGAAATAAAACAACCTGATTCTAAATAGAAAATGATAAACCCCCGTTCCGATTTTTCCTGGAACGGGGGTTTTCATTATATAAAACTTATGTACCCTTTTATCTTAACATCTCTCTCGCTATTACAATCTTTTGCACTTCGCTGGTGCCTTCACCAATAGTACAAAGTTTACTATCACGATAAAATTTTTCAACCGGAAAATCTTTGGTATATCCATATCCGCCAAAAATCTGAACGGCGTCAGTAGCCACTTTTACTGCTATCTCGCTGGCATAATATTTTGCCATGGCAGATTCTTTGGTTACATTTTCACCACGTACTTTAAGATCACATGCCTGGGCGATCAGTAATTCAGCAGCCTCTATTTCTGTAGCCATATCCGCCAGTTTAAAAGATATTGCCTGGAAATCTGCAATGGGTTTATCAAACTGATGCCTTTCTTTAGCATATTTTACAGATGCCTCAAAAGCGCCTTTCGCCATTCCCAGCCCAAGTGCAGCTATTGAAATACGGCCGCCATCAAGCACTCTCATCGCTTGTTTAAATCCATCACCAACACCACCCATGCGCGCTGAATCGGAAATTCTGCAATTATCAAATATCATTTCTGCTGTTTCGCTGGCACGCATACCCAGTTTGTTTTCTTTTTTGCCTCCGGCGAATCCTTTAGTACCCCGCGGAATTATAAACGAAGTAGAATTATCCTTAGTGCGGGGCTCTCCTGTACGGCAGATTACGACTGCAACATCCCCGCTTATACCATGCGTGATCCAGTTCTTGGTGCCATTTATCACCCATTCGTCTCCATCTTTTACTGCCACACATTGCATATTTCCTGCATCACTTCCGGTATTTGGCTCAGTTAAACCCCAAGCGCCAATAAACTCTGCAGTAGCGAGTTTAGGCAAATACTCCATTTTCTGCTCTTCATTTCCAAATGAAAGTATATGGCCGGTACACAAAGAATTATGTGCCGCAACAGACAAGCCGATTGAACCACAAACTTTTGATATTTCCTGGATTACGACACTGTATTCAAAATATCCTAATCCGCTTCCGCCATATTTTTCGGGTACCAACACGCCCATCAAACCAAGTTTCCCTAATTCTTTAAAAATATGCAAAGGGAATTCCTGTTTTTCATCCCAAATCATCATATCGGGCTTAATATATTGATTCGCAAATTCCCTGGCAGTTTGCGCTACCTGTTGGGTTATTTCGCTGATTTCAAAATCCATACTATCTTATTATAGATTGCAATATAATGGAATAAAACTAACATTGATTTTTTCTGAAACTTGCATTCCCGGTTATTCTATAGAAAGATAAGGCGAAGTTTTATTATAAAAATCATCAGTTACAGTCATAATTTTTTTTATATCCTCAACAGTATTAAAGCTTCCATGTTGCTGCCGGTATTGATAAATAGCATTGGCCATTTGATACCTTATGTATGGATGAGTTTTCATTTCATCTACCGTGGCCGAATTGATATTGATCTTTTTTATTGCTTTACTGTTTAAAACCAGGTAAGGTTTTATTTTTTGAAAAGTAGAATCCGGAAGAAAATAGGTTTCTCCTACCTGGCTTATTGAATAAAAACCACCTAATTTTTCTCTGAAAGCAATGATCCTTTTAGATAATTTACTTCCAATGCCGGGCAGCGATATATATTGCGTCGTATCTGCCAGGTTGACATCAATTTTCTGAATCACGTTCTTATTAGCATAATTATTTTTATCAGGATATTCTTTTTTCTCATAATGAGAATATTCTTTTTTCTCAGTTTTTATAGAAACATAGGGTATCAATCTTTCCGCATCTGCATTACTTAATCCCCAGATCTTTTTGATATCCTCAGGTTTATAAAATTTACCGCCCTTGGAAATATATTTCTGAATGGAGCCTGCCGTCTTTTCTTTCACTCCAAGTCTTACCCATTCATTTATGGTTGCCGTATTGGGATCAAATAAAAAGGTTTCAATATTTTTTGGCGGGTAATTTTTTTTAAGAGAAGGTGTGTAATCATTGTAATATTCTTCGTCATCCTTTGCAAAGGCTTTTTTCCCTGAAGAATCAATTTTTAATTGCGCAATTTCATTTTTAAATTGAGTGGTATCCATTCCTTTTTCTTTAATAAAATAGGGAAAGAAAAAAGGAAGAATAATTAAAATAAAAATGATAGCTACGATAAAAATAATTCCTTTTCTTTCTTTTTTAGTAAAATTGAAATAATCTTTTAAAAACTGTTGCCACATAAAAATTAGTTTGCAAGGAAGTTACTATTAAGATTTAAAAAAAGAGGGATTTTATAAAAAAAAGTTGAAACCGGGATGATTATTTCCCTGGCAAATTGATTACCAATCCATCCCAGGCTAACTGAATATTCGGCGGCAATTCTTTATTGATCTCATCATGTAAGCCAAGCTGGTGGCTTATGTGAGTTAGATATGCCTTCGGAATTTTTAATTCTTCTATCAAATTGATTGCCTGTTGCATATTGAAATGAGAGATGTGTTCTTTTTTGCGTAGCGCATTTAGAACAAGAATTTTGCTTCCTTTTATTTTTTCTTTTTCTTTTTCATCTATTCTGTTGGCATCGGTGATGTAGGTAAAATCGCCAAACCGGAAACCTAATACCGGCATATTCAAATGATATACAAGAATTGGAATGACCGGAATATCTCCAACTATAAACGGCTCATTACTTATGGTACGCAAATTCACATCCGGAATTCCAGGGTATTTTTCTTTAGTAAAAATGTAATAATATTCCCTGAGCAAGCCCTGTTGGGTAAGCTCATTAGCATATACCTCCATCGGTTTGTGTTGAAAAAAATTATACGCTTTTATGTCATCAAGCCCGGCGATATGGTCTTTGTGCGGATGGGTAAAAAGAACGGCATCTAATTTTTTTACATTTTCTCTCAGCATCTGCGAGCGAAAATCGGGCGTAGTGTCTACCACTAAAGTGGTAGTATCGCTTTGTACTAAAATGCTGCTGCGAAATCTTTTGTCTTTTTCATTTACCGAAGTGCAAACATTGCATCCACAGGCAATCATAGGAACACCGCCGCTGGTGCCGGTGCCAAGAAAAGTAATACGAAGATCAGGATAACTCACTTTTCAAAGCTATAAAATAATTTAGAGAGCAGAGGAATGAAAATGAAAAATAAAAAATAAGGAATAAAAAATAATAAAGTAGAGGATGCAAGTATCTAATCGCAGAAAAAAATCAAACCCCTTATTATTTAATTAAGATTCTTGATTATTTGTTCGTTTGCCGCATGGGGAAATAAAAAATAAAAAAGAAGGCTTCGCAAGTTCCCTCCTTTGGATGGGATCTAGGGGAGGCCTTACTTTTCCAATCTTTCTATCTGCGAAACTAATTCATCATACAATTTTTGAGAATCGTGTGTAAGTAAATCGTAATTAATATTTATTACAGGAATAATATCTGCAAGGGTATTTATCCTTCCTTCAGAAGTTAAGAATTTATTAAGCACTACTACTTTTTTATCTTCCAAAATGCAATAACCGCTTTGGAAAGAGCCACGTTCGTAGCGAACAATATAACCGGCTTCGTCCAGTATTTTTTCTAATTTATTTAATGTGGTCTGATTATATTTCAAAAGAGTTTTTAAGTTTATTTATTGGAACAAATTTACGCAATCCGTTTCAATTTCAGCGTTAGGAAGGTTGCCAACTTTCTAAAAGTTGGTAATCTTCCTACACAAAATAAACGTTAATTTTACCTATTCAAAAATAAGATGAATTGTGCCTGATATTATTAACCTGTTACCCGAAAATATTGCAAACCAGATTGCTGCCGGCGAAGTAATACAACGACCGGCAAGTGCCGTAAAAGAACTGCTGGAAAATGCAGTGGATGCGGACGCTACAGAAATAAAACTTTATGTAAATGATGCCGGAAAAGCATTGGTACAGGTAATTGATAATGGAAAAGGAATGAGCGAAACCGATGCCAGGATGAGCTTTGAGCGCCATGCTACTTCCAAAATAAAAAACATTGACGATCTTTTTCATATAAAAACAATGGGATTTCGCGGCGAAGCCCTTGCAAGTATTGCCGGTGTGGCGCAGGTAGAATTAAAAACTAAAAAAACAGGAGAATCTGTAGGCACTTTTATAGAAATAGAAAATAGCGTAGTAACATCGCAGCAGCCTGTGGCTACCAGCGAGGGCACCAACATTTCCATGAAAAATTTATTTTTCAATGTGCCCGCGCGGAGAAATTTTTTGAAAAGCAATGCATCCGAACTGCGGCAAATTGTTGATGAGTTTATCCGCATAGCTATGTCTTTTCCTTCTTTATTTTTTTCACTTACCTCCAACGGGCAGGAAGTTTTTCATCTGGAAAAAGGGACCTTAAAACAAAGAGTGGTTCAAATACTGGGGAATAATTATCAGTCAAAAATTGTAAGCGTAAAAGAGGAAACAGATTACATGAACATTTATGGTTTTGTTGGCAAACCTGAAACTGCAAAAAAAACCCGTGGTGATCAGTACTTTTTTGTAAATAACCGCTTTATTAAAAGCGCTTATCTCAATCATGCAGTGATGAATGCTTTTAGCGAAATGATTGCCAAAGATAGTTTTCCTATGTACACTTTATTTATAGATATTGATCCTTCGCGACTTGATATTAATGTACACCCTACCAAACAGGAAATAAAATTTGAAGACGAAAAAATCATTTACGCTTTTGTACAAGCTGCTGTAAAACATGCGCTGGCACAATATAGTATCACGCCAACCCTCGATTTTGAACTGGATGCTTCTATCCAACAAACAGATGCCGTGAGTAAACCGTTTACTTCTGAAAAGCAATTTTCGGCAACCGGAACTTCTCTTTACAAAACATTTACTCAAAAAAACCAGGCGCATTTTATTGAGAGTAAAAGTGACCTCGGCACCTGGGATGATAATTTATTAAGACAAAATTCTTTTAATACTCCTTCAGTAAATTCGCCAGAAGACAAAGAACAGGAAAAAGAAACTTTTTTCCCGTCTTCTTTTAAAAATTCTACGCCATCTGTCTCCAATAAAAAACCTACTTCCGAAGAATATATTCAAATACATAAGAGTTTTATTCTTGCTCAAAATGAAAGTGGTTTTATGGTAATTCATCAGCAAAATGCCCATGAGCGTGTTTTATACGAGCGATTCACCGAAGCTATGAAAGGTAAGCCCATAGCTATTCAGAGAAATTTATTTCCGGGAACAATTGAGCTTACTCCGCAGGATGCAGTTTTATTCACCGAGCTTTTGCCTGACCTTAATATTCTCGGCTACCAGGTAGAGCCTTTTGGTAAACATACTTTTGTAATTCAGGGGTCGCCCGCCGATGTTCCTGATGGAAATGAAAAAGATTCTTTAGAAAAAATATTAGAGCAGTACAAGCATTTTAATATGGATATCAGTTTCAATAAAAGAGAAAAACTGCTACGTTCCATGGCGTGGCAACAATCTATAAAGGCAGGAACTTATTTATCCGAAAAAGAAATGAGAACGCTGATTGAAGATTTGTTCAATTGCAGCATCAATAATACTACTCCAAATGGCAAACCTGTTTTTCTTGAATTTAAAAAAGAGGAGATGGATAAGATGTTTGGGAGATAGGAACAGATTGAAGGTTCAAAGTTGTACAGTAAACCAACAAATAATCAGGATTTTGAAACTAATAGAAACCTAATAATATGGGCAGGTTTTTTGTAAATTGTAATTAATTGCAGTTGAAAAAAATAAAATTATGTTTGGGAAGAAGAAAAAGGTTGAAAAGCTTTTAGCAAGATTACAAACGGGCAACAGAATCTAACAATATCAAGATAACGATACTATAACAAAAATGAAAAGAATTGGCAAATTCATCAAATGGACTTTAATCCCGCTACTTATTCTTTTCAGCGCTTGCTACATTTATTATAATTATTATTTCACAACTAAACCACCAGGCATAACAACAAAAAATTATGTAAAAGAAATTATATGGACACCATTCAAGTGGACAACTGATGAATATTCTGATAGAGCAAGCTTATTGATACCTGTAAAAATTGATACAATTTCAAATAGATTTTATGTTCAGTTTGATTTAGGAATACAACAAACAAGAATTACATCTTTAAACAAAGGATTCCCATATCTAATAAAATATACAGTTGACGGCAGGTACAAAGACTTACCAATTTATCTTGGTAATAATGAGAAGTATATCTACAACCAGAAGGTTAATATTGATTACGAAATGAATAAGAAAGAGGACTTTATAGCCAAAGACACAACAACATTTATTAAAATTGGAGATATTGGTTATGACTACATAAAAGGAAGAATATTAATTACTGATTTTATCAATTCCCGATATTCAATAACAGACGAATTACCTAAAGAATTTGAGAATAAAATTTCCTGGATAAATTCTTCAAAGGTTAGAGCAAAAAAATGGTCAATTCATATACCTATCAGGATTAACGATAAAGAAAGAGTATTTATGTACGACAATGGTTCAAGTATGTTCACTTTATATGTATCTAAAAAAAATTGGGATGATATTACTGACAATGGGAAAAACGGTAAGATTGATAGTTTAAAACTTAGTTCCTGGGGGAAAGATTACTATTATATGAAAGCAATTCCGGCTCAAAAAATTACGGGCATGTTGGGCGAAAATTTAAGTGATAAAAAAATATTCTACGGCGGACAGATTAATGAAACAATGTTTAATCTTATGAATTTATTCGAAGGTGTTGAAGGAATAATTGGTAACGAGTATTTCCGTGACAAGGTTTTAGTAATTGATGCCAAGTCTAACAGGATTGGATTTTACAAACAATAATTGAAGACTGAAGAGAAAAACTTATACTTTGGTAACTACTGTGTTTAGACAATAAAAAAGAGAGAATCTCTTCTCTCTTAAACTATAAGATCAAATCATTTATTTTTGAAACTGATGAGAAATTTCTCTTGCCAGTTCCACCATCTTTTTAATTCCTTCTTCAGGCAGGTTTCCTTTTTTAAACTCAGCCAATATTTCAGGATATTTATTTTCCATTTCCAATAAAAATTGCTCTTCAAAATCCTGCACATTTTTTACAGGAACATTACTGATCAATCCATTGGTTCCAAGATAAATAATGGCTACCTGTTTTTCTACCGGATACGGAGAAAACTGAGGTTGTTTTAAAATTTCAACATTTCTTGCTCCTTTGTCCAAAACAGATTTGGTAGCAGCATCAAGGTCGCCGCCAAATTTAGAGAACGCTTCCATTTCGCGATACAATGCCTGGTCCAGTTTTAAAGTGCCGGCTACTTTTTTCATTGATTTTATCTGTGCATTTCCGCCCACGCGGCTTACAGAAATACCCACGTTAATCGCCGGGCGGATACCGGCATTGAAGAGGTTTCCTTCCAGGAATATTTGCCCATCGGTAATAGAAATCACATTCGTAGGAATATACGCAGATACATCACCAGCCTGAGTTTCAATGATAGGTAAAGCGGTTAATGAACCACCGCCTTTTACAAGGTGTTTGATATTTTCAGGAAGGTCATTCATCTTCCTTGCAATTTCATCTTTTGATACAATTTTCGCAGCTCTTTCCAATAAGCGGCTATGCAAATAAAATACATCGCCCGGATACGCCTCACGTCCAGGAGGCCTTCTTAATAAAAGAGAAACTTCGCGGTAAGCCACTGCCTGTTTACTCAAATCATCAAAAATAATCAAAGCACTCCTTCCAGTATCGCGGAAAAACTCTCCAAGGGCGGCGCCTGCGAATGGTGCATAGAATTGTAGTGGTGCAGGCTCAGAAGCAGAAGCAGCCACAATAGTAGTATATTCCATCGCACCATGGTCTTCCAATACTTTCATCACATTGGCAATGGTTGAGGCTTTTTGCCCAATGGCAACATATATACAATAAACGGGCTTTCCGGCTTTATAAAATTCTTTTTGATTAATAATAGTATCTATACAAATAGCACTTTTCCCGGTCTGGCGGTCGCCGATTACCAATTCTCGCTGACCGCGGCCAATAGGAATCATCGCATCAATCGCCTTGATGCCAGTTTGCAAAGGTTGTTTTACCGGTTCACGAAAAATTACGCCCGGCGCTTTACGCTCCAACGGCATTTCATACAATTCGCCGGTAATAGGGCCTCTGCCATCAATTGGTTCGCCCAAAGTATTAATTACACGCCCTGCAAGTCCATCACCTACTTTTATAGAAGCGATTTTGCCGGTACGCTTTACAGTATTTCCTTCTTTAATATTCCCGCTTTCTCCCATGAGAACCACGCCCACATTGTCTTCTTCAAGATTAAGCGCGATGGCTTTTACCCCGTTTTCAAATTCAACCAATTCACCGGAACTCACATTATTCAATCCGTAAATACGGGCAATACCATCGCCCACTTGCAGTACAGTTCCTATCTCTTCGAGGTTGGATTCTACATCCAAATTACTTAGTTGGCTTTTAAGAATTGCCGAGATTTCATCGGGTTTAATGTCAACCATATTATTATCGCTTTTTTTAAGGCTGCAAAGGTAGGCAAAGCAATTACAAATTCAAAAGGAAAAAAGCAGCGTTTTGCAAAGAAAAGCAGTAAAATGAGCCTATTTATCTATAAAAAAAAATGAATACCGAAATGGGTTTAAAATAATTTTTATAATTTTCACACAGGAAATAATCCATCAAAATTATCCTTTTTACCAAATGGAATCGTTCAGTAATCAATAAGAAATAATCTAAAAAAAGAATCTGCAATATTTGTTGGTTTGCTGTAAATGCGAATTTTTAAAAATCATCATTTTAAAAATAATTTCTTATTTATTTTTTGCATTATTAATAAAAAAATTATCCTTATTCATTTTATCAGCCAGGCTTGCTATCGTTTTCTTTTCAAAAAGTTTATTTAACTGGTCCCTTATTTGTTTAAATTCGGAATGCATCGGGCACGGGTTTTTTTGGGAACATTTTCGTAATCCCAGGATGCAAGTTGTAAGGATATCATCATCATTTACTGCTTCGAGAACGGCGCGAACAGGCAATTTTTTTGATTGCTCAGTAATATAAAAACCTCCATTCGGACCTTTTGCAGAACTTATCACTTTGCTATCTTTTGAAAGCAACTGAAGTATTTTACCAGTAAATGATTGTGGTGAATCTATCGCTTTCGCTATCTCATCAATACCTAATTTTTTATCTTTTGTTCCTTTCTGCGCTATAAAAATAGTGGCTCGCAAAGCATATTCAGTCGTTTTTGAAAACATGTATTCAGTTTAAAAAATTGATACAAATAAATGCAATCAATCTGAAATAAAAGGAATTATTTTTTTCAGGAAAGCAATTCTTTTTGCACCAGCGCTTCATTATGAACCTGGTCTCTTGATCCATATATTAAAGTTACAGTGCCTTTTTTTTAATGATCTTTCAAAATTAAAACCGGTTCTTTATTTTCTTTTAGTTCGTGAAGATATTTTTTTCTGAATTCTGGCCATTTCTTTGGTTCGTGGCCAAACCATTTTCTAAGCTCCGTAATTGGAGCAATATCTTTCAGCCATAGGTCAGGGGCTGCTTTTTCTTTGGTTAAACCGCGTGGCCACAGCCGGTCAACCAATACACGGAACCCATCTGATTTCTACGGCTCCTCATATACCCTTTTGATTTTGAGATTCATGATAAAAAGTTTAAAGACATTTATTTGCTATAGAATTTTCGAAAATTTATCAGTTTCCAACATTAAATTATTCGTAATGGAATCAGCAGTTTCCCGGTGATAGATGTAAGTAGGAATCTGGGTTTTCATGATATTAACTCCTGCTTTATGTATTCTTTCAAAAAAATCACCATCGCTTCCTAATGGCATTTCTTTAAATCCATTAAAAGAGACAGCTACCTCTCTTTTGATAAAAAAAGTTCCCCCGATCTCGCAATCCGATAAAAGAACCATTTTATTAACATCAAACCTGTCAGGCACATATTGACTTCCTATTACTTTTACTCCGCCATGCAAAAATTGAACTTCAGGATGATTTAGCAGGATTGATTTTCGCGTTTCCAGGTGCCTGGAGTCGTATTCATCATCGGAGTCCAAAAAAGTGACAAATTTTCCTTTTGATAAAAAAATCCCCGTGTTTTTTGAACTGGAATACCCTGCATTCTTTTGCTTAAAATAAGCAATCTTACTTCCCTTTCCTAAATAAGGAAGTACCGCAAAAGCAGTATTATCAATACTTCCGTCATCCACAATGATTGCTTCCCAATCTGTTTCCGTCTGAGCGATTAAAGAATCCAGTGCTCTTTTTAAAAGAGTTGCCCTGTTATAAGTTGTTATAATTACAGAAAAGAATGGTAAACCAACCGCCTCGTTTTTGATTTCATTTTTCATTTTATCTTCTAAAAAAAATTTGTGAGATATATCAATTACAAATTTACATCCAAATTGCCTGCGCAACAATTATCCCGGTTTTCGAATACGGTAAAGAAAAGTATTTAAAAGAATAAATTTGCATCAAAAATAAAAACAAAAAATGTCAAGGAAAACAGTGATAATAACCGGAGCTGCCGGCAACCTGGGACAGGCTATAGTAAAAAAATTTATTGATAATGATTACCACGTCATTGGAACCATTCGCAATAAACAAGAACAAAAAATGTACGATGAAAAAAATGAAGAGGAAATAGAACTGGATTTATTACTTGAAGAAGACTGTCAGAAATTTGTGGATGGAGTTGTTATAAAAAATAAAGCAATTGATGTTGCGGTATTAACTGCCGGAGGTTTTGCCATGGGTGATATCGCTCAAACTAAAACCAGTGATATCATGAAACAATACCAACTGAATTTTGAAACAGCGTACAATATAGCAAGGCCGGCATTCATTCAAATGATGAAGCAAAATTATGGACGTATTTTCCTAATTGGCTCCCAAGCCGGATTAGATACTTCAAAAGCAAAAGGAGTAACTGCGTATGGCCTTTCCAAATCACTTATTTTCAGTTTGGCCGCACTAATGAATGCAGAAGCTAAAAATAAAAACGTAATAGTAAGTGTGATCGTACCTAGTATCATTGATACTCCCCCAAACAGAAAATCCATGCCAGATGCGGATTTCAGCAGTTGGGTATCGTCCTCTCAAATTGCAGATGTGATTTATTTTTATTCAGGTGATGAAGCGGGTATAATAAGAGATCCTGTGATAGAGGTTTATAACAGGTCGTGATGAAAGTACCAGGTTCCAGGATTTTTCTAAACTTAGCTTTACAGTAAAAGAACAAAAAACATTGATTTCTCTTTAATCAATACAGCATCCATAATCTTCCATATTAATGGGTTTACTGCAAAATAAATTTTTAAGCGGGAAAACTAAAAACAACAAATTTTCTCTTCATCAGAAATTTTAGAATATTCTTCTGTGGCCTCGCCAGGAATCGAACCTGGATCCGGAGCTTCGGAAACTCATATACTATCCATTGTACTACGAGGCCTTAAGGTTAATTGTTAATTGGTTAATTCGTTTACTGGGTAATTGGTAGGTAGTTCTTACTAATAAACTATTTAACTAATTAACCAATAAACTATTTCCCAAACTGAGCAATATTACTTCCAAATATTTTAACAGCAATGGCCAGTAATATAACACCAAAGAATTTTCTTACTACTATCAAACCACTAGGGCCAATGACTTTTTCTACCCAGTTCAAAGATTTCAACACCACAAAAATTAACACGCAATTTATGAGGATGCCAAATAAAATATTAATGTCGTGGTAATCTGCCTTTAGCGACATAATGGTAGTAAGCGTGCCCGAACCTGCAATGAGTGGAAAAGCAATAGGAACCACACTTCCACTTTTAGGATTGCTTTCCTGTTTAAAAAAATCGAGGCCCAAAACCATTTCAAGACCGATGATAAAAATTACAATGCTCCCTGCTACTGCGAATGATTGTACATCAAGGCCCAAAAGATTAAGGAATGGTTGTCCCAAAAATAGAAACAGAATCATGAAGGCACCTGAAGCAATAGTAGCTTGCATTGAACGAATCGTTCCGCCCATTTTTTCTTTCAAAGAAATCAAAATAGGAATGGAACCCAAAATATCTATCACTGCAAAAAGGGTAAAGGTAACGGTGATAAATTCTTTACTCGATATATTACCAAAATCGGCCATTCATTTTTTTTGCAAATGTAGGATAGATATACAATTAAGGGAAATCCATGTAAATCATTTTATGGTTATAAGCTCATCAGCACTCCACCATTAAAATTAAATCCCTTTGTAGTATAACCTCTCGTTACAAAATATTTCTGATTGGTGATGTTTTGAAAATCCACAAAAACGCTGAATCTTTTGTTGAATTTATAACGTCCATAAAAATCCCAGGTATAATATCCATTCAATACATAAGGAAGAGCCTGGTATTGCGGCTCATACGCTTTACTTACTGTTTTTAAATGTGTGGACAGGTAAATATTTTTTGTAAGATTATAATTTAAAGAAAGGTTTAAAACATTCTTAGGCCTTTTATATAAATTAAAAAATGAAGTGTCTTTGCCTGGTGCATTCTGTGTAGTTATTTGCCCATCAACATAAGTGTAATTAAAAACAACTGACAATTTTGACGTTAAATTTACCGTTGCTTCTGTTTCTACTCCATAATCATGTTGCTTATCTCCATTGATATAATAACTGTCATACGTAACAGGATCGGTGTAAAATAAGATCACATTTTTCCCATCTCTTACAAAACCTGTTACTCTCGCATTAAATTTATCAGAAAAATATTGAACTCCTGTTTCGTAACTCGTAGTTGTTTCAGGTTTTAAATTTTTGTTTCCATATTCTGAATACAATTGATACAAAGAAGGCACATTATAGCCGGAAGAAATATTCGCATATATTTTATAATGGTCATTTATTAAATAAAATGGATTGAAAGAATACGTAAAATTATTTCCATAAATACTATTGTGATTCCAGCGTCCGCCAAGGTCAAGATTAAATCCTTTTGACGATTTAAACATCAAAGAAGCATATCCGCTGATTTGGCTTGTTTTGGCGCTATCCGCAGATAATGGTGTTGATGGATAATCCCCATAAGCTGACGAATAAATATATGTTTGGCTGGTTGAGTTTTGCCTATAATCTGTTCCTGCAAGAAATTCAATATTTTTATTCAAATTAAGGCTGGTATAGAGTTCTGCAAAATTGGAAGTACCATTATAATTTCCTTTTTGATAAATATAATTTGCTCCTTCACCTATAGAATCGTCAAGAAGATTTCTATTAAAAATGTTGTAATTGTACTGAAACTTGATGAACCCATTATTTAATTTATAATCAATAGAAGTGCCGGCAATTGTATTATCATTTTGATAAGTAGAATTTTTAGCATCCTCGAAAGCACCTTCATCTGTAGCCGCGTGATTGTTATTGTATTTACCAAAAAGATTGACAGATATTTTTTTGAATGGCTTAAAACTATAATTTAATTGAAATACATCCTGATTAAAACCATCTTTATCAAAATTACCTTTGCCGGTAGAATCATAAGCAGAGGAAAATCCCTGGCTATAAATTTTATTGTAAGAAATAAAATACGTTTGTCCTTTACCGTTAGAGCCGCTTAATGAAATATTCCCTTTATAAGTTCCATAACTTCCTGCAGAAAGATCCACATTTAGATTGAAAGGCTTTTTCTCCCCTTTTTTGCTGATGATATTAATGACTCCTGCCACTGCATCAGAGCCATACAAAGTAGATTGTGCGCCTTTCAGTATTTCAATTCTTTCAATATTAGCCAATGCAAAATTATTAAGATCAAATTCAGTAGTGATTCCCGAAGGATCATATAAAGGCACTCCATCGAGCATGATCAAAGTATTGCCGGAAGAAGCGCCTTCCATGTAAACAGTTTGATTAGTGCCTAAGTTATTATCAGCGCCGTTTATAACAAGTCCAGGCTGTTGATTCAATAATTCACCTAAAGTTTTTCCATAACTTTTTTGCAATTGGTCTTGTGTGATCACATCTACAACTTTTCCCGTCTCGCGTCGTTTTACAGGAAATTTTGTAGCAGTTACAATTACTTCATTAAGGGTTTTGGCGGAGTCCTGTGCATAAGAGGTTGTAGAGGTAAGCAGTAAAAAAGCAGCAATAATTTTACATTTCATTTGTTGAAAATTTTTAAATTCTTTTTAAATAAATAAAAGGAAATAAGTAGAAATATAAAATGCACAAAGCCACTTTACATCTCTGCTTTTCTCCCGAAAGCATTGAATGAAAAATATAAGTGGCAGGTCTTCTGGCTTAGTACAATCTTAAAAGCCTTCCCGTTTTAAAAACAGTGGCGAAAGAATTAAGATTTTCAAGTTCTGCTAAAGGGCAGAACTGGCGTACTTTACAGCTACGGGGATAGCTCCGGAATTGAACCGGATTCCCATTTTAATCCTCCGCCTGAGGCGGAGAAACCAATTATGCTGCAAATGTAAAAGCAAAAATGTGGGATTACAAAAAATGATTTATTGGTAAAATTTTAGTAATGGGATTTTGAGAATAAAAAATTGAAACTCAAATTTTTTATTCCTTTCGTAAAACAAGTTTGAGCACAGATCTTTCAAAATAAGAATTGGCGTTATTTATTTGTTTGCTACAAGCCAACGTTACATTTTATTAAATTGAAAAACAATTCCTGCGTAATAATTCCTACCTGGCGCTGCATTGTAATAAAGTCCCAATGCAGCATTAAAATCATTTCCCAAACTGTATTTTGTATCAAAGAGATTATCAACCCCGGCAAAAATTTCAGCGCTGATTTTTTTATTAAAACCTTTTCTGTAACCCAGCCTGGCCCCTAAAAGATTGTAAGAAGAAGCATAAGCGGAATTAGCATCATTGAGTGCGATCTTGTCTACATAATTATAAGTAACATTTATATAGCCGCCCATCGTTGACGTTATATCGAGACCGGCTACAACTACGTTTGGCGCTGCGCCAGGTAACTTATTTTTTGAAAAATCAGTGCTTCCCTCTTTAAATTGCCCATAATGGAAATCATGCCAGGCATAACTCGTCCATACTTTAGCTGAATTAATGAAATGATTCTGTGAATTAATGAACTGGTAAGAAATATAAGACTCTATACCATTTTGTTTGGTAGAACCGGCATTCACATAATAATAAACGCCGTTGGTATCTATGCGTTGTACGATTGTATTTTTCAGATCGAACAAAAATCCGCTGATATCGAAAAAGATCTTGTTTTGCATTACCGTCCCTTTGATACCCACTTCATAATCTATTCCATTTTCCGGCTGGAGATTGGTGCCGAATAATCCGTCGGAACGAAGTACCTCTGAAACAGTTGGCGGAGAAAATCCCCCGGAAACACTTCCATATATGGATACATTTTTATTAATCTTTTTAAGAACTGCAATGTGTGGAGGAAATTTATTTTTGAAAACTCTGCTCTGCGTGGTTGATGGTTTGGAAGAAAGATCAATTTGTTGAATAGATGATTTATTCAGGCTTACTCCGCTTGTAATTGTCCAGCCATGTGGCAATTTAAAATCGGCTTGCGCAAAGAACATGTATTGCCAATTGTTTAAATTATCATCTGATTGCAATGAATCAGCCACACCGAGTTTGTTGCCATAATCACTGGTATTAAAAAAACCCTTCTGTGCTTCCGTCCCAAAATCAAGTTGAAATCCCGTTTCTCCGATTTGCTTTTTATATTCAAATACGCTTCTACCTCCAAAATGCGGCTCTTTCCGGAATTCGTACACTCTTATTCCAGGGTTGATGAAATCCGTATAGGATCCATATAAGGAAGTTGTATTATGCCAGTGATCATTAAATTCGTATTCGTTACTAAACGCGACAAGAAAGATCTTTTGGTAAATAGCAGCCTGGTTTTGCACAGCCCCTGGCTGAGAACCTGTACCAGGTCTTGCTTCTTTTGGATCGGCATTATATTGTGCCAGGTTTAAACCACCGGGCGTTTGGTAATAAAGATCGCTGTAAGACATATATGCATGCAACGTTTGCTTATTATTTACTTTCAGCAAACTTTCCCACGTAGCAATATCTCTGCGCATCTTTGACTGTTGGCGATAACCATCGCTTGTCTGATGAGAATAAGTGAAACTATTTTCCTGATTAGCATCGCCCGTTTTCACATTGAAATTAATGTTATTGGTATTAAAACTACCGGAAGTGTAAGCAAGCGAAATCCCCGGATGCCAGATAGTGGGCAAAGTATGTATCAGCATTGCACCGCCGATTCCCGCTCCATATAAACTGCTTGCCGGTCCTTTAATTATTTCAATGGAATTAAAATTATAAAAGCTCAGCTGGTTCAAATAAGTATTGCCACTAGGGTCCGTAAGCGGTATATCATCCAGGTAAATCTTAACATCGCGCACACCAAATGGCGAACGCAAAGAACTTCCACGGATATTGAGCCGGTAACTTCCCGGTGAACGTTCTTCCATGCTTACTCCCGGGGTAATATTTAAAGCGGGTAATATGCTCATGTTACTAAAGCGGTTAAGTTGTGCCTGCGTAGTAATGCTTACGGGAGCTGCCACGTCAATCAAACTCCGGTTTTGTTCGTACGCTGTTATGATTATATTTCCCAGAATTTGAGTGGAATCTTTATTAGATGTGGTTTGGGCAGAAACAGTATTACATAAAAATAAAAATATGACTAAAAATTTCTTCATTGGGGAACATGGCATCTAATACACAAATGTAATCACAAATATTTCTATCTTCCGCAAATGAAACTCACGAAACAACTTTCGTCATTCGACTTCACTATCATCATGGTAAGCCTCGTCGTAGGCATGGGAATTTTTCGTACGCCGGTAAATGTAGCTAAAGCTGTGAGCAGCCCGGCTATATTCTATGCTGCATGGATAGCAGGTGGTCTTATCGCTTTGTGTGGCGCACTCACATATGCAGAGATTGGCAGTCGCATGCCTGTAACAGGTGGTTATTACAAGGTATTTGCGTATGCGTATCATCCGTCAATTGCGTTTGCGGTCAATTGTATTATACTTGTTTCTAACGCTGCATCGCTGGCTGCGGTTGCATTAGTGGGCGGAGAATATATTACCGGAGTGCTGATTCCTCTGTCACAAAATGCCAACTGGCTTTTAAATCCTTCAAATGCTCATCATATTCAAACTATTCAAATTGCCATCGCTATTTCTGCTATTATTATTTTTTTTGGCGTGAATTTGTTGGGTTTAAAAATGACCGCCCGTACGCAAAATGTATTAACGGTTATCAAGATCATCATGGTTCTTTTATTGATTAGTCCCCTGTTTTTTGCCACTTCATCTGCACATCCTGTTATAGTGTCTGCTATTCACACCACGCCGGCGCTTTCTGAATATTTAAAATCTTTCGGCATAGGGCTGGTAGCGGTAAGCTTTACTTATGGAGGATATCAGCAAACGATCAATTTCGGAGAAGAAGTTGTCAACCCCAAAAAAACAATTCCACGTGGCATTTTTTTGGGTATCATCATAATCATTATTTTATACCTTCTTATCAATTATGCATATGTGAATGTGATTGGGTTTGAAGAATTAAAGTCAGCAAAAAATATTGCCGCTATTATGGCCTCCAAAGTATTTGGGATTGATGCTGAAAGAATTCTTTCTGTATTGCTTTTTTTGAGTGTGCTCGCTTATGTAAATATTTTGCTGATGAGCAATCCCAGGGTAATGGCTGCTATGAGTGATGACAGAATATTACCTCCTTCCTTCAAAAAAAGAAATGCAAAAACAGAAGCCCTTACCACCTCATTAAGTGTGTTTTCTTTACTTTGTGTACTAATTATTTTTTGGGCAAAGAAATTTGATACTATTTTGAGTTTCACTATTTTCCTGGATTGCTTTGGAATGGTTTTTTCAGCAGCAACCATTTTTATTATCCGAAAAAAAACTTCCTACCTCAATGGCAGTGGCATTTACATGATGAAACTGTATCCTTTATTACCTTTAATTTTTATTGCCGCTTACACTTTTGTTGGAATCAGTATATTTATTAGTGATACTAAAATCTCATTAATAGGACTTGCAGTATTAGCCGCATTTGTACTCATATATTTTATTACCGAAGCTTTAAAAAAAAGAAAAATAAATCTTACAAAAAATTAAAAAAGCAGAAAAAATGGACCCCAAAATAGTTTCTTATATTTTAAATGAACTTGGCGAAGAACGTGAAAAATATTTCAATGCTGTATCGCCACCGATTTTCCAAACAAGCAATTTTTCTTTTAAAAAAGTAGGAGACTTCAGAAAGGCATTTGAAGATGAATCTGCTTCTTTTCTTTATAGCCGGGCTACTAATCCTACATTAAACATTTTGTCGCAAAAGCTCGCAGCCCTTGATGGCGCAGAAGATTGTCTTGTTCTTAACAGTGGCGCAGGAGCTATTTTCGCCTCAGTTTTGGCAAATGTAAAAAGTGGCGATCATATTATATCGGTTGATAAACCCTATAGTTGGGCGCAAAAAATGTTTGATAACGTTTTGCCCAGGTTTGGAATTTCTACCACTTACGTAGATGGGAGAGAGGTCGAAAATTTTGCAAAAGCGATCAAACAAAATACAGCTATTATTTATTTGGAAACACCCAATAGCTGGAACTTTTATCTGCAGGATCTGGAAGCGGTAGCCAAACTTGCCAGGTCGAAGAATATTATTACAATATGCGATAATAGTTATTGCACGCCCCTCTATCAGAGGCCTATAGATTTTGGTATAGACCTGGTATTACAAAGTGCTACCAAATTTATAAACGGCCACAGTGATGTGGTGGCCGGAGTGCTTTGTGGCAAAAGAGAAATGATGCAAAAGATATTTGACAGCGAGTATATGAATATGGGGATTAGTACTACACCTTTTAATGCATGGCTCATCATGCGCGGATTAAGGACACTACCTGTAAGGCTGGAAAAAATTTCGGCTACTACAAGAAAGGTGGTGGCTTATTTAAAAAGCAAGGAGAAAGTAGAAGAAATCAGCTTCCCTTTTGATGAACAATTTCCGCAGTACGATTTGGCCAAAAAACAAATGCAGGGAGCCGCCGGTCTGTTTTCATTTATTTTAAAAGCAAAAACGATAAAGGAAATAGAGAACTTTTGTGAAAGTCTTCAACATATCTTAATGGCTGTAAGTTGGGGTGGCCATGAATCATTGATCATTCCCGGATGCGCATCCATCAAGGAAAATGAGTTTGATCCTGAAAATAAAATTCACCGCAGGTTACGGATGTATGTAGGCCTGGAAGAAGCGGAATATATTATTGAAGATCTGGAAAGGGGATTTGAAGGGATGGAGAAATGATCAAACGATCTTTGATAACTAAAAATTACCATGACCCCGAACTATTAGTTAGCGCCAGTAAACAAATAAATAAGTAAGATTCTTGTATATATAAACTATCAGTCTTATCCAACAGGGGCCTTCGGACAAACTTCAAAATAAAAAGCGATAAACATCTTAGTGCTTATCGCTTTTAAACTTTTAAAATTGCTCAATTACCAACCTTTTTTGGCAACTCCATCCTTAACTGCCTGAAGCGCATTTGCTTCACTTAGCATTGTAGTCATTTTATTTCCTTTACCATCATTACCCTGGGCCATATATCCGCCGCGGGAAGTTTTAGTGATCACTGCTTGTTGCATAGGAACATTTTTTTCTTTGGTTTTCATGCAATAAGCTGTTAACATTTTTGCCATCTTAATTGATTTATAGTTTAATAATTTGATGTTAGGCCCATTGTCAGCTGACAGTGGTTTTTCCAAATTTAGGGATTTATAATTATTTCACATCATATATTTCCTAACATTTATTTTAGCTTATGTTACTACTTAAAATTGAAGTGAACTTTTAAACTTTGTGATGTTTGCTTTTAAAGTGTATTTTAAATACATTTCAAACGAATATTCAAGCCCTGTACCGCTTGAAATTTTCTCAATAAAATCTTTGTAGGGGAGGAACCTGAAATCAAAATCTACATTTTTATATATCTCTTTATCATAGATGAAACTTGCTATTAATAGTTCGCGATGTTTTTCGGTAAGGCCTGGATATTTTGCCGATACTGATTGAAACAAAGCTCCCCCGCGGGGACCTATAAATCCCTCTCCATCCCAATAGCGTAGATCAATGCCCACATTTTTATACTGGAATAAAAGATGCGAAAAGTATGCGTTTCCTTCATTAAAGGGTTGTAATTTTTGACCGGAAATGTCTTTATAATTTACGTAATAATTTTCAAAAACAATGTTCTGTAATAGTTTGCCATTTACATGGTAGGTAAATGAAGCGCCGAGGGCAGAGTTAGTAAGCGACGTAAGAGGTGTATTCAGTACATCGTACTGGCCGCCTTTATGAGAATATAAAAATTGAATGGGTATATTAAAATTAAGTTTCCCTTTATTGATAAGTTTTATTTTAGAAACATAACCTATATCAAATTGCTCTTTAAAATCAGAGCCCGGAACAATAGCAACTCTCCAGTTGATAAAAAGATCTTGAGTATAATTTTTTGTATTCACCAGCATTTGAAATCCGTTTTCCTGCCTTTCAGTAATAATTAATCTATAGTTATAAATTGGTTCAATGTATCCGTGATTATCATTTCCTTCCAGGTTTCCCATAATATAAGTAGAATGTTTTGCTTTATATTTTATCTGGTATGTTGGCACAAGGGTGGTATACCCAGTGTCTCCATATGTTTTTTGCACGTAAATACCAGCTTTTATAAAAAGTCTTGGTGAAATCTGATATTCAATTTCAGGAATTAACTCATATCCAAATAAAGTTCCACTTAAAGGGATATTACCAAACCATTCTTCATCAGTTACATAATTTAAATTATATAAATTAAAAGAGAGCCGACCGCTATCTGATGGATTTATTTCGGTTCTGTTTTTAAAAGTAGGGTAATCAACCTGCGCTTTCGCATTAAAACCTGCTATCAAAAGTAGCAGGCTAATAAATTTTGCGGGTATTTTTTTCATAAAAGATTTTAAAAATGTAGGGCGGTTTATTTTGGATGCAATATTACATCATGGATTTAGAAATCAATTTTTTGTTGTTGAAATAAATAATTTCAACAAATAATTTTACAATCTAAATACAAAAACCCCTTCACATTGGAAGAGGTCTTTATTAAAGTTGTGAAATAAAATTACTTATACATCCAGTCTTGCATATTTTGCATGAGTCTCAATAAATTCCCTGCGAGGCGGTACATCATCGCCCATAAGCATACTGAATACACCATCTGCTTCCACTGCGCTATCTATTGTTACCTGCTTTAAAGTACGGGTTTCAGGGTTCATTGTGGTTTCCCAAAGCTGTTCGCTGTTCATTTCTCCCAAACCTTTATAACGTTGTATGTGTACAGAATCTTCTTTTCCTGCAGCTACCTGTTGAATCCATGCTTTGCGATCTTCATCATTAAAGGCGTAAGCCTGCTCCTTCCCTTTTTTCAAAAGATATAGAGGAGGTTGGGCGAGATATACAAAACCCTGCTCTACTAATTCTTTCATATATCTGAAAACAAAAGTAAGAATGAGGGTAGCGATATGACTTCCATCCACATCGGCATCCGTCATAATTATAAGTTTGTGGTATCGTAATTTACTCAAATCAAGCGCTTTGGGGTCTTCAGGAGTACCGATTTTTACTCCAAGTGCGGTGAACATATTCCTGATTTCCTCATTATCGTAGATCTTATGTTCCATTGCTTTTTCAACATTCAAAATTTTACCACGCAAAGGAAGAATAGCCTGGTAACTTCTGTCTCTCCCCTGCTTAGCAGTACCTCCTGCAGAATCTCCTTCCACCAGGAATAGTTCGCAACGAAATGGATCTTTATCACTGCAATCTGCAAGTTTACCGGGTAATCCTCCTCCTGAAAGTACGCTTTTACGTTGTACCATTTCCCGGGCTTTTTTAGCGGCAGCTCTTGCCTGGGCAGCTAAAATAACCTTTTGAATAATGGTCTTTGCATCTCTTGGGTTTTCTTCAAGAAAAGCACTTAGCACTCTGCTTAAAGTAGAATCTACAACGCCCATTACTTCATTATTGCCAAGTTTGGTTTTGGTTTGTCCCTCAAATTGAGGCTCAGGAACTTTTACAGAAATAACAGCAGTAAGCCCTTCGCGAAAATCATCACCTTCAATTTCCACTTTTGCTTTTTCAAACATACCTTCTTTTTCTCCATAACTTTTGAAAACACGGGTTATAGAACGACGAAATCCTGAAACATGAGTGCCTCCTTCAATAGTATTAATATTATTTACATAGCTGAATAAATGTTCCTGGTAACCGGTATTGTACATCATTGCTACTTCTACTGTAACATTGCTGCCTGCATCGTATCCATCACAATATATAATGGTAGGCAGCAGAGGCTGACGATTTCCATTTTTATCAATTAATTCCACAAACTCTACTATTCCGCCTTCACTGTAAAAAGTCTTTGAGTAAGTTTTCCCTTCTTCGTTTTTTTCACGAAGGTCATCCAAAACAATTTTAATTTTTTTGTTTAAAAATGATAACTCTCTTAATCTGCTTTCAAGGATTTCCCTGTTATATACTGATACTATGAAGATGGAAGTATCCGGCCAAAACCGGATGGTAGTACCTCTGTCATCGCTAGTGCCTATTTCACGAACTTTATACTGCGGAATCCCCTTAGCATATTCCTGTTCAAAAACTTTCCCCTCCCGCTTTACGGTTACATGAAATTTAGAACTTAGCGCATTCACACAACTTACACCGACACCATGCAAACCTCCGCTCACTTTGTATGTATTTTTATCAAACTTACCACCGGCGTGCAGCACAGTCATTACTACTTCTAGTGCACTTCGTCCTTCTTTTTTCATAATGCCGGTAGGTATTCCCCGACCGTCATCTTCAACTGTTATTGAATTATCTTCATTGATAGTAACTGTAATGTTGTTGCAATAACCTGCAAGTGCCTCATCAATAGAGTTATCAACTACTTCATATACAAGGTGATGAAACCCTTTGTTGCCTACGTCTCCGATATACATTGCGGGTCTTTTTCTTACTGCTTCCAGTCCTTCAAGTACCTGAATACTATCTGCACCATAACCATCTGTTTGGGGGGTTATTACTTCTGCGATATCTTCTGTCATATAAGTGGGATAAAAAACGATTTGTTTGTAAAAAAATCTATTTGCAAATGTATGAAAAATAAGGGTCATTACCTAAAAAATAGAAACCACTTTTGCGATAGTTTTACTATTAAAAAAACCTTAAAAAAAATAGTTTAAAATCAATTTTTGTTACAAAGTAAAAATCTCTATTTTTGCACCCCCGTAAAAAGGGAAAAGATATTACTTCATAGCTCAGTTGGTTAGAGTCCCGATGTTTTCGGGATTAATCAGAGGGACGCTGGTTCAAACAGCATAAAAAAGTTGAAACATATTATTCCTCCTTAGCTCAGTTGGTTAGAGCATCTGACTGTTAATCAGAGGGTCTCAGGTTCAAGTCCTGAAGGGGGAGCTAAAGCCACGATAAAAATTGTGGCTTTTTTTATATATGTATTTCATTTACATTATCTATTCAACAACTTCTGATAAATATTATGTAGGTTATTCTGATAACCCCATCCGGCGATTATTGGAACACAACACCAAA
>DATCFT010000077.1:0-22395 GCA_036509335.1 Hanamia sp.
GGGCCGGGTTGGAAAGGAGTTACTATCCGTCAGACACCGACATGGATCATGAACTTTGTAACCAATACAGATGAAATGATAGACAAAGACCCAAAAGCCCAGGCCATGCTGGAAATTTGTATGGTGCGTATGCCTAATCAAAGTTTAAGTGACGAGGATGCACGAAATATACTTGAGTTTATGCGCAAAAATGATGGCATAAAATAAATTCTTTCATTGTTGCAATTATAACCGGGTATGATCTTTTATACCCGATATTTTTTTTATTTTATCTATTAAAATAAGAAATGATTATGCTGATAAAATTTAATCTCAAAAATTCAGAATCATTAAATTTTGTTTGTTTACTGTCTCTATAGTATACTCTTTGGAGTAAAATACAAAAACTGGTTAACTAATCATTTTCGAAACTGAAAACATTATCAATCCGGCGATTAATTTCTACATTTGCCTGCTATGTCAATCAAGGTTTCCAATCTCACTAAAATTTATGGCAAACAAAAGGCGGTAAATGATATTACATTTTCTGTGGGCAATAATGAAATCGTCGGCTTTCTAGGTCCTAATGGCGCGGGTAAATCTACCACAATGAAGATCATAACAGGCTACCTTACTCCCGAATCCGGAGACGCCATTGTCAATGAAATTGATGTAAAAGCAAACCCTCTTGAAGCAAAAAAACAGATTGGTTATTTGCCCGAAGGGAATCCACTTTATTATGAAATGTATGTGCGGGAATATCTTGAATTCATTGCGGACATTCATCATTTAAAACCTGGAATAAAAAAAAGAATAGAAGAAGTGATTGATCTCACAGGATTAAGATTAGAAAGTAATAAAAAAACAGGCCAGTTGAGCAAAGGCTATAAACAACGTGTGGGATTAGCTGCTGCGCTTATTCACGATCCAAAAGTATTAATTCTGGATGAACCTACTACAGGTCTGGATCCTAACCAGATCATTGAAATAAGACAGCTGATAAAAGATCTGGGGAAAAATAAAACAGTTCTGTTTTCATCCCATATTTTGCAGGAAGTGGAAAGTATTTGTGATAGAGTGATTATAATCAACAAAGGCAATATTGTAGCAGACGATTCTTTAGTGAACCTTCAATCGGCCAACAAAGCTTCACAGGTTATATTGGTACAATTCGGAAAAAATATTGATATAAACTTATTAAAAAATTTAGAGGGGGTAGAAAAAGTAGAAGAAATTTCTAATCAATACCATATTCAAACAAAGGATCCTGAAAAAGTAAAAAAACTTTTATTGGAATTTAGTTTACAAAATAATGCAGATATCATTTCTTTGCAAAGTAAGAACACAAGTTTGGAAGAGGTATTTAGAAATTTGACAAATTAAAGAATATTGAATGACAAATTATTTTTGAGCAATAGGCTTTTTTTGCTAAATTTGTTGGCAAACTTTAAAAAGTATGGTAACTACCGAACAATTATTCACAATAAAAGAAGCAAGCGACTGGGCTACTAGTTATTTGGGTAAAAATGTTACAACTTCAAATATTTCTTATTTAATACAATATGGTCGCATTAAAAAAATTGGCGACAATGGTTCTACCCAGATTTCTAAACCTGAATTAATTCAATATTATAAATCCTATAATGGCCAAAGAGAGACATCATACAAGGAGCAACTTGGCGAAGATTTAAATTGGGCGCTATCGTTTGATCAATACAAAGAAGCAGAAACTACTAAGCATGTTCACAGGCTTCATCCATACAAAGGAAAATTTATTCCGCAACTTGTCGAATATTTTTTAGACACTCATAAAGACAAGTTTAAAAAAGAAGTTTATTTTAAGAAAGGTGATATTGTTCTTGATCCATTCTCAGGAAGTGGAACAACAATGATACAAGCTAGTGAACTTGGAATAAATGCAATCGGCATTGACGTCTCAGTTTTTAATGCGTTGATTGGGAATTGCAAAGTTGGCAAGTATGATCTGGCAGATATTGAAAATGAAATTGTAAGAATAACAAACGCTCTCAGAGGATTTCTAAATAATTCACACACAGTTGATTTTGAAGAAAGGCTTTTAAAGGAGCTGTACAATTTTAATACAAAATATTTTCCTGTTCCGGAATATAAATATAAACTTCATCAAGGTGAAATAAATGAAAATAAATACGGGGTAGAAAAGGAGAAGGAATTCCTTTCCATCTACAATAAACTTGTGGGCGATTATAAAATAAAATTACGTCAAAATAAAGCTGATAATTTTCTGGATAAATGGTATTCACAGCATGTAAGAGATGAAATTGAATTTGTATTTAATGAAATAAAAAAAATTAAGAAAACTGAAACCAAAAAAATTATTAGTATCATTCTTAGCAGAACTATTCGCAGTTGCAGGGCAACCACTCATGCAGATCTTGCTACTCTTTTAGAACCAATAACAGCAACTTACTATTGTTCTAAACATGGTAAAATGTGCAAACCATTATTTTCAATTTTAAAATGGTGGGAAACATATACAAAAGACACTGTAAAACGAATTTTACAATTTGATAAATTGCGAAGTGAAACTTTCCAATATTGCTTAACAGGCGATAGCAGAACTATAAATATTCTTCAAGAACTGGAAAAGAAAAAACCTCAATTTGCTGCATTTGCTTCCGATCAAAAAATAAAAGGAATTTTTTCTTCTCCGCCTTATGTAGGGTTAATTGATTATCATGAACAACATGCTTATGCTTATGATTTATTTGGTTTTGACAGAAAGGATGATTTAGAAATTGGTCCTCTTTTTAAAGGACAAGGAAGGGAAGCAAAACAAAGCTATATCCAAGGTCTTTCTGATGTTCTGAATAATTGTAAAAAATATTTAGTTGAGGACTATGATATTTTATTAGTTGCCAATGATAAATACAATATGTATCCAACTATTGCAGATAATGCGGGGATGAAAATAGTTAATCAATATAAGCGTCCAGTATTAAATAGAACTGAAAAAGATAAGGGAGCATATTCAGAAACTATTTTTCATTTAAAGAAAGCTTAATGCCATTTTCAAAAGATGTTATTGAAAGAATTTCAATAGAAGTAATTAAAGTACTTTATAAAAAATTTAGAGATTTTCCAGATGATGCATCGGGTAATAGAAATGCACCATTCCATAAAGCTTTTTTAAAGGCTTTTTCAACTACATTAGAAAAAAATGTTAGTGATATTCCTTTTTTTATAAGTTTAAGTAGTTGGTTGCATGGCTTAAACACAACTTTAGGTCAAAGTTTTTTTGAAAGGGTTGGACACATATTAAGTAATGGTGAAAAAAGAGAGTATACTTCAAAAAAACTGGGTAATTTAAATATTGATAGAAGACAGAAGGAAATCATCACCACTATAATTACTACTTTGAGTAATGCAATTGATAATCCAAATTTGGATAATGAAGATTTAAAGTTAATTGTAACTGAAACAACAGAAAATATTTCTGCTTTAGATTTTTCTGCGGATATTTTTATTGAAGATGCCGATAAGATCATTGCAATTGAAATGAAATCAGTTAGACCAAATTCTGGCGAATTGAGAGGCGAAAAACAAAAAATCTTAGAAGGCAAGGCTGCCCTAAAATATTTATATCCAAACAAAAAAATCTTATTTTTCATAGGATTTTCATTCGATCCAACAAATTCACCTATTGAACCTACAGGATATGACAAGAGAAGATTTTTGGCATCTATAATTAATATGAATAAGTATTTTCATGAAAATGAAGTTCTGCTGGCAAGCGAATTATGGAATTTCTTATCTGGAGAGCAAAATACTATGGAAATGATATTAGATATAATAAACTCTATTGCTGATGTAGGTTTCCTTAAGAATTATCATTTTATTATTAACGATCAGAATAGACTAATCACCGAAGAGTATAAGATGAAATTAATTCAATGGAATTTGTTTTCAGAATTAGAATTAGTAGATAATGATAGTTTAATCAAAAATAAAATTGGGAATGATAAAAGATTACAAAGGATTTACAATCAATTGATATTTAAAGAGCAGAAAGATTTTAGGATTAAATATAACTTTAGAAGATACAATGAACTTAAACAATTAATATAAAATAAGAAACAGAAAATGCCATTACTTTCTACTCAAATAGTTCTTGTGGAAAACGTTTTAAGAAATAGTCTTCGAACAAAATTTCTAAACTATAAGCCTGAACCATCAGTAATGCCATTTCATACCAGATTACTAGGCAAAGACAGAATGGCCTTATTCTCTTTTATCCATTCACTGAACACAAATTTCGGAACAAGCATTTTTGAACCTGTTGCGAAAGCAATTTCAATAAACAATTTTCAAACGGCATCATCTCAACAAGAAGCAGGAACGCAGATAAGTTCGGAAGCTTTTTTGGTTATTGAAGAAATTATGACCGGATTAACAACTGCAACAACAAGCCCGAATAAACTTCTTGAAATCGAAGCAATAAGAGCAGTATGTCAAACCGGAGAAATGCGAACAGTCAAACCCACAAAAGTTGACATTAAACTAATTGCAAGTAATGGTGACATAATTCTTTTTGATTTAAAAACAGCAAAGCCAAATGCAGGTGGATTTAAAGAATTTAAAAGAACACTTTTGGAATGGACAGCGGCAACATTTGCTATAAATCCGACAGCAAATATTCAAACTTTAATTGCCATTCCTTATAATCCTTATGAACCAAAACCTTATGCACGTTGGACTATACGTGGTATGCTGGATTTGGAATATGAATTAAAAGTTGGAGAAGAGTTTTGGAATTTTCTTGGAGGTGAAAATACTTATCAACCACTGCTTGATATATTTGAAAGAATTGGAATCGAATTAAGAAACGAAATTGATGATTACTTTAAAAATTTTACTAAAAGCTAATTATGATTGTAAATTGTCGTAGATTTTGACAAACATATTCGGATTTTGATTGGTATTTTTATAAAAATATTTCCAATGATAGATAAATCAAAAATTATTGATGCTATAAAAAAAACAGATGATGAATTTATTTTGACAGAAATCAATCAATTATTACAACACGAAATTGAAATTCCTGATTGGCATAAAAAAGTGTTGCAACAAAGATTAAAAGATTTTGAAGAAGGCAATGTGGTTTTTCATAATTGGGAAGAAGTGAAGAATTCTATATTTGCATCTTAATGATTAAGAAATTTAAAAAATAAAATACAAAAATGAGCTACATCGCAAACATCCATGGCCGCCAGATATTAGACAGTCGCGGCAACCCTACTATAGAAGTAGATGTTCTTACAGAAAATGAATTTCTCGGAAGAGCGGCAGTTCCTTCCGGAGCAAGTACCGGCGTACATGAAGCCGTAGAACTTCGTGATAATAATAAAAAAATCTATGACGGAAAAGGAGTACTTAAAGCAGTAAATAATGTAAATACCATTCTTGCTGATGAGTTGATAGGCTGGGATATTGCCGACCAGACTGGTATTGATGCTAAAATGATTGCATTAGACGGCACAGAAAATAAAAGTAAACTGGGTGCAAACGCAATATTAGCCATTAGTTTGGCTGTTGCAAAAGCCGCAGCTATCGAAGCCGACCTTCCATTGTACAGATATATCGGCGGCACCAATGCGAAAATTCTTCCCATTCCGATGATGAATATCCTGAATGGTGGCGCCCATGCTGATAATAAAATAGATTTCCAGGAATTTATGGTGATGCCCATCGGCGCTTCTTCTTTCAGTGAGGCTTTACGCTGGGGTGTAGAAATTTTCCATTCTTTAAAATCAGTTTTAAAAAAGAAAGGATATAGTACTAATGTGGGTGATGAAGGAGGATTTGCTCCTAACATTCAAAGTAATGAAGAGGCTATAGAAACGGTAATGACTGCAATAGAAAAAGCAGGTTATAAAGCAGGAACCCAGGTAGCGATTGCGATGGATCCGGCTGTGAGCGAAATGTACATTGCAGATAAAAAAGTGTATCACTTTCATAAATCGGATGGTAAAAAATTAAGCATAGAAAAAATGGTTGACTTTTGGGAAAGCTGGGTGAAGCAATATCCAATTATTTCGCTTGAAGATGGAATGGCTGAAGACGATTGGAAGGGATGGAAGTTGATCACCGAAAGATTAGGCAAAAAGATTCAACTAGTAGGAGACGATCTTTTTGTAACCAATGTAAAAAGATTACAAAAAGGTATAGATGAACATATCGCAAACGCATTGTTGGTAAAAGTAAACCAGATAGGAACTTTAACTGAAACCATAAACGCAGTTTCTTTGGCGCAGCATAATGGCTACAATACAATTATGAGCCATCGGAGCGGCGAAACAGAAGATACTACCATTGCTGATCTTGCCGTCGCATTGAACTGCGGACAAATAAAAACTGGTTCTGCAAGCCGTACAGATCGGATCTCAAAATATAATCAGTTAATTCGTATTGAAGAAATTTTGGGAGAAAGCGCTGTTTTTCCAAAAGGAAAAATTAAATTTGGAAAATAATAGTAAAAAAAGTTAAGAAATGCTTAGCAAGTAACAAGAAAAAGAAAATAAATTACAGAATTGATTTTTAGTGCTTTATTTATTATTCCTTTTTAATTATGGCAATATGAAAAAACTTCGTTACTTATTTACCAGCAAATATTTGCTAACAGGCACGGCTTTTGCGGTATGGATGATGTTCTTTGACAGAAATGATGTACCTCTACAACTGAATAGAATAAGAGAATTGAATAAATTAGAGCAAAACGAAAAGACCATGACACTGCTGATAGCCAATACCAGTAAAGAATTGGAACTTTTGAAGACTAACCCTGAAACACTTGAAAAATATGCCAGGGAAAAATACCTGATGAAAAAAGATAATGAAGACTTATATATAATCGACTTTGATTCTACCAGTGTAAAATAGAGAAAAACAATATTTTTGAAAAAAATGCGTTTAAAATGCGGATAGATTTTTTATTTTTTATTAAAGCCACACATTTTTATGATTAAAATTACACCGGAAGAACTGGTAAGATACCTGTATCATGAAACTTCCGAACAAAAAACAGCTAAGATAAGGGCAGCATTACAAACCGACTGGAACCTGCGTGACACTTTTGAAAAATTATCAAGCGCGCATAAAAATCTTAATGAAATTAAGTATTCCCCCAGGAGAGAGTCAGTTAATAGAATATTAGAGTATGCTTCCAAAAAGCAAGAGCATGTAACTTCGCGTTAATTTACTTAAAATTTAAAACCTTATTTTCATCCCGCCAATATGCGGGATTTTTTTATGAATAAAAAAGAAAGATATCAATTTGTAATAAATTTTTTTGTATTAAACAGCCCGGAGCCCAAAACAGAATTATTATATGATACGCCCTATCAACTCCTGGTCGCTGTTATACTTTCTGCCCAGTGTACCGATAAAAGAGTGAATCAAACTACACCTATTATATTTGAAAATTATCCTGACATCGAATCGCTCAGTGAAGCAACTTCTAATGACCTTTTTCCTCTAATAAAAAGTATTTCTTATCCGAATAATAAAACAAATCATTTAATAGGAATGGCAAAAATGGTAGTAAATGATTTTGGTGGAAAAATCCCGATGACGATAAATGAATTAATGAAATTACCAGGTGTGGGAAGAAAAACAGCCAATGTAATAACTTCTGTTATAGACAAACAACCTAACATGGCTGTAGATACTCATGTATTCAGAGTGGCAAATCGCATTGGATTAGTTACAAATGCAAAAACTCCCCTTGAGGTAGAAAAACAATTAGTAAAAAATTTGCCGAAAGATCTTATACATAAAGCGCACCATTGGCTGATATTACATGGGCGTTACATCTGCGTAGCAAGAAAGCCGAAATGCAATATTTGCGGGTTAAGGCCAGCTTGTAAATATTATAAAATAGTTGTAGAACCTGATCTTAAGGAGAAATAGAAAAAATGAAAATGCTCATTATTTGTTGATTTACTATAAATGCAATTTGTTTTCTTCTCTCATCTTCATAAAATGAATCAAGAGTTTTAAGGATTATATAAATACATTAAAGCATCTTCTTTACCTCTTCGATCAATTCATTTTTTGTAAAAGGAATTCCCATAATTTTATTAAAGCCTTTTGCGTCAACCAAATATTGATCACGGATAATTTTTATTAGCTGGCCATTATTCAATTCAGGAATCAAAATTTTTTCAAAATTTTTAATCTGACTGCCGAGGTTTTTAGGGAAAGGCCGTACATAACGGAGATGGATATGCGAAACAGAAAATCCTTCGGAAAGTAATTCGACAACAGCGCTTTTAATAGCGCCATAAGTACTGCCCCAACCCAAGACCAATACTTTCCCTTTTTCAGGGCCATTGTCTATTTTTTGATCAGGAATATCATTAGCTACCTTATCAACTTTTTCCTGCCTTATCTTCACCATCAATTGATGGTTTTCAGGATCATAGCTTACATTTCCTGTGACATCCTGTTTCTCTAAGCCGCCTACGCGATGCTCAAGCCCCGCAAAACCAGGTATTGCCCATGAGCGAACTAAATTTTGATCTCTTAAATAAGGTTGAAAAACTTCTTCATTTTCTTCAAGTTGCTTTTTAAAATTCACTTTAATAGGAAGCAAGTCTTTACTTTCCGGATATTTCCAGGGTTCGGCCCCATTGGCAATATATCCATCACTTAAAAATATAACCGGAGTCATGTGTTGCACAGCAATTCTTACGGCCTCATATACAGCACTGAAACAATCACTCGGAGTAGATGCCGCAATAACAGGCATCGGACTTTCTCCATTTCTGCCATAATATGCCTGCAACAGATCGCTTTGTTCTGTTTTAGTGGGCAACCCTGTAGATGGGCCACCCCTTTGTATATCACAAATCAGCAGAGGAATTTCAAGCATCATTGCCAACCCCATGGCTTCTGACTTTAAAGCCATCCCGGGTCCACTGGTTGTTGTTACTCCCAGGCTTCCTCCATAAGAAGCGCCGATTGCGGAACTTACTGCAGCTATTTCATCTTCGGCCTGAAAAGTTTTTATTCCAAAATTTTTATGACGACTGAGTTCGTGCAAAATATCGCTTGCGGGAGTGATGGGATAAGAGCCTAAAAAAAGTTGCAAACCACTTTTTTGCGAAGCAGCTATTAGTCCGTAAGCTAATGCCTGGTTACCCATAATACTGCGGTAATTTCCCGGAGGCATTTTTGCTTTTTTCACAGAATACCTTGTAGTAAAGGTTTCTGTGGTATCGCCATAATTATATCCTGCCTGAAGTACTTTGATATTACTTTCAAGGATATCAGGTTTTTTGGCAAATTTTTCTTTTAAAAAGTTTAGTGTATTATCCAATTTGCGATTGTACATCCAATATAAAAAACCGAGAACAAACATGTTTTTTGCCCGATCTTTTTCTTTGGTGCCAAGGGTAAATTCTTTCAGTGTCTCGCGGGTTATTTTGGTAACATCTATTTTAATTACCTCATAGCCATTCAGGGTTCCGTCTTCCAAAGGATTTATTCCATCAATATAATTGGCCAGTCTCAAATTTTTTGTATCAAACCCTTCTGTATTAACTATTATTTTCCCGCTTTTTTTTAATGTTTTTAAATTAGTTTTCAATGCAGCAGCGTTCATGGCTACCAACACATCACAGGTATCTCCAGGCGAAAATATTCTATCGCTGGAAAATCTTAATTGAAAGCCGCTTACTCCCGGAAGTGTACCTAATGGCGCTCTTATTTCTGCTGGAAAATCGGGAAATGTAGCAAGGTCAATTCCCATTAAAGCGGTATTATTTGTAAATTGAGTTCCGGTAAGTTGCATGCCATCACCACTATCGCCGGCAAACTTTATTACCACTTCTTTTAAGACTTCTTCCTTCGTTACCATTTTTAAATTTATTAGAGACAAAGTTATAAGATATGCCGGTTTTTTTGAGACTAATTTATTTTCGCAGAGTGAAAAATTGTATTGCCCCGCATCAAATGGATTTTCTGGAATCAATTACCATTATTAAATATTTTTTAATCTTTTTTCAAAAAAAGATAAAAATAAACGCATATAATTAATATATTATATATTTAGTTTAAGACAAACTTCTACGCTTATTTAGCTTATACAACCATAACTTGCTATTAATAAATGATTCAGCTATACTCAAACCTCAAATATTTTTCGGAAATTCTATATTAGTATGTTTCACGTGGAACTTTTAATCTCTTTCTAAAGCATGTGTTTAAAACCTATTGACATCCGAAAAGAAAGTTCACCCTTTGAACTTAAAGAAATATAAAGTGGCCTTGTTCCACGTGAAACAAAATTCCAGCCCTCATAACATAGAAAGATAATAATCTTCTTTTGCACGTATTTCAGACTTTTCCTTTTGCGTACTATCATTAAAGTCGCATAAATGTAGAATCCCATGAATCATTACACGATGTAGCTCGTCAAGGTAATTTACTTTTAAAACACTGGCATTTTCCCGTACTCTTTCGATACTTATATAAATTTCCGAAACAATGGGAAGGGAAGTACCCGATAACGTAAAAGTTAAAATATCAGTAAGCGTATTATGCTTAAGATATTGTTGGTTTAGTTTTAATAAAAAATCATCTGAACAAAAAATATAGGTCACAGATTTAAAATCAAATCCTTCCAGAGCAAAAATAGATGCAAGCAAAGTTTTTAAAAGAAGTTTATCCTTTAACTGAGAAGAAATACCATGATTATTAAATGTTATTGTACCCACACAATTCTTTTTTATAAATTCGCAATCATTATTTGCAGAAGGCTAATATATTTATAACCAATGAAATTATCACAGGTAAAAACAGGAACAAAAGTAAAAATTAAGTCTTTTGAAAATCATGAGATCATTTTAAAATTGATGGAGATGGGTTGCTTACCCGAAGAGGAAATAACAGTATGGAAAAAAGCGCCCCTTGGAGATCCTATATATATATTAGTAGCGGGGTATTCTTTAAGTCTTCGTTTAGATGAAGCGGATCAAATAAATGTAGTCGAATTATAAATAACTATAAATCAATCTTCATATGAACATTGGGCTATACTTTGGCTCTTTTAATCCAATCCATAATGGCCATTTGATCATTGCAAGCCACATAGCTAATTATACATCCTTAGATAGAATTTGGTTTGTAATATCACCACAGAATCCCCTGAAACAAAGCCATAACATAATAAATGAGAATCACCGAAAGCATTTAATTGATCTTGCAATTGAAGGTGAAAAAAAATTGCGCACTTCCAATATAGAATTTAAGCTTCCCAAACCATCTTATACGATTGACACTTTAGCTCATTTAAAAGATAAATACTCTCAACATCAATTTTCTGTCATTATGGGAAGCGATAGTTTTAGTAATATAAAAAAATGGAAAAATTATGAACTTATATTGAAAAACTATGAACTTATTATATATGAAAGGCCCGGATTTAAAGTAAAACCGGAAATACTAACTGAAAAAATAAAAATTCTTGATGCTCCACTGCTTCAAATTTCGAGTACGCATATCCGTGATATGATACAACAGAAAAAATCAATCCGATATTTGGTCCCTGATATTGTAAAAGAAGAGATAGAACGCCAGCAATATTATTGATAAGGTTTTTTAAATACGAGATACACAATTTTTCACGAAATAGAAGTAAATTATTTACAGCAAACAAACAAATAGCCGGGATCCCTATTTTATGTGAATTAGCCCTGTGCCAAAAACTCCTTTGGAAAAAAGATAAAATATATTAGAATTGTTCCTCTACCCATTTCTATTTAAAAATTTGAATAAAATGTACTTTGGTACAAAAGCATTGAAGTGTATTTTTCGTATATTCATCACTGTTATATAACAATGATTAAAAAGTTTGGGGATTTATAAATTAGTTGTCTTTACCTGTGTTTGGAGGGGCGTTTCTATTATTATTATTCGGTCGTGGCCTGTTTCTTTGATTTTGTGGAGGCCTTAGTTGTTGCTGATTTTGTGGAGGTCGTTGTTGTTGATTTTGCGTAGGCCTTTGATTCTGTTGATTTTGATGTGGGGCTTTGTTTACAGGGCTCTGACTTTTGTCATTCGGGTTACCTCTTCTCTCGTTACCCTTACGTTTACGATTATTTTTATCTAAAGATTTCAGCGTTATTTGCCCCACTACATCTACAAATTCTGGCTCTACTTCTTTTGGTTTGCCACTTACAATTTCTACAGTTTCCAAAGCTTCAGGCTTAATGCCTGCTTTATTTTGTTCTTTTATTCTTTTAACAGATTCAATAGTGAGTGGATAATGTTTGGTACTATCTGCCATAGAATACCACATCAGATTGCGAAAAATATCTTTCTTTACTAAAAATGCACGCCCTTTGGCAACTTCAATTACATCTGCGTCTTCAGGAAAATATTGCAAGGCATCCAAATAGGTATCCAGTTCATAATTAAGACAACATTTCAATCTCCCGCATTGTCCGCTAAGTTTAGTCTGATTGATACTCAGGTTTTGATAACGGGCAGCATTGGTATTCACACTTTTAAAATCAGTGAGCCAGGTACTACAGCAAAGTTCCCGACCGCAACTTCCAATACCGCCTACTTTACCGGCTTCCTGGCGTGCTCCTATCTGTTTCATTTCCACTTTCACCTTAAATTCAGTTGCATATATTCTAATCAATTCACGAAAATCCACGCGTTCATCTGCAATATAAAAAAAGGTAGCTTTCCTTGCATCAGCCTGAATTTCTACTTCCGACATTTTAAGATCTAACTTTAATTGCCTGGCAATTGCCCTACTTCTTATCAAAACTTCACGTTCCCGCGCTTTGGTTTCTTTCCATTTTGCAATATCATTATCAGAGGCTAATCTTAATATTTTCTTTATCTCAACACTATTTTCATCTATCCTTTTCTTCTTTAATTGCAACCTTACCAATTCTCCGGTAAGATTTACCGTTCCTACATCAAACCCGCTTACTCCCTCCACGGTTATTACATCTCCTTTGTAAAAAGTATATGAAGTATTATTTTTATAAAAATCTTTTCGACTTCCCTGGTTAAAGGAAACTTCTATGATGCGGCAAATATTTGCCACATCATCTACAGGTAAATCGGCAAGCCAATCGTAGACATTTAACCTGTTACATCCGCCCGAACTGCAACCACCATTGCTTTTGCAACCATTTGGTTTTCCGGTACCACAACTCGTACATCCCATTATAAATAGTTAAATAAGTAAATTAAAAAAAGGAACATTATAGCAGATGGGAATATAATTTTTCTTGTCACATCACGTGCTAATTTTACAAAATAATCATACGAAATTCTCAAAATAATAAAGATGTAAAATTATGTTTCTGCCTTTGGCTGGCAAATTTATAAAAGCATATAAAAAGTAACTCTTTTCAAAAAATTATAAACATCCGCACCTATCTTACTCCATCAATGAACCAAAATTAGTGAATTATCTTTAATAATATGTAAAAAACGAATGGTAAGCGAATGAAATAACATTTTCGCGTGTGCATTCCGTTCTATATAATAAATAGCATTGTCTAATTCTTTTACAATTGCTTCCTGCGCTTCAATGCTGCACATTTTATTGAGTCGCAAAGCAAAATCTCTTTCTACTTCAGGAATTGAACCTAAATCTTCTTCATTAAGATATTGAACCCGAATCGCCTGTTCTACCAGGTGAATAAAATATTTTAAAAATTGCTTTTGCTTCTCTCTTCCGGTACGGCTTATTTCATCAATCCATTTTATCTGCGCGTTCACATTATTTTTTACAGTTACATTTAGCCATTCTCTTACTTTTAATAACAAGTCTTCTTCAGGAGTTTGTAATAACAACAACGCTTCCCTAAAATTTCCTTCGGAAATGGCGGCAATTTGAGTGGCATTTTCAGGTTGGACAGAATAATTTTTTATTAAAGCTTTCTCCACATCCGCATTAAAAAGCGAAGGAATTTTTATTAATTGTGTTCTTGATAAAATGGTAGGTAAAATAGCACTCTCATCTTCAGCAACAAAAATAAATAATGTATCCGGCGGCGGTTCTTCAATCAGTTTCAAAAGCTTATTCCCGGATGCGCCCAAAAATTCAGGCATCCACATAATTAAAATTTTGTATGGACTTTCAAAAGATTTTAAACTCAACTTATGCGAAATATCATCACATTCAAAAACAGTGATATTTCCTTGTTTGTTGATAGGATTCTCAATTTTAGATTTGGAATTTTCTTTTAAAAAACTGATCCACTCTGCTACATTGCTATAAGGAAATTGCTGAATAAATTCACGCCATTCGCTAATAAAATCTGTGCTTACTACTTTATCGTGGTGGGTGTCTTTTTTCAAAGCGGGATAAGAAAAATGCAAGTCGGGATGAATCAATTGGTTCACTTTAATGCAGGATGCGCAAACACCGCAGCTGTCTTCCTGGTATAAAAGTGCGGATTCCGTTTCTTCACCGCCAAACAACGAAACAGCATTTTCGGATTTTACTGCAGGATTCGCTTTTTCACACAAAATATATTGAGCAAATGCAATAGCTAATGGCAATGCACCGCTACCTTCTTTTCCAAGGAATAAGAGAGCGTGTGAAAGACGGTTATTTTGAACTAATTCTCTTAGTCTTCTTTTCACTTGCTCCTGGGCTATAATTTTGTCAAATTGCATAGAGGCGTCGGTAAACCTTCCAGGTTTTTAAAACGTGGAAGGTTTGATTAGCAAAAAAGTTTCGAAAATGAATTGTTAGTTCAAATAGCTTAATAGCTTATCATAGGCTTCTTTACCTTTTTCATCTGGATTATCCGGAATTAACCTATCCCTGTTAAAGAAAACTGTAAGGAATTTCCCATTTTCATCAAATAAGAATTTAGTAAAATTCCATTTAATAGGATCAGTAAATCCATTTTTTTCAGCTAATCCAACCATGTATTTATATATGGGAGCCATATCATCCCCTTTAACTGAAACTTTTGCTGCCATCGGAAAAGTAACTCCATAATTTTTTTTACAAAACTCAGCGATTTGATCATTGCTGCCTGGTTCCTGGCCACCAAAATTATTAGCAGGGAAACCAACGATTACGAGTTTGTCTTTGTACTTATTGTATAATTTTTCGAGGTCATCATATTGGGGAGTATTTCCGCATTTAGAAGCCGTATTTACTACCAGTATTTTTTTGCCTTTAAATTGAGAAAAGTCAATAGTGCCACCTAAAAGTCCCGGTACTTTAAACTGGTATATGGTTTCCGTGTTTTCGAGTTTTGATGTTTTTGTCGAAGGCATAAACGAAAGCAACATTAGGGGAACGCTTGCAAAAAATATCTTTTTCATAATTTTTTCATAAAGGTAATGATTTGGTAAAAAATGATTTGATAAAAATTCCATGACATTTATGCGAACTTTACAAGCAAGTAAATTATTGAGTATTTATGAAAACAATTGGTAAAAATCTCCAGGCAAGTATTGATAAGATTTTTAATAAATTTGATACAAAAGCGGTCATCTTCGACCTTGACGGAACTTTATTGGATAATAATTCGTTTCATCGCAAAACATGGGAAGCCTATTTAAAGAACATGGGAAAACAAATTTCTGAAGAAGAATTTAATGCCCACCTGAATGGACGCACTAATAAGGATGCCGTTGAATATATTTATGGAAGAAAAATGAGCAAAGAAGAATCCACAAAATATACATTGGAGAAAGAAGCGCTCTATCGGAAAATTTATTTGCCTTTTATAAAACCCATTTCCGGATTAATTGAATTCCTGGATTATTTACATAAGAAAAATATTCCAATGGCTATAGCCACTTCGGGAATACAGCCTAATATTGATTTTATGTTTGAACATGTTCCCATAAAAAAATATTTTAAAGCCATCGTAAATTCTTCACATATAAAAAAGGGGAAACCCGATCCGGAAATTTATATCAAAGCCGCTTCATTGTTAGGCGTTGATCCAAAAAAATGTCTCGTTTTTGAAGATGCAGTGGTGGGAATAAAATCTGCAAAGGCCGCAGGAATGAAAGTAATTGCACTTTCTACCACTCAATCAAAAGAAGAACTTGCAGATGCAAATCTGATCATTGATGATTACCGAAAGTTTCCAGAGATATAGTTTAGATATATTTCTTACAGTAACCCAATAAATATCAGGAATTTCTGTTTTTTTATAATTCTGTCAAATAATAGGATTAATCTTAAAACATAATATAATACGATTTTCTTAAAGCAATTTGTCAATTGTCGTTTTTTTTATGCCAACTTTCGTTTATCTTTATAAAAAGAATTCAAAATGAGAACACTCGAATTAAATGAAAAAACAATCACTTACAATTCAGTTGATGACAAGGATGTTTTTTCGATCATAAAAGCAATTAAAACGGGAATTAAATTCAGTGTATTTACTTCAATTGCACAAAACAGCCCTTTTACGCTCAATGAATGGTCAGGCTTTTTGAATATTTCAGAAAGAAGTATGCAGCGGCATAAAAAAGAAAAAAGAACTTTTGATTCTGACTCATCAGAAAAAATTATTGAAATTACCTTACTATATAAATACGGTATCGAAGTTTTTGGAAATAAAGAAAAATTTAATAGCTGGCTCGAAACAAAAAGTGTTGCGCTCGGAGGAGTGGTTCCTAAAGAGTTATTAGATAATACTTTTGGAATTAATTTATTGAAAGACGAATTAACCAGGATAGAATACGGAGTATTAGCATGATAGTATATAGGCTTATTAAAGAAAAATATAAAAATGATCTCAGCGGAAAAGGAGCGGAGAAAGTTGGCGCACGGTGGAATAGTAAAGGACATGCGATGTTATATACGAGTGAATCGAGATCGCTAAGCACTGCTGAAATAGCAGTTCATACTCCGTTAGGAAATATTCCAATGAACTATTTTTTAATTACAATTGAAATTCCGGATAAAATTACTTTTCTTAAATTAGAGATTGCTAATTTGCCAGAAGACTGGAGAGCAATACCACACTCGAATTCTACACAATTAATTGGAGATAAATTTCTTGACGAAGGGAAATATTTATTTATGAAGGTACCATCAGTAGTAGTTTCCGGAGATTTCAATTACCTGATAAATCCGGCACACCCTCTTTTTCCAAAAATAAAAATACTTGAAGCAAAGCCTTTTGAATTTGACGAAAGGCTGTTTAGAAAATAAATCAGCAGGATAACACGCTAAAAGGTTTCGAAAAATAGTAGTTTTCTTTTATAGCAAACCAACAAATATCAGTAATTTCTGTTTTATCAGGAAGTTATTTGTTCATCATCATCTTTGATAGCATCCGATATCCGGCGAGGAACCTCTTGGATTATCATCCAGGTCATAAAGAAATTGTGTAACCACTCCTGCATTTACCGCAGGTGAATTGGGATGATTATTAAAATGAAAATCATAAATATTTTCGGAAACATTAATGCTATCGAACATGGGCGGCACATTGCTTATTGAAGAAGTAAAAGTTGCATTGGCAATATCATCTTTTGCTTTATACAACACATGATCAAATGTTATCGAGAAAGGATAGGCTCCTTGCCTGTCTATCGAAATTTCATCATCAACATTTCCTCCATCTCCCCAAAAAATACAATTTTGTAAAAAAGCACTGAGCGGAGCAGTAAAATCACTTCCTCCCTGTGTGGCAAAATCGGATAACTGCAAAACAGGATTACTATGAATAATGTAGCTATTGCCATAAGAAGCAACCGTGCAACTAATAAAACGATAATCGCCACCATAAACTATTTCTATATTACTACCGCAATTGGATATCAAACAATTGTCTGCATAAATATTAGTGTTGATTCCAAGGATCCCAGCATCATAAATATTATTAATAATGGATTGAGAGATGTTGAGTTTTGGATTGGAAGAAGTAGAAAGGTCCAGTGCAATAATTCCCTGGTAAGCATTATTGATAATAGTGTGTTTTAAAGAATTATTCTCGCTTGTACTTCTAAAAAATATTCCGGGCCAGCTTGCAGGTAGATTTTCATAATCTGCATCAAGTCTGTCGCCGGAAAAAACAACAGGTGCCTCTTTGGTACCATTTGTTATCAAGGTTCCATCTACCAAAAAAGGTGCCGTGGCATGTAAAAATATTTTTGTTCCTGCTGAAATATTGAGAGTTGCAGTTGTATCTACCTGAATTCCGCCCAAAATTACATAAGGTAAAGTATTGCTCCAGGTTTCATTTCCAGTGAGTACTTTGTTTTTCAAAAAGATAGCATTTTGGCCATAGGCCTGAAGTTGTACCCACTTTTTATTCCCATTATAATCTATCTGAATGCTATCGCTGACAATAAAAGGAAGTGAATCGGATGTAGGATTTATATTTACCTGTACAAATACATAAATGCTGTCATTAGCATTGATTTCTACATTATCCACTTCGGATCCGGAAGTACCATCCACATTCATTTTAAAAGGCGAAGAAGAACCTCCGGAAAGTATTACCTGGGATAACCGAAGTTTTTGATTGTTGTTATTAAATATTTTAAAGGACTGAGTTATGGAACCGGTAGTTACAAAAACAGTATCAAATGATAAGGTGTCGGCGCTTGTGCTCAAATTTGCATTTGGACTCGTAATAAATGATTCTTTTTTGCATGCAAAAAAGATAAGGGCTGACATAAAGATTAAGAATGCGGATTTCAAATTGTTGAATAATTAAATTTGTGAATGATTAAATTGTCCGATAGTCTTGATTAACAATTTAACAATGAAACAATTTAGCAATAATAAAAAATCAAACTAAAGTTTTTTCTATCTCCTCAAATCCCTCATCTGCGGGAAGTTCATTCCACAAAATTTTATAAATAGCTTCTGCAATGGGCATTTCGGCTTTTATTTTTTGATTGATGATATACATGCATTTGCTGGCATTATAACCTTCGGCCACCATGCTCATTTCTAACTGTGCCGATTGTACAGAATATCCTTTGCCTATCATGTTGCCAAAAGTACGATTACGGCTGTACAAAGAATAGCAGGTTACCAATAAATCGCCAAGATAGACCGATGCCGCGTAGTTGGTTCTGGGTTTTGCTTTTTTCTCTCTTGCATGATGTTCTATGGTTCCCACTTGTACATTTTGTATTCCTGCTTTTCTTAAAAATCCCGCCATTTCATCAGCGCTATTGGCAATGAAAACACTTAAAAAATTATCTCCATAATCAAGCCCATGTGCAATACCGGCGCCTATTGCATAGATATTTTTTAAAATAGCAGCATATTGAACTCCATATATATCTGCATTGTGAAGGGTATTTAGATACGCCGTTTTAAAATGATAAGAAATCGTTTTTGTCATTTCTTCATCAATACCCGAAAAAGTAAGATAAGAAAGTTTTTCCGCCGCTACTTCTTCTGCATGACACGGGCCGAGTAATGTAAAATAATTATTAAGTTCCACTCCAAATTCGTCCTTTAAAAATTCATTGAGCAAAATATTCTTTTGGGGAATAATTCCTTTTATAGCAGAAATAATTTTTTTATTTGAAAAAATATCTTTTGGCAATCCCTGGAGTGCTTCGGAAGCGAATGCAGAAGGGACAACTATTATAATAGTATCGCTGTGTTTGATAACTTCTTCCGCAGAGGTAGAAAAATTGATGAGACTGGTATCGAAAAATGCAGAACTTAGATATTGCGGATTATGCCGACGGCTTTTAAAACTACTGATATTAGAATCGTTGCGCAGCCACCAGTTAATTTTATTTTTATTATCCGTTAATATTTTAGCAATTGCGGTAGCCCAGCTTCCACTTCCAATAATTCCAAAAATCATGTGTTCATTTTTATTTTTTCAATAAAGCAAAAACAAATATCTTATATAAAATTGCAACTGATGTTTAGGAAAGGTTGAGTTTTTCAATAGCAAGCTGAGCGGCGATCTGGCTCGCATCTTTTTTATTGAAGCCTTTTGCCTCTGCTATTAATTCTCCATCTACCATAGCGCCAATAGTAAATAATTTCCTTCCGTTTTCAACGGTTTCATCAATAGTTTCAAATTCCAGGTTTTTCCCGTTTTTATTAGCCCACCCGTACAATTTATTTTTTTGATTGATATCAAGATTCTCTAGTTCCTGCATAAACAAATGTGGATTGATAATTCTTTGATTTACCCATTTTTGGGTTTTGATATATCCTTTGTCAAGGTAAACCGCGCCAGTTAGGGCTTCTAAGGTATTTCCAAATATCTGAGAAACTTTTAAAGAATGATCAAAATGATTATAAAGTGTAATTTTTTTCAAACCAATTTTTACAGCGATATCATTTAATTGATTTCTGTTTACCATTTTACTTCTCATTTCAGTTAAAAAACCTTCATCTTTATAAGGATATCTCATAAAAAGAAAATGGGCTACAATTGTACTGATTATTGCATCTCCCAGGTATTCGAGGCGTTCATTATTTTCATCCGCCCCTTCGCGGACCGAGCGATGGCTCAGGGCAGTTCTATACAAATCCAAATTATGAGGAGCAAAACCAAGTACATTACGGAGTTGTCTTTTGAAACTCCTATCTTGTTTTGAATAAAAAAAATTATTGAATAAATGCACTTGCCGGATATACTTTTATTGTTTAAAATTAAAGAAAATAAATTCCATAATCCTCTTTAATAATTCACCCGTGGCCGGAGCAGTTTTATAAAAGTAATATCTGCCTGAAAATGGTTTTTACCAAATAGATGGTTTTAGAAGAATTTGAGGGGAATATTTGATAAAGAATTATTTCTGCAATTCTTCCCAATATTCTGCAGCGCGGCGCGTATGGGGTATTACGATAGTACCTCCGACAATATTGGCAACCGCAAAAATTTCATACATCTGCGCCGTTGTAACACCCAGCTCGAAAGATTTTCCTAAATGATACTTGATACAATCATCGCAGCGCAAAACCATACTCGCAATCAAACCCAACATTTCTTTTGTCTTTTTATCCAACGCTCCTTCTTCGTAGGTATTTGTATCGAGATTCCAGAGGCGTTTCATCACAAGGTTATTTTTGCTTAAAATAACCTCGTTCATTTTTGCGCGATAGTCATTAAATTCTTTGATTATTTCTGACATACAATTTATTTAAAAGTATAAGAAAAGACAGGGACGAGAAACAATTTTAATTCTCAAACCGTTTTACAAATTTCCAACTAATCTTAGAAAAAAGTTATTCAAAAGACTAATTCTTTTTTAAGAAAATGCAGGAAAAAATAATGAGCTGAAAAAAATAATGAATAACAATTTGCGATATTACTGAAGGTTTTTAGATAGCTAATATAAAAAATGCAACAAAATTTTAAAAACTCATTTCGGAATAATACAGCAGGCAAACTTATTTTGAAGATTTTCATTTTCTATTTTATCAAATAGTTCCATTTTCTGTTAATGTAATTGTCATTTTTTACTTTAATGATAGGGCTCACATTACTATATGACCAATATCATTATTATACAATTGCCATAAGCCTACTTTTGACTTTCTATCATTTCAAGTTCCTTAATCACTTTTAAATTAAATGAAAAAGCATGGAACTATAAATAGTGGAAAAGGGGGAAATTAATGGAAGGATACACTTCTTTTATAGTGACCAATGCTGAAATAAATTAATCTTAAAAAATGAGACAATGTTTAAGAAATTAGGTAAAACGCAAATTGAAAAAATAATCTCTGGAAATATTGTAGGCAGAATCGGTTGCCATGCTGATGGTAAAACCTATGTGGTTCCTATAAGCTATGCTTATGATGGTGACTATATTTATGCCCGAACATTCGAAGGAATGAAAATATCTATGATGAGAAAAAATCCCAATGTTTGTTTCCAGATTGACCAAATGGAAGATTTGGCCGATTGGCAATCAGTAATAATTTGGGGCACTTACGAAGAACTTACTGAAGTGAAGGAAAGAAATAAAGGTCTCAAGATATTAATATCCCGCGTTCTTCCAAAAGTTTCCAGTGAAACCGTAAGACTTTCACCCGAATGGCCTTTCCCCACTAAAGATTACACACGTATTGACGGTATCGTATTTAGGATCAGGGTCACAGAAAAAACAGGCCGTAGTGAAATTTTGGATACAGAGGACTACAGAAAATAGAAACCAGATTGAGATCACCACGATCAATGGCATTTCCTAATGACTCTAAGAAAAAAAGTATATAATTTGGAAAACGTGGTTGAATTTATATAAAAATTTATAGGATTAGGTAGAATAGTCGCAATCGTGCTTTGCTTTTAATTGCGCCGGGTTTCAACCCGGTGTTTAAAGAAATCTTTATTCGGCTTTAGCCTAAAACTCTTATAAGAATTTGGCTAAAGCCTGTCAATTCTTATTAATATTGTCCACATGCTAAAGCAAGTGGCAATTCAT
>DATCFT010000078.1:0-7344 GCA_036509335.1 Hanamia sp.
AACTCTTATAAGAATTTGGCTAAAGCCTTTCAATTCTTATTAATATTGTCCACATGCTAAAGCAAGTGGCAATTCATTTGAAAATCATATCCTTCTAAATTTAATTCCATAAAAGATTTGCGCTTAATCTACCTAATCCTAACATTTTATAAAACAAATAAATAAAAGGCTAATTCTTATTGGGCGCATTTCAAATTCATCCTGCTCTGGCCGCGCAACAAAGCGCCATACATCATATTTGAATTTGATGCGGTAAAAAAACCAAAAAGGTTTTTTTAAGGACAATAGAAAATAAAAAAAGCCAAAAAACCTTCTTGGTTTGATCCTCAAATATTGAAGGAAGGTGTATATATAATTGTCGCCGGTTGGTATAAGGTAAGGGTATTTTAATTACTACGGGTTTCAACCCGTAGATAGTGAAATATCTTCAAAGGCTTTAGCCAAAATCTATTGATTCTTTACAGAATACAGCCTTTTAGCTTTTGGCTAAAGCCAGGAAAGACAACCATAATCCCCCTAACTAAAGTTAGTGGCAATTGATACACTCCATGAAGAATAAAACAGTGAATTATTTAACTTGAAAAACTCACTAATTTACCCCTTGCGAAGTATAGTTTTAAAAAACCTGTCACTGGAAATAAAATTTTGTATGCAGAATCCGTTTGGGAATCATATTACTAATTAGTCTTTCCGGCGCCTCAAAAAAAAGAATTAGCCTGTTATTCTGGCTTCTGCCGCGTTTTATTTTTTTTATTGATAAAAATAACAATTACCTTCAAATACGAAAATTACATAGCTTAACTATGCAATTCTTATTTTAAAAGAAAATGCATAACAGAAATCAACAAATTTCAACCCCGGTTGAACTGAATGATGAATTAGAAAATTATTTTAGAAATACATCTACCTCTTCAATTATTTGTAGCGGCCTTGTATTTAGTAAAAAAAATTGTAAAAAACGCGTGGCGGGGGTAAAGGAAATATTTTATCCAATCCAAACAACGAATCTTAATAGATACTTCTCTGCAATTCGCGCTTAATACTATATTTTCCTTCAAATGAAAAACATCAAAAACATCAAACCACAACTTTCCAAAAATCTTTTCCCCGTAGTAGGCGTGGGCGCTTCTGCCGGAGGATTGCAGGCTTTTACAAAATTTATCAAAGGCATTCCTGACAACGCCGGAATGGCTTATGTATTGGTGCAGCATTTAGCCCCAAGCCACCAAAGCCTGTTACCCGAATTGTTGCAGAAAATAACTGACATTCCGGTAATACAGATCTCTGATGATATAGAAGTAGAACCGAATCATATTTACATCATTCCCAGCAACAAAATAATGAAGGCTACTGATGGGGTTTTAAAACTTTCGCCACGCCCTGCAAAAGACCAAAACGAACGAAATCTTCCGATTGATCTTTTTTTTACTTCACTTGCCGAAGTACACCAGGCACATGCCATTGGCGTGGTATTATCCGGAACGGCTTCTGATGGTACGCAGGGTTTAAAAGCGATAAAAGACCACGGCGGCCTTACGTTTGCGCAGGATGAAGAATCGGCCCAATATGATGGAATGCCCTCCAGCGCTGCACAAGCGGGGGTGGTAGATTTTATTCTTCCACCGGAAGAGATTCCCAAAAAGATCCTGGAAATCACCACGCAAATCAGCAAAAGCGATGGTGAACAACAAAATATTCCACCAGAAGATGGAGATGCGTTTCATCAAATCCTTTCGCTATTGCGCATCCGCAAGGGAACCGATTTTAGTTATTACAAAAAGACAACTATCCACCGCAGGATTCTTCGCCGAATGACTATTAATAAATTTGAAAAGCTACCCGCATATCTCCAATATTTAAGGGAAAATAAACCGGAACAGGATATTTTATACCAGGACCTTTTAATTCCGGTAACCGGCTTTTTTCGCGATCCCAAAGTCTTTGATAATTTATGCTCAAACATTTTTCCACAAATCACCAAAAACAAAAAACCATTAGAGGCTGTGCGCATCTGGATAGCCGGATGTAGTACCGGCGAAGAAGCTTATTCTGTCGCCATGTGTTTAAAAGAATTTCTGGGCGAAAACCCCACTGTAAATTCAACAGACAAAGTACAAATTTTTGCTACCGACATCAGTGAGCCGGCCATTACAAAAGCGCGGCTTGGAATTTATGCTAAAAACGAAATAGAAAACATTTCTCCGGAGCGCCTGCGCGAATTTTTTACCAAAACAAATGGCGGCTACCAGGTAAATAAAGACATCAGGAATATGTGTGTATTTGCCCTTCATAATTTTTTAAAAGACCCGCCGTTCAGCAAAATGGATTTTATCAGTTGCCGCAATGTGCTCATTTATATGGAGCCTTATTTGCAAAAAAAAGCGTTTACTACTTTTCATTATGCGCTCAACCCCAAAGGCTTTTTATTATTGGGAAAATCTGAGACCATCAGCGGCGTTCCTGAATTGTTTGGCAACATTGACAAGCAAGAAAAATTGTTTTGCCGCAAAGACCGGCCATCAAACTATATTCACAAAGCCGCGCCAAATGAACTGAGTTTTGCAGCGATGAATCAAAACACTAAAACCGAAACCGCCCGTACCGATTTTCAAAAAACAGCAGATGAAGTTTTGCTCAAAAAATATACACCGCCGGGCGTGATAGTAAATGAAGCCCTGGATATTGTGCAGTTTCGAGGCAGCACCGGCGCTTACTTAGAGCCATCGCCCGGCAAACCTAATTACAATTTACTAACGATGGCAAAACCAGGTTTGTCGTTTGAACTGCGCAATATTTTGCACAAAGCAAAAATGGAAAATGCTCCGGTTGTAAAAGATGATATTCCGCTGCAGGTAAATGGCCAACCGGCAAAAATAACTATTGAAGCCATGCCGCTGCCAAATATGGCGGAGCCGCATTTCCTGGTGCTTTTTCATGAAGAAGACGAAAGTAGAAAGAAGAAAGTAGCTGGTAGCAAGAGGAAAGTAGAAAGTAGCAAGAAGAAAGTAACTGGTAGCGAGAAGCAGGAAGAACCTGACCAAAATGAATTGCGTATTCAGCAATTAGAACAGGAACTGGCGGTAACCCGCGAAGACATGCGCGGCATTACTGAAGAACAGGAAGCTGCCAATGAAGAATTGCAAAGCGCCAATGAAGAGTTGCTGAGCAGCAGCGAGGAACTACAAAGCCTGAACGAAGAACTGGAAACAACCACAGAAGAACTGCAAAGTACCAATGAAGAACTTACTGTAGTAAACCAGGAACTCGTAAACATGAACGAACAGATCAGTGAAGCAAGAAATTATGCAGAATCTGTTATCGCCACTATTTGGGAACCCCTGTTGGTGCTTGATAAAAACCTGCGAATAAAAACAGCCAACCGCTCTTTTTATAAAACTTTTAATGTAGATGAGCAGGCAACAGAAAATAAATTGATTTTTGAAATAGACGACGGCCAATGGAATAATCCTGATTTACGAACCTTGCTGGAAAAAATCCTTCCCGAGAAAACAAAGTTCTCAAATTTTGAAGTAAAGTATAAATCCAAAGGAACTGAAGACCGCGTAATGATGCTGAATGCCCGTGAAATTAAAAATAATACCAACGAAAAATTGATTTTGCTGGCAATAGATGATGTTTCAGCAGAAAGATTATCAGCAAATAATTTAAAAGAAAGCGAAAACCGGTATTCACAACTTTTGCAAAGCTTACCTGTAGCTATTTATACCTGCGATGCAGATGAGTATGTTAATTATTATAATGATGCGGCTTTAAAGATGTGGGGGCGCACGCCGGAGCTGGGAAAAGACAGATGGTGTGGGTCGTGGAAAATATTTAGAATGGATGGCGTGGAGCTTCCTTTATCTGAATGCCCGATGGCTAACGTACTTAAAGGAGAAAAATATGATTCAAATGAGGCATTAATAATAATGCAACCAGACGGCACAAAGCTTTATGGGATTGTGTATCCGCGTGCGATATTTGACCTGAATGGAAAAATAACGGGAGCCATTAATACCATTGTTAATGTAACAACCCAGATAAAAGCGCAGCAGGAAAGCGAGCAGCTTCAGCAGCAAAAAGATGATTTTCTCGGTATTGCCAGCCACGAATTAAAAACGCCGCTTACGGTAATCAAAACTTATGCGCAGATCTTAGAAAAATTGCTCACCGATAAAGGAAGCACACAGGAAGCGGCAATGGCCACAAAGATGAATGTGCAACTGGACAGAATGAACGGCCTTATTATAGACCTGTTGGATACTACAAAAATTAACTCCGGCAAGCTGCAGTTTAATGATGGTAATTTCAATTTTGATCAAATGGTAAAAAGTGTTTTAGAGGATATGAAATTTACCACTAATTCGCACCAGGTAATTCAGGAATTAAATGCCGCTGGCTCCATCGTATATGCAGACTGGGAACGCATAGAGCAGGTGTTAGATAATTTCATTACCAACGCGGTTAAATATTCATCAAAAGCAGATAAAATTGTTGTACGCACAGAGATGAAAGATAAACAAGTAGTGCTGAGCGTGCAGGATTTTGGGATTGGGATTGATGCAGAGAAAAAGGACAAAGTATTTGAACAATTTTACCGCGTTACAGGCAAAGGCGAGCCAAATACGTATCCGGGAATTGGGTTGGGATTGTTCATCGCCGCTGAAATTGTAAGGCGTGAAAATGGAAGAGTGTGGGTAGAAAGCGAAGAAGGCAAAGGGTCGGTATTTTATTTTTCGTTGCCGTGTTTGTAGGGCTACCCTCGCGGTTGCCCAATATCATAGGACTGCGTCCTATGCTAATATATAACGCCCTTTCAGGGCTTTATCTCTACAGTAAAACAACAAATTAAGGCAAAAGGGTCGGTATTTTATTTTTCATTTTTCATTGCCGTGTTTGTAGTGGCTACCCTTGCGATTGCCCAATATCATAGGGCTGCGTCCTATGCTAATATATAACGCCTTTCAGGGCTTGAAAAACTGAAATCTTCATTATTTTTCGTCTGCTATAAAACAATTCTTACATCATAAAAGCAAATACAGAAGTCGGATGGAAAGCGAGGCTAAGAAAGCCCTGAAAGGGCGTGATATGCTAACGAAGGGTGTAGCCCTTTCGTAAAAAAAGGTGAATAAGGAGCGATGGCAGCGGGTTCAGACCTCACAGGTTTTAAAAATCTGTGAGGTCTTGGGCAACCGCAAGGGTTTACTCCTACAGTAAACCAACAAATAACCGGGATTTTTATTATTAGGACGATTCACAAATGCAAGTAACCGTGTAATGGAGGGCTGGAGATCAGAGAAGCGTATTGCATTTATTTGTAACTTTAAATTAAAATTATTTTTATGGTAACAGATTATATTGAACAAAAATCCGGGATATTGGGTGGGAAAGCAGTGATAAAAGATACCCGAATAGCTGTTGATCTTATTTTGGAAAAGATAGGCGCAGGCGAAACAATTGATGATCTTTTAAAAGCGTATCCTTTTTTAAATAGAGAGTCTATTCTTGCTTGCGTTTCTTATGGTGCAGCCTCTGTAAGAAATGAAATCTTAATAGATGTTGAATAGATTTCCTTTAATCATAGTGGATGAAAGCACTGATGCAAGAATTAAAGATAAATATAATGATTATAAAAAGTAAGATTATAAATAGATTTAAAATTAATTTCTTTATCATGTTACCGATGGTATTGGGAGTGCTGCTAGCAGTTATCGCCGGATTGTATTTTAATTTGCTGGGTCTGGCTATGTTGTTTTGCTATTAGCTTTTATGGTTCCTTTTCTTATTATCAATAACCTAAAAAGACGGTTTATATATAATAGTGAAATAGAATTTAATGAGGATTTTTTTAGGATAATTTTCGATGATATAAATAAAGGAGAAAATATCACGATATATTGGAAAGACATAAAATCTTATAAACCGGGACTTCCTAATGGGCTCCTAACAAAAGGATGGCTACTAATTAATTTAAAATTAAGAAAGAAGGGATCGAAAAGAATCTGTTTACTTGATGAAACATTATCTAAGGAATTTAAAAACAATAATAATATTTTCGACAGTCCGTCATTTTTGGTATTTCAAAAATACATAAGTTCTTACAACAGATCTACTGCAGATCTTGATGAACAAATTATTTTGCTTCCAAACTTTCTTGCATCTCAAAGTGGTTATTATTCTTTAATTTTCTTAACAACCTTAATTGGTTTTGATATAATCTATAGAATGACTCACCGGAATGGATCAAATATAGGTGTTATTTTTATTGTGATTATTATGTATATAAGCATTCTTTTTCAAAGAAAAAAAGACCAAAAGCTATATGAAGAATTAATTTCAAAAAGCTAGACCGTTTTCAAAATCATTTTTTACCAGAGATTGCTAACGAGTGTTAATAATGTTTTTGGTTCGAAGAATGCATCCGCAACAGCTATTCTTAGAATGCTCAAAATTTAAAGGAACCGCTGTCCGTAGTTTCCCGAATAACGGGACAGGTGTAACTACGGACACCATGATTATCTTAAGATGTGCAGTAAACAAATAAATATCCGCTTTTCCTAATTATGAGAATAATTCGGAATAGAGAAATATATTTACAGTAGCGCCAGAGATTATTATTATGAAAAGCAAATGTGGATTATTAAAAATTGAATTTCTTATATGATTAAGCTGTCCTGAGTTGCAAACTCAGGACAGCAGCCACTTTTCGATTTAGAGACAGATACTTAGAATAGCTGGGGAGGACAGCAGCAGGAATGGGTGCTCAGTCAATTATTTTCAATTATTTTTTCAAAATAGAAAATAAATGTCGGCCCAAACGAAGTTCCTCCGTTTACAGTTTCATCCACACAAGAGCTTTTAAGACTCCAGCCTTGAGAAGACATATAATTCAAAATATCAACATCGGATTTAAACTTATTTTTTGTTCTAATAAATTTAATTATTTTATTTTCCGCTGTGTCTGTTGGCATAGGATTTTCATCTCCAAAAGAAATGGTCACTGTTCTTTTTTTTAGTGTAAAATGATCACTTGTCACCTCACAGTATTTCTCAACTTTATTTTGTCCATAAGTTATTGTTGCCAGCGCAAAAAAAAGAACGGCAGTAAGTGCAAATTTTGTCATTATAAATTGTTTTAGAATGTAAAAATAGGGGAAAATTAATTGTTATTGGATTGATAACCAGTAAGTTTACAATTAAGTGAACTGCCTATCCCTTTCGGTCAAGTTCCTTTTGTAATTTCTTTAAACGGTTGTGGAGGAGTATCTACAGCTTGCTGCATTAGCCGATAAAACAACTTTCCTCTATATGTTGATAGTTTTCTATTAAACCGAAATGCAAATT
>DATCFT010000079.1:0-19559 GCA_036509335.1 Hanamia sp.
AATTTGCATTTCGGTTTAATAGAAAACTATCAACATATAGAGGAAAGTTGTTTTATCGGCTAATGCAGCAAGCTGTAGATACTCCTCCACAACCGTTTAAAGAAATTACAAAAGGAACTTGACCGAAAGGGATAGGCAGTATATTTTAAATGGGTTTGCAAATATTATTTTGTAATGTAAACGATTGTAATGATAAAAAGACGAAGAAGTTATCCTTTATAATATTGCGCCGGCGATCAATATTTCTATTGCTACGGTTAGCCGTGCTTTAAAAAATGACATCCGTCGGAGGGGAATGATGAAGTCGGGCAGGAATAATTGGGATTTGTATTTTTATATTATTACAGTGATGTTTAAATGAATTAAACCTTTGCAGCAGGCAAACAAATAATCAGATTTTATATTTAATGTAACATTAATGGGTAAACGAAAATAATTACAGCAAACAAAGAAATAACCATGATTTCTTATTATAATTTTTCCTCGAAATAAAAATCAAAAATATCTTTTAATAATTCTTAGTTTATGTGTTCTCTCTTTGGTTTCGAGATTCAAAATTCCCTGTGTATCTATTTTGTCAATTCTTACTTTTCCGGCTGAATGAATTATTTCATGATCATTCAATAAAATTCCTACGTGGATAATTTTTCCTTCTTCGTTATCAAAAAAAGCCAGATCTCCACAATGCGCTTCCGGCAAAAAATGCACTGCTTCTCCTTCTTCCACCTGCTGTCGTGCATCGCGTGGTAGATGTATATTTAATATTTTATAGGTCATTTGTGCAAACCCACTGCAATCTATCCCAAAAACAGATTTACCTCCCCACAGGTAGGAGGTATTTAAAAATTTATAGACAGTTTGTTTTATGAGTTTAGGCGTTATTTGTACTTCTTCAGGGTTCCAGACCTGGCCTTTAAAATGTACTGAATTTTTGCGCCAGAATGCAATACCATTTTTAAAGGCACTCAACGAACTTCCCAGGGGCACAAACATTTTATGACCATTATAATCTACTTCGCTTACCCAATCGGATGTAATGTCCTTATCTGTTTTTATATACTGATCTTCATCAATGCCGGCAAGATGGCTGAGCTGTACCCATCCCTGGTAGCTATCGTACTTTAATTGTATTTTTACCCATTTATCAGCCGTTGTTTCGAGTATAAAAGATTTTTCACCAAACAATTGCTGCGATACCATTTCCGCCTTGTGTGAAGGCTCTGCTCTCATAGGGCTCACCGGTACGCAACACACCATATATTCCATAAACTCAATAATATTTTCGCAAAGGTAACTTATGGAAATTATTTAAGTTTACATCTCACTAAAAAATATATTTTTTGTATTCTCAAAAGTATAACCATATCAGCGATACTGAATTATTGCAAAACTTTTACCATGACCATGATAATAAATGGCTGGGTATTTTGCTTCCCCGTTATACTTTGCTGTTACTGGGAGTTTGCATGAAATATTTAAAGAATGAAGATGATGCGCGCGATTGCGTACAACAGATATTTTTAAAAGTGATCAGCGAATTGCCTAAGTACAAAGTAGATTATTTTAAAAGCTGGATCTATATGATTGCGAAAAATCATTGCCTGATGAAGTTGCGTGGGAATAAGAGCTTTCCGGTAGAATTGGATGAAAAGATAACTCCCGTAGAAAGTGAAAATATTGATATAAATGATTTGATTGAAAGAGAAAGGCTACTTATTAAAATGCAGCAGGCGATAAAAAAATTGAACCCTGAGCAGCAACAATGTGTAAATTTATTTTACCTTGAAAAAAAATCTTATTCTGAAGTTGCAGAGATAACAGGTTATTCAATGCTGCAGGTAAAAAGCCATCTGCAAAACGGGAAGAGAAATCTGAAATTGATGATGATGATGATATAATTAAGAATTAAGAATTAAAAATTTTGAAATAAATTGTTGAATTACTAAATTATTGAATTAATGTTTCCAAACATCGTACATCAAACATCGTAAATCGTGCATAATAAAAATGAATGATGATTTATTAAACATATTATCAAACAGCAATAAAGAAATTGACAATCAGAAACTGATGGATTATCTCAGCGATAAATTATCAGCTGAAGAAAAACATGAATTTGAAGAAACTCTTGTTGATCCGGGTTTAGCAAGTGATGCGGTGGAAGGGCTTGCCGGATTTAAAAATAATAAAGACCCCTTAACATTTGCAGAACAACTGAACAGCAATCTCCAAAAACAATTACAAAAAAAGAAATTCGCAAAAGAGAAACGACGTATTAAAGATATGCCGTGGCTTTACTTCTCCATCATTCTCATTATAATTATTATATTGATAGGATTTTTTGTGATACGAAAATATTTAGGATAAATCAGTGTGTGCTTAATCTCGCACCTTCTATTTCTCCTTTGGATGTTTCTACAATTATTTTTTCAGTAAGCGCTGTAGAAATGGAAAGGCCTACATAATCCGGGGAGAGCGGAAATTCTTTATAACTTCTTTCTACCAAAACCAATGTTTGTATTTTTTTTGGATAAAAATCAAGAAAGGGTTTGATTGCATACAATAAAGTTTTACCGCTGTTGGCCACATCATCAATAATGATGATAATTTTATTGTCGTAATTTATTTTTTCTGAGAGAGAAATATTTTTTGGATTTTTTTTGTCAATTTTAATTTCAACTATTTTAATTTCACCTTTAAAAATTTCTTTTAAAAATTTTGACAGAATCCCGGCTATAATGCTACCGTTTTCTTTAATACCGGCAAGAATTATTTCATCCTCATTTATATTTTGCTCTACAATTTCATAAGCCATTCTTTGAATTTTTCTGTAAGCAATTTCTTTTGAAAGAATAAGGTGGCTTGTCATAATTGATCTTTGATTTTAAATGCGGGGCAATTTACAATATACCCATAATAACGCAAAGAATGAATAAATGCGGATCCAATTAATATTAATTTGATATGAAATCTTAATAATTTGTTTGCCTGCTGGTTGTTCGTTGATTTGCTGAATAAATATTTTTCCTTTCAATAGATCCGGGTAGGGAGTTCATGGAATTTTACCTGCCCACCGAAAATTGTATCTTTGCCAATTATTAAAAAGAGATGAGTACTAAAGGAAAAGTTTTAATGGCGATGAGCGGCGGTATAGATAGTACTGTAGCCGCTTTGATGCTTCATAGCGAAGGTTATGAAGTAATTGGGATTACTATGAAAACCTGGGATTATGCTTCGAGCGGTGGAAAAAATAATAAACAAACCGGATGTTGCAATATTGATAGTTTTAATGATGCACGCATGGCGGCGGTGCAGCACGGTTTCCCGCATTTTATTTTGGACATACGAGAAGAATTTGGTGATTTTGTAATTGATAATTTTGTAGAAGAATATATTGCAGGGCGTACACCTAATCCCTGTGTGCTGTGCAATACTCATATTAAATGGCGTGCGCTTTCAAAAAGAGCCGATGCACTTGGTTGTGATTTTATTGCAACAGGGCATTATGCACAAATTCATCAGCATACGAACGGAAGATATTTTGTAAGAAAAGGAATAGATGAAACAAAAGACCAGAGTTATGTCCTTTGGGGGTTACAGCAGGATTTATTAAGCCGTACTATTTTGCCATTGGGCAACTACCGAAAAACATCAATAAGGCAAATGGCTATTGATTTTGGATATCCCGAACTGGCGAAAAAAAATGAAAGCTATGAAATCTGTTTCGTGCCTGATAATGATTACCGCGGTTTTTTAAAAAGAAAAGTAGAAGGCCTTGAAGAAAGAGTTGCCGGAGGATTTTTTGTTGATAAAACCGGTAAGATTTTGGGACCACATAAAGGGTATCCATTTTATACTGTTGGTCAGAGAAAAGGACTGGATATTGCATTGGGAAAACCTGCGTTTGTTACCAAAATTATTCCCGAGACAAATACCATAGTGCTAGGGGATGAAGAAGATCTGAAAGGAAATGAAATGAGAGTAAAAGGCGTCAACTGGATAAAATATGATGGCGTATCTGACGGCATGGAAGCAACTACCAAAATCCGTTATAAAGATAAAGGTGCTCTTAGTAATCTTTTTGCATACGAAAAGGGTGTAAAAGTCCGTTTTTATGAAAATGTAAAAGGAATTGCTCCGGGGCAAAGCGCTGTTTTTTATGAAGGAAATGATGTGATAGGTGGAGGCGTTATTCAAAGAAATCCAGTTGAATAATTTTCAAAGATTAAGGAAAAGAGGAAAATGAAATATTTGTTTGCCTGCCTACATGTAAGTTGATTTACTGAAAAGCAATTCAAAATATAGATAGTTCGGATTTTTCGTACTCCTTTGCAAAACATTTTAAAAATAAATATGGCGAAATATCTTTTAGGTTCCTGTTTGCTTTGCTTGTTATTTGCATCCTGCAAAAAGGAGGACTCCAATTTTACTTCTGCTTCTATCAATGATTATTTTCCTTTGAAAGTAGGTAAATACATCACCTATAATCTTGATTCCACCGTTATAGCTAATTTCGGTCTGGGTTCTTCGCCATTTGTAGTAAATCATTACCAGGCGCAGGATGTAGTGGATGCAGAGATAACAGATAATCTTGGGAGGTCTTCATTTCGTATCATGCATTACATTCGTAATGATTCTACCCAACTCTGGATTCCTAACAATACATTTATGGTTACATCTACAAGAAATTCTCTTGAATATGTCGAAAATAACTTAAGGTATCTGAAATTAATGTTGCCAATATCAGAAGGTTTTACTTGGAAAGGAAATTCATATATAGATACTTATGATAATGACTTAGGGCTAACTTATTTAGATGACTGGGATTATACGTATGATAGTGTGGGAGCGCCTCTTACTATTAATTCACTCAATTTTGACAGTACCATTACAGTAGATGAAAGAGATGAATTTTTAGGTCAGGATCCATCCCTTGATAGTACTCAATATGCTACAAAAACTTATTCGGTAGAGAAATATGCTAAGGGAATAGGTTTGATCTATCGCAATTTTTTACATTGGGAATACCAGAGCCCCCAATCTATTATAAACCCTGGATATACCGGTTATGGAGTTACCCTGAGCATTATAGATCATAATTAATCTTGTAGAAAAATCTTAATGTTGTAGAGATTGATTTTGGATATCCCGAATTGGCGAAAAAAAATGAAAGCGCTGTTTTTTATGAAGGAGATGATGTGATAGGTGAAGGAATTATTCAAAGAAATACGGTTGAATAATTTACAGAGATAAAGGGAAATAGAAAAATGTACTATTTGTTTGTTTACTGAAAAGCAATGGGTGAATTCCAAATTATCTCCGGTTGGTGGAGACACCAACCGGGGCAGCGCGTCGTGGGCGGTGTCACCGCCCACAGTCAAGAATTAAGGAAAACGGGAAAATGTAATATTTCTTTGTTTACTGAAAAGCAATTAGAATTATAATAGATGTTCGGATTTTCGTACTCCTTTGCAAAACATTTTTAAAAATTAATATGGCGAAATATCTTTTATGTTCCTGTTTGCTCTGTTTGTTATTTGCATCCTGCAAAAAGGAAGACTCAAATTTTACTTCTGATTCTCTCAATGATTATTTTCCTTTGCAGGTAGGCAAATACATTACCTACAATCTGGACTCTACTGTATTTATCAATTTTGGTCAAAACATGGTAGTAAACCATTACCAGGCGCAGGATGTAGTAGATGCACAGATTACAGATAATCTGGGGAGGCCTTCATTTCGTATCATGCATTACATTCGCAATGATTCTACCCAACCCTGGATTCCTAATAATACATTTATGGTTACATCTACAAGAAATTCTCTTGAATATGTTGAAAATAACTTGCGGTATTTAAAATTAATGTTGCCAATATCAGAAGGTTTTACATGGAAAGGGAATTCTTATATTGATACTTATGATAATGACTTAGGTGTAACTTATTTAGATGACTGGGATTATACTTATGATAGTGTGGGCGTGCCTCTTACTATTAATTCACTCAGTTTTGACAGTGCCATTACAGTTGATGAAAGAGATGAATTTTTAGGCCAGGATCCATCCATTGCTGGTACTCAATATGCTGAAAAAACTTATTCGTTAGAGAAATATGCTAAAGGAATAGGATTGATCTATCGCGATTTTTTACATTGGGAATACCAGGGCTCTCAAAGTTTGAGTCCTGGCTATACAGGTTATGGAGTTACCCTGAGCATTATAGATCATAATTAATCAGTTAGAAAAGTTTTGATGTTTTAGAAGCTGTTTAAAAATAGAATTTTGTTCCACCATATTGCGGTTGGTGGGGACACCAACCGCGGCTCGGTGCCATGGCCGGTGTCTCACCGGCCACTTTTGCAGAGATAGGTTCGGTTTTTTATTAAATCCGGTTAAAAGAATTTTGTCAAGTGATTTTATGAGAAAAAATTATTTCCTGATTTTATTATTTCTTTTTTTTTCTCTACATAGTTCTGCACAATTTACCAGGTACGTTGTAAGATTCAAGGATAAAGACGGAACTCCTTTTTCTATTAATAATCCATCTCAATTTCTGTCGGCAAGAGCAATAGCAAGAAGAGCTAAACAACACATTGCTATTGATGAGACAGATTTGCCGGTTACACCCCGATATATAGACAGTGTAAGGCTTTCGGGCAATGTACAGATACTGGACGAATCAAAATGGCTAAACCAGGTTTGTATTGCCACTACTGATTCTGCTGCAATTTTGAAGATCAACAGTTTTCCATTTGTAATAACAACGCAGCCATTAAAACGAATGGCTAATTCACAAACAATTAAACAGGATGCTTCCGGAGAAAGGCTGACAACAAATAAGTTTACTGAGCAAATAGATAATATTACAAACATTGCATCTCCGGCAGGAATTTCAGGAGATTATTATTCCTACGGTGATTCTTATGCTCAGATCCATATTCATAATGGAGAATACCTTCATAATAAAGGGTTTCATGGCGAAGGAATGTTGATAGCAATACTTGATGCTGGGTTCTATCATTACCTCACTTTACCTGCTTTTGATAGCGTAAATATCAATCACCAGGTATTGGATACTTATAATTTTGTTGATAATGATTCAAGTGTTAATGAAGATTATTTCCATGGCATGATGGTTTTTTCCATCATTGCAGGAAATATTCCCGGGCAATTGGTTGGTACTTGTCCGAATGCTCATTTTTTATTGTATGTTTCAGAAGATGTTTCATCTGAATCGCCTGTTGAAGAACAATATTGGGCTGCTGCTGCAGAAAGGGCCGACAGTGCCGGTGCTGATGTAATTACTACTTCTCTCGGATACGACTTATTTGATAATCCCATTTTTGATTACACGTATGCTGATATGAACGGGAAAACTACTTTAATCGCTAAAGAAGCAACAATGGCAGCAAGAAAAGGAATAATTGTACTGGCTGCAGCCGGAAATGAAGGAGATAATTCGTGGCATTTTATTACGACACCTGCCGATGCAGATAGCATCATAAGTGTGGGTGCAGTAAATGATTCAGGCATAGTAGCTCCTTTCAGTAGCTACGGCCCTTCAAGCGATGGAAGAGTGGAGCCTGTAGCGGCTTCCGTAGGAGAAGGTACTTTTGTGTCCTCAACCACAGGACCAATAGTAACAGGGAATGGAACTTCTTTTTCAACGCCCAATCTGGCTGGTTTGGTTACTTGTCTTTGGCAGGCATTTCCTGAATTAACCAATATGCAAATCATAAATGAGGTAGAAAAAAGTAGTAGTATTTATAATGATCCCGACGATAGGATTGGTTATGGTATTCCGGATTTTCAGAAAGCGTATGATGATTTGAATCAGCAGCGGATTTTACAAAATGCCGATAGTATTTTAGGAAATACGAATATTAAAATTTATCCCAATCCTTTTAATAATAATTTTACAGTTTTGATAAAACCTGAACATACTTCTACAGGTGTTTTCAGGATGTATGATGCGTTAGGAAAATTATATTTTACAAAACAAATCTCTTTGCAACAAGGGATTACGCAGGTTATTAATTTCAGCGGTATGCAACCAATGGGAAAAGGATTATATATTCTCAGGTTTAGTGACGGAATCAGCAAGCAAAGTTTTAAATTGATGGTTCAATAGGAAAGAGTTTTTATTGTATCAACAAATAAGGTGAATCAGTAAACCAATACCCGCCTGAACGAATCATTCGGGCAGGAATAATGAGGATTTGTATTTTTTAATGTCTTGTATTGGGAGTTTAAATGTTTTTAAACAAAGCCGCAAATAAAGTATCAGCCTGCATTTCATAACCCTTTAAATATTTACTTTCAATCAATTCAAGACCCAGATCTTTCAGTATAAAATCCACAACCTCTTCATTCTCTTTTTTAAATACAGAACATGTAATATAGAGAAGGTATCCGTTTTCATTTAAAAATTTTGCAACATTTGTAAGTATTTTCTTTTGCAAACCGGAATACATTTTTATATTTTTTTCTGAAAAAGAACAGAGTTGTTCCGGAGTTCTTGACCAGGTACCCGAACCGGAACAGGGAACATCCGCTATGATAATGTCATATCCTGCTTTAATTCCTTCGGGGGGAAAAGAAACAGAAAGATCAGCTACAAAAGAATGGTAATTTTTAATACCCGATTTTGCAAAACGCTTTTTCAGATTATCAAGAATTAATTTTCGATTATCACTTACCGTTATTTTTAAGTTTTTTAATAAATCATTGGCAAGAATGGATTTGCCGCCGCTGCCGGCGCAGCAGTCCCAAAACGAAACGGAAGATGTTTGATGTACGATGAAGGATGTTACAGCATCCAGGGTATTTTGAGAATTGTAATCCTGTATCACAGCTTCTTTATCAATATCAAGAATATCACTCACTTTTTCATTATTGGCAAATGAGAGGCAATCTTCATTTATTTTTTCAAAAGAAATATTAGCGGATTTTAGTTTACCAGAAACTATATTTTTATACCCCGGTCTTATCCTGATAAATAATTTTGGCTGTATTAAAAATGATAAGGAAAATTTTTGAAAAGCAATTTCTTTACTCAATTCATTCGGAAAAGGGAATATTTTATTCAGATCAAAAATGTTTTTAACCATTTCAATCTTATCTGACATATCCAGGTGGATATTTTTATTCCATTCTGGATTTAATTTTTCAAGAAATGGGGTGGGATTTTTTTCAATGAGAAAGATTCCTAACAGTAATTTTTCATTTATTGAAAGATCATAACTTACGCCAAAGCATATACGAAAATAATCATAGCAAAGTGAGGTAATTTGTTTCCTGTCTCCTGAGCCGTGTTTTTTATTGGTAGAAAAATATTTTTTTAAATAAACGTGAAACGGTTGCGTCCCGTTATATGAGGAAATGATTCCTGATGCATATTCCAGATACCGGTGATAATGATTTCCTTTACCGGGGGAAGATGGGGGACCTGTATTCATGAATGAAAATGATTTCTACTTTATAAATTAAAGCTGAAGAAGCGCTTTGACAGGGTCTTTCCCAAATAAAAGCTGCTCAGGATTTTCGAGCATTTCTTTTACCCGCACCAGGAAACTTACTGATTCGCGGCCATCAATTACACGATGATCATAACTTAATGCCACATACATCATTGGCCTGATTACTACCTGCCCTTTTATAGCCACAGGGCGTTCTATAATATTATGCATTCCCAGAATACCACTTTGCGGCAGGTTAAGAATTGGCGTACTCAACAGCGATCCAAAAACGCCGCCATTAGTAATAGTAAAAGTGCCGCCGGTCATTTCCTCAATGGTTAATTTGCTTTCCCTTGCTTTTACGGCAAGTTGCACCACCTCTTTTTCAATTTCGGCCATACTCAGGCTTTCTGCATTTCTTATTACAGGAACTACCAATCCCTTTGGTGATGAAACGGCGATAGACACATCACAGAATTCGTGTTGAATAATATTATCTCCATCTATACTCGCATTCACTGAAGGCCACTCCTGCAGGGCAAAGCAGCAGGCTTTTACAAAGAAGCTCATAAATCCAAGATTGACCTCATGAGTTTTTTTGAAGACTTCTTTATACTTTGCTCTTGTATCCATGATTGCACTCATATCTACTTCATTAAAAGTAGTGAGCATGGCTGTACTGTTTTTCGCTTCTACTAATCTGCGACTGATGGTACGGCGAAGATTGCTCATTTTTTGAGGTTTCTCTTCGCGGCTAAAAAGTTCTTTTCCTATTGCTCTACCGGGGTTAGCAAGCGCATTCAAAACATCATTTTTCATGATCTTTCCCTGGGAGCCGGTAGGCTTCACCTTTGATACATCTACTTTTTTATCGGCCAGGATTGCAGCGGCAACGGGTGAAGCTTTTACATCCTTAACTACTTCTCTTTTTTCTGATCTGTTTTCTTCCGGAGAAATTATTTTTACATCAGGTGCTTCGACTTTTGCTTCAGCTTTAAAAGTTTCTGATTTTTTTTCTTCTTTTGTAGATTCTTTCGCTGCAGGTTTTTGAGCTGTGTCATCAATGGTGCAAACTACATCTCCAATCTGCAGAGTATCTTCTTCTTTTGCTATCGTGTGTAGGATCCCGGATTTTTCCGCATTGATTTCAAAGGTGGCTTTTTCACTTTCCAACTCGGCAATTACTTCGTCACGTTCTACCCATTCACCATCTTTTTTTATCCATTTGGTGAGGGTTACTTCATTAATGCTTTCGCCAACTGTAGGCACTTTTATTTCTACTGACATGAATAATTTTTAAGATTTACAAACCTAAGCTAAAATGAGAAATACACAAAAAGCAAAGTAGAAGCGGATGCCTTGAACTGAATGTTGATTGGTAAAGATTTCTTCAATTTTTTATAGATAATCTTTTATTCCTTCGTCGAATAATTACAAAGTGCATCAACGGTATTTTGAAGATAAAATGGATCAGGGGAAGATGAAATTTTGAGAAAATCCGGATACCCAAATACGCTGAAAATATTTATACTCTATGCATGTATTGCGGACAGCAAACAAACAAATTCCTTAAATTCTTATTTTTATTAAATCGAAAATGCAGTATTCAAAATTTCTTCCTGCTCCTCTAAATGAATTTTTGAATACCCTGTTGCTGTAGAAGCACTTGGCTGCCTGCTGATAACTCCAAAATTAATGGTAGTGAGGTTCATTCGTAAATAGGAGGCGGCTCCCATATTCAAAGGTTCTTCCTGCACCCAATACCAGATAGCTTTCTTATATTTTTTATAAAGAGATTCTATTTGGTTTTGAGGTAACGGATATAATTGTTCCACCCTGATGATTGCAAAATCTTTCCTGTTTTCCTTCTCTCTTTTTTCATTCAGATCAAAATATATTTTGCCGGAACATAAAAGAACTTTTGTGATAGAACTGCTGTCAGCGATACTTTCGTCATCAATGATCTCCCTAAACCCACCGGTAGTAAATTCTTCTATTTTGCTGTAGCTACCCTTGTGGCGAAGGTTGGCTTTGGGCGAAAAATTGATCAGAGGTTTTCTGAAAGGCCACGCCAGTTGTCTTCTGAGGCAATGAAAAAAATTGGCCGCTGTAGAGACATTCGTAATTACCATATTTAATTCAGCACACATCTGTAAAAATCGTTCTATTCTCCCGCTGCTATGGTCTGGCCCCTGTCCTTCATAACCATGCGGAAGAAGAACTGCCAATCCATTCATTCGGTTCCACTTCTGTTCGGCGCTGGAAATAAATTCATCTATCAAAGTCTGTGTGCCATTTGCAAAATCCCCAAATTGGGCCTCCCATATAACCAATGCATTTGGATTGGCCATCGCGTAGCCGTATTCAAATCCAAGTACAGCATATTCGCTTAAAAGAGAATCCCATATTCTCATTTTCCCCTGTTTATCAGAAATATTGCTCAAACGGTTATAATATTTGTCCGTCTTTTCGTCTCTTAAAACGGCGTGCCGATGGCTGAAAGTGCCGCGTCTCACATCCTGTCCACTCATTCGCACATCTTTGCCTTCATTCAAAATGCTTGCATAAGCCAGCAATTCGCCGGTAGCCCAGTCAAATTTTTGTTCACTTTCATACAAAGAAATTTTATCCTGAAGGATTTTTTTAATTTTTCTTAATGGCGTAAAATCATCGGGCCATTTCATGATAGCGTGGAATAATTTTTCTACTTCTAATTTAGGAATAGCCGTTACAGGAGAGCTATTAAAATCAGCGGGGGTGGCCTTTCTAAGGCTTTGCCACCAAAGTTCCGGTTTTTGATAACTGTAAGGCAAAGGGTTTTGTTTGATTTCATCGAGCCTTTCCTGCAGATCGCTCCAGTATTTTTGCTCCATTTCTTTGGCTATTTGGACTGCACCATCTTCTCCATGCAACTTTAGCCATTCTACATACACCTCACGGGGATTGGGTTGTTTGTCAATAAGTGCATACAAACCCGGTTGGGTAAATTTAGGATCATCTCCTTCATTATGCCCGTGACGACGATAGCAAACCATGTCTATAAAAATATCGGAATTGAATTCCTGTCTGAACATCGTTGCTATTTGTGAAACCTTTACAACCGCTTCCACATCATCGCCATTTACATGAAATACGGGCGCATTGATGGTAGAGGCGAGAGAAGTGCAATAATCCGAAGTACGGGCATCATCAAAATCGGTAGTAAAACCAATCTGGTTATTTATTACAAAATGTAAAGTTCCGCCTGTAAGATAGCCCTGCAAACCACTCATCTGTAACACTTCATATACAATGCCCTGACCAGCGAGAGCAGAATCTCCATGTATAAGAACAGGCAATATTTTGTCATAATCACTATTGTAGATAACATCCGCCTTGCTTCTGGCAAAACCAATTACGACAGGATCTACAGCTTCAAGATGAGAGGGATTTGGTGAGAGTTTTAAATGAACTGTTTTTCCACTAAAAGATTTCACTTCGCTACTGAAGCCTTTGTGGTATTTCACATCTCCGCTTCCCATTGTGGAATCCACTTTGGCATTTCCTTCAAACTCGGTAAATATCTGCTCGTAAGTTTTGCCCAGGATATTGGCAAGTACGTTTAATCTGCCTCTGTGAGTCATGCCTATTACCACTTCCTGAACTTCATGGTCAGCAGCTACATTGATGATGGCATCCAGTGCGGCAATGGTACTTTCACCTCCTTCTAATGAGAATCTTTTTTGACCAACATATTTGGTATGAAGAAACTTTTCAAACATAACTCCCTCGTTGAGTTTTTGAAGAATTCTTTTTTTTTGATCTAAAGAAACCGGTTCCTGAAGTGTGTGTTCTGCCGCATTGATGATCCAATCTATTTTTTTCTGATCGTTTAGTGAATCAAATTCAATACCAACCGATGCGGTATAACATTTTTTTAAATGATTAACGATTGTTTGCAAAGTTGCTTTACCTGTTCCGGCAAATTTTCCTGCTTCAAATTGAGTGTTAATATCCTCTTCGCTAAGTCCAAAGTAGGAGAGTGCCAGGTTGGCCCTGCGATCTTTTCTTTCCCTGATAGGATTGGTTTTTGAAATGAGGTGTCCTTTTTTTCGGTAAGCAAGAATAAGTTGGTAAACTCCAAATTCTTTATTAAGATTACTTACGGACAATTCACTTACAGCAGCCGTTGTACCTGATCCGGTTTTCGAATGGCCATTCTGGTTAGTAACTGCAAAATCAAACCCTTCAAAGAATTTCCGTAAATCAATATCAACACTTTCAGGATCTTTTTTAAAATCAGAATACAAATTTTCAATATAGGCAGGATGTGAGCTTGTTATATAGGAAAAATCTTTCATAGCGAAAAGAAAATTTTATGATTTTTTACCTGGAATAAAAAACTTCAGGTGAGTAAAATTTTAATGCAAATATCGTGAGTTTAATTATTAGTTCGTAGTTTTTAGTTTGTAGTGGGTCGAAAGTTTTGTCGGGTCCTTATCCCTTATTTTTTCTGAAAAAGAATCTCCTTTATTTGTGCTTTTACTGTATCTATTTTTATTTCCTTTAAAATTACCTCACAACTTTCTTATTTTTTATTCTATATTTTTTTATTCCTTATTAACTACCAATCTTTTTCGGGGCTATCGGGCGCAGGGGCTCCTTTTATCTTGTGTAGTTTATCCTGTAATTGTTTCTCATTCTCGAGAAGCGATTTTAATTTTTCTATTGCATCCTGTTTCGACATGGTTGAGGGTGAGGGCTGTGGTTCATTATTTTTTTGCTGATTATTCTGTGGCTGGTTTTTGGGTTGTTGTTTCTGTTGATTTTTATTTTGCTTCTGGTTTTGTTGCTGCTTTTTCTGTTCTTTCAGAGCGCGCTGCAAATTTTGCCTGGCATCTTCATCATTAGGATTCAGCATCAGGGCGTTTTCGTAAGCATTGATACATTCAGAAAATTTTTTTTCTTTTTGTAATGCAACGCCTTTATTATAATACGCATTTTGTTTTATAGAACTATCGTCGGTGTGTGCAATTGCATTATCAAAAGACTTTACAGCTTCATCTGTATTCTCTTTTTTATAAAGTGCATTTCCCAGATTATAATCAGCGATCACATTGTTTTCTGAATTCTTTAAAGCGTCGCGGTAATCATTTTCAGCGGCATTATAATCATTTACTTTATAGGCTTTATTTCCTTTTAAAATTGCAGATTTGGTGCTTTGTGAAAACGAAGAAATGCTCAATCCCATAAAGACAAAGACCGTTGCTATACCTTTTAATAGTACCTTCTTTTTTTCAGAAAAGAAAAATTCTATCAATAATAAAATAAAAGCTGCACCCAGAAAATATTGAAAATATTGCCTGAATGCAATATAGGAGGTATCACTTGCATTAGTTTCTTTACCTATATCTGCCAATTGGTTTTTAATATTTGCCTCTACCGCGTCAGTATTGGAATACAACTGGTAGATCCCATTGCCCGCTTTGGCAATATCACTCAATTCTTTTTCATTTAATTTGGTAATTACTGACTGGCCTTTATCATCTTTCATGTATTGTCCTGTTGAGGGGTCCATTATTGGCGCCCCTTCTGGTGTGCCGATGCCTACTGTATTTACCATGATTCCCTCTTTGGCTAATTCTTTAGTAACTTTTATGGCATCATTGTCATGGTCTTCGCCGTCGGTTATCAGAAGTACCGATTTGAAGGTCTTATCATTAGGATTGAATGTTGCATAGGACATTTTTAATGCATCGCTGATTACTGTTCCCTGCGTGGAAACATCATCGGGAGAGGCTGCGGACAAATACATTTTGGCTGCTTCATGGTCAATGGTAAGAGGCATTTGTAAATAAGCACGACCGGCAAAGATTACAAGTCCAATCCTGTCATCCGGGAAATTATCAATGATCTTAGATATTAGTTGTTTTGCCCGTATCAGCCTGCTGGGTTGTATGTCATTGGCGAGCATGCTTTTACTCACGTCAAGGGCTATTACCAGGTCTGTGCCTTTTCGGTTTATTTTTTGTGTGCCATCGGGTGTAACAAGACCAGCCACCGCAAAAGCACAAAGCGCAAATCCGGAAATAAATAAAATGAACTTGGTTAAAAAATTTTTAGAAGAATATTGAGATGTTAATTCTTTTACGAGCGAAGGATCCCCAATCTTTTTTGCTGTTTTTTTCTTCCACTTTAAAAGTTGAAAATAGAAAAAAATCATCAGGGGAACTGCAGCTAAGGCAATAAAATATTCTATGTATTGAAAATGGAGCATTTCTGTTTGCTAAATTAAAAACGAATCTTTAATTGCTTCATTGTTCAGTGTTAAATTGTTGTTTACTTTCATTCTGTAGATTGAATCCTTATTTTCTCATATTCTATCATGTTGAGGTTGGCTCTATAAGTTTTCCTCCATTTTTTTTCATGGGGCGTTGTCCAATGTTAATTTATTCCGCCCCTTGAAGGTTGCTAATTTGGGAATGGGAATCATGATTATTCCTGCCCGACTGCGTCATGTCCGTCTGATCAATGTCATCTTCATTCGAATCGGAACAAGCAGGCGGGTATTGGTTTACTGATCGAATACTTTTTATTTTTTATACGCCGTCAGGAAATTACTTCCGGGACTGAATTAATTTCTCCACTTTCTCGTCTCTTATTACCCCTTCAGGGGATAGGGGTCTTATTTTTCTCCTTTAAAAAATCCCATTCCTTTCAAAATGGATTTGGAAATATGGATAGCAATTGAATTCATATCAAGGTCCTTTTGGGGAGATCTTATATAAGTTACAAAGAAATAAACGTGGCGGTTTTCTACTATCCATCCTAAAACCCAGTCAAAGGAATTATCTTTTTCATCAATACCCGTACCGGTAGCATAACTTAATTGATAAAGCGTATTGTCTTCCTGCAACATTTGGTCCTCCACCATTTGCTGGGCGTATTTTTGTAAAGGCAACTGTTCAAAATATAATTTACTTACAAGGCCTAATTGTTCGTCGGGAGAAATTTTCAAATAAGGATTCAACCATAAAGAATCTACGGATCCACTGACAATTTTATTTCCATAATGCAAAGAATCTATCCAGAATTTCATGGTATCTTTTCCAATTTGCCTGGCCAAAGTCTGGAAAAAAAGAGGGGAAGAATTATGAAAAGCTTCTTTGAAGGTGAGGTTTTTATTTTGAGTAATATCAGTATTCAACACTGTATTTTCATTACTTATTCTGCCGGTTTGAATCCCAATCAATGAGTTCAGTATTTTGAATGAATTTCCGGGTGTTACCTGCTCTGTATCCAGTTTCATGTTATAAACAATGATGGTACCCATTTGATTATCATAGAATGAAAAACAACCTTCTACATTTGATGAATCAAAATATTTTTTCAGGTTATTATTAATTTTGGCGTTGTTTACAGTACAGGATCCAAGTGTAAAAAGAAATAAAGAAAGAAATGCACAAGAGATTTTATTCATAACAGGAAAGAAGTAAATAGGTATTAAAAATAATTTATTGTTGTGTTTGTATATGATGCGCAGTCGCTTCGATCGCTTCGTAAAAATCTTTTCCAAATTTTCGGATCAAAGGTTCTTTTAAAAATTGATAAACCGGAATTTTTAATTTTTTTCCAAGAATACAGGCCGCTTTGCAGAGATCTTCACGTGGCTCATAATTTACCAGTTCTGCATTTTTTGTTTTTTTTATCCTGATAGGAAAAAGGTGGCAACTGATCGGTTTTTTCCAGGTTATTTTTCCGTCATTGTAAGCCTGTTCAATTCCGCATTTTACAATTCCGTTTTTATCCGGCTTTCCATAAGCGCACATTCCGTTGCTGAGGGTGGGAGTTACCCAACCGAATTCTTTATCATAAACATATTTTCCTTCTGTCTCTAAAATAATTTTTGATTCGTGCGAAAGATAGGGTAGTACAGCATCATAAGCCGCATTCAATTCTTTTAATTCGTAATTTTCCAGGGGAGCACCTGCATCTCCGTCCACGCAGCAGCCTCCTTTACATTTTTGCAGGTCACACACAAATTGTTCTTCTATGATCTCATCACTTATCAATATATCATCTATTGCTATCATTTTGCAAAAATAAGTGAGAAAAAATAATGAACTATAAATATTGAGGCAAGTTGCACTTTAATGATTTATAATAAAAGTCATTTTAAGCAAACTCTGCCTGTACCATTCGGGCAGGAAATAAATAAGAAAGATTTTAATTCTGTTTTATTCTGATTATTACTTTAAAATTACTCTCAAACATAATGACACTGTTTGAATTGATGAAATGAAAAGAAGGTATGATTTTTTATTACTGAGTTAATTATTTAAATGCTTTGGAAATATCAATAAGTTAAATTGTTATCTTCATTTTTTTATAAATGATATAATAATGAATATTGCTCCTTATATAGAACATACTTTTTTAAAACAGGCTACAACCATTTCTGATATTGAGAACTTGTGTAATGAAGCCAGCGAATACGGGTTCGCAGCAGTTTGTGTTCCCCCTTTGTATGTAAAAAAAGCAAAAGAATTTTTAGGAAATGGAGAAATCAAAACAGCTACAGTAATTGGTTTTCCATTTGGTTATTGTGCCGTCGAAGCGAAAGTTGCCGAAATAGTTTTAGCTGTTGTGGATGGAGCCGATGAATTGGATATGGTGGCAAATATTTCTGCAATAAAAAACAGCGACTGGACTTTTATTGCTAATGAGATCAATACGATAATGCCTATTGTAAAAAATAAAAATAAAGTCCTAAAAGTAATTATTGAAAGTGGCGTTTTAACAGATGATGAGATCATTAAATGTTGTGATATTTATGGAGCTGCCGGAGTAGATTATGTAAAAACCTCAACGGGTTTTGCAGAAAAGGGCGCCTCTATTCATGCGGTGCGATTGATAAGAGGGCATCTTGCTGACTCAGTAAAAATTAAGGCAAGTGGCGGTATCCGGTCTTATTCTTTTGCAAAAGAATTGATCAATGCGGGAGCCAACAGGCTTGGATGTAGTGCGGGTGTGGAGATTGTGAAAGAAAGCAATGGGAAAAGTTGAAAGTTGATTTGGGTAAGAAATCCTGTTAATTTATTTGTTTACCGGAGCCAACTTCGATCTTCGATCTGCTGATTGGTATTATTTTTGCGAAATTGGTATTTAAATTATGAAACAATTATTAATTCTAAGCTTTCTTTATATTCCTAATTATTCTTTAGGACAAAATACTGATTCACTAAAAGAAAACAGGGTAGTAGTTTTTAAAGACTACCGATTAGATATTTTGGGGCAAAAGGAAGCGGAACTTAATACAGCCTTATTGAAACAACAGGCACGGTCTGCGCAGGGTTACAGGCTGATGGTTTTAAATACCAGCGATAAGAATTATGCTTTTAAAGTACGGGCAGAATTGTTACAGAAATTCCCGGAACAGAAATTATATATGTGGTTTACCAATCCTTATATCCGTATCAAAGTTGGCAACTTTGCAACCAAAGACGAAGCAGAATCTTATCAAAAACAAATAAGTAAAATGCTTAATGGCGCCACCATTTATCTCATTCCGGAAACCATAGAAGTAGATCCGGGAAAAGATTTCGATCCGGATAATATGAAGTAGCGGGGAGAATGAGAAACAAAAAATAGAATATAAGAAAGTAGAATTACCAACCTCCAATTGGAATCCTTTGGACAGTAAACAAACAATTAAACCGGATTCCCAATTATTTACCCGCTTTGTTCAAATCTACAGTTGTCTTTCCTTCATCAGTTTACTTTATTCAAATTAAAGGAAATTATTTTTTAAAAAATTTTGACTTAATTATTTTATCAGTAAAACAATAAATAAACCTAATTCCTAATCAACTAAAACTACGAACTACGAATAAAGGCCTTTGAAATATGAACTTTCAACAATAGCGAAACTCTTTTTACATTTGCCTCAATCTTAATCCACATCAATGCTGAAAGAAAATATACCAGGCTGGCGCAGGTCTCCTGACCTGTGACTGCTCGTTACTTATTTGAATAATTGCTTTCTAAAAGTAGTTTTAGAAATTATTAATTATAATTTGTTTGGTATATTTACTTTATGAGCAGCAAGTACAAATTTGATGACA
>DATCFT010000080.1:0-115735 GCA_036509335.1 Hanamia sp.
TTTGAAATATATAATCCCAACAGTCATTCTCGTTTTTGAATTGTGCAAGGAATTCTTGAAAATGTCTCGGGTATTGCTCAATAATACTCATGCAGCAAAATTATAAATTTTTACTTGACCGAAAGGGATAGGCAGTTTAAAAAAAATAAGTTATGCCGTAAACCCGCCGCCTGAACGAGTCCCCGTCCGACCGGTTATCCGGGCGGGAATTCGAGCAGGAACAAATATTTAAGATTCCTTCCATTCTTTATCCTATCCCGTCAACTTTTACTTCTCTGTTAATTTTTGAAACCAATCCCTGTAATACTTTACCGGGGCCACATTCAGTAAATTCCGTTGCGCCATCTGCAACCATTTGTTCTATGGTTTGTGTCCACCTTACTGATCCGGTCAATTGAGCTATCAGGTTTGATTTTATTTCCGCAGGGTCAGTAACCGCTTTTGCAACTACGTTTTGATAAACGGGGCAAAATGGTGTATTAAATTTAGTTTTTTCAATCGCATCAGATAATTCTTCTTTTGCCGGCTGCATCAATGGCGAATGAAATGCGCCACCAACAGGAAGTATTAAAGCGCGTTTGGCACCTGCTTCTTTTAATAAAATACAAGCTTCTTCAATTCCTTTTATAGAACCTGAAATAACGATCTGTCCAGGGCAATTATAATTAGCTGCAACTACGATTTCATTTGTAATAGATGCACAAATTTCTTCTACTTTTTTATCATCGAGCGCAAGGATGGCAGCCATGGTGGAAGGGTTTATTTCACACGCTTTTTGCATCGCTTTTGCTCTTATCGAAACCAATTTTAAAGCATCTTCAAAACTCAAACATTCGTTTGCTACCAATGCCGAAAACTCTCCGAGAGAATGTCCGGCAACCATATCAGGCCAGGTTTGTGCAATAGTTTTAAAAGCAATTACAGAATGCAAAAAAACAGCAGGCTGAGTTACATTTGTCTGTTTTAATTCATCAGCAGTTCCAAAAAACATTATCTCTGAAATAGGAAAGCCGAGAATATCGTTTGCCTCGTCAAAAAGTAATTTTGCCTGTTCATCTTCGTCATATAATTTCTTTCCCATTCCGATAAACTGGGATCCTTGTCCGGGAAAAACAAATGCGTGTGCCATAAATTTATTTTTTATCTTCTTTTTACGAGATCTGCCTGTATCAGGTTGATAAATTCATTGCGGGTAGTCTGCTTTTCAAATTCACCATAAAAGGCTGATGTGGTAGTAACAGAATTTTGTTTTTGAACTCCGCGCATCATCATACATAAATGCTCTGCTTCTATCACAACTGCTACTCCTAAAGGATTCAAAGCTTCCTGTATGGCATTCAAAATCTCTGTCGTTAATCTTTCCTGCACCTGCAATCTTCTTGCAAACACATCTACCACCCGCGCGAGCTTGCTCAATCCTGTAATCCATCCATTGGGTATGTAGGCGATATGCGCCTTACCGAAAAACGGTAACATGTGATGCTCGCACATGCTGTACAATTCAATATTTTTAACTATAATCATTTCACTCATCTCTTCATGAAATTTGGCGGAATTCAAAATTTCTTTTGCATTTATTCCATAGCCCTGCGTACAGTACTGCATTGCTTTTGCGATACGTTCAGGTGTTTTTGACAACCCTTCCCTATCAGGATCTTCGCCAATCAACCTGATCGTATCACGGTAGTTTTTCATCAAGCCCTTTGTAACATCTTCATCATAATGTTCAATTCTTTTATAAGCCATAAAGTGAAATATTTTATTAATAAAAAAAATTAAGAAACAGGATATTCTGCAAAATTTTTGGGTGTTTCATACAATCGGATTTGCAAATCAAGTTTATCATCAATTTTGCTCCGCAAAATATTATAAATAACGATGGTTATATTTTCAACAGTAGGATTAAGATTGGAAAATTCCGGCACATCGAGATTCAGGTTTTTATGATCCAGTTTTTCAAGAACATTTTCTTTTATCAGATCGCTCAAAAATTTCAGGTCAATTACAAAGCCAGTATCAGTTCCGGGTTCACCGGTAATCTTTACATCCAATTCATAATTGTGACCATGAAAATTGGGATTATTGCATTTGCCAAAGACAGCGTAATTCTTTTCTTCATCCCATTCGGGATTATGCAAGCGATGCGCTGCATTAAAATGTTCTTTTCTATAAACTGATACCCTATTGTTCATCTTATAAATATAACTAAATCATTAAAATTATTTCCCAAAATATTCAACATAAATACGTGGAGTTTCATACAACTTTACACAATGCAATTCTACACCTTTCTGCAACCGTGAAAATAATTGTTGCCAGATTGCTATAGCAAGATTTTCTGTAGAACACATTTTCCCTTTTAAAAATGCAACATCCAGGTTCAGGTTTTTATGATCCAGTTCTTCCAGAACAAATTCATTAATCAACTTGCTCAGATTTTTTACATTGACTACAAAACCTGTATCAGCATCCACTTCACCCTTTATCGTTACATGCAATTCATAGTTATGGCCGTGCCAGTTTTCATTGGTACATTTTCCAAAAATTATCTCATTTTTTTCTTTATCCCAACTGGGATTATAAAGCTTATGCGCAGCATTAAAATGTTCTATGCGGGTCAAAAATACCATTTGAGAAAGAAAATTTTCGCAAAGGTAACTCCTGAACTCATAATACGATTGTAAATACGAAATTTGCACCATGAATGTATTAATTGTAGCTGCAACAGAATTGGAGATTAAGCCTTTTTTAGAAGAGAAAACTAAAGCAGATATATTGATAACAGGCATTGGAATTGCAGCAACAACATTTCATTTTGCAAAAAAATTATTGGATAAAAAATATGATTTAGCAATACAGGCTGGCATTGCCGGAACTTTCCATTCTAAATTCAATTTAGGACAAGTTGTTTTTGTAAAAGCAGATACTTTCGCAGATAGCGGGATAGAAGAAAACGGAAAACTCCAAACACTTTTTGAAACGGAATTTATAAATAAAAACGATTTTCCTTACACCAATGGATGGCTTGTAAATAACAATTCTCTTTTAGAAAAAAATAATATTCCGATTGCAAAAGCAGTTACAGTAAATAAAATAACAGACAATCATTTGCAAAATCAGTTTACCAAAGAAAAATTTTCTGCTGATATAGAAAGTATGGAAGGCGCCGCTTTTCATTATGTAAGCCTCCAGCAAAAGATTGCATTTCTGCAAATACGCGCCGTTTCCAATTTTGTGGGCGAAAGAGATAAAACAAAATGGGAAATGAAAGGAGCAATCGGAAATCTGAACAAAGAATTATTGGCACTTATAAAAAAATATAAACAACTATGAATTTTACACTTGGATTTTCTCCTTGTCCCAACGATACTTTTATCTTTGATGCACTGGTCAACAAAAAGATAAATACAGGAGATTTTCATTTTAATGTAAGATTGGAAGATGTGGAAACATTGAACCATCTCGCAATAAATGAAACGTTGGATTTTACAAAAATCAGTTACGGCGTTTTACCATTAATTACAAAAAGCTATATAGTACTTAACAGTGGAGGTGCACTGGGAAATGGTGTTGGGCCACTTTTAATTTCTCAAAAGCCTGTCGAATTTAAGAATGTAGAAAAATATACCATCGTTATTCCCGGAGAAAATACCACCGCGCATCTTTTGTTTTCACTCGCATTTCCCAATGCAAAAAAGAAAATTTTTAAAAGATATGATGAGATAGAAAATTCAGTTCTTGAATCGGAAAATGTATTGGGCGTTATCATTCATGAAAACCGGTTTACCTATATGGACAGAGGGCTGTTTAAAATCATAGATCTCGGAAATTTCTGGGAAGAAAAAACATCCTTCCCGATTCCACTGGGAGGCATTGTGGGTAAAAGGAATATTGATGAAAACATTTTGATGCAGGTGGATGCGCTCATAAAAGAAAGTATGGAATATGCTTTTGAGCATTATCCTTTAATAAGCGATTACGTAAAAGAACATTCCCAGGAAATGGAAGTTGATGTGATGAAAAAACACATTGATCTGTATGTCAATAATTATTCTATTAACCTGGGAAAAGAAGGAAGAAATGCGGTTCAGAAATTTATGGAAATTTATAGAGATACGCGTGAAACTGCTGGCCAGGAGGCTGTTTCGGATAAGGAGCTTTTTGTGGAAGAGGAATGAAAATAGAAATCCGGGTTATTTGTTCGTTAACTGTAAGTTTCAAAAAGACCGATAGTTATAATATTTCACAGGGCGTAATTATAATTTATTTCTGTAACAAAACTAAGAGTGGGTTTTAAGCCCCAACAACAATTTTAGTATATTTGGAAGATGAATCTGAAAGACAAGGGAAAATACAAATCAACATTTAAAAAAGAACTTGATAAGTTTGCGAACAAACTTGAAAAATACGTTTCCAGTAACAATGGGGATTGGACAGTTAAAGGTTTTATTGATGTCTTTAAAAACATTTATACCATATCTGCTGATACAAAAATCATTTCCAAAATTCTCGAAATTCACATATTTCCACAATTATTACAGTTTGCAGAAGATAATGGTTATAAAATCATATTTGCAGAAAAACAAAATTGGTATCCTGATATAACCTTTGTAGATAACAAAAACGAAAAAGTAAAATTTGCCCTTGACATCAAAACAACTTTCAGGCGAAACAATAAAACAGCAGGATTTACTTTAGGCAGTCACGGAGCATATTTTAAAGAAAGAGACAAGGATAAAAATATCCAATTCCCATACAATCAATATCTCGGTCATTACTGCCTCGGAATTATCTATTCAAGAACGATGGCAAGTGAAGACTTTCCAGAAACCGAGATATACCAGGTTGAGGATTTGCAGGAAGAATATGAAACACCCAATAAAAAAGTTGGAGAACGTGAGGTTACAACTGTAAAGAATTTAAAATCTATAATTTCTGTAATTAAGGATTTTGATTTTTTTGCAGCCGAAAAATGGAAAATTGCAAGCGACAAGCAAGGCTCTGGAAATACTGCAAATATTGGTTCAATTGTTGACATTGACGATTTAAAAAATGGAAACGGAATTTTTAGCAAGTTAGGTGAAGAATGGTTTGACGAGTATTGGATTAATCATGGTTCTGCTATAATGGTCAAAGATGGCAAACCGACAAAAATCACAACCTTAAAAGATTTCCTTGAATTTAAAGGCAGAACTGATCTTTGGAATAAAATCATTTCTAAAACCTATAATAAGAAAACGAAATGAAAGTAATTGTTCCTCCAATAAAAAGTCAAGGTATTAAAACCAAGTTAGTTCCCTGGATTATGGAACTTGCCCCAAAAGTAAAAGGCAAATGGATAGAACCATTTTTAGGCACTGGCGTTGTCGCTTTTAATTCAGGATACAAAAGAGCTATTCTAAACGATACCAATCCGCATATCATCAACTTTTACAAAGGAATACAGAGCAAAGTAATAACTGCGCCTTTGATGAAACAATACCTTGAACAGGAAGGTGAACTTTTGAGCAAGGCAGCCAATAACGGTTACGAGCATTATCTAAAAGTTCGCTCTCGCTTTAACAGTGGAGAGTTTTCGCCTTACGACTTTATTTTCCTTTCTCGTGCCGGTTTCAATGGCATGATGAGATTTGGAAGTAAAGGAAACTGGAATATCCCATTTTGCAAAAAGCCGGAAAGGTTTGCACAGGCATACATTACAAAAATTACAAACCAGGTTGCGACAGTTTCTCAAATTATTCAATCTGAACCAATGTGGACTTTTCACAATAAATCGTTTGCGGCTATTATTCCAATGGCTACAGAGAATGATATTATTTATTGCGACCCACCTTATTATGGCCGCCACGTTGATTATTACAATGGTTGGACAGAACAAGACGAAGAACTTTTATTCAATTTGTTAAACGAAACAAAAGCAAAATTCATCCTCTCAACCTGGCACCACAACGACTGGAGAAAAAATGAAATGATAGAAAAGTTTTGGAATAAATTTAATATTGTTACTAAAGACCATTTTTATCATAATGGTGGCAATATTGAAAATAGACGAACAGTTGTTGAAGCATTGGTTTGCAATTTCGATACAAGCCATTTTACACAACATAATCATGGCTTAATTGAAAAAAAGATAATAAAACAATTAGAGATTAATTGGGCAGAATGATAGGCTTGTACCCAAGATTGCATTCTCATAAACATCCTAAATCAATTTTCAAATATTTTACATAACATACTCAAAAATTTTCTTCATTTTTTCACTTCCATATATCGTCCAATTTTATTTTCTCCCCTACATTCTTGAAATCTTTATCAGCTTGCTTAACCATAGATGCGAATTCAGGATTATAAGGGCTATCTCCTTTTACCTCAAAAGAAAGTTTTAAGGCTTTTGCCATTTCTTCAAAAACTTTTATTTGGTCTTTAGATTTTGGGCGAATCAAAATAGTTTCCATTGTTTACTTTTTTCTCAAAGATATAAAAAGAAAAATTGAACGTTTATTCAAATATTCTTCAAAACATACTCAAAAATTTCCTTCACTCTTTCATTCCCATAAATCTTTTCCCGAAAAATCCCAACCCATCTTACCGGATGAATTGAATTAGTAAGAAAAAATTCATCGGCTTCAAGTAAATCATCAATTGAAAGATTTTTTTCTATAACAATATAATTTTTTAAAGAAATTTTTTCCAACATCCATCTGCGCATAACGCCTGCTACACAGCCTTCTGACAATGGTGGTGTATAAATTGTATCTTTTATAATAAAAATATTCGCAATTGCAGATTCGCAAACTCTCCCGAACGTATTGAGAATAATGGCATCATCCAATTTATTTTTTTGGGCGAATAGACCAGCCATTACTGAAGGCAGATAATTATTGGATTTTAAATTGGAAAATTGATCGCAGCTTTTTTTTGCATCAGCAAAAACATTAACAGTTAATCCATTTTCATTTAATTCTATTTTTTCCTGAAGCGGATAAGTTTCAATAATATAATCCGGAGAATTATTTTCGGAATCAAATATGCCACCGCTTCCATTCCTGAAAACCATTAATCGGATTCTTGCATTTTCGAGATGCGAATTCTTCCTTAAAAGTCCGTTTACTGTAGTAAGAAGAAATTCTTTTGAGAAAAGTTTTGGTGCCTCAATTTGTAAAATTTTCATTCCTGAAAACAGTCTTTCAAAATGAAAATCAACATTGATGATTTTTCCATTGTGCATCCGCATGGTTTCAAATAAGCCATCTCCATAGCGCAATGAACGGTTGCCGGCACTGATAACAGGATCGCCTACACGAAAAAAGCGGCCATTATAAATAAAAAAAAGCTCATTCATAATTTACATTGAATGAGCAAAAATAGTTGTATGAATTGAGTAACCGCTTTTAATTTTCCTGGTTGAGCAGATTATTTTTAACAGCAAACATAATGAGACCTGCAGTACTTTTAGTGCCGGTTTTTACTTTCAGCTTGTCGCGTATGGCTTCAATAGTACGTGGGCTAAGTTCCACTGCTTCCGCTATTTCGCGCGTACTTTTTTCTTCACACATCAACCTAAGAATGGTAATCTCTTTTTCTGTAAGAGTCGCATCTTCGTGTGCTAATTTAAAAGGGGATGCTACATTCTTTTGACGCAGGTTATTTAAAAGTGCTTTATTGGTTAATGAATTAAAGTAAAATTCCTGTTGATGGCAGGTTTTAATCGCTTCGTAAATTACTTCTGCATCTGATGTTTTTACGAGGTAACTGTTAGCGCCCAACTCCATCAACCTGGTAATTACACTTTGGTCATCCAGTAGCGTAAGCATGATGATCTTAATTTGCGGGTATAGTTTTTTTACTTCGGGCAAAGTAGCAATACCGTCCATTATAGGCATTTGAATGTCAAGAAGAATTACATCCGGTTGAATACCTTTAAGCATATTGAGAAGGTGGGCTCCATTATCTGCTTCAGCTATTACTTTAATATCTTTTTTGGAAGAAAGTGCTGTTTTTACACCAGCTCTGTAAAGCACATGATCATCAACAATCATCACATTAATCACCTCTCCGTTTTCTTGTTTCATAAGATATAATTGAATTTACAATTTTTAATATTTAATACATCAACAAAAATCTACTTTAGTAACCGCAAAACAAACAGAATATTTACCAAATTTAAAGTATCGTAATAATACGCATTATTCAGGTAAAAAAACTTACAATATTCTGAAATATCAAAATTGAAAATATATTTTAAATAATTATTTCAAAAAATTATTTTTCTATGAATTTCTCAGACGCGGGCTACAAAGTTAAAATAATCCTGTCAGAATGAAGATTAAAAAAATGATGGCTACACCAATGTTTCCAATTTTGGCTTTCCTTTCTCTACAAATTCTTATAGAACTCCCTTTAGAGTTCTTTCGGACAAAATATTTCACAATAAACAAACAAATATTGTGGATTTCTATTTTTCTCAAAATCCTCAACTTTGGGGGCCGGAGGCTTTTATTTTTTCTTTTGACTTTTAGGAGCAAAAATGGCAAACATCCTTTTTCCTTCAAGTTTGGGCATACTTTCAAGAGTGCCCACTTCTACAAGCCTTTCAGCAAATTTTAATAATAATAATTCACCTCTTTCTTTAAACATAATCGCACGACCTTTAAACTGAACATACGCTTTTACTTTATTACCATCTTTCAAAAAATTTTCGGCATGTTTTGATTTAAAATTGAAATCGTGCTCATCGGTATTAGGCGTAAAGCGTATTTCTTTCACTTCCGAGACCTTACTCTTCGCCTTCATATCTTTTTCACGTTTCTTTTTTTCATAAAGAAACTTATTATAATCTATCACTTTGCAAACTGGCGGATCTGCCTGTGGAGAAATTTCAACAAGGTCGAGGCCTTGTTCATTTGCAATTCGTTGAGCTTCTGCAATAGGATAAACTCCTACTTCAATGTTTTCACCAACCAATCGTACATTGGGTACTTTTATCATGTGGTTGGTACGGTGTTCCTGCTGTTGTTCTTTTTTAAAACGGGGATTAAATGCGCCTCTGGGCGGCCTGGGTGGAAATGCCATTAATTGATTTTAGGTTATTAATTGTTTTTATTTGATGAAGAAAAATTCGCAAATTCTAATTTATTTTTTATTTTTATTTCATTCCTTTCACTTCTTCTTTTATGCTTTCAATCACTTCACTTAAAGCTTTTGATCCCTCATCTCCTTTTCCCTGCCGCCTCACAGAAACCATTTCATCATTCACTTCTTTCTCTCCAATAATAAGCATTAATGGGATCTTTGCCAATTCAGTATCCCTTATTTTCTTCCCAATCTTCTCGCTTCTGTCATCAATTTCAGCACGAATATCATTATTTTTTAATTGAGTTAAAACATTTTCTGCATAAGATATAAATTTATCACTTATTGGCAAAACTTTTACCTGAACCGGCACCAGCCACATCGGAAATTTTCCGGCGCAATGCTCAGTAAGTACGGCCACAAATCTTTCCAAACTTCCAAACGGTGCACGATGAATCATTACCGGCCGGTGCTTCGCATTATCTTCCCCGATATAAGTAAGGTCGAATCTTTCGGGCAAATTATAGTCCACCTGTATAGTTCCTAACTGCCATTTGCGGCCAATTGCATCCCGGACCATAAAATCCAATTTCGGGCCATAAAATGCCGCTTCACCATATTCAATTACTACATTCTTCAATCCTTTCTCCTCTACAGCTTCAATAATGGATTTTTCTGCAAGAGCCCAATTTTCGTCACTACCAATATATTTTGATCTGTCAACCTTATCGCGCAAAGAAATCTGTGCGGTATAATCTTTAAATCCGAGCGAACTAAAAACATACAAAACAAGATCTATTACTTTTTTAAATTCTTCTTTTACCTGGTTGGGCATACAAAACAAATGTGCATCATCCTGAGTAAATCCGCGCACTCTTGTAAGACCGTGCAATTCGCCAGATTGCTCATAGCGATACACAGTTCCAAACTCTGCAAGTCTTAGTGGCAAGTCTTTATAGCTTCTCGGAGCCGCTTTGTAAATTTCGCAATGATGCGGGCAATTCATCGGTTTTAGAAAAAACTCCTCCCCTTCTACCGGAGTTTTTATAGGCTGAAAACTATCGGCGCCATATTTTTCATAATGACCACTGGTAACATATAAATTTTTAGAGCCAATGTGCGGAGTAATTACCGGAAGATAGCCGGATTCTAATTGTGCTTTCTGCATGAAATCCTGTAGTCTTTGGCGAAGCATAGCCCCTTTGGGCAACCATAAAGGCAATCCAGCTCCTACTTTTTCAGAGAAAGTAAATAATTCTAATTCCTTACCAATTTTTCTATGATCACGTTTTTTTGCTTCTTCCAGGAAAACAAGATATTCATCCAATTCTTTTTGGTTGGGAAAAGTAACTCCATAGATTCGTGTAAGCATTTTATTTTTCTCATCGCCTTTGTAATAAGCGCCGGCAATTGAAGTGAGCTTTATTCCTTTTATCAATCCTGTGGAAGGAATGTGAGGGCCACGGCACAGATCAGTAAATTGTCCTTGTGTATAAAATGTAATACTACCATCCTGCAATCCGGAAAGTAAATCCAATTTGTATTCATCTCCTTTTTCTTCAAAATATTTTATCGCATCTGCTTTTGAAATTTCTTTTCTTATGTAGAAATTATTTAGTTTGGAAAGCTCTTTCATTTTCTTTTCTAACTTTTCCAAATCCGTCTCAGTGATCACATTGTCACCGAGATCCATATCATAATAAAATCCCTTTTCAATTGGAGGCCCTACCCAGAATTTTACCCCGGGAAAAGTATCTTCTACTGCTTCTGCCATCAAATGCGCAGAAGAATGCCAGAAAGTTGACTTTCCCTTCTCATCATCCCATGTAAGAAATTTTACTGAAGCATCATTATTTATCGGCCGGGACAGATCCCATACTTCGCCATTTACTTCAGCTGCCAAAATTTTTCGCGCAAGCGCTTCACTTATTGATTTTGCAACATCTAATGCCGAAGTCCCTTCTTCATATTGTCTTACAGCTCCATCAGGAAAAGTTATATTCATCATTCTATTAACTCAAAAAGATTTTTATTTTTAAATTTTGAAAGGCAAATTTAACGAAGTATTAGACAAAGATGATATTCCTTTGGCTAATATCATTTTAATAACAATTAATTTTGAGAGAACAAAAATCTCTGGCATAATGAAGCAAATTTCTATTATACTATTTTCGTTGTTTGCAGGTTCCGGATTGTTTGCCCAACAGCCTTCTTCACAAAGATATCTTTCTCAAAAATATTCTTCACATAATAAAAAAACAATCAATTTTAACGGCCAATGGAAAGGTGGTTTTGATGAAAACAGTGTGCCTGGTTTTGGGGATGATGATACCCGGTATGTATTAGAACTCACTACTAATGGATCTTCAGTTTCCGGATACTCCTATACCTATTTTGATGTGGGTGGCAAAAAATACTATACTATATGCAGGCTCACCGGCTCTCTTAACCGCGAAACCAATGACATAGTAGTATCAGAGATCGAAAGAATAAAATTTAATACCCCGCCTGATTTTGGCAATTGTTTTCAAATACACCGTTTACATTATGAAAAAGATACAGGGAATATAGAAATTTTAAAAGGTACATGGATACCCACCCCTAACCAGGGACAGGGTTGCGGTAGCGGCACCACAGTGCTCTCCCGAAGAATAGTAAATGATCTCCCAATTGGTTTTATGCCTCCCAAAAAAAACACAGTTGCTAAAGCCCCTGCAAAAAAGCCTGAGAATCGTAAACTTAATGCAGAAGTACACAAAAAACCTATGCATGAAATTGCAAAAGCCGCTCCGCATACACCGAAAATTACAGGAATAGAAAAAGCGGCTCCAATACAAAATATTTCACCTGGTGATGAAAATACAGAAGCCAAAATTTCAAATAAAAATACAGTAACACCCACAATAAAGGGCTTTGAACCACGCAGAAAAGAAATTGTAAGAACGATCAATATTGAGCAGCCAACTTTTCATCTTGATTTTTATGATAATGGAGCAATAGATGGTGATTCCATTACCGTTTTTTTCAATGGAAAAGTAGTTTTATCACATCAAAGACTATCAGATAAAGCCATTTCCCTGGATCTGACTATTGATAAAAATGTGAAAGAAAATATTGTAACTATGTATGCGGATAACCTGGGAACGATCCCACCGAATACTGCATTGATGGTAGTTACAGACGGCGGTAAAAGATATGAAGTAAGAATGGAATCTGATTATGGCAAAAGTGGAAGTGTGATATTTAAGCCAATCGGGGAGTAGTAGTTTTTAGTTCATAGGTTTTAAACTCTTACAGCAAACAAACAAAGAATCAGGATTCTTGTTTCAGGTATCAATGTACTTCACTAATTAACTACTTACCAATAAACTTCTTTGCCACAATGATCATCCGTGGCGATTTTTTTATATCATAACTATTAAAATTATAATCTCCAAACACCTCCTGCACCTGCATTTGATGGTAGGCAAGCATTTCTGTAAAATCGCCTAAAAAAAATTTGACCACTTTTTCGCGGCAACCGAATCTAATTTTTAAATTATCATCCTCCACGATTATTTTTTTTAAAAAATGAGTATCATCCGACCACCTGGAAATAAAATAATTTACACCTTCTATATTTATCTCCGATTGTGATACCAAATGTTCTTCGGCGTAATGAACATTGAGATAATCAATTACAAAAATTCCGTCAGTTTTTAATGATTGAGCAATAGTTCGTAATGCATTCTCATGTTCTCTCCTGGTATCAAAATAGCCAAAGCTGGTAAAAAAATTAAAAGCGTAATCGAAATAATTAATCCAGAATGGCAACCGCATGTCATGCGTAAAAAAATGAAGATGGTCATTCTCCTTTTCTTTTGCTATACGAATGCTTTCATCTGCTATATCAATGCCGGTCACATCAAAACCTTTTGATGCCAGGAGAATAGAATGCCTGCCTCGCCCACAAGCGATATCCAGCATAAATGAACGACTGCCGGGTTTTAAATAATCAATCAGTTTATTAATAAAATCAGTGGCTTCTTTTTTATCTCTTTTAAAATACAATTGATAATAATAGGGAGAATTAAACCATTCTTTGAACCAGGGTTGTGATTGAGGCATGTACATTTTGATTAATTAAGCAAAAGTAAATAGTTAATTGTCTAATTTGTTAGTTAGGTAATAAACCAAATAATATAAATTCACTTAAATTTGCAACCATAAATTTATGATGTGGCACTGATAAAAAGCATTTCGGGAATTAGAGGAACCATTGGTGGAAAACCCGGAGAAAATCTTACCCCTTTAGATATTGTAAAATTTACGGCGGCATTCGCTGCTTCATTTGACCAAAACACCCACAATAAAATAATAGTGATTGGCCGCGATGGAAGAATGAGTGGTAGCATGGTAAGCAATCTATGCGCTAATACCCTTATTGCATGTGGTTTTGATGTAATTGATCTGGGGCAGACAACCACACCTACTGTTGAAATTGCTGTAAAATCAGAAAAGGCTGCCGGAGGAATTATTCTCACAGCAAGCCATAATCCCCAGGAATGGAATGCCTTAAAATTACTAAATAGTGAGGGGGAATTTTTCGATGCAAAAGCCGGAGAAAAAGTACTCATGATCGCTGAAAAAGAAAGTTTCAATTTTGTTCCTGTTGATAAAACAGGTAAGTATAAAACAGATAATTCTTATTTGCAAAAGCATATAGAAGCTGTGGTCAATTATGATCTTGTAGATATTGATGCGATAAAAAAAGCAAAATTCAAAATAGTTTTAGACCCTATCAATAGTTCCGGCGCTATTTACATCCCTGCTCTGTTAAAAGCTTTGGGCGTAAAAGATATTATTGTAATAAATGAAGAAGTGAATGGAAAATTTGAACACAATCCTGAACCACTTCCTAAGAATTTGAATGGTCTGAGCAACGAAGTTGTGAAACAAAATGCCTCGTTAGGAATTGCTGTAGATCCTGATGTGGACAGGCTTTGCTTTGTGTGTGAAGATGGAAGCATGTTTGGTGAGGAATATACATTAGTGGCGGTTGCAGATTATATTCTCACACACAGAAAAGGGAATACGGTAAGCAATATGTCATCTACCAAATCACTTAAAGAAATTACGTATAAGCATGGCGGTGAGTATTTCCCTTCGGCCGTAGGAGAAGTAAATGTGGTGAATAAAATGAAAGAAGTGAAAGCCGTAATTGGCGGCGAAGGAAACGGTGGAATCATAGTTCCTGATTTTCATTATGGCCGCGATGCGCTGATAGGTATTGGCTTGTTTCTTTCTCACCTGGCACATTCAAAAAAAAGTATAAAGCAATTCAGGAGCAACTATCCTGATTATTTTATTTCAAAAAATAAAATAACCCTTGAAAAAAGCGTTGACGTAAAAGATGTTTTTCAAAAAATAAAAGATAAATATAAAAACAATCCCATCAATACGGAAGATGGATTGAAAATAGAATTCGGCAACGATTGGGTTCATTTAAGAACCAGTAACACCGAACCTATCCTAAGAATTTATTCTGAAAGTAATTTTGAAACTACTGCTGAAAATATTGCGAAGAAAATTATGAATGATATTCGTGAGGTAATGTAAATTAATTGATAATTGACAATGGATAAATGACAATTAAAAAACTAATTACCCAATAAACTAATTAACAGTTTCTAAATGGAGAGAATTTATTTTGACAACGCGGCTACTACCGCTCTCGACCCGGAAGTGTTTGAAGCGATGAAACCTTTCTTTACAGAAAAATTTGGCAACCCATCTTCTATATATTCTTATGGGCGCGAGACAAGAATGGCGATTGAAAACGCAAGAAAATCTGTAGCCAAAATTCTCAATGCACATCCTGCAGAAATATTTTTTACCAGTGGCGGCACAGAAAGTACAAATACCGCTATTAATGCCGCAGTTTTCGATTTAGGCTGTAAACATATTATCACTTCTCCGATAGAACACCATGCCACACTGCATTCTGTAGAACATTTATCAAAAGATCGCGGAATAAAATTATCATACATAAAAGTATTACCCAACGGGCATATTGATTATGATGACCTGGAAAAATTATTAAAAGAAAGCAAAGTAAAATGCCTTGTTACACTGATGCATGCCAATAATGAAATTGGCAATATCACCGACATTGAAAGAGTTGGGAACATTTGTAAAAAGTATAATGCTATCTATAATGCAGATACAGTGCAGACTGTAGGGCATTTCCCCATTGACCTGCACAATCTTCCTGTACATTTTATCAACGCAGCCGGACATAAATTTCATGGGCCGAAAGGCATAGGTATTCTATACATTAATGAAAACATAAAGATTCATCCGTTTGTAAATGGCGGCAGCCAGGAACGAGGTATGCGTGCAGGAACTGAAAATATTTATGGCATTGTAGGTTTTGCAAAAGCGTTGGAGATAGCTACAGCAAATTTTGAAACAGAAAGCCGCCACATAAAAGAAGTAAGGAATTATATGAAAGAAAGTTTATTAAAAAATATTCCCGAAATTTATTTCAACGGCGATCCCGATGGGAAATCCCTTTATACAGTTTTAAGTGTTGCTTTCCCAAAAACAGAAAAATCGGAAATGCTTCTTTTCAATCTTGACATACACAATATATGCGCAAGTGGTGGAAGCGCCTGCACATCTGGTGTGGAAGCAGGAAGTCATGTAATTAGCGCCATTACTCACAATCCGAATCAAATTACTGTCCGCTTTTCTTTCTGCAAACACAATACAAAAGAAGAAGTGGATGTGGTGGCGGAGAAGCTGAAAGAGATGATTTAGTAATTTAAAAATTTAAAAACTCGCTGATGTGATGACGATACAATTTCTTAATTTGCATTTTTTAATTTACGTATATCCTTCACTGTTATATATAAATTAAAAAAAAATAAGAATCCCTGATATTCCTTTCTTTACTGAATAGCTAAATAATTTTATTCCTTTTCTAAATTTTAGTTTAGAAGTAAATTTTTATATTGCTTCATTCAAATCATCCCATCAATGCTACCACTATATCTTCCCATTCTTTTTCCAAAGAAACCGCCGGTCTCTTTTTACCCGCACGGCGATACCAGTAATCTGCATTGGCAACATCTCCCTCTTTACGATGAAGAAAAGCGTGTATCCATGAAGCTTTGCTATCATCAATATCCTGGATCAATTCATGCGCCTTATTCCATTCGTCTTTACCTTCATACCATAAAGCTTTTAAATACACTGATATATTTTGCGGTGGTTTATTTTCCGATAAACTTTCTTTAAAGGAATTTAAATTCATAAATTAAAGTTTATTTTTATGAATCAATTTCCGGCTTCAATTTCCTTTGCATATTTTTTTAATAACATCCGGCTAATAGTCATACAATCCCCTGCAGGCTTCGAAATGTATTTTTCATGTCCCCTTGTCCAATGATCCTCAAACGCTGTTATTTTTTTTTCAAATACAGTATCATTAAATGAAACATTGTTTTTCAAAGATTGCTCCGCTGCATCTATAAACATTTTCCATCTTCCACGGTAGTATGTTTTGGTAAGACCAGCCAGGCTTCTGTTTGCATAGTCGGTAAGGTTGCGTCCCGGTTCGCCCCAAACTGTTATGATCCTGCGCGCATCTTCTTCATAGTAATTCTTTTCTTTTTCATTAATACCAAAGCTACGCGCGCCTTCAATCCATTTGCCCAATAAACAATTTTGATTTGTAGCAAGCAATCTGTCCATATCATCCATTAAAGAAAGCATGGCGTCACCATACTTTTTTAAAGAGACCAAATCTTTCTCATTATAACTCTTTGTAAACTGGTCTCTCAATACTGAGAAATAATTACCCAATACCTGCCTGCCTACATCCACCATATCATAATAATAAACAGAAGGCGCTTTCCCGTTTACCTCACATAATAATTCCCAGGCCTTCAACAGATCTTTGTTATCATAAGTGATGGTTGGATTAGTGGTCCAGGTATTGTGTCCGGTAAATGTGGGACGGGCGTTCGTTAAAGTGGCGCGCCCTAAATCTGCAGAGCCGGAATAAACGGTATTGAGTAAAATATCCCAAGCTTTGCTCACAGTGTCATTATTTTGACCGTATCTTCTTTCTGACCAGTTTTCTACCCAATGAGCAACATCCACGGGCCCAGCCCTCCAGGCTTTATCGAATACATATTCATACATGATACGATTTACTCCAAAACCTTCAAGGGTAGAACCCAATCCTTTCATATTTTTTCCACCATTCACAAAAGTATTTTCCATTCTTTTCTCCACTTCTTTTAAATCTCCCGACATCATTGTATTGCCTCCAAAATTTCCCAGGTAGCACCAAATGTAGGGTTGGCCAAAAAAAGAATTAGTAATCCTCCATACTTCAGTATTATCGCAGAAATAATCAAGAATGGTCATCTTACCCGGGGGAACTGCATCCAGGTAAGCTTTTATTCTTTCGTTGGTCCAGTTTTTTCTTTGATTATAAAATATCCATCCCATCTGTAGCCATTCCGCTTGTGGGTCCGTTTCAGCTATTGAGTTATAAATGGTTTTCGACACTTCAGCCAGGTAGGAAGGTTCCCAACTCGGAGGAGTTACCTCATTAAAAGGATCTGCGCCATAAATATGGTTGCTCCCAAAAACTTTAGTCTGCTCCTCGAGAAATGCCTTTTGAATAGGTTTGAATAATGAATCAAATGGGTCTAAAAAATAACTGTCGTACTTGTCGCTAAAACCACTCCAGCTACCTAATGAAGTTATTTTGGCGTGAGGATATTTTGTTTTTAATAACTCGGGTACATGGCCTGCAAAAGCCGGCAATACCGGATTCATACCAAGTTCCCTTTCACGCTTTACAATTTTTTTCTGCAATTCAAACTGATTGTCCAGCCACGATTTAGGCAATGGGCCATCCCAATGATCAATATTTGACATGCGGTGCCAGGGTAAATAAGCAGGGCCGGTAAAATAATTTCTTATCTGTTCATCTGTTAAACCAAACTTTTTCCAAACCTTGTACCAGATTGACTCCTGGCCTGTAATCGCCAAAGGCATGTTGATACCATTAAGCGACATCCAGTCTATAAACCATTGCCAGTCGTTCCAGTGCCACCATGGAAGCGTGTAACCGAAAGTGCAATAATTCAAAAAAAACCTTTCTTTGCAACGGGCTGTTTTTCTTACTTTGCCTGGGATAACGGGCATGGATAATGGTAAAACGATTCCTTCGTTTCTATACCATGACACGTCGGCATGGCAATAATCACGGAGATAATCATTTAATCCTACGGCCATTGCATTAATGCTATTACCTTTTATAATAAGTTTTCCATTCTCAGATTGCATTTCGTAGGTATCATTATCTACGCTATCCACCATATTTTCAAAAATGATTTTGCCGGAATAAGCAGGTACGATCCTTTGGGCAAGCGCATTTGCAGCCTTTATAGCAGGTGATTGAGCAATTACTATTATTGGCAAAATATTTAAAAGGAAGAAAACATATTTTTTCATAAGCTTTTTTTCAAAAGATAAATAATAAACCAAATCAGGATATGAGTGGATAAATGTAATAAAAAAAATAGAGGTGATCGTCAATGTTATATTGATTTTTAATTAAAATTTTTATCAATGTAAATTCAAAGAATCATGGAATTTCAGGAAGAACAGGTCTTTTAATAAAATTGACGACATTTTGCGAAATTTGATAAAGGGTCCATGTTACCATATCAAATAAGGCTGTTTAATTCTATCTCAAAAAAATCTAAATGAAATTATTTTACCAAAAGAAAATATTTTTTGCATGCAATGTCCAATTTGGTTACACTCATTTGTTATTAGTATATCATTAAAATATTTTTTAAAATTTAAAACTAAACAAAATGGAAGAATTCATATTAATCATGAGACACGAAGATGGCAAAAAGATAGCTTCGCCGGAACAAATGCAAATTTGGATGAAACAAACTATGGACTGGATTGGCGGCATTGCTGCGCAAAACAAATTCAGCAGTGGCACAGGTTTACCCTTTGAAGATGCCAAAGTAGTACGGCCAAACAACGTTGTTACCAACGGACCTTTTGGCGAAATAAAAGAAACCATTGGCGGATACATGATTGTGAAAGCAGATTCTGTTGAAGAAGCAGTTGAATTTGCAAAAGGCTGCCCCGTTTTACAGGGAGAAGGCAATAGCGTGGAAGTAAGAAAAATTGCTAAAAGCGATGGCGTTCATTAAACTATTATTCAGTAACTATTAAAATTTAAAAAATGAAAGAGTTTGTATTAATTTTCAGAACAAATGCGAATCCTGGTTTCAAACCTTCAGAGGAGCAAATACAGCAAATGATGACAAGCTGGATGGCCTGGATGGCCGGCATTGAAACAAAAGGCCAAATGGCAAACAGGGGAACGCGGTTAGGCATTTCGAATGCAAAAGTAGTTATGCCCGGCAATGTGGTTACAAATGGGCCATTTACCGAGGTAAAAGAATTCATTAATGGGTTTATTGTTGTTAAAACCAATTCTATTGATGAAGCTGTGAAAATAGCCAAAGAGTGCCCGATGGTGAAAGGCGGTGGAGGAAGCGTGGAAGTGAGAACTGCAGTGTCTTCGGAAGATAACAGTTAAAATTTCAGGATCATTTAAAGAGCTTTAAATTAATGGCAGAACAGCAACTTATCCCACATTTATTCAGAACTGAATACAGTAAATTAGTTGCTGTTCTTTGTAAATATTTTGGTATTGAACATATCGGAATTGCAGAAGATATTGCAAGTGAAACTTTTCTATCAGCGCTTGAAACCTGGACTTACAAAGGGATTCCCGAAAATCCTGTTGCGTGGCTTTACACAGTTGCAAAAAACAAAACTAAAAATCAAATCAGCCGTAAACATTTGTTTACTGAAAAAATTATTCCCAAAATAAAATATGAATCATCAGATATAGACAGAACCGAAATTGATCTTTCTGAAAAAAATATTACCGACAGCCAGTTGCAAATGTTATTTGCTTTATGCCATCCCTCAATTTCGGCAGAAGCACAAATAGGATTATCGCTTCGCATTCTTTGCGGTTTCGGTATTGATGAAATAGCCAACGCTTTTCTATCTAATAAAGAAACTATCAATAAAAGACTTTTCAGAGCAAAAGAAACCTTAAGACTTAATAAAGTTCAAATTGAATTTCCATCCCAAACTGAAATAAATAAACGATTAGAAACGGTACTTACCACGTTATATTTACTTTTCAACGAAGGATATTATTCTGAAAGCCGCACTACCATTCTGCGCGAAGACCTTTGCCTGGAGGCAATGCGGCTGACTTACCTGCTCATTGACAACGAATCAACCAATCAACCAAATGTGAATGCCCTCCTTGCTTTGATGTGTTTTCATTCTTCAAGATTTGCAACAAGGAAAAATGAAAACGGGGAAATTATTTTATACAATGACCAGGACGAAACACTTTGGGATAAAGAGCTAATCTCCAAAGGAATTTATTTTTTGAAACAATCATCACAAGGAAATACAATTTCGAAATATCACCTGGAAGCAAGTATTGCTTATTGGCATACCATAAAAAATGATACAAAAGAAAAATGGGAAAATATTTTGCAGTTATACAATCATTTACTTCAAATACAATATTCACCTATAGCAGCGCTCAACAGAACTTTTGCAATTTCAAAAACTTATGGAAAACACGAAGCAATCCTGGAAGCCGAAAAACTGCAATTAACCAACAATCAATATTATTTTTCTTTGCTTGGTGAATTGTATAAGGATATTGACGACAAAAAAGCAATAACAAATTTTGAAAAAGCTTACTTGTTAGCCATAACACAATCAGAAAAGCAAATCATTAAAAAGAAAATTGAAAACCTGAAAAATTAATTATACCCTAACCTAACATCTGCATAATAATTTCCTTTGAAAAATAGAAATGATTCAACTATGATTCTTAAATAAAAATCTTATTCCTACGGTATTTTCCGGTAAAACATTTATCAATTATTCTTAAAAATTCTGATCGTCGGCGCTCGGGCCATAGCTTCCGGGAATGGGAATGTCCAGTAAACGAAGAAATACACCTAATTGCGCACGATGATGAATAGTCTGGCTAAAAGCATGCCGAACGGCTTCATATTTTGTCATCACACTCAGTACCGTTTCACCATTACTTAATGTCCATTTTTTAGGAAGTTCTTCTTCGTTTGCATTCTCCAAAGCCGCTTTTCCTTTTGCCAAAGATTTTTCAAAAAGATCCAACAAATCTTTCGAATTATTTACTGGTGGCGGATTGTAAGGACTGCCTGCAAAATTAATACCATCCGTATTGATAGAGATATCAATCCAGGATGGTAATTCGGCAATATGTGTCGCCAGCCTTTTCATGGTCATGCTTTTGGGATGTGGCTGCCAGTCGAGCTTATCGGCAGGTACCAGGCTGAGAAACTTTCGGGTTGTTGCTGATTCCTGATCTAATTCTTTTAATAGTAAAGGAATAATTTTCATGATTTTTAGATTTAAAATTGTTGCTAAAATTAATTTTCTTTTTCTTTTGAAAAAAATAGATTTTACTGTTGGATTATTTTATTCAGTAAACGCACCAATACGGAGGGATTTACAGTAGGCAAACAAATATTCCTGATTTTTATTTTTTCTCAAATCAATTTTGTCAACAACACAATTTGCCCAGGATGATATACATCATGTTGAAGAATTCCATGAATGTGTTCATAGTAAGACATTTTATTATTAGGATAAATCTTTTCAAATTTTCTCTCATCAAAATATTTTAGAAAATTGATTCATTGAATTATTTGAATAATTCGGAAATTGTTTCCATGGGAATAAACATTTTCCCACTGTTGGCTAAAAAGAATAAAACCATATTTTTTGTAAAATTGTATGGCATTATCGTCAATAGGGTCAACTATGACTGCCATTGATCCAATACTATTTAGTGAGGCTTCATAACTCCTTTTTAAAGTTTCGATTAAAAGTAATTCACCTAATTTTTGTCCCTTATAAATATTATCAATAGCCAATCTGCCTAACAAAGTAGCGGGTAAATTATGATAAGAAGGCGGAAGTTTTTTGATAATATTTTCAGGTAACAATTCTCTGTTTACAGAAGTACTTGATAAAGTGTAATAACCCTTTACTTTATTATTTTCATCAGCAAGAACAAAGCATGCTGAAAGTTTTCTTTTGACATCCCGCTTTGCTTGTGTTTGAAAATAATCATCAAGAAATTTTTTTCCACAAGTGAAATTTCTTTTCGTATGTAAAGAATTTAATGGCACAGTCAGATAATTCATTTGCCACCGGTTGTTTTATTAAAATTTGAAACAGCCTTTCTTAGATTAGTATTTGGCTTGGGAGGATTCATAATTGCTTTAAAAAATATTTCCTGATCTTTTTTTGATTCAAGGAACGAATTGTGCTTTTCAACAATATTACGGGCTTGTTGTTGAGCCGAAAAAATAACAAATTCAGTCAAAGTTCTAAAACCTCCTAAGTTTGCAGCATATTCAAAATATTCTTTTTGATCTTTTGACAACCGTGTATCAAAGCGCGATTTTTCTATAGTTTTCATAACTAATTTCTTTTATTTTTTAAATGTACGGATACTATCCGTACTATCAGGGAAAATGATTGGATTTATAAATGCACATTTTTCAGCGCACTAATAATTTTGTCAACAATACAATTTGCCCCAAATGATATGCATCATGTTGTAATATCCCTTGAATGTGTTCATAATAAGACATTTTATTAGTAGGATACATTTTTTCAAATTCCGCTTCATCAAAAGTTTTAAGAAACGCAATCCATTGCTGCTGGGAATTTTCTAATCGCTCCAAAGCTTTCTGCCACGCTGTTTCAGAAGTATCTGCTATTTCAACGAAATAATTATTATTGGGTGTATTGATCACATTTCCCTGTACACGAAGCAGCGCATTTTCGCGCCAGCTAATGATATGGTTTACTATTTCCCAGATGGAATTTCTGCCGGGAGCAATTTTTTTTGCTGCCTGTTGCGAAGAAATATTTTTTAAAGTTCCAAGAATAGTTACATCAATCCATGGGTTGCTGTTATATAGATCTTCAAAGAGTTTTGTGATGCGTTTGGTTTCTTTCATGGTATCAAAATTATGAATATTATCAGAAATCAAGTTCGGGTGAGACAATAATTCTGAGAGATTTCATAGCAAACCAACAAATAAGAAAGATTTTTTATTTTGAGCTTCCCTGGTTATTATTTTATTATCAGCTAATATTTATAAGAAGCACCTTACTTATTCCTGCTCAACCAAAAAAGATTTTTGATTTTTTTGAAGTGTAAAAGAGTTTGAAAGAGAAAATATTTATGCAGTTTCGGTTATCTTTTTTTAATTAGCTTAAATAAAGGATAACTAACATTTAAACTCATACCACTATTTTTAACTTTATCTCCATACCGGGAATTTCTGTCTATATTAGCTAATCCTAATTCGTAGGAAAGGGAGAAACAAAAACTTTGATGGATGGTATATCCAGCCATTATGCTCAGCCCGTAATCGAAACGTTTTAATCCATAAGTTTTATCAAACGACTTGGTACTGTATGTTTGGCCACCGGATTTCGTTTTTACCTTGCCTCCAAGACCGTAGGCAAAGTAGGGGCCAATACCCCCGCCAACAACATTTCCTCCATGCTTAGTTTGAGTTTGATAAACAGCATATAAAGGAACTTCAAAATAATTTAAAGTGGCTATTGACCCGTCATCATTGGATCTCTTTTGAATGAATTCAGTTTTCGCTTCCAAATTCAAATGTCGCTTGAGGCCTAAAGAATCATTAACTTTATCTGGCATCATAGTTTCTTCAATATTGCCTTCGCTACTATTATCGAATACAGAAGGCCCGTGAGTATAGTCGGCATATAAATTTGAGCTACTTGCAAAATTTGCATAATTATTAGTTCCTGACTTTTGTGAGAACCCAAGAATCCCACCAGGAAGAGGCAATAAGTAGGCCCTACCTGGAATAGGATGATTCGGATAGTCTGGTTTTCCTCCAGGTATCGAAGACCTCATTTTCGTTGGCATCCCGAATACTAATCCAACATTGAATCCAAGATTAGCTTTATCACTATAAGTCTGATCGTATGAAGGACCGGAAGCATCCTGACTAAACCTTTCAATAGAAGCCTCAGCATTCTCTTCAACAGAACATGATTGAATTAATAAAGGAAACAGGAACAGCAGTAAATAAATAAAAATACCATTTTTTTGGAAATTAAATAATCCTTCGATATTCATCTTTTTCATAAAAATTAATTTTAATTTTTTCAATAAATGTTTTTTCATCCCAAGAGAGAAAGCGTTTTTTCAACAGGTAAGACTATTTAAGGATTGGAATAAGCCGCATCTGATAATAGTTTATTCTTTTACAATTTTTTTATTAACCAATATATTTCCGTTTATAAAACCGGTTAATTGATACACTCCGGCCGGCAAATTATCCAGGTTTAATATGCTGATTTGATTGTCCCCTACTGCCAATGAATAGGTTTGCCTGAACACTGTTTTACCATCCATTGATAGTAAGGAAATCATTATTTTTTCCGGAACCATGTGCATTTATAGAAAGTTGAACATGATCATTGAAAGGATTGGGCCATATCCCTACACCCGGAGCATTTACATCGGGTTTTACCAATACTTCGGAGGACATCTGAATTTTTCCATCTATATCCACTTCCCGGAGTTGATAATAAATAGCTCCTGCAAATGATAATTTTGAAAGGTTATCATGGTAATCATAATTAATGAGAGTATTGCTATTGCCTGCTGCTTTTATTGAAGCGATATTATTAAAATGAACACCATCCACACTCCGCATCAAATCAAAATGATCTGTATTTTCTTCGGTAGCTGTGGACCACGTTAAGTTTACGTTGAACTGATCCGGCATGTTGGCGGCAAACGAAGTAAGTGTTACCGGCAAAAGAGAATTGCTAAATCTTAGTATTCGGCTATTCTCATAATCTGACACAAATAAATTGTCGGAAGCATCTAATGCTAATCCATAAGGATAATTGAATCCTTCTGCACTTATATTTGAAACGTTCGATGTAAATGAAGATTGACCCAAAACTATATCCGCATTAGCGCCATTGGTAAGTGTTCCATCGGTTACCTTACTAACCATGTTTTCAAATATTAATACTCGGTTATTAAGATTATCACACAAATAAAAATTCCCGGAAGCATCTGTTCCAGAACCAAGGACTATATAAAATGTATTTTGAGTGGTACCTCCTCCAGCCGTTGTGAAATCGGGTGCCCCCAGGACAAAGTCTGCATTAGCGCCATTGGCCAGGGTTCCGGCATTTACTCTTGAAACAGTATTCTTAAATATGATAACCCGGTTAAAATGAACATCTGAAACATACAAATTGCCGGATCCATCTATAACAATACCATCAGGGCCCATAACACTTTGAGAAGGGCTGGACGGGGCTGAACCGGTTGTAAAATTCGTCTGGCCCAATACAAAATCGGCATTGGCACCGTTAACGAGTGTTCCGGCGTTTACTTTGCTTACTACATTTTTAAAAATCAGAACCCTGTAGTTAAAAGCATCCGTTACATACAAATTTCCCGATGCGTCTATACTTAAAGCGACGGGAAAGTGCATTGAATTCTGAGAAGTACCATTACTATTATCAGTAAAATTAGTTTGACCCAATACAAAATCAGCATTAGCGCCGTTTACAAGTGTTCCGGCATTTACCTTTGCTGTAATGTTTTTAAATACCAACACCCTGTTGCTGCTTTCATCGCATACATATAAATTTCCGGAACCATCTACGCAAACTCCTTCGGGATTATACAGTCCATTTACTGATGTAGAAGTGTTATCAGAAGTAAAATTAGTTTGACCCAATACAAAATCAGCATTAGCGCCATTTGCTTTTGAATTAACATTCTTAAATATCATTACACGGTTATTCAATACCTCTGACTCATAAAGATTACCTGAGTTATCCACTGCTACACCTGCAGGAGCGTCCATTCCATTTTGTGTAGTATTTTCAGCACGGGTAATGAAATCAGGTTGGCCTAATACCAGGGAGGCTGACTGGTCATTTGTAAATTGTGCCTGAACACTGCCACAGGTGATGCAAAGCAGGACAATAAAGCCAGCAAAAAGTGTATAATTCTTTTTCATAAAAAAAAAATTAAACATTCCGGCGCTTCAGTGGTTAAGCAATTTTTCAGAAAAAGGTATTGGACAATTAAAGGAAGTGAAACTGTATTTTCAGGTACAAAATTCCGTGAGTAAAATAAAAAGAGAAATACCTACTTCTAACTATTTTTTGAAAAGGGAGATTGATCATTCGATGGTTTTTTGAATCCATTCAATCTTTCTTTATCCTGTATATTTTATTCCAAAACTCCAATCATGTATGCCTCTATGATGTATTACAAATCCTCATTGAACCCGAAAATATTTGAGAAAAAGCTCCGGCTTATTTTATAAGGCAGTAGAGTACTTTGTTTTTATTCTACCGTTACCTGCGTTGGCCCGTGAACTTTAGCCTCTCCTCCATTCGAAGTTGCAGAACATCCCGATACTATCCACATACAATTATTATATGTGCCGCTCGGTAACCCCGGAAAAAATACCCAATCGGTTTGCGAATTTGTACCCCCCCTATAGCGCATAGATGAACTGGAACCAAGTATAATAAAATAATCTGCATTTTTATCTGCTCCGGTAATATAAGCGCTGATTTCTCCAGGTAGTGCACTTTTTACCGAATCAACACTTCCGCATGCCCCACCAAAATAACCACCAGTGGAGTTGATACCTTTGTCACAACTTAACCCTGTAATTAATCCAAGAAATAACAATACGGGTAAAAGACGAAATAACCTTACCTTATTTTTTTGTAAGGGCATTGAGTAATCCTGCGTATAGGATGCGTTTGTTTGTTTAATCTTTTTCATTTTATAAATCATTTTTTATTGAAAAAATTAGTTTGCCGCGTTGTAGATTCCATCTTTTCTTTAGCCATGCTAAAAGAAATTTATGTTTTTGCAAGAACAAAATTCATATAGGAAATAAAAAGAAAAAATAGTTAGTGCTGACTATTTTTGTGTGAGATTATTGCTACAAAGAGTTTCATAGGTTTTTCTTTCTCTGCCGTTCTCTGTGTCTCCTCTGTGAGTCTCTGTGTAATTTTGTTTTTAAGATAAATAGGAAACTGATATATTTATTTGTTTACTGCTACAGAAAGATTCGTGACGCCGTATGGTCCTGGTCAACGGCTTTAGTCCTTGCCATCGGATAATTAATTTTTATTCCTCTAAATTCTTAATCTAATTTTGTCTATCAATTCCAAAAAACCGGTTTCGTCGCAATGCTTGTTTCGCGTGGCTTTGATTCATATTTAGTTTCAAATACTATCCGTTCATAGTAAACTAACAAATAATCAGGATTCCTGTTCTATCTTTATAGTAACTATTTTTTGAAAAATAGAAATTACACCAAACCCTGTTCTTTGGCAAAGTTGATGAGGCCTACAGGTGTGTGTACATTGAGTTTGCGGCAGATATTGCGGCGGTGTGCATTAATGGTAAATTCGCTTACAAATAATCTTTCGCCTATTTCTCTCGTGGGAATTCCGGCTACTATCATGCGGATTATTTCTACTTCGCGTTTTGTAAGTTGGTACTTTTTCATAAAGTCATCAATAAAGAAAGGAGAAGGTGATGCTTCCACGGGAGAATCATCCGTAAACCACGTATTGCCTGCTGCAACTGTTTTAATGGCTTCTTCTATGAGATTGGCGGAACTATTTTTTGAAAGATATCCATCGGCACCAAGTAATTTTATTTCCCGTTTTAATTCCGGCTGATAATAACTGGTAAGTACGATCACTCTGATTTTGGGAAATTGGCTTTTTAATATTTTCAAAGTTTCAATGCCATCAAGGCGAGGCATATTCAAATCGAGCAAAACGATATCGGGGTTATATTGCTGTAAACAATCAATTAGTTGCCTTCCGTTAGTCACAGTAGCAAGCAAATCCACGCCTTTTATCTTTTCCAATACAGAATGAAGTCCCTCTAAAAATAAAGGATGGTCATCTGCAATGATGATTCGTTTATCTGTCAAAAAAATTGTTTTCTAATATCTATTTGAAAAATTAATAGCAGTAAATTTAATGTATTCCCGGATGATTTTTTTGAAAACAAAAAATTAGTTCTGTAATTCTTCACACCGGAATCTCTATAACGATAAGAGTCCCTCCTTCCTGCTTGTTGGTAATTTCTATCGCGCCATTGAAATATTCAATTTTTGATTGAATTGAATTAAGACCTAATCCATTTTCTGAAAAAGGCTCTTTAATGCCGCTGCCATTATCTTCTACCATCAACGATATGTGCTCCGAATGTTCCACCAGTTCAAGTATGGCATTTGTAGCGTTGGCATGAGCAATAATATTATGAAGAAGTTCCTGGGCTATTCTATAAATATTATTAAGAATAAGAGGAGAATATTTGGTCGTAATTTCAAAGCCTATCACAACCATTTCCAGCTTTATTTTTTCAGATAAATTAATAGTGCTTGCCAGATCTTTTAAAGCGCTTTTAAATCCGAATTTCTCAATCATCAAAGGAGTAAGTTCATGGCTGAGACCACGTACGGTTACTGATACTGAAGATAAAATTTCATTCACTTTATTTAACTTTCTTTCGGAAGATATCGTTTCTTTATTATTTTCAAGAACAGAAGATAAATTAATAGTTGCGAGCGAAAGCATGGCTCCCACATCATCATGCAGCTTATCTGCAATCCTTCGCCGTTCATTTTCTTCTGCATCCATTGCGCTTTTCATTTGCGAAATTCTACTTTGCTCTTGCATTTCCCTTATCTTATTTTGCTGCAATATTTCATTTTGCCTGTTGCGAATTTGGCGGTGGCGAATGTTAAACAATAAAAGTAAAATGCATATAACGGTCAATGAAATAAGTGAAATGTAAAATATTTTATTTCTTTTCATATTGGCAATGCGCACCAGTTCTTCGTTTTGCATTGCTGATAGTTTTTGCTGTTGTTCCCGCACCCTGTATTTTGTCTCTACATCTTCAATTGCACGATATCGTTTGAGGCTTGTTAGCGAATCTTTAATTTCATAAAAAGTTTGCAATGCACTTACATATCCTGGGAAATCGTGCTGTGCTTTTAATAATCCGGCATCATATTTATAATAATAAAATCCTATGGCAGAATATTTATTTCCTTTTATACGCGGTTGTAAACTACTGAATACTTTTTCTGCTTTTTTCAAATTGTTGGTAAGAATAAGCGCATGGGCATAATAAATATCCGGCGGCATCAGATACAATCCTTCTATGTTTCCTCTGTGCAATGCGGTATCGTAATAGGCAAGCGCCTGTGCATAATGTTGCTGATGTTCCTGCAGCATTCCGGCAGCAATAAAATAACTGATATAAGGTATTTTATTTTCCGGCATGGCAAACTGTTTTCTACTTTTATCCAAATATTCCTGCGCAGCGCGGTATTCGTTATGATAAGATTTTACAATAGACATTTCCGCATTGAAATAGGGCGCCTGCACTCCGTCGGGATGAGGAGTAATAGTAGCATCATAAAACAGTTGTGCAAATCTTTCCGCATTATCATAATCTGTAAGCAACAAATTTACCTGCATCAGGTTGTAGTAAATACTTGGCCTTGCATTGCGAAAAGAAAAATTGGTACGCTCATATAATTTAGGCGGGTAATGATTGAGCGAACTGTCGTTAGATAATTGTAAAAGTGTATCCAATTCAAAAACTTCTTTCTGGGGATTATTTTGACAATACACTACCGCATAATTATACCGGGCCGTAAATAAATCATTTTTGTCGGGAAGGTCTTTTGCCAGCGATATAGCTTTGGTTAAATAACGGTTCATAGTATCCGCATTATCCAAATGCACCATGGCTTTGAAAGTATAGGTAAATGAGAGGTTTTCTTTATCACCCGATTTTATACATTCGGCTTCGCTGATACGAAGATATTTTTCAAGCGAATCTTTTTTATTCCATTCAAGATAAAGGAGAATAGTGCCCACAAGGCTTTCATGGTAGAATAAAGGATTTTTTATTGCATTCTTACGCGCCTGGGAAAAAAGATTTTCTGCGTCGGCAAAATAGTTTAAAGATTCTTTTGCACGGCCCCATCCCATTAGTAAAACGTGAATCCGACGAACGTTGCCTGTGGCTTTCACTTTAGGAAGATACTCCGTAAATATCGAATAGCTTTCAGAAAGATTGGTTTTGGCTACCTGTTGCATCAGGTCGCAAACGGCGCGGAAACTTTTTTCGGTAACTACTTCTTGTTTCAGTCTATTCCAGCTTGCCGTTATTTCAGTATCGGGACTATTTTGCGCAGAAATTTTACAAATAACAAATCCGAAAAAACAAAAATATAGTAAAAATGATTTCCGCATTATAGTAGAAGTAATCAGATAAGAAAGGTACTAAGAATTTTTATTTCTAAAATAAACTTTCCCTTAGAGGCCGTCTAAAAATGATTTCATGGATTTTGTATAGTCCCTTGCGGCACTCTCTTTTAGCCACTCCAAAGGAGTCCTTTGGACGAATTGCACTAATTATCACGAATAATTCGTGTCCATTTGTGGCAAGAAATATCTTAATGGTTATTCAAAAAAATAATTTTAGACAGCTTCTTAGAATCGGACAATAGTGAAAAAAAATATAAGAAACCGTTTTTCACATTTGGATTCATTGCAACTTTGCAGGAAAAATGCTTTTTGGGAAATTTTCAGAATGCTAAAAAAAGATTTTTCAAAAAAGTGATACCTTGTTTGTAGTTTTTTTAGCATCTAATTTAAATTACAATAACGTAAAAGGTTAAACGAAAATTGATGTGCATTTAAATCAAAAATTATTTTAAGCGAGCAGTAAACCAATAAATAATGAAAATATAGCTCTTATTTCAAGTATGACATCGTCACATTTTTTCAAATTTAAAAACTTTGGCTGATCCTTATCCCCGGCGTTACTCCTTTAAAAAAATTATTAAAATAGATGGAAGGCTCAATGCTTGTCTTATTTAGTTTCAATTTTCCCGCGCCGAAACGAAACGTATTTTTCTCAAAATAATTTCCATTTCTATTTATAAGATAGCCTAAAGAAAATACTGTGCTGTATGAAAAATCTTTTCTTGGATCATGATCGGTAGTGCCACCTTGTCCATAGGTGAAAGTAAGAAAATCATTTCTGTAAGTGTGCAAATTACCCTGGTTGTCTTTTGCAAATAAAAAATGAGGTTCCCAAAATAATCCCGGCTCCCATTTAAAAGTTCTGTCCCGATTAGTGAATGTAAGCCTGACTCCTACACTGAATGAGGGAACAAAATAATTTTTATAATTCTGAACATTCACGGTTACCAGCCCTTCCAAAAAATCGCCTGTTTCGCCCGGTGTAAAACCATGTGGCCTGTCGGCAGAAATGGATTTATCCTTTTTCAGATAATTAGAACCGGTACCTAAAATAAGAGGCCATTTTGTGTTTACATCTTTTTGAATAGTTGAAATTTTTTCAGCTAAAACATCATTCATATAATCTGTCAATTCACTCATATTATTGAGGTAAAATGTAAGGTGATAATAACGTGGGCGTGTAAGACTGATCTTTTGTTCAGGCTTTGAAGGATTACTGATAATTCCAATTATGTTAATCGTATCCTGCCCGGTTTTAAGCGATGCCAATTCGCCGTCGTTCAGCAGAAACGCTGAGCCTTTTGGATAAAATTGTTGAAAACGTATTTTTTTTCTTCCCATTGTATCAGTTACATAATCTAAACGCTTGGTAGTAATCGGATCAGAAAAAGAATCTTTTAAAGGAGTTACATCTTTGATAAATATTCTTAGCAGGGAATCAATATTCTCTAACTTGTCCAGATCCGTAATATCGGTTAGCTCAATTTGCATTTTGTTGCCTTTGTCGAGGTTAATATAAAACCTCCTGTTGATAATAATATCCGAAGGCACTTCAAAAGTTTTATCGGTATTCAAATTTGTCTGTGCGCAAAGGCTTCCTGCGATGCTTGTAAAAAGCATCAATAAACTGATTATTTTTTTCATGTTTTTTTAGTTTTGAGAAGATTTCATTTTTAAGATAGTAAAACCGTTGACGGCTTGCTTCTGTACTGGTACTTTATAACTGTCAGCCCGGTAAATGAAGCTGATTGTTATTCCGTCAGCCAGCATAGCAGCTGCCTCTTCTTAGTGGGTCTTTGTCCATTCAGCATCCTTTCCACGATTGTTATAGGTCACTATTTTAAAAGAGTTGTTTATATCTTTTATAAACTCAAATCTCAACGCTGCTTCCTTTATATAAAATTCATTTTCGCTCTTAGCATACATTTGAACTTTAGGCAATCTGTCTTCAGGATTAGAAGCTTCAATTGAAAGTCTTCCATCATCGAACGTTACTATAAGTTTATGATTCACACTATTCACGTTAACCTCGTAAGTGCCAACATAACTTTTTAATACATCTTCCTTTACCTTCACTTCATTGTCCAAGGGTTTACCGAGTGCGACCCTTGCAATGTCATTTGTCAATAGTTGCCAATCCATATCGGCTTCATAGCAATTGTATAATGCTACAACAAAAATGTTTTCATTAGGAAGATAAATTTCATCCGACTGAAAACCGTCTGTCGAACCACTATGCTCAATTGTTTTATTTCCATCAAGGCTTTTTATAAACCAACCATATCCATATTGAGAGAAAGTACCATCAGGAAACTTGAATGGCGTCGTTGCTTTTTCCAATGTTTCCTTTTTTACCAATTGCAGGTTGTATAATGCTTTATGCCATTTATAAATATCATCAACGTTACTTATCAATCCTCCTGCGGAATACAATATATCAATTGGTTGCAAGGTTGCTTCCTCAATTTTTCCATCAAATTTTGAATAGCCTTGTGGCATATTTGGAATATTTTTTTCAGAGCCTATATAAAATGTATTTTTTAAACCAGCCTTGTCTAATACATTTTCCTGCAAATACTTTTCGAAAGTTTCGCCTGTAACCATTTCAATTATGTACCCCAACAAATAAAAATTAGAGTTGCTATATCTGTAGTTGCTGCCTGGCTTGAAATTAAGTGGCTCATCTTTAATATAATCAACACCTTCCTTAGGCGTATATATTTCTTTTTGTTTTGAAGGATTGGAAATTTCGGACAGATAATCTTTTATGCCAGAAGTGTGTGTTAACAAGTTCTCTATTGTAATTGTATAGCCCTTTGATGGAAAGTCTTTGATATACTTTTGAATACTGTCTTGCAATCCTATTTTACCTTGTTCAACCAATTGCAAAACTGCAATAGCAGTATATTGTTTGGTCATTGAGCCTATCCTAAAAAGCATATCAGGCTGCATAGGTATGTTCAATTCTGTATTAGCAGAACCAAAAGCTTTCTTATAAATAATTTTGTCGTCTTTTGCAACAAGCACTACGCAACCCGGTGCTATTTCTGTCAACCGTTTAGGAATAAGTTCATCAAGACTTTTTGCTATTTTTTTGTCTTGCTTACTTTGTCCAAAGCTACTTGTCAGCAAAAGAAATGAAATAAGGAAAAGCAAAAGTGATTTATTCATCTTGAACTAACTATTAGAGAGTGTCCAATGGCATAATACACACCAGGTGTATTGGATGCAATAGTGGGATTGATATAAATTCCCTGGCTGGCAATTTTAAATTGAAAAGAATGTTTGTCTGTGTTTCGTACTATATCCGGCAAGGCTTCTACAGGATCACCTAATTCATTTATATGGACTACTTTCAATTTTTTCTTGGTTGGGATGGATGTGGCTAAAGAAGAAAATGTATCTATTGGGCTTAAGGAATTTGATTTAGTTTCTGCTAACAAATTTTTCGTACTGATAGTATCTGGTAAACGAAGTAGATTCATTTGCTTTTCATAAATATTTTTTTTGATTTTTTTAGGTGATGTCATTTCAGTTTTTATCTGATCATTGGCGGACAGGGCAGATCGGGAAATCAGAGCTGAATCTTTTTTATCAATAATTTTATTGGAGGAATTTTTTATCCGATAGTTATCGGATTCAATATTATTTTTTTTCATTTGGGTATTCGATAATTGGTGATTGTTGTTTTTGAAATAAAGCGAAGGAATCATTAATGCAAACAATATACATGCTGCTGCCGCCCAATAAAATACAGCTTTTTTGCTTCTTTTTTTCCCGCCAAGACGCGCATACAGCTTTTCCCATTCCTCATTTTTATCTGGCATATTTTCTCCCGGCAAACTATCCAAATTATCCAGTTTGCTTTTCCAGTTTTCGTAATTATTTTGTTTTCCGTTTGACATATTTGATTCCTTTTTGAAGTAACATTTTTTGTAACAATATTTTTGATTTACTTAATTGAGATTTGGAAGTGCCTTCCGAAATGCCAAGCAATCCTGCAATTTCTTTATGCCCCATACCTTCAATTTCATAAAGATTGAAAACCGTGCGATAACCAACAGGCAATTGAATAATCAAATTAAATATTTCAGCAGCCGACAAATTATTAAGTGCTTCCTCTTCCAATGGAATATCTTCAGCATCAGAATCAGACACAATAGAAAATACATTTTTCCTGCGCAAAAACATGAGGCACTCATTGATCATTATCTTTTTTATCCACACAAATAAAGCGGCTTCGCCCTGGTAAGTAAATGAAGATAAATTTTTAAAGAACTTATAAAATCCATCCAACATAATCTCTTCGGCATCCTCCGGCCTCTTCACATACCTACGGCAAACTATCAATAACTTATCCGCCATCAGATCAAAAAGATATTTCTGTGCTGCAGCACTCCCCTGCTTAGCTTCTTTGATAAGTTCGGATGTATCCATAAAAACAAACAGGCTGATGATGGTTTATAAAAATATAAATGCAGATTAAAGGTAAAAGGTTGCCTGGACAAATTAGCTAATAGGCTAGTTAGCTGATTAGCTAATCAGCCCCGAAATATTTTTCCCAAATATCCATTTATACATTTCCTTTACATATTAATTCAGATTAAATTCTATTAACCATGAATTTCTTTAAAGAAAATGTTGTGCCTTTTTATTTAAAACTGGCATTAGTGCTGATTGGCATTCTTTCTCTTGGATATCTTACAGTTTTAGGAAAAGAAGTTCTTTGTCCCCTTGTCTTCGGATTGCTGTTTTCCATTTTGCTTCTGCCTTTTGCAAAGTTTCTTGAAAGAAAACTGAGAATGCACAGAGCGCTTGCTTCGGTGCTTTCTGTTATTCTTTTACTGGTGATAATTGCAGGATTATTATTTATTATTGGCTCGCAACTGACAAATGTTACGCAAGACTTCCCCATGTTTAAAAAGCAGTTAATAGATTCTCTACATAACTTACAGCAATGGATAACAGCTACTTTTCATGTAGATCTTGCAAAACAGATGGCTTACTTGAATTCTGCAACTAATAAAATCGCCTCTAACACCACTGCGATGATAGGTGCCACAGTAATCTCTGTTTCTTCCATTTTTTTGTTTATCGTATTTATTTTAATTGACACTTTTTTTCTTTTATTTTATCGCCATCTTTTTTTGAAGTTTATTATTAAAGCCTTTAATGAGGAAAATAAAAGTATAGTTTTAGATATAGTAGAGCAGGTACAATATATAATCAGAAAATACATTCTTGGTCTGCTATTGGAAATGCTGATAGTGGCTACAATATGTTGTGTCGTATTTTTAATTCTTGGTATAAAATATGCCATTCTGTTAGGATTGATCACCGGTCTCTTTAATCTCATTCCATACATAGGTATTTATACCGCACTTGTGCTGAATGTTATAATAACTTTTGCGACAGCCGCCGCAAGTATCAAAATATTGCTGGTCATCATCACTGTTGTTTCAATGCATTTGATAGACAGTAACATTCTGTTACCTATGATTGTAGGATCCAAAGTAAAGATCAATGCATTTATCACTCTAATGGGTGTTGTGATCGGCGAAATGATTTGGGGTATTCCGGGAATGTTTTTATCAATACCTGTAATCGCAATTACGAAAATAATATTCGACAGAGTGGAATCGCTAAATGCATGGGGAATGCTTTTGGGTGATGAAGAGATCATTAAAAAGCCGGAAAGAAAACGATTAAAAATCTCTAATAAAAATAAAAAGTAATCTTGATCATTCAGTTTGATGTCACTTCAAATAGCGCTTTTTAAAGTCACGGGAGGCATTCATTTCAGAATTTTGCAATATTCAATCACAATAAAAAAATCAGTTATGAACCACCAAACTATGTCGCCGACAATGATTCCGGACAATGCTCACAAAGATATTCCCGGCAATCCTTCCACGGCTACAAGCAGCGCCATCAAATTGAGCAACCGGAGTAATGGCGAGCCTTTGCGCGTCCTCACGGAAGAAGATTGGAAATTCTGGATACATAATGGCTACGTAATTATTAAAAGTGCAGTCCCAAAAGAACAAGTACAAAGAACGGCAGATTTTCTTTGGGAATTTGAAGAAAAAAATCCTAATGATCCTGAAACCTGGTATGCGCCGGCGAGAGCAGAAATGCAGATGAAAGAACTTACCAATACCGGCATGGTGGAAGTTTACAATCATCAATACTTATGGGATAACCGGCAAATGCCAAAAGTACATGCTGCTTTCGCAGATATTTGGGGAACTGAAAAATTGTGGTGTACCATTGATAGAGCGAATTTGAATTTTCCATTGCGGCCTGGTTTTGAATATAAGGCTTTTATTCATTGGGATTATGATCCTGATACCAAACCTCAAAATGTGCAGGGAGTTTTGGCATTGAATGATCAGATGGATGAAGAAATGGGAGGTTTTCAATGTATACCTGAATTGTTCAGAACTTATGATACATGGAAACTCACACAACCCGAAAATCGCGATCATTTTAAACCCGATATTAAAGGCTTTGAACCTGAAAAAATAAAAATGAACGCGGGCGATTTACTGATATTCAATAGTTCAGAGCCGCATGGCATCCGCGCTAACAACAGCAAAAATAAAGTACGCATCGCCCAATATATTTCTATGATGCCCGCAGAAGAAAGTAATGAAGCGCTGCGCGAGTGGCGAATCAATTCCTGGAAAAATCGTATTGCTCCCCAAGGTTATGCATTTCCCGGAGACCCTCGCAATTGGGAACAAACAAAATATAATTCTGCAACTTTATCTCCTTTGGGCAAAAAATTACTTGGACTGGATAAATGGTAAATGAATTAAAACAGTAGTTGATTTTGATAAAAAGTTCATGGGAAAATTGCAATTACTTTTTTCATACCTAAATTATCTGATTTTGAAAAGTGAGAAAGAATTCAGAAAGATTGAACAAGACCTCACAGGTATTTGAAAACCTGCGAGGCCTGAACGGCATTTTGAAAAGTGAAAATTAATTCAGAAAGTGTTGATCCGGATCGGTCATTTTTTCTACAAATTCACCCCGCCCGAAACTTCAATTCTTTGCCCATCTATCCATCCACCATCTTCACTGCATAAGAAAGAGATTACACCGCCAATATCCTTTACCACACCCACTCTACCTAATGCACTTCTCGAGGCCAAAAACTTTTTACGCTCAGGAATATCCCTGTTACTGCCATTATTAAAATCAGTTTCAATAGGTCCGGGAGCCACTACATTTACTGTAATCCCTTTTGGACCCACCTCTTTAGCAAGCCCACGTGAGAAAACTTCAATAGCTCCTTTCATTGAAGAATATAAGGAATAACCCGGGACAGAAGATTGAGTAGTGCCCGAAGAAATATTAATGATTCTGCCACCATCATTCATTAATGGCACTAACTTTTGAGTAAGAAAATAAACACTCTTAAAATGAACATTCATAAATTTATCGAAGTCTGCTTCTGTAGCTTCCGTAAAGGGAATCGTTGACCCCATACCTGCATTATTTATTAAAAAATCAAACTTTTCTATATTCCATTTCGCTTGAAGTGTTTGACTGAATTGATGTACAAAATCTTTTATCGAAGCTATATTATTAGCATCAAATTGCAGAGCATAAGCCTGTCTTCCCAAATTTTCAATTTCTTTCACAACGTCATCAGCGGTTTTTTTTTGTGATAGATATGTGATTACTGTATTATGGCCGGCCTGTGCAAGACGCAAAGCCATCTCTTTTCCTAATCCTCTGCTGCCACCAGTTACCAATGCTATTTTATTTGTCATAATTTGTTATTTTTAAAAAAAATAAGTAAGAATATCCTGCAAAGGTTTATTATTTTATTAAAACATAAAATATAAATTTTCCTTTTGTAGAATTATTTTATTTCCTATGGGGAAAATTCCTGTCATTTCTTCGTTTACTGTATTCGAAAAAAAAGTCTATTAAAAGTAACTGCAATACATAAACGGAAAATATTTTAGTGATATAAACTATTCATTCTCAAACCTGCATTATTATCAATAATTTTCATATAAATCTTTTCGCAAAATCTCTGATATAAAACTTAGGAAAAATTCTAAACTTTTCTATCTTTACAACATTAAATTCGCTTATCAAATTTTTACATGCTTGAAAACAATGAAATATCTGCGCTCTTTCATTTAATAGATGATCCGGATGATGAAGTTTTCAGCTCCATTACTGAACGCATCATTTCTCATGGACGCGCTATTATTCCTAATCTTGAAAACCTTTGGGAAAACAGTCCTGACGAGCAGGTGCAGGAAAGAATTGAATTGATCATTCACAAATTACATTTCCGTGACCTGGTAGAAGAATTTACCGAATGGAAAAATGGAAACTGCGAATTATTGCATGGCGCCCTTTTGGTTTCAAAATACTGCTTCCCTGAAATGATTGCCACAACCACCTTGCAGGAAATCGAAAAGATCAGAAGAAATATCTGGCTCGAACTGAATAGTTATCTCACGCCGTTGGAGCAAATTAATGTGATCTCAGGAATTTTATACAGTTATTATAATTTAAAAGGAAATGAGGTAAGCTACGATCTTTCAGATGATTTTCTGATCACCAAACTTATTGAAAATAAAAGAGGCAACGCCATTACTAACGGAATCCTTTATCTCATTCTTTGCGAGCTTCTTGATATCCCGGCCAAAGCCATTAATATTCCCAAACAATTTATTATTGGCTATTTTGATATTGATTACAATTACCCCAATCCGACCAAACAAAAAAGTGAAAAAATCAATTTTTATATTGATCCGCTAAACGGGCAGGTATATTCTCATAAAGATGTAGAGAGTTATTTTAAAAGGATTTCAGTACCACCTACTCCTTCCTATTACCGGCCTTTGAATGATAAAAGAATTATCCAACATCTACTTGAAGAATTCAGCAAATGCTTTATAGATGCAGCCAATCTTTATAAAAAGAATGATCTGCTTTTCCTCGCTAAATTATTAGATGACTGATAAAAACTCCCTTCTAAAATTTATGTTTTAAATCTCTTATTTTTCTGCCTTTTTTCATTTTGCAAATCATTTATGCATAAAAACTCCATTGCAGGAAGTATTTTAAATTTTAACTTACAAAAAATTAATGCCAATGAAAAAAGTATTTTTAGGTGGCACCTGCAATGGATCCTTATGGAGAAATGAACTGATAAAGGATTTAAAGATTGATTATTTTCAGCCACAGGCAGAAGACTGGACTCCTGAAATGATGCAAGAAGAAATAAAACAAAGAGAAGAATGCGATTTTTGCCTGTATGTGATCACTCCAAAAATGACCGGCGTGTATTCTATTGCTGAGGTAGTGGACGACAGTAATAAACGACCGGGGAAAACCATTTTTTCATTCCTGCTTTCAGATGAAGATAAAAAATTTTCTGCTGCGCAAATAAGATCACTCGAACAAACAGGAAAAATGATCAAAAAAAACGGCGCAAAATTTATTAAAACGCTTACTGAGATCGCAGATTATTTAAACAATCAATAAATCAAAATTATGTTTTCCTTACTTGACCGTTTTGACAGCCCCGGACCAAAAAAAATATTATCGCTTGACGGCGGCGGCATCCGTGGCGCTCTTACACTAGGCTATTTAAAAAAATTGGAAGACATTCTGAAAGCGAAATTTCCGGATCAGCCCAATTTTCGTCTATCTGATTATTTTGATCTGATTGGGGGTACTTCAACAGGCGCAATTATTGCAGCTTCGCTATCTATAGGAAAGACAGTAGATGAGATCATTAAACTATATATGGATCTGGGCGGAAAAATTTTTGGTGAAAAAAGGAACTGGTGGAATCCTATAGAAACCATGAAATGGCTGAAGGCAAATTATAATTACAAAGCAATGGAAGATGGACTGAAAGTCGCTTTTGGTGATATTACATTGGGAGGAAAAGAATTAAAGACCGGATTATGTATAGTAGCCAAAAGAGCTGATACCAATAGCATCTGGCCGCTGATCAACCATCCCATGGGAAAATTCTTTGATTCTGATTTGGGAAAAAATAAAGATATTCCGCTCTGGCAGGCGGTGCGCGCAAGTTCGGCGGCCCCCACCTATTTTGCCCCACAAATGATTGAAGTAATGAAGGATCAGAAAGCCGCTTTTATAGATGGCGGACTCAGCATGGCGAATAATCCTTCATTGACCTTATTGATGATCGCCACATTGAAAGGTTTTCCTTTTCATTGGAAAATGGGCGAGGAGGATCTATTATTAGTTTCTATCGGAACAGGCTACAATATTTATAAAAAATATGCAAAGGAAATTGATGAATCCACTATACTTGCATGGGCTACTAACATTCCTGATATGCTAATGCAGGATGCAAGCTGGCAAAACCGCGTAATACTTCAATGGCTTTCCCGGTCACCAACTGCCGATTATATGGATATGGAAATCGGTGATATGGATGGCGATCTGCTTGGAGGGAAACCGCTTATTTCGTATCTGCGATATAATTTTTGTATTTCAGAAAATGATTTAAATAACCTGGGATTTAAACAAACATTTACCGTCGCCGATGTGAAAAGTATAGGGGACATGAGCAATTCAGGTAACAGAGAATTGCTTTACCAAATTGGATGCAAAGCCTGTAATTCAATTAAGCCGGAACATTTTGACAGGTTTTAAATAATTTAATTCATTCCCTAATGTTCTGATGGATCTATCTTATAATTTCAGAATAATCTATTTTAGGAGTTGTTTCAATGCCCTCAGCTTTTTTTGTTACATTTTCATAAGGCCCGTAATTGGAACAAATTTTAATAAAGTAATCTCCCGGTGCTACATCCGGAAAAGAATACCCATTGTCATCATATATTGCCGTTTCTGCACCTTGTGCTTTTTTTAAGGAGGCAAAATCATAATGATTATCATGATTTTTTAAATCCCTTATCAATTTTTTATTAGCAGATATATCCGGAATAAGGTAAATGATCAGGTTACCAGGAATATCCTGATTTTTTGAAGAATACAGATTTAACCGCAGACTATTATTATCCAACGGCTGTGAAGGTTTGGCAGCAGGAACCACTGTCTGGCTTTCTTTATAAGAATTAAAATTCCTGTTTAAAAGATCATAATCTCTTTTTAAATCATCGTAATTATTTTTTAAAGTAGTGTAATCTGCTTTTGATTTTGCATCATCGCTCTTTACATTGGTATAGTCATTGTTAAGAGATGCATAAGTATTATTCAAATCAGCAAATTTTTTATTTAATTGTTCATAATTACTTTGGGCCGCCAGGCTATCTTCATATTTAGATTTAGCTAAATTTTCTAAATTTTGATTGAACCCGGTTTTTATGGAATCCGAAGAGCTTTTATTTGCAGTCAATTCAGTTGCCAATTCTTTCATTTTTCCATTCAGCATTTTTATTACACTATCTGATTTAATATTCTGTTTTTGTAACATCAATAATTTATCAGGATCATTTTTATTGACATCTAAAAGATCAATGCGTTTTTTGACACTATCTAATTTTATAGAATCCTTGACTATACTTTGTTTAATTATTACGGTTTCTTGTTCTGCTACTGCTTTATCCTTCCTGGCTTTTTTAGTAGTGAAAAACCAGATCAATCCTGCAATTAATAAAGAGAATAGGAATGCGCCAACTATGATCTGAGTAGCCCTTTTTCTCGCTTTTTGTTTTGCCATCGCCAAAGCGATTGTTTTTCTTCTTTCTTCACGGTCACTTTTAATGATCGGCGTCAAAACATCATGAGTGAGTTCCACTGATTTTCCATCGTCGCGCAAAAAATATTTTTTCTTTAAAACATCAATTCCTGGTTTTAATTTTTCATCCTGACCAGTCAGGGAATATTTTGTGCGGTATCCTTCATCAGTAATTAATTTATCTTCCAAAAAATCATTAACTGGTTTTGGTATGCTGCTTAATTCATTCCCGTTTTTATGTACCGCATCATTACTTTCGGATAAAGCTTCATCATAAATGGATCGAAGAATTATTTCTTTGGGATATTTATTAAGAAACTGAGCAGAGATCTTATCGCGGCCTTCAGTGATCCGTTCTTTGTCAATATAAGAACACACCTGGCTCAACAGCGAAGGCTCTATTTCCATTACATCAAGGCTATTATTTTTATCTTCCTCATTGCTGAAAAATCCTACAATTTTATTTGCCTGCTCTGTATCAATTTTAGCTTTCCATGTTTTGGTAATCACTTCATAAGCCTGGTTTCCATTCATGGGCATCAGCCTGAAACGTGAGTATTTTATGGAAGGGATCTTTGAAGTTATGTTTTCAAATTCAGGAAGAAATTCTTCTCTGAAAGAAAACAACATCTTTATCTTCTGATTTTTATAACTATAATCTATTTGCTCTTTATCATTAAGAAATTTATTTTTTAATTTTTCAGGAATAGAGTTTTCAACCAGGTCGGCCAGCTCTTCCCAAAAAGCTGCCAGTTCCTTACTTCCAAAACGATTACTTTTTTTAGCAAGTGTAAAAATTTCTTCAAACTGATCGAAGATCAGAATAGGTGTAATACTTTTCCATAATTGCTCACTATGAAAATATTCCCATAAAGTTTCTGTGTCCGGATAAGCACCAACTTTAAATCCATATTTATCTATTTCTGATTTTAAAATATTTTTTATTTGCGTTACCAGGTCAGGGCTTTCATCATTGAATTGCAGTCTTATCCGGAAAGGAAGAAAATAATCCTTTCGCAAAGGCGGAAAAACACCTGCGTTCAACAAAGAAGTTTTTCCCGTTCCTGATTTACCAAAAACGATTGTAAGTGTATTTGCTTTAACAAGATTGGTTAATCGTTCAATTTCCTCATCTCTTCCAAAAAAAATATTTGATTGAGCTTCAGAATAGGATTGTAGTCCTATGAATAATGTATCAGATGTTTTTTGTATAGACTCAATAGTTTGGTTTGACATAAAATGCAATTAAATTAAATTGAGCGTTTCTCTAACCTGGTTTATAAATTCCTGTCCCGGATTGCCAAGTGGAACTTTCCCAATGCTTAATTCAGAAAAATATTTTGGAACATTATTATCATAAGGATCGGTATCATCAATCACCACAGGCATTAAATATTTGTCTGTTCTGCCATCTATTTTTCTAAATGTATTTACATTATCTGCAGTGAACCATTCCAATTGTACATAACCATCTTTATGCAATAAACTGTTAGCAGAAATGAGCGGAATAAACAGATCAGCAGATTTAATATTCTTTGCGATCTCGGTCTTAAAATCATCGCCCGCAACAATCTCACGATTGTCATACCAGCACGTAACATGATCAATTCCCTCAATTGCTTTCTTCAGATTTTCAACTGCATCTTTATCTTTCACAGTATAGCTAAGAAATACCATTTTATTTTTTACAGTTAGTGGATTCTTTTTCTGCCATCGCATGGAAAGTTCCTTAACAAAATCACTTGTGTTTCCCTCATAAGTTGATACGTCATAATTTTTTAAAAAATTATATTGAATTTTTCTGAGGTCAGAAGGATCATTCACAACAATAACCGTTCTTTTGGTTCCCCAATCGTGCATCGGTTCATTAGATAATAAACGCAAAATAAAACGTACCATCCAGTCAGGAAAAGCGCATCCGAGAAACAGCAGGTTTTTATTTTTCAGTGCATTGATGATGTTGGTAGCGTTTTTTATTTTCTCCTTGAAATAACCAGTGTATTCAAGCATGTCTTCTTCACTCAAAGCAGGATCAACCGTATTAAGCAAAGAACCGAAAACATTAAAAACAAATGGCTCCTTCAATCTTTCGAGATCGTCACAGTCAGAAAAAGGTTCATTTATAGAAAAGTTAATAGAGGTTGCATTTTCATTTCTTATTTTGGTTAAATTACTTTCCAAAACATTGTTGTAAACTGCAGTATTGATGAAATAATTCAAATCCTTAATTCCTAAAAATTGCTTAAGCAACGGAAATTCAAAATTGATTTCTCTAACAAAGGATTTTAATTTCCTGGTAATATCCATCATCTTTATTCTCTTTTCATTGAACAGGTAATCCACTGCCTGGGAAAGAGGTAAATCAGGCTGACCAGTCACTGTATAAGATTCCAGCATTTGCTTTGACAAATATTCATCAATAGGAATAAGCAAATCATTTTCTATAAACTTATACATTTCCTTACCCAGGATTGGAGTTAATTGCCTGTCGGAAATGAAATCAAGAAGTTCATCCCAGTCGCTTTGTTCTGAAAATATTTTATTCATAAATTTATTTCGGTGTAATTTATGGAAGGAAAACAAGCTTGTGTTTCAAAGGATTTACCGGATGGATATAAAGATAGGAAAATTCAGGATTTTATTAAGAAATCAAATGTATCTATCTGCAAAGTGGTTTATCCGGGAAGTTCGAATTTGCATAATCTATCAGGAAAATGTGCGGTTAAATTGTCATTATAATTTTTACAGTAAAGAAACGCCGCCTGACCAGGTCTTTCGGGCAGGAATTTAATCAGAGTCTTATTTTTTGCAAAGAATTAGTAGCGATGAAAGCCTGCTTTTTGCAAATAAAATCCGGATAAATAAACGTAAATTGCCTTCATCTTATTTGAAAAACCGCTTACCATTATTTGACTATCACCAATCGTTTTATTATAAAATAAAATTTAATGGTCACTAACCAGTCTAATATTACAACATTACTTCCGGGCCAGGAATATCCTCAAAAAAATGAAGATACAGTGGCACATCAAATAGTAAAACTTCTGCAAGACCAAATGATAAGGATGTATGATAAAAAAAATAAAAAGCAACGGCGCCAGATTCATCCCAAAATGAATGGATGTGTAAAAGCTGAATTTATCATCGAAAAAAATCTTCCGGAAGAACTTAGAACAGGTTTGTTTAAAGAAGAGAAATCATTTCCTGCATGGATCAGGTTTTCCAACGGCAACACTAAGCCTCTCCCCGATTGGAAAAAAGATATCCGGGGCTTCGCAATAAAAATAATGAATGTGCCGGGAGAAAAAATTGTAGAATCAAAAAAAAATGACGGCAACTTTGACTTCATATTAATGAATACAAAAAGTTTTGTGTCGAAGGATGTAAATGATTTTCACAGCATATTAAAAGTGGTAACTGTTCCCTACAAACCTGGTTCTTTTTTTCCAAAATTATTCAGAGTTATCAAATGCTTCCCAATCCTGGTAAGGGCTACCAAAGCAAAAATAAAATGCAACCATCCTTTCGAACTCAATTATTACAGTACGGTTCCTTTTCGCTTTGGCGACGAAACAAGAGCAGTGAAATATGCGGTATTTCCATCTGAAAAAAACAAGCTGGAATACACAGATAAAAAGGATAAAGATTTTTTGAAGAAAAATATGGCCGCTACTTTATCAAAGCATGAAATCACTTATGATTTTTTTATACAGTTTCAAACTGATCCTGTAAAAATGCCAATCGAAGATCCGACAGTTGAATGGAATTCACCTTTTGTTAAAATGGCAACAATACGAATTCCTGCACAGGTTTTTAATACGCCGGAGCAAAATGAATTTGGGGATGATCTTTCTTTTAATTCATGGCATGCACTTCCGGAACACCAGCCTTTAGGGAATTTTAATCGTGCCAGAAAAATAATTTATGAAGAAATGTCTGCCTTCAGGCATCAGCATAATGATATAAAAGAGGAAGAGCCGCAGGCAGATGAAAACTTTTTTAATAATACAAACATGAATCAAAATGAATAATACGAATAACCAACAAATCATTGAGCAGATGTACAGCAATTTTGCCAAAGGAAATATTCCCGAAGTATTATCTTCTTTCAGCAAAGACATAATCTGGATAAGGCCCGGCGCGCCTTTCATACCTTTTTCAGGAACTTTTAACGGGATTGATGAAGTGATGAAAATGTTTGGCATTCAAAATGAAACAATTAAAATAAAAGCTTTTGTTCCTGAAAAATTTTGTACCAATGAAAATACGGTTGTAGTGCTCGGTCATGATGAGGCAGAAGTAATTGAAACAGGAAAAACATATATTTCTGATTGGGTGCAGGCATTTACTTTAGAAAATCAAAAAATTATTTTTGTCCGGGTTTTTATGGATACAAAACTGATAGCCGATGCTTTTTTAAAATGAGCAATAAATAATCTGAATTATATCTTTGCATTATGGGAAAAAAATCAAAGCCAATATTTAACAAAAGAATTTTTTGGGATGTAGTATTTGAAAATATCAACTACGATACCAAAGCTAATTTTGTAATCGAACGTGTATTTGAACGCGGAGATGTAGAGGATATCCGCAATTGCCGCCGCTACTACGGTGATAAAAAAGTAGCTGAAGCCTTGCTGAATGCGAAATTTTTGCCGGAAACAAGAATGTACCTGGCAAGCGCTGTAATTAATAAACCGATAAACGAATTCAGATGCTACACTTTGAGACAGTTGAATCCCACACTCTTTCCGTATTAAATCAGTTGATGGAAATGCCCGAACTAAGGGACTTTTCGTTAGTTGGCGGCACGGCATTATTACTTTTATACGGGCACCGAAAGTCTGTGGACCTGGATTTATTTTCGAATAAACCATTCAAGAATATAGATATTATTAAAGTACTAAAAAAAGTGTTTCATGAAAAATTTATTATGGAAGAAAAGCCACCACGCTTTGGCATTTTTTGTTTTATTGATGAAGTGAAGATTGACATTATCCGTCATCCTCATCCTTTAATAAGGCCTGAACAAAACATTGACAACATGCGATTATTATCAACTGAAGATATTCTTGCCATGAAAGTACAGGCAATATTAGGCAGAGGCAAAAAGAAAGATTTTTGGGATATAGCAGAACTCTTGAAACATTTTTCAATAGATGATTTTATACAATTTCATAAAGAAAAATATGCTTCGCAAAATTTATTGATCACTGTACCGCAAGCCATCACTTATTTTGCAGATGCCGAAGAAAGCGAAGACCCAATAAGCCTTAAAAAACAAACCTGGAAAGGGGTACAGCAATTTATTAATACAAAAGTGAGGCAGTATTTAAAGTGATAATTATCAATAATTGTTTTTCAAATTAATTTTTCAAACTGATCTTTTGCATCTCTTTCAAAAATAAGAATCAGCCATATTTGTTTGTTTACTATGAATGATTTTATTCAAACTTTGAGATTTAATCATCAAAATAAAAAATAGAAATTCCATTTATTTCTTCGTTTACTGCAATCAATTTTATAAATGAATTTTCTATTCGTGTAAATTAGCGTGATTAGTGTTTCTCAGCTTTTGGAAAGTTTGAAACTTTCCAAAAGCTCTTGTAGAATTTTAAATTTGTGCAATCCCGCCTGAATGAATCAGTCGGGCAGGCGTGGCTAATCAAATCGTACTCAAATATTCCACCACATTTACCGAAGGGAAAAAGAAATAAGCGCCGCCCTTTACAGTTACAAAACTTTTTAATCCGGTGATATATTTATTTGCAGTTTCCTGCGGAATCGTGAATTGCTGTTCAACATTTGTTCCCGGATTTTCTTTTACACCAATAAAAGGATCCGGATCGGAATAGAGTTGTTTGAACTTGGGATAATTGGCCCATGTGTATTGAATAAATTCAAACTGCCGTGAAATATCCGCCACAAAACAGCCGAATAAAATTCCCACTTCCTCCTTCGGAGTATGATTGGTAGCAGATGCTGTAAATTTTTCTCCATAAGACCGAACCCTGCGCATGATGCGGTGTTTTCGTGTAAGCTTCAAAGATTCTGAAGGGGCTGTTTCTTCAAAATTATCTCTGGGATTGGTACGGCGAATGTGTGAACCAAAAGGACATTTTGTTCCCATCTTATCAGATTCTATATAATTAAAATCATTGTCATTGCTCAATATCCCCGGATCTTTATCCGGATATTTTACCAAAGGCGCGCCCCCAGGCCATCTTCCCATCATCTTCGCGGCGATTTTGGTACTTTCTTCCGGATTAAAACTTCCATCTTCATTCTTGCTTTTTTCATTCAAAAAATTCCAGAATCCATCTACATCTTCTTTTAATTGCCGAAGTACAAAATAAGTTCCGTTGCGGCCAAAATCTTTATAGCCTGTTCCTGCAACATCATCCAAAAGCAAATTATCATTGCCCTGTTTCTCTTTAAGCAAAGGAGAATCGGGATACACATCATATTCATTTTTATATCCCATAACAAATTCCCCGGCTTCAATATTATCATTTTTAATTCCAGTAACTCCACTTCCAATAATTGCCGGCTGCGAAATACTTTCTCTGAAACCGAAATGTTCTTTGCCTTCAGGAAAAGTGGGTGCGTCTAAAACCAGAATTTCTTTCAATCCATTTTGTCCCAATTCCATAAGAAGTTGTTGAGTACGATTATTTAATTTCTCTTCACTGATATCAAAGGCCATTAAGATGATATGGACTGTCTCATTATCTGAACCGCCCCAATTCCAGTTTTGGGGATCGTTACTATCCTGATCGCCTAAAAGCCTTTGCCGGTGCAGTGTTACCATACCTTCGCGAAATTCGCGTGAAAAGGTCCGGAGATTATTTTTTGATAATCCCAGTGTCTGCAATCCTTCGCTTGTAAAGCCAATATTCAGGGAATTGTCTTTTATTTCACTGCTGACAGTTGTAATTTTTTTTGATACTTCTTTGATAAAATCTTTCGCTTTATCTGCCTGGATTACCTGCAAAAGAAAATATTTTGAAAAAGGCATTTCCTTATAATCTCTTACAAGAAAACCCTGAATTTGTGAAAGCTCCAATTGTTGCATGGCAAATTTATTTTTAAAATCTTTTTAGAAATAACTGCGCTTGTTTCTCAGAAAGATTTTGCCGCAATTCATTTCTTATTAAAGTATTATTGACAATATTTTTTATAGAAAGATGATGATAGGCGCTGTACCAAACCTGTGTCAGTACTTGCGTACCGCGGCTCCATGCCAGGAAATGTTCTTCGTCATAAGCGCCACCGGTTAATAAAAATCTTGTTTTTGGAAAAACCAAAGTGTTGCTGAAAATCGCAGTCAATCCCCACCCGGATTTGTCAATAAAATCACCCAGATATTGTTGCCAGCTTCCGTCATAATTGCTAAAAAACATCATGTGCTTATCATTATCAATTAAAACCCACCGGGCAAAATGAATAGTTGGAATCCCCATCAGTTTTCCTTTTACAAAAAAATTACCAACCAGCGCTCTTGTAAAAATCATAAACGCGTGAAGCGTTACCAGGCGCATCTTTCCGGACTTTACTACCAGCACTTGTGTAAATTGATTTTGATTAAATATATCTTCATCTTCTTCAAGCCTTGCTACCAGATCATCATTTAGTTCACTTCTTTTATCAACGCAATTCTTATCTCTTCTTTCATAAAAAAAATGAAGTACTAATAACCAAATAATAATTACCGGTGAAAGAATGATTAAAATTATTCCGATGATAATCATTGCAGGCCAGTTTTTTTTAGCGTTAGCAGTTGTCTCTTTCGACCATTCAAATTCCTGATGCTTATCTATTTCCTGCCGTATCGCTCTTTGTATTTTTTGCGCAGAAGCGCCATTCCATTGGTTTTGCTTAATGTAATTACAAATAAATTTTTGCAATGCATCTTCCTGTTTTATTTGCTTTAAACTGCGGCCGGGCGCGCCGGAATAGAAAGCGGTTGTTGGTACGCGCCATTTCAACAAATAATTTTTTCGGCTTTCTATATTTCTTTTTCCAGGTTCAGGATAATCTTCACAACATTCATACAATTCATCAAAATATTCAGGAAAAATAGTTACCAATCCTTTGGCATGTTCTTCTTCATCGCCATCAAAGTTGGAAGAAAAAACCAATCTAACGGGAACAGTAAACGCAGTTTTATCCCTGAAAGAACTTTCCTCCAAAATGAACCAACGCGCATAATGCAATGTGCCAAGCTGGTTAAATTTTTCATTCAGATTTTCATTTAAACCTACTTTGAATTTTTCCAGCGTTTCGTTTAATTTTTCAAAGCAATCTTCTTTTACCGGAGTGAGTAATGTGAGTGGGTTTTGGCTGATCATTTTTAAAATATTTATTTCAAACCATAGAATAAAAGTAAATATTTTTTAAGATAGTTTGTTTTATTTGTTAGTGGGTTTCAAAAACAGGAATTGCAATTATTTGTTTGCCTGCTGTAATCGCGTTTAATAAAAAGCGCTATCATAATCTTGTAATTCTTTATTCAATTCATAAAAATATTTAAAAAATTTTCTTTAACTTTCCACCTGATTTGTATCCTTCATTAACCACTCTGCGATCTTCCTGGAACTCACTTTCTCTATGAGGAATTTATAAAATTTTTTGTAAATATTTCTATTGCTCCAATTCAATGATAAAAAATATAGATCATGCGAACGTTATTCATTATGGTTTTGAATCATTAATAATAAAATCCGAAACAACTGGATTGAGCAAGCCTTCCTGTTTTAAAGTTTTGAAAGAAGAATTTCCTTCGAAAGAAATAATTGCCCAGCTTGATAACGAATTTAATGTATGCTCCAAAACAAAATGCAGCAGCGTAAGAAAAGCCCTGAAAAGAGAAAAACTGGAAGGCCATGAAAATCTTGTTTTAGAATATATTGAAGGAAAAGATCTTAGTAAATTTCTTTCGGTAGAAAAACTAACTCTTGTTCAGGAGCTTCACCTGGCAACAGATATAGCGTCTGCTCTCAGTGATCTTCATAAAGAAAATATTTTCCACCGGCGCCTTCAGCCATCCAACATTATTGTCGAAGATTCAACCAACAAAATATTTTTTGTTGATTTTGGTTTGGCTACTGAAGGTAATATTTTTGAAGAAGGCGTTACTCCTTTCCAGGAAAAAGAAATTGAATCTTTAAAATACATCGCACCAGAGCAAACAGGCCGTATCAATCACGCTATTGACAGCCGCGCCGACCTGTATTCTTTGGGAGTAATTCTTTATCAGATTTTTACCGGGCAATTGCCTTTTGAAAGCGATGCAAGATTAGAATTGATGTATGCTAACATTGCAAAAAATCCTGATAAACCGATCGAATTAAAACCTGATTTACCACAGGTAATTTCAGATATTATCATGAAACTTTTATCAAAAAATGCTGAAGACCGCTACCAATCTGCATTTGGTTTAAAACGTGACCTTGAAAAATGTTTGAAAGAATTAAGGGATAATGACAAAATTGACAACTTTCAAATTGCCAATTTTGATTTTTCAGGTAAATTAAATTTCACAAATAAATTATATGGAAGAGAAAAGGAAATAAAAATCCTCAATGAGCTGTATGAAAAATGTGCCAATGGAGAGAAAAGAATTGTTGCAGTTTCCGGAAATTCCGGAAGCGGGAAATCTGCGTTGATAGATAATCTTAAGAATTTTGTTTTACAAAAAAAAGGAATTTTTATTAAAGGAAAATTTGATCAGATAAGTTCTGATACGCCTTATTCCACTATCGTCCAGGCGTTTAATGAATTGATACAAATGATTCTTGCTGGTGATAAAATTTTCCAGGCAAAATGGAAGAAAAAGATCACAACAGCAATTGGAAATTCAGGTAAAATACTGACACAATTTATGCCCGGTATAGAAAACCTGATCGGAAAACAACCCGCTGCGGCTGAACTTAAAGGGATAGAAGCGCAAAACAGATTTAATTACGAATTTGCCCGTTTCTTTGAAAGCCTTGCTGACAAAGATTCTCCTCTGGTCATATTTACAGACGATATGCAATGGGGCGATGCTTCCTCATTAAACCTTTTTAAAATCATTATAGAAAACAGAGATATTGATTATGCGATGCTCATCGGCGCCTATCGAAAAAATGAAGTAGGTATGGATCATCCGCTCATAAAAAAAATAAACGAACTGGAAGAAGAGAATGTTCATTTGGAACAAATAGAATTGAATGATCTCAGTTATAATAATGTTTATGATCTTGTGAGTGATACATTGATGACCAGGCAGGAAAACATTTCTTTGCTTGCAGAAATTATTTATAACAAAACCAAAGGAAATGCTTTTTATGTCAGACAGTTTTTAAAATCAATTTATGAAGAAGGCATGTTGCATTTTGATTTTGATTCTATTCAATGGAAATATAATTCAGATCTCATTTTACAAATGAATGTTTCAGGAAATGTAGTAGAATTAATGACTTCGTTTATTTTAAAACTTCCGCCGGAAACACTTGACCTATTGAAAATAGCATCCAGCATTGGAAATCATTTCAGCAAAAGAGATTTATCCGTTATAAAACAGATGAGTGAAAGAAAAGTAGAAAGTTTATTAACGCTTTCCGTTACAGAAGGTTTGATCATTCCATCTGAAACAGATTACAAATTCGCTCACGATAGAATTCAACAGGCTATTTATTCGCTGATTCCCAATGACGAAAAAGCAGCCATCCATCTTTTAAACGCCCAAAGGTTAACAGCACAGTATAATGAAACACAACTGGAGGAGAAATTATTTGACCTGGTAAATCAATGGAACCTGGGCTCTGATAAGATCGTGAATAATAAAGAAATCAATTATCTGGCCAATCTCAACCTGATGGCGGGTCACAAGGCAATAGCTACTACGGCATATCCACAGGCTTTATTATATTTTGAAAAGGGATTGAATGTTTTAAATGAAGAAGATTGGAACAGTCAATATGATATTATGTTGCAGCTAACTACTGATGCTGCCGAAGCTGCTTATCTTTCCGGGAGGTATGAAAAAGTAGATAAATTAGTTAGCCTCCTGCTGTTGCACAGCAAATCATTGATTGATTCTGCGAAAGGGTACGAAATAGATATTAAAAAACTCATTGCGCAAAACAAACCTTTAGACGCAGTAAAACTTGGGTTGAATATTCTCGGAAAAATGGGAATCCATTTACCACTGAAACCGGGAAAAATGCATGTCATGAAAGACCTGGTTCAAATAAAATTTTTGCTACGTAATAAGTCAATAGATTATTACAACAACATACCGGAAATGAAAGACGCAGAAAAAAATGCAGCAATGAATATCCTCTCAGATATTTCATCGGCTTCTTTTTTTGCTGTTCCGGACCTTGTTCCCCTATTGGCTTTCAGGATGATCCGGCTAACTATAGAATATGGGCTTTCACGCAAATCACCATTCAGCTTTGCTGCTTATGGATATATCTTAAGTGTTTATCTAAATGAAATTGACAAAGGAATCAATTTTGGTGAGATCGCTTTACATCTTGCTAAAAAAATACATGCAACGGAATTGATAGGCTCTATTTTAGTAACGAGCAATATTTTTCTTGTTCATAGAAGAATGCATCTTTCAGAAACCATTCCTGACCTTGATAAAGCATTTCAAAGTGCACTTGAATCCGGCGATAATGAATACGCCTCTTATGCTGCACATAATATAGTTTATCAACTTTTCATAATGGGATACCCATTACAGGAACTATCGAAAAAAGCAGAAATGCTGGAGTTAAAGATTGAAAAGTTTAAACAAGACCTTACACTAAAAAGGTTACAATTATTCAGGCAATCCATTTCAAACCTGATAAACGAAACCACAAATCCTGACGAACTTAAGGGAGACATATTTGATGAATCAAAGATTGATATAGCCGATGTTACTAAAAGTAACGAGATCTATTTTCAAAATTTATATCTTCAGAAATTATACCTGGCTTTAATATTTAATCTTAATGATGATGCCGGTAAATATGCGAACATAGCTGAAAAATATGAGGAAAGCGTGAAGGGTACTGCATTATATCCTTTATTTTATTATTACAGGTCACTTTTGATTCTTGATACTTTATCCAACCCAAACTCAAAAAAATCTATTCTTAGCCAGGTACAAAAAGATATCAATGTTTTAAAAAAGTATGAAAAATTTTCTCCAAAAGATTACAACCATAAAATATTTTTATTAGAAGCTGAATATAAATATATGGAAGGTGATAATGAGCAGGCAAAAATATTATATGATAAAGCGCTGAAAGCAGGAACAGAAAGCAATATAACGAGTGACATTGCTTATGCATGGGAAAGGGCCGGGCGATTTTTTATAAATACAAGACAGGATATTCTGGCCAATTTTTATTTACAAAATGCTTACCGGCTTTACAAGCGCTGGGGTGCAACGGCGAAATTAAAACAGATGGAAACCAAGTACGTTCAGCTTAGAGGAGGCGGAAATTCTGAATGGCAAAATCAAATGCCTGATGATTCCGCAAAACATGCCGTCAATCTTGACCTGGAAACCGTTTTAAAAGCTTCTGCAGCTTTGTCTGGTGAAATTATTTTGCCAAGACTTTTGAAAAAAATGATGCAGATCATTTTGGAAAATGCAGGTGCACAAAATGGTTTTCTGATCATGGAAAAAAATGATGAAAAATTTATTGAAGCAGAAATAAAGGAAGGAGACGAAGATTTAAAAATATTACAATCCCTCCCTGTATCCCAAAGTGATTTATTGGCAGAATCTGTTTTAAATTATGTCTATCTCACTAAAGAAACTGTGATCCTTGATGACGCCTGCAAAAGCGGCCTTTTTGCGAATGATGATTTTATAAAAAATAATGAGTGCAAATCTATCCTTTGTATTCCCCTCATGAACATGGGTAAGATACAAGCAGTGATCTATCTCGCCAATAACCTGATCTCAGGGGCTTTCACAGCAAAAGGAGTAGGCGTATTAAAATTATTGGCCGGGCAAATGGCGGTATCTATTGAAAATGCTTTGTTCTACAGTGAACTCGAAAACAAAGTAAAAGAAAGAACCAATGAACTTCAGATCGAAAAGAAAAAATCAGATGACCTGTTGTTGAATATTCTGCCAGAAGATATTGCCAATGAATTAAAACAAACAGGCCATACCAAACCACGCAGTTATGAAATAGCCACAGTGATGTTTACCGATTTTGAAAATTTTACCATTAAAAGCGAAAATCTTTCTCCTGAAGAATTAGTAAATCTGATTGATATGTGCTTCACTAAATTTGATGAGATCATTTCCAAATACAAAATGGAAAAAATAAAAACCATAGGCGATTCCTATTTGTGCGTAAGTGGTTTACCTGATAAAAAAACGCACAATCCAATAAATGTGGTTGCTGCCGCAATGGAAATATTAGATGCGATCAGAGATTTTAAAGCTAAATCTAATGATAAAAATTATTTTGATATCCGCATTGGCATTCACACCGGGCCGCTTGTGGCCGGAGTGGTAGGCGATAAAAAATTCGCGTTTGACATTTGGGGAGATACCGTAAATACCGCTTCGCGGATGGAGCAAAACAGTGAACCAAATAAAATAAATATTTCACACAGCACTTATGAATTGGTAAAAGAAAAATATCATTGCACTTACCGCGGTAAAAAAGCAGCAAAGAATAAAGGAATGATTGAAATGTATTTTGTGGATAGCATTCTTTCTTCCGGTGAAACCAGGCTCTCTTCTAATGTGACTAAAGAATCAAAATAAAAAATAAGAATCTCTGGGAGTGTAATTTACATTGGCAAATTTTAGTAGATTATCATCATATCCGTAACTGTCAGAGTTTGATTTCGTTTGTGCATGGAGTATGCTGCTTAAGTTTTACAGTAAATGGACAAATAAGGGAGATTGCTATTTCTTATTTTAAATAAAAAACTATTTGATAAAGATAATTGCGTTTATACATTGACGCTATGCTTTTTTTGATTTGCAGTAAACGCCGCCTGAACGATCATTCGGACAGGGAAGGAATAAGGGAGATTTTTATTTTTTTAAATGAAAGGTTATCATAAAAAAATAAAAGCAAAAAGTAAAGGCTTCCATCCCGAAAGCCTTTGTCATGCTAATTTCAAAATACGCCTTTAAGCATTTTTATTACCGACTTTTCTAATAATCCAGATAATAATCAAGATTATTATAATTATTCCAATAACACCAAACCATACCCCTGTTTTAAAAATGTCACCAATTGCCTGGCAACTGTTCAACATTATACTCAAAAATAAGAGTATGGTAATTGCTTTAAATAATTTAATCTTTTTCATAATTTTATTTTTATTTTATTTTTACACCTTTCCATTAATCTCGCTTTCAATTCCTGTATTTGATTCTTCCAAAGAATGAATTTTATTGTTCTTCTCTTTTTTGGTATCCTCTGATAATCCGGCATAGAATTTTTTAATTTCTTCCAGTTTTTCATCTGTCAGATCCTCTATACATATTAATTTATTACTTGCAGTACTGGCGGCTATCAATTCGTTTAATTTTAGTTGTAATGCAATCGTATCCTTATTTTGAGAATGTTGAATGATAAAAACCATCAAAAATGTAATAATGGTAGTACCTGTATTAATTACCAATTGCCATGTATCTGAAAACTTAAAAACCGGCCCGGTTGCCGCCCATATTATTACAACTATAATAGCTACAATAAAGGCATATACTCCTCCGGTTATTTTAGTGATCTTAGCAGAAAACCGATTAAAAAAAGAGGATAGCTTATTTTTTTTAGGGTTTTCTTTTTGTTCTTGTGGTTCTTTGTTTGAGATGCTTTTCATTTTTATTGATTTTAAGATGAAATCTATTATGGTTGTTCTAAAATATTATGCCACATTAATTGATGTTGTGATTTTTAGATTTCAGATAATTCTTAAACTCTGTGTAATCACTAATTACTTTTTTCTTGTAGCCGGTTGCATAGTTTAGTAATTCCCTTTGCCAGTTAGGGTCGCTTCCAAAGTTTATGAGTTCATCTGCCGTACATGAACCCTTTCTGCCAATACCTCTCAAATGCGCTGATGCAGTTAACATTGCCATATCTTCTATAACTGAACAAACAATTTTAAAATCATCCTGTATCATTTTAAAATTGATCCTGTCTTTGGTGGGTTGCATTTCCTGCATAAGATAACTTTCGCCCTCAAAAAATAAGGTGCTCAATTGGGCCGGAGTTATATTCTGCATTACCCGCTGAACAGATACCATCCTTTGAGCCTCAGATTCCCAAACTGGTTGCGGGCCTGCAAAAGGTGTTAAAGACGATGCAGTTGCCTGCTTCATATCAATAAGCATGTGTTTGTTTGGATCACCATTCTTTTCAATAAGAAAAACATATCTGTGAATGCCGATGCTGCCCGTACCAGCTATTCGAAACCTTGCATCTAAAACTTTGTAATCGTTAGGAGGTTGATTATTCGATTCCATCCACTTTTTAAAAGCGCCAATAAGCTCTTTCTTTAATTTTTTATCAATAATCATCTGCTTATTTTTATGACAATTTAAATGAAGCCCCCCTTTTTTAAGCACCGTTCTTTTGGCAAGTAATTCATTCTGTGATCTGCCTTCTACACTATTTAGAAATTTTTTTACAATGCCGGTCGCAGTGCGGGTTTCAATATATCCTGGTTTCCCATCTGCAAGAACCTTTGCGTATTTTTGTAGAAATATTTCGCAGGCCTTCACGGCTTCCTCATCTGTTATTTTCAATGCGTCAAATGCTATGAGGATACTGGTTAGCGCGCGTGCAATTTCCCACCCCACAGGAGCGAGGATGCATTCATCAAAGTCGTTAAGATCAAAATAAACGAGCCGGTTATCACCTTTATAACTTCCGAAATTCTCTAAGTGTAAATCACCACAGATCCAGCATACAGGCGAATCATAAATAGTTTCACGGCTCATATCTTCATAAAATAATGAGTTAGTACCTCTGAAAAACCGAAAGGGATTTTGGGTTAGTAATTTATATTTCCTTGCAACTTTTGTGGGAGATAAGCCGGCATGGTAGGCATCTATTTTTTCAAAAAGTGAAGGCATTGTTTTCTTTAATTAAATCTTTTTACAGATCAATTTATTTTATCTATTTTTCTATCCATACTGAAACTGAACCCGCAAGTGCGAAAAAATTTCCCCATCCATCTCCATTAATTTCTACCTCAGCAGGATTCTTTCCCAGTACGTCAATAAATTTTTTTCCTGTATAGCGTTTCCCTATTTCCATATTTTTATTTCCATTATCGCCATTAGATAATACTACTGCACAACCACTATGATCATTATCTCCCTCTCTTGTCCAGCCAATGCAATTTGCATGATCAAAATAATCTCTCTGCATACCGTAAGCATGGTTGCAGCGCGCCTTCAGCAACTTTTCCAATTCCTCAACTTTTGATAACCATATCTCAGTTTCCTTGCCATCATGCCCGGTATCTTTATAATGAGCGCCATACAAATCGGGATAAAAAACACAGGGATACCCTTCACTACGAAGTAATATTAATGCGTAAGCTATCGGCTTGAACCATGCTTCCACAACGGCTTCCAGCGATTGCAACGGCTGTGTGTCGTGATTGGCAACTACAGTAACTGCTTTTCCCGGTAATGCATTCATTAAGGTTTCATGCAGGATGTTACGCATGTCATATTTATTTCCAGCCACGGATGCACTGCGAAAATTATTATGAAGTGAAGAATCAAAAAGGCTCATTTCTCCATTAGTGGCTTCTATATATTTCAGGAGAAGACCTAAATGTCCCGGCGCCCAATATTCGCCTACTCCAAAAATTTCTGTCCCGGTTCTTTCTCTTAATTTGTAAAGCCAATTAAGATAAAACGCAGGAGAAATATGTTTCACTGCATCAAGACGAACTGCATCAAAGTGAACCTGGTCCCAATACCATTTTCCCCAATTCAGCAATTCTTCACAAACCGCAGGATTTCTAAAATCAATATCGTTGCACATCAGGTAATCATAATTTCCTTTCTCATCACCTACCATCTTTTCAAAAGAATCTCCATACCCATTCTCTATTCTAAAGATACCATTCTCTTTAATGTCTTCGGCATAATCCACACCGCTAAAGCATCTGGAAGTCCATTCAAATGCAGAATATTTTTTTTCTCTTCCGGGGAAAGTAAATTTTGTAGAGGCTTCTATTTCAAAAGGTGCTGAAATCACCTTGGTGCGGTTTTCAGAATCTACTTTCACCACTTTTATTTTTTCTACCTCATCGCCGCCGGCTTTATGATTAAGAACTATATCAACCATAGCTCTCATACCTTCATGGTGTATTGCATCAATTGCGTCTATGTATTCCTGTTTAGTTCCATACTTTGTGCGCACAGATCCTTTCTGATCAAACTCCCCCAGATCGTACAAATCATAAATATCGTATCCAACGCTATCGCCCCCACTGGCGCCTTTGTATGCGGGTGGCAACCAAATTGCAGAAAACCCCAAATCTTTGAGCCGGGGCGCTTCTGATTTTAATTGCTTCCATAAATTTCCATCATTGGGTAAGTACCAATGAAAATACTGGAGCATAGTTCCCTTTATCATAATAATATTTTTTTGGTTCCTCAAACAACTTAATCGAGCGTGATGAATAACTCATCAGATAAGAAAATAAAAATCACGATTATTTATTTGTTTGCCCGAATTCCAGCCCGAAACCCGTCCGGATGACCCGGTCGGACGGGAATTCATCTGGCGGGGACTTGGTCAGGCGGGATTTGCTGTAATTCATTTAATAAAAATACTTTCTCATTCTCATCAATGTGATCATTAAAAAATCAAACAGTTCTTCTGACTAAATTGACGACGATTAAAATAACAGCTATGACCAATAAAGCGTAAATGATGCTACCAGCATGCCATACAAAAAGACCTAGCAGCCATCCTATAATTAAGATTACTGCAATTAGATACAATATGCTTCTCATTTTTTTAAGATTAAAATTTTTGAAAAATTTTTTTTGAAAAAAATATGTATTCAAAATGATGCCAGAAATTGGACTGGCGGTACTCCTTTAGTATTGAGTAAAAAAATAATCATGATTAGTGGCATGATTATTATTAGATATTCTTTTTAATCACCTTTAAAAAAAACACTATGTTTTATCATGTAAAAGACCTTCAGTTCAATGCAAGAGTTTCTAAACCTGATCCAATCTTTGCTAATTTACTATTAGAGCAGTTTGGCGGAGCCAATGGCGAACTGGCTGCTGCACTAAGGTATTTCATGCAAGCCTTCGGGGCAAAAAATCCTCATCCAGATAAGTACGATATGCTGATGGATATTGCCATTGAAGAATTCAGCCATCTTGAAATTGTAGGCGCTACTATACAAATGTTGCTTACGGGAATAAACGGAGATTTAAAAGATGCGGCAGAAAATTCTGATATAATGCAATTGCTCAATGGAAAGGCGGCGAAAGAAAATATGATTCACCAGGGGATGATTGCGCCACAATTTTTAGTGGGCAGCGCCGGGGGGCCTTGCTATACTAATTGCCAGGGCGTACCATGGACAGCCGCGTACATCAATGGCGATGGGCAGGGAGAACTTACCTCAGACCTTCGGTCGGATATGGGTGCCGAGACAAGGGCAAAAATGGTGTATGAATATTTGTTGCAATACACCTCTGATCCTTATGTAAAAGATACGCTTCGTTTTTTAATGACGAGAGAAGTGGCACACTATCAAATGTTTGAAGCAGCCCTGGAAACTATTCAACCCAATTTCCCAATGGGCACTTTGCAAAGCGAACCTAAATTCAGCAACCTGTATTTTAATCTTTCTACTGGCAATGATTATCGTGGTCCCTGGAACGAAGGGAAAAGCACACAATTAGGCGAAACATTCCAATATATAGAAGACCCGATAAAACATGTAATGGATACAAATAGTTTATTGGATCAAAAAGCTGAAGGAACTAAACGGACTGAGCAGCAAGTACAAAAGAAGAACAAAGAATTAGGCAAAGAGAAAAAAGAAGTTATTACCAAAGCTTCGCCAATTGGCCCTCAGCAATGGAATACTGTAGATAAGATTGATGAAAAGAAAGCCGGCGCTAACAATGCAAGAGAAAAAAAACAAAATGGAAAGGGGAAAGCTAAAAAATAGAAATCAGGAAAAGAAATACGAAAAAGCGGATCCGGTAGAAATAATTTATTATACTGATCCGCTTTGTTGTTGGAGCTGGGCTATGGAGCCTCAATTGCAACAACTTAAATCTGAATACAGCGGACAAATAAACTGGCGGTATTGTATGGGCGGATTATTACCGGGGTGGAAAAATTATCATGATGAAATAAATGATGTAAGCCGTCCAATACAAATGGGGCCGGTATGGATGCATGCACAGCAGATATCCGGTATTACCATGAATTCTACAATATGGATGAAAGACCCGCCTGCATCTTCCTATCCTTCATGTATTGCAGTGAAATGCGCATTCCTTCAATCCCAGGAAGCCGGGGAAAAATATTTATTGCTTCTTCGTGAAGCACTGATGTTGCATGGGAAAAATATTGCCAAAGGAATTGTTCTTGTAAAGATAGCTGGGGAATTATCTAAAAAGCTTCTATACAATTTTGATGTGAATAAATTTAAAGAGGATATGAAAAATGATAATGGCCTCGAAGCTTTCCGAAAAGATTTACAGGAAATACAATATAAAAATATAAAGCGCTTTCCTACCATGATAATAAAAAGCGAACATGCCCAAGGTATAGTTGTTACGGGGTTTCGCCCATATTCTGTATTACTGGAAGCATTGATGCAGATAGCCTCCGTACCAGCAAAAGAACCAGGAAATAATTAATGAAATAAAATACCGAAAGTCAGACGGCGGTGAAATTGAATGGTTTCATCTAAGTGGCAGATATTCACTATAACCGGTCTGACCTGCGGTGCCGACCTGAATGGTAGCCGTCGGTACCGAAGGTCAGACGGCGGTGAAATTTAATGGTTTCACCTAAGTGGCAAATATTGACTATAGCCGGTCTGACCTGCGGTGCCGACCTGAATGGTAGCCGTCGGTACCGAAGGTCAGACGGCAGTGAAATTGAATTGTTTCATCTAATTTGCAGATATTGATTATAACCGGTCTGACCTGCGGTGCCGGCCTTATCTGTGGCATGATTATTACTGATTATTTTTTGCAACAATTAAATTAAAAACAAAAAATGAGTACAAAAGCCACATGGGAGCCACATACCGGGCACGGTAAACTGGACACATCCGACAAAAAGAAACTGCCCGATACTGTATACGCATTCCCTAAGAAACACAAAGAGCCGCTCACAGATGCCGCCCACGTCCGCGATGCCTTGGCCCGGTTCGATCAGGTAAAAGATGTAACAGATGAAGAACGCGAACATGCTTTTGCCAATATTAAAAAAGCAGCCGAACATTATAAAATTAAGGTGAGCGAAAAGGACTGGAAAGAGTTATCTAAAAAGAAGTGAAACATTGATGCGTTAAGTATTCCTGAGAGTATGAATCAATTTTTATGAGTGGCTATTCTCACTCAAAGGCATGACTATTTTAGAAGGTGCGCTTATAGCTACTCTAAATAAATAAATTGTAAATGGCATCAAAGTTATTTCTTTATGTAGGCATTGCTGCTGACGTGTGCATTTCAATTACCAAGTTTATCGCAGCATCCATCACTGGAAGTTCTGCTATGGTTTCCGAAGGTGTTCATAGCCTCATTGATACGATAAATCAGTTGTTATTGCTGATGGGAATTAAAAAAAGTAAAAAGAAACCGGATGCCAGAAGGCCGTTTGGATATGGAAGAGAAATTTATTTTTGGTCGTTCATTGTATCGCTTTTATTATTTAGTATTGGTGGCTGTATTTCATTTTATGAAGGTATTCTGCGATTTAAACGACCGGGCGTAGCCGAAGATCAAAACTGGAATTATATTGTACTGGCAATATCATTTGTGTTCACAGCAATTTCCGCGACTGTATCTTTTAAAAAATTTAGTAAACAAAGTGCGGAGCTTAGTTTTTATTCAGCGATAAAACAAAGCAAAGACCCAGCAGTCCTTATTGTGATGTTGAGTGACCTTGGCGACTTAATAGGGTTGCTTATTGCCTTTTTTGGGATCTATCTTGGCCATCGGTTTCAAAATCATTATTATGATGGCATTGCTTCCATGCTTATTGGAATTTTTTTAATAATAATTTCTTTATTACTGGTTCGTGAAAGTGGCAGTTTGCTAATGGGCGAAGCAATAAGTAAAAAAACTTTAAGAAAAATTATTGCACTTACAGAAACTGACCCGGCGATTGAAAAAGTAAAATTTCAATTTTCAATGTACCTGGCGCCAGAGGAAGTAGTACTTCAGTTAATTGCTACTTTTAAAAAAGAGATGAATACACAACAAATTACCGAAGCCATTCAAAGGATCATTATGAGTATCCAGGAAAAATTCCCACGCATAAAGCAAATATTTATTGAGCCTGGATGATTTGAAACATAACAGTAATGATTTGAAATTTGCAAAATTTCATGTATTCGTTTTGCTTCGATGAAGAGGTCCATGTATTGTATCTGGAAAGTGATACAACGATTCAAAATTTAAAAAATATTTTTTTTATGTTCATCCACCAATTATATATTTACTTCTCCTCAAAAAAATCATCACTTTTTAGAAAGCGATCATCTGATTTATTTATTTAAAATTTGGATATTATTGGAGTTTGTAATCATCAACTAATAAAATTTTGTAGCAGTGTTGCTAGATGGAATTGCATTCAGCCTGATAGCAGATAAAATTAACCGGGACTTGATTCTCGCCAACAAAAATGCGGATGCGGAACTGTTCAAATTTGACAGTTTGAAAACTTTTGGAAAGTTTAGATGAAGTTTTTTTAAAGAAGCAAGTTTTATAACTTTCCAAAAGTTAGGTAGAACCATCTCAATAAAAAAATAAAAATCTCTTTTAGTTGTTTGTTTACTGTTCACAAACTTTTGGAAAGTTTACCTGAAGTTTTTTTAAAGATGCAAGTTTTATAACTTTCCAAAAGTCAGGCGGCATCATCTCAATAAAGAAAATAAGAATCTCTGTTATTTGTTTGTTTACCGAACAGACAGGTTTGTTTGCTGCACGGTCAGATGGAGATTATCGGGCTGAATAGAAAATTCTTTTATTTATTCAGATTTGACAACTTTTTAAAAGTTGTCAAATCTTACTTAACATTTATCTTGCAGAAAATTTTTTCAATGAAAAAGACCGGAATACTCGGCGGCGGCCAATTAGGAAGAATGTTATTACAGGCGGCGGCCAATTATCCTGTAGAAACATTTGTACTGGAAAATGATACAGAATGTCCCGCTGCTCATCTTTGCCATCATTTTACAAAAGGCGATATCACTAATTATGAAGATGTTTACAATTTTGGGAAAGGGTTGGATGCTATTACTATTGAAATAGAATCAGTAAATATTGATGCATTAAAAAAATTAGAGGCCGAAGGAGTAAAAGTATATCCGCGTCCGGCAGCATTGGAAATCATTAAAAATAAAATCACTCAGAAAAATTTTTATAAAGAAAATCAAATTCCCACTTCCCCATTTGTAATTACTCAACATAGAGATGAATTAAAAAAACATCTTGACTTTTTACCAGCAGCGCATAAGCTCGCTATGGGTGGCTATGACGGTCGGGGCGTTGAAATAATAAAAAATGAAAATGATTGTGAAAAAGGTTTTAATGAAAACGCGGTATTAGAAAAATTAGTAACTATCAAAAAGGAAATTTCCATTATTGTGGCCGTAGGTGAAGATGGGAAAAATGCTATTTATCCACCGGTAGAAATGATCTTTAACCATGATCTTAATCAACTGGAATATCAATTATCGCCTGCCAATATCGTAGAAAAAATATTATGGAAGGCAGAAGCTATAGCATTAACAGTAGTTAAAAACCTGCATAGTCCCGGTATTTTTGCAGTAGAATTATTTATAGACATTGATGATAATGTATTAGTAAACGAAACTGCTCCGCGGGTTCACAACAGCGGCCATCATACTATTGAATCAGCCTATTGTTCTCAGTTTGATATGCTTTGGAGAGTGATGCTTGGATATCCATTGGGTTATACAAAATCCATAATGAATTCGGCTATGGTAAATCTTATTGGTGAAGAAAATAATAAAGGTGTAGCCATTTATCAGAACCTGGAAGAGGTATTGCAAATTGAAAATGTATTTGTACATATTTACGGGAAAAAAGAAACAAGGCCAGGAAGAAAGATGGGGCATGTAACTGTCCTTAGCAATGAAAGACAGGAATTAATTCACATTGCTAATAAAGTGAAACAATTACTAAAAGTAATTTCTTAAAACTCACTTTACACAGTTTTTAATGATATTTAACCGCTTTCAAATTCATTATTAAAAACAGGGAATTATTAATGAAATTCAAGTAAAAAGGCATTAGGTTTTCAGCCATCAGCATTAAGGTATTTAAATTATCTTTATTCCAACAATTAATAAAATATGGCAAAAAAGAATCAACCACTAGTTGGCATCATCATGGGTAGCGACAGCGATTTAAAAATAATGGAAGCGGCTGCTGCAATTTTAAAAGGGTTTGAAGTTCCTTATGAGCTTAGCATCGTTTCTGCTCACCGCACTCCGTTAAGAATGGTTGATTATGCCACATCTGCTATTGGACGTGGATTAAAAGTAATTATCGCAGGCGCCGGAGGCGCCGCACATTTACCCGGAATGATCTCCTCTCTGACAACCCTTCCTGTTATTGGCGTTCCGATAAAATCTTCCAACTCGATAGACGGATGGGACTCTATACTTTCTATTTTACAAATGCCCAATGGCGTGCCTGTAGCAACTGTAGCATTAAACGCTGCGAAAAATGCCGGAATATTAGCCGCAGAAATACTTGCTCTTTCCAATAATAATTTATCAAAAAAATTAATCATTTTTAAAAAAGAAATGAAGGAAGAAGTAGAAAAGAAAGCGAGTGAACTTTCTAAGAAGATGAATTTATAATTCGAATTACAGTAAACCCCGCCTGAACAATCATTCGGGCAGGCAATAAATAACCGTGATTTCTGTTTGGATAAAGAATACATTTAGATGAATAATATCGCAATAGCTGACAATATTAAAATTTGTATTGACGCGACAACAATACAAAAAGCGCAATAGAAAAGTGCTGATAATGAGCAGATAAAAATTTTGAGAAATTGGTTGGGTTTCGTGTAATATTGTGTTGTGTGCGATTTGCTTTACTAACAACAAAACTTTGATATCGAAACTAACTATGAAGAGCAATCTGGTTTTACTTCTAACATCGACCTTTTTTTTATTTATTTTTAGCTGCAATGACAGCTTCAAAAAAAAGCCTGAAAACAAAATAGTGTACTCTAAAAATCAGCAATATCTCTTTAACCTATTAGACAGTTACAAATCAGAATATTTTGCAACACAGCGTCAAGACCTTAGAGATGCAGTTCGGGAAAAATATTTTGAGAAGCTTCGGTATTTTTTAATTGATTCATTGGGAAGACAACTTGACAGCATGAACGTCACTGTTGATACTGTAATTCAAAAAGGTTGGCTTGTGACAACTCAATTTCATTCCAGAGATATTGAATTCAAATATGACCTGGAATTCAAAGATAGCATGGATTCAAAAGCTAATTCTATCTATGAATGGATGAGAAATTTGAAACCTAAAAGCAATTATACTTTAAATTTTATCCTTTTAGGTAGTGGAGAACTTAATGACCTCGAGGACACATCAAAGAGCATGTTAAAAATGATGGCGTTGCCAGAACCATTAGCGGCACAACAATGAACGCACACAACATTCGCATTTATGCAAGCCTGGCTGAAGTGCTATCAATGAGCTGTGGTGCATGTCTCAGCAGTAGTCCGGGCTGAAAAAACTTTATTGAACGATAGTAATAACAATGAACTTTTAATTATAAATTTGGCTACGGTTCGGGCAGAAGGAATTCTAATTCCAGTCCTGCATAAATGCGTAAACGTTGTGTGTAAGCTTAAATGACCACAGTGGACAATCAACTTAAACTTTTAATTTCGCTATACGAAGAAGAAAAGGTTCGACTTCAAAAACTTATTGACGAGTGTTTAGTAGAGACAGATTATTTATTGGCTCATTACCATTCACAAGCTTTGTATCAATTAAATGGCAGACTTCAGACTTTAAAAAACATTGACGACAAACTATACGATGAGAAAAATTTTAGGCAAAGAAGAATTGACGGATTACAAAAACGAATAGAGACTGAAAGTTCAGATTATATTAAGGAGTATTATGAAAAAGACCTTCAACGCGCAAAGGAAGAATTAGAAAAACTAAATCAAATTCCAAAACAGGCGGCACTTCCAGACAACGAAACCTTGTTTGACGAAACTCTTAAAAAGTTGGTAGAAAAGAAGATTAAAAATCTAAAGCTTATTCTAAAAAAAACCGACAACTTATTCTTAGAATTTAGCTATTCAAGGAAAATACTAAAAGTGACTTTACCATATGTCAAACAGCATATCAAAAAATGGATACTTTATGACGATAATATAAATTCTTTTCAAAATATAGGCTTTGACTTGACAGAAAATGAAGCTAAACTTACTTTGACACTTACAGGCGATAAAGAAGACATCTTAAATAGATTGAAAATAATTTTATCAAAAATCATTTTTTAAATTTTCTACTTTAAAGAGTTTGACGATGAGAGCTACATTCAATTTACGGACTGATAAAGAAAACTGATAAAATTCCAAAAAGTGAAATTGAAAAAGCTGAAAGATTAAGAGGAAAGTACTTTAACGAGAAAAATAAAAAGAAATGAAAACATATAGTTTAGACGAACTGACCGATAAATACATTGGTAAAAAAGGACCTCAAAAACGTAATGAATTTGAAAACGAATTACGACTTGACTTGCTTGGACAAACCATTAAACAAGTTCGCCTGGAAAGAAATTTGACTCAAGAAGAATTGGGTGAATTAGTAGGCGTGAAAAAAACCTAAATTTCAAAAATTGAAAATAGCGCGACGGGCGCAAGGTCTGCAACAATACCCTCTCTTGTTGCAAGAATCGGTAATTGAATAATTGAACCTTTACAGCAAACAAACAAATAACTTCATTCTTATTTTACATCCCACCATACCCTGCTCGTTATTTTATCTCCGCCTGGTAATGCCGCCACTGCTGCATTATAATTAGTGGAATTAACTTGTTTATCAACTGTGGAATACGCCATTCTTCTTGGTATTGCGCCAGGAGACTGGCTGCCCGGATAAGTTACAGGCACTAAAGCAGGAAACCCCGTACGGCGATAATTGCTCCAGGCCTCATACTCATTAAAAAATGTGGCGGCCCAAAACTGCGTATTGATCATTTCCAGCCCATCAGCATCATTATAAGGATGTGCGTCTAAATATGCCTGCGCATCATCATCACTTATCGTACCTGCATCTCCGTAAGCAGATAGTTCTGTAATTGCAGCAAGTACACCATTATTATAATGTTCTTCTGCATTACCAATACCCCAGCGCTTTGCCGCATCTGCTAATAATAATTCAGATTCAGCATAAGTCAATACTAAGGTTGGAGCGGTAGCATTAAATATGATCGGACTGGGGCGTGAATATAAACTGAGATCGCCTAAATAACCCGGATAACTTAAAATACCATGAGCCGTGTTTCCTGCATCATATCCATTAGGTAAACCTACCTGGTCTGCAGGATCAGAAGAGCCTCCTGATGGGTCATCTCCTGGTTGAAAGTCGGGTGGATAGACATAAGATAATACAGGCAGGCGGGGATCATTATTATTTTTCAAAAAGTCAATAAAAGTTTTACTTATTTGTCCGGATAATTGCATAGCGCCATCTTCTCCTATACCGCGAAAGATCCTGTTTATTGTAAGCGGATCGTTAATGCCATGTTGAACAATTGCGTTATCATCATTACTTGTCATGGTAAGTCCCTGTACTTTATTTACATAGGATTGCGCTGTAGTAGGATCTACTTTGGTTAAACGCATAGCCATACGAAGCAGCAGCGTATTTCCAAATTTTTTCCATTCCCCTATCTGGTCAGATGAATTAGAATAAAACATATCACCCGTTGGTTTATCTCCATTCTCATCAAGGCTGTCAACCGCTTCTGATACTTCTTTCAGCAAATCTGTATAAATATCTTTTTGTTTATCATACACCGGAAAATAAACACCTCCATGATAAGCGAGGCCTGCATTAAAATAAGGCACATCACCATATACATCTGTAATACGTTCAAATATCATCGCTTTCATTATCCTTGATATCTGGTGAAGGTTTGCGTATTGTGGTTTGCCAGTAGTAGTGGTATAGAGATCTACTGCATTCTTTACCTGGTCGAGATACACATGATCAAAAAATGATCCCCAACCACCTGGGCTAAACAAATATTTATCACCAAAGAAATAAGCAGAGGTAGATGCCCAATGCTGTATAAAGCTACCTGCACCTTGTATTTCAGTTTCTTCTACTTCTATCGCATTATCAGTACTCCCGGTATAATAAAGCTGAGTGGCAGTAAGAATATTATTAGGGTCAAATACGTCAACAGATACGGAATTGGGATCGGTATTTGTTTTCAGCAAATCTTTCTTGCACGAAGAAAAGGTTATTAGTAGTGCAGCGCCTGCGATTATGTATTTAGATGATAATTTCATTTTGAATAGCTTTTAAATAATCATTAAAATTTTGCATTAAGGTTAAGGCCAAACGTCCTGGTATAAGGCACATCAGCTTGTTCGATACCTTGTGGCCCGTTAGAATAATTAGCTTCAGGATCAATATTCTGGGTATGTTTCATGATGGTAAAAACATTCCTGGCGACAAAGCTTAATGTAATACCCTGTATTTTATTGTTAAACATATTACCCGGGAAAGTATAGCCAAATATGATCTGCCTGAATTTTATAAAACCCGCATCATACATAAAAATTTCAGGATCATTGTTGCTCACTAATGCATAATAATCTTGCGGATAAAGTTGGTCTGTTCCATATCTCAGATCCCGCCCGGGAAGCGTTAGTTTTGAAAGGCCAAACTGGTATGCATAATAGTTAGTTCCCGAAAATATCTTTCCACCAAATTTGCCATCTATTAAAAAGGAAAGATTGAAATGCTTGTACCTGAATTCGCTGGTGATGCCTGTAAACCATGGATCAATACCCGATCCCTTATCCACATAATTAGTGCCGGCTACAGGGGCGCCACTCACAGAATCTATTACTATCTGTCCCTTATTATCGCGCTCAGGGTCGGCAACAAATATCTGGTAAGCAGATTTGCCCAGGGTTTGCGACATGTAAGCCACACCAATTCCTTCATCTTCTCCGGCACGCGAATATCCCAAAGGATAATTAGTAGAACCTGTAGAAAGTGAAAGTACTTTATTCTCATTATAAGTTATATTCACTGTTTCTGTCCAGCTAAATCTTTTTGTTTTAATCAGGTCTCCTGATACCAAAAATTCAACACCTTTATTTTGAATAGTTCCTGAATTAAGTAAAACAGCATTGTATCCGGATGTACTGGAAGTAACGGCGGGTATCACTTCCCTGCTTTCTTTTTTGTTGTAAAATGCCACATCAAAATGAAGCCTGCTGCTGAAAAAGTCCAGTTCCGTGCCCACTTCAAACTCTTTGGCTGATGACGGTTGCAATTTATCATTGGGCACTGTACCACCATTGGATATATTGCCTATAGGGTATCCATTCAGGTTACCAATATTATTATAGCCTAATAAAGTTTGATAAGGCTGATCAGCTTCGCCTCCCACATTGGCATAACCAACTCTTAATTTTCCCATGTCTAAAGCCGGTATATGAATCAGTTCCGAGAAAACAAAAGAGCCACTTACAGAAGGATAAAAATAATTTGTTTTACCCGGCGCCAGGGTTGAATACCAGTCGTTTCGCCCGGTAGCGGCGAGGTACAAATAGTTTTTATAAGAAAAATCCAGGGTACCATAAATAGATTTGTTCACCACTACCGGATTGTTTTCAGATTCAGTAGGGCTGGCAAGATTGCCGATCGTATATAAATAAGGGGTTTCAAATGTATTGCCCGAGGCATCTAACTGATCAACAACAGCTTTCCTGGTATTTACGCCTAACAAGCCGGAGACGTTAAAATCTTTTGTAATTTTAAAATCTTTACCGATGATGGCATCTACATTAAGTTCAGTTGATTTATAATTTTCTTCCAGCATATACCCATCAGTCTGGTAAGCGGTACCATTGGGTGTAACCATTGTATTTCTATCGGCAAAATAATCTTCGCCGGCCCTTAACTGCAGGTACAGCCCATCATTGAAAGTATATTTAAGATTAGCTGAACCAATAAACCTGTTACGCCGGGTATTATTGATAAACTTGTAAGCTGCAAAATATGGATTGGTGGTGTAAGCATCATCTAAAAACTGATTCTCAGAACCGTCTTCTTTGTAGCCCGGGGCAAGAGAAGTGATGTTTACATTGGGCGAAAGAAATAAGGTAGCAAAATTAACACTGCCCGGTGCATCAGAAACGCTTGGCCTGTTGTGGGTATATGCATTAAAGTATTCTCCTTTTAGCTGCAGGTCCAAATGCTTGTCCAGCTTATAATTGGTAGATAGTGAAAATGATTGTTGCTGAAAGCCTGCATTAGGAATAATACTGGTATTATCAAGGTCGCTTGCAGAAAAGCGCACACTTCCATCATCTCCAAGGTTTTTACTGAAAGACATGGTATTGGTAGCCGCACCGCCATTTTTATAAAAACGTCCAATATTTCCAGAAACTGCACTATAAGGTCTTTGTACACCGTCAAACTGATATACCATTGAGCCATCAAGCTTTGCACCCCAGCTCGACATTCCTGTTTCAAAAGCATCACTCCCATCTACTGGTTTATTTCCATCAGAGCCTTGGCCATAAGTATTTTGCCAATTGGTATTATCTATTACATTTTGTACCACGTAATTAGAATTTAATTCCACACCAGAGCCTTTGGCACTTTTGCCCGATTTTGTAGTGATTAATATTACACCTTTGCTACCGCGATAGCCATATAATGCTGTAGCCGCAGCACCTTTTAATACGGAAATGGTTTCTATATCATCCGGATTAATGTTGATAGTACCATCGCCGCCGTCTGCGCCGCCATAGCCGCCCTGAACATCAGTTTGCGTGTAAGTGCTATTTTGCATGGGGATACCATCTATTACATATAAAGGCTGATTAGAACCTGTTATATCTGAAATCCCTCTTATTACTACATTTGCTGAACCCCCAGGACCAGTAGCTACATTACTTACATTTACACCAGCTACTTTTCCTTCAAGGCCGTTTACAAAATTTGTTTCACGGGCCTGTGTGAGTGTAGAGCCTTGTACCGTAGTTACAGAATAGCCAAGTGATCGTCTTTCTCTCTTTATTCCCAAGGCAGTTACTACAATATTTTCCATGTTTTTTGCCTCTGTGCTTAAAGTAACATTTATCTCAGTACGGTCGTTTACTTTTATCTCCTGCGCCTTATATCCTACTGAAGTAATAATGAGAACATCATTGGCGCCAGCATCCACCGAAAAGTTACCATTATCTGCTGTACTGGTTGATGCGTTTTTCCCTTTAACGCTTATGCTAACTCCTGCAAGGCTTTTGCCAGCAGCGTCGGCTATATGCCCGGTAACAGTATGTGCCTGCTGCGCAAAACTATGCCTGCTTAATAATATAAGTGCAATAAAAAAAATTCTTCTGACACTGGTAGTAAGCAATTTTAGTTTCATGTTTTGGTATTTGATGTAAATTACAAATTATCCTTTGATTGAAGCAAGATGAGGGTTTACTCTAAGTCTTTTAATTCTTTGAATAATAACCAAATATAAAATAAACATTTATTTGATTGCTTATTTAGATGGTCATTATCGAAATATGACATTATTCAGACATCTTCTGTTCATGAGTTTGCAACTCAAGACATCACAAATGGAAAAGAAAGATTTTTTTTAAGAAAGAAAATCCTTAATCGCGCTTGCAGTAAACCAACAAACAATCCCTATTCTTCTTCACCTTCTTCTTTCTCTTTTTCTGCTATACAAAACTGAGGTTCTAAAGTCAAAGAATTTTCATAGAGTATTTTAAAAAAATCATTTCCCCATTGGGAATAAAACAGCATGAAATTTTCAGTACGCTCCTGTAAACCATCATCCGGGAATAATGAAGAAAATATTTTTTTTAGCTGGTTATTTTTATCAGAGAATTTTCGTTTTTCCGCACGTAGCATTTTCTTTTCAAGAGAAGATAAAATTTTCATTTGCTTTGTCTCTAAAGCCTGGGTGTGTTGTCCCAATGTAGCATCAATAGAACTTACAATCGTTTTTATTTCCTTATATAATTTATCAAACTCTTTCTTTTGCTTGTCCAGATTTAAAATTGATGAAGTTTCTTTGTTTACTATACCATTCAATAAAACTTCTTTTCCTTTAAAAAGATCAATCGCATTTAGGTGTAAGTTCTGTAATAATTTTTGATATTTTTCATCGATAATCAAAAAAGAATTTCTTAAAATTAATAGTGGAAAAGGAACCGAATAATTTCTAAACAAATCTTTTAGCTGCAACCAGTAAGCCAGCTCTCCACCGCCTCCAATCCATGCAACATCTGGCAAAATAACTTCCTGGAACAACCCACGCAGGATCACATTAGGGCTGAAACGTTCCGGATGTTCATTCAATTCTCTTTTCATTTCATCTTTTGTAAATACCATATCCGTATCATGAACCACAAAATGATCTTTTACCGGTACGATCCTGTTTCGTAGATTATCCTTTAAATAAAATAAATTGATATCGCGGGGATACGCCTGTGCCTTGTAGTGTGCAGCCAGCCTTTCCGAAGTTTGATTCACAATCTTAGAAGAAGCATGATTAAAAATATCATCTTCAAAAACAGAAAGCATTTCCTTTTTAAAAGCAGCATTATCCGGTAAAAGAACTAATAATCCAAATTCTTTAAATAAATAATGAACGAATAAAAAAGTGGATTCTTCTATTGTTGAATTTTTGACAAAACATTTTTTCAATAAGTCAATCAAAATATCTCCATACTTTTCAACAGATAACCTTCCGGAAATTGTATCAATCAACCTTATGAGGCTATCATCTACTTTCATTCTTCCAACGGCACCGGTTTGTTTGGTTTCCCATGTATATTTTACACCTTCAATTACGATATGGTTCAATTCTTCCAAATCTGCATCTTCGCTTCCCATAAAAAAAACCGGAACAAAATCATATTCCGGTAATTCTTTTTTTAAAGAATCGGCGAGTTTTATAGTATGTAATATTTTATACATAAAATAAAGATGGCCGGTAAAAATATTGGGCTGATGAGCAGTACAAATTGTAAATGTGTTTTCATCCAAAAGAGCGTGAATATTGGCTTTTATAGCTTCGCAATCCGAAAATCTTTCATATTGTTCCGCAAACTGACCAGCCAATAACCGGCGATTGGTATTAAATTTTTTCCGTTGAGTAATAGCCGATTTTATTCCCTCTATATTTACAGGATGTTCATAAAAATCCTTTAATGCAGGAGCCTGATCAATATAATCCAATACAATTTTGCTAAACTTTCCGGTCTCAGAATAAGGTATATATTGCGATTGAAATTTAGTATCCAAAGTGGCTGAATTTTAGTTGCAAAGATAGCCGTAAAAATGAAAATTTCTTCAAGGTAAAAAGAGATACAAAGCCCTTTAAACAGCATTTAAAAATCCGATACATTTCTTTAAACTTTCTTTCCAGTTTGGAATTTCTAATTGAAGTAATCCTCTAATTTTGGAAGTATCCAGGACTGAGTACAGCGGGCGCTTTGCGGGAGTTTTGTAAGATGAAGTAGGAATTGGATTTATGATGCAATTACTATTTACCAATGCTTTTATTTCTTCTGCAAATGCATACCAGGTAGTAGCTTCACTGTTGCAATAATTTACAATACCTGAAAAGTCGCTTCCCCGTTCTCTTTTTTCAATAAACTCCAGGATCACTTCTGCAAGATCAGCAGCATAAGTGGGAGAACCCAACTGATCATTAATCACATTTATTTCATTTCTTTCTTTGAATAAACGCAACATGGTTTTTACAAAATTATTTCCGAAAGAAGAATATACCCACGAGGTACGGATAATAAGAGTAGCAGGATTTTTATTCAGCGCCAATTCTTCTCCTTTCAATTTAGACGCTCCATAGACGTTTACCGGCAAAGTTGCGGCGCCTTCCTTCAAAGGAATATTTGAACAGCCGTCATACACATAATCCGTAGAAATATGAATGAGTTTCGTATGATGAGAATTACAAATAGCAGCTAATTCTACTACTGCGTCCGCATTGATAAGAAATGCTTTTTGTTTATCTGATTCGGCTTTATCTACAGCAGTGTAAGCCGCGCAATTAATGCAATAATGAATTTTATTTTTTTCAAAAAAATCTTTTATTGACTCAAAATTTTCAACCGGAAGTTCTTCCCTGGTGGTAAACAAAAACCGGTAGGAAGGATAATTTGTAGTAATTCTTTTTATTTCATTGGCAAGCTGACCGTTTGCGCCCGTAACTAATATCGTATTCGTAGAATCTGCAGAAGGCATTTATCTTTTTTTTCAATCTTTAAAAACAAAATTATGTACGCTTTTTTCTAAAAAAGGCAGCAGTTTGTCTTTATCCGAAACCACAATTTTATCTGCAGGAATCTTCCAGTCTATTTGAAGCCCGGGATCGTTCCAGGCAAGGCCACCTTCGCTTTCCTTATGATAAAATTCGTCGCATTTATAAAATACTTCGGCAGTTTCGCTTATTACAGAATAGCCATGGGCAAAGCCCTTAGGAACCAAAAGCTGTTTTTTATTTTCTGCTGAAAGTAATATCGTATATGCCTTACTGTAAGTAGGTGAATTTTTCCGGATATCAACAACAGCGTCTATTATTTTACCGCTCAACACCCTGATCAGTTTGGTTTGGGCATGGGGCTCTTTTTGAAAATGCAATCCGCGAACGACCCCAAAAGAAGAACTTGCCTGGTTATCCTGTACAAAATTAATTTCAACGCCTTCACCAGATAAAATTCTTTGATTATAGCTTTCAAAAAAATAACCCCGTTTATCTTCAAAAACTCTTGGTTCAAAAACTAATAATCCCGGAAACCCGGTTGTAAGAAATGCCATTGCGAAAAATTTAAAACTTTATTTTCATTTTATTTTTGCGAATATAAATCTTTAAAATATTCTATCGTTTTTATAAGCCCTGCTTCAAATTTTGTTGTCGGCTCATAACCCAATAAATTTTTTGCCAGAGAAATATCGGCAAGGGAGTTACGGATATCTCCTTCCCTGGGCTCACGATGAGTCGCCTCTACACTACTTTTCAAATATTCTCTTATGGAATTATATAAAAAATTGACAGAGTATTTTTCGCCAACAGCCACATTATATACTTTATTTTTTGCTTCATCATTTGCAGAAAGCATCCCTTTAATATTTACCTGTACTGCGTTTTCAACAAAAGTAAAATCTCTTGTTTGCTCACCATCGCCGTTAATAAACGCAGAAGTATGATTCATGATAGCTTTCACAAAAAGCGGAATGACAGCTGCATAAGGTCCGTCAGGATCCTGACGGGGACCAAAAATATTAAAGTATCTGAAACCCAAAACCGGAATATGATAAGCATCTGCAAAGACGGACGCATAAAGCTCATCAGCCCTTTTGCTTACTGCATAAGGTGATAAGCAATTTCCTATTTTATCTTCCTTCTTAGGCAAAGTGGGCTCATCGCCATACACTGAAGAAGAAGAAGCGTAAACAAATTGTTTTACTTTTTTCTCAACTGCGGATTTTAAAATGTTTACAAAACCACCTACGTTTACATCGTTGGTAGCCGATGGATCCTTGATAGAGCGTGGCACAGACCCTAACGCAGCCTGGTGGCTCACATAATTAATTCCTTCACATACTTTTCTGCATGTTTCTATATTTCTTATATCTCCTTCAATGAATTCAAACCCATTGTAAACTCTCAGAACATCAAGATTGGAAGTAAATCCATTGGCCATATTATCAAGTACCCTTACTTTTCCCGCTCCGTTTTTTAATAAATATTCAGCAATATGACTTCCTATGAAACCCGCACCACCGGTGACTAAAAAGGAAGAAGTACTTAAATCCTGGTTGTGAAATTGATTATCCAATTTATTTTCTATTATAAGTTTAAAGACTCCAATACTTACGTGTTGAAATTTTCCCACGATAAGATCCTTTTACATCGGCTATCATTCCATGGGGCTTTGTAATTGATGCAAATGCATTATCATCCATATCCAAATAAGCTTTGTGAGGCACGGTTATAATTACGGCTTCATAGTCGTTGGAAAGTTCGGACGTTAGTTCAAAACCATACTCATGCTTCAATTCATCGCTGCTGGCATGAGGATCTGATACATGTACCTGGAGAGAGTAAGATTTTAATTCCTTAATTACATCCGCCACTTTTGAGTTACGAATATCACTCACGTTTTCTTTAAAGGTAGCGCCCAAAACCAAAACTTTTGCATTTTTTACATCATTTGTATTTTGAATAATATGCTGTAAAACTTTTTTGGCAACATAAGCTGCCATACTATCATTTATAACACGACCGGCCAAAATAACCTGTGAATCGTAACCGAGTTTTTGGGATTTGTAAGTAAGGTAATAAGGATCAACTCCAATACAGTGGCCACCTACAAGACCCGGCTGAAATTTTAAAAAATTCCATTTGGTACCTGCGGCCGCCAATACTTCATAAGTATTGATTCCCATTTTATCAAAAATAATAGAAAGTTCATTCATTAATGCGATGTTGAGATCACGTTGAGTATTTTCAATTATCTTGGCCGCTTCGGCTACTTTAATCGAAGAAGCCCTGTGCACACCTGCTTTCACAACAAGCTCATATACTTTAGCAATCGTATCAAGACTCTCTTCATCGCAACCGCTTACTACTTTTATAATAGTACTTAGTGAATGTTCTTTATCTCCCGGGTTTATTCTTTCAGGAGAATAGCCCAATTTAAAATCTTTAGCACATTTTAGTCCTGATAAACTTTCAATTACCGGCAGGCAATCTTCTTCTGTGCATCCGGGGTAAACGGTACTTTCAAAAACAACATAATCATCTTTCTTAATCACCTTGCCAATCGTATCGCTGGCCCTTTTTACCGGATTCAGATCCGGAACATTATGTTTATCTACAGGAGTAGGTACCGCCACAATAAAGAAATTGGCTTCGCGCAATTTATCAAGGCTATTGGTAAATTCAATATCGCAACCATCAAATGCAGATGATTCTAATTCATTACTTGGGTCAACGGAGTTCTCCATCAGTTTTATTCTTCCGGCATTGATATCGAAACCTATTACGGAAATCTTTTTTGCAAATTCCAGTGCTATTGGCAGACCAACATAACCCAATCCAATTACAGCTAGTTTCTTTTTTTTGTCTATTAGTTCCTGGTACATGATTTTTTTATTTTTATTACATGGATTAAATATTTTTTAAACACGAATTTCATTCGCTAATTACACGATTTTTTTTAATTCCCTAAACTCTTTAAACCAATTAAACCATCTAAACCCGCATCACCTCTTACTTTCAAACTCTTTCGGCAATTTATACCAATCTTTTTCGGGCAAAGACTTAAAATAATCATAAGTAATTTTTAAACCTTCGGCCCTGTTCACTTTAGGTTCCCAATTTAAAAGTTTTTTCGCCCTGGTAATGTCCGGTTGTCTTTGTTTGGGATCGTCCTGCGGCAAAGGTTTATAAATTATCTTTTGTTTTGTGCCTGTTAGTTTTATGATTTCTTCTGCGAATGCTTTTAGAGTGATCTGGTCGGGATTGCCAATATTTACGGGCATAGAATAATCGCTCATTAGCAAACGGTAAATTCCCTCTACCAGGTCATCTACATAACAAAAACTTCTTGTCTGGCTGCCATCTCCAAATACAGTAAGATCTTCTCCTCGCAAGGCCTGTCCTATAAAAGCGGGCAAAGCCCTTCCGTCATTCAACCTCATTCTGGGCCCATACGTATTGAATATTCTCACGATCCTTGTGTCTAATCCGTGAAAAGAATGATACGCTGTAGTAATGGCTTCCTGGAAACGTTTGGCTTCGTCATAAACGCCCCTCGGGCCGATAGGATTTACATTTCCCCAATAATCTTCTGTCTGTGGATGCACGAGCGGATCACCATATACTTCACTTGTAGAAGCCACTAAAATTCTTGCTTTTTTGGAAAGTGCCAATCCCATACAATTGTGCGTACCGAGTGAGCCAACTTTTAAAGTCTGAATTGGAATTTTTAAATAATCTATCGGGCTTGCGGGAGAAGCAAAATGTAAAATATAATCGAGCTTACCAGAAACATGAATGAATTTTGAAACATCACAATGATAAAATTCAAAATTTTTCAGTTTGAAAAGATGCTGAATATTTTTGAGATCGCCGGTAATCAAATTATCCATACCGATCACTTCCATCCCTTCAATGATGAATCTATCGCAAAGATGGGACCCTAAAAATCCGGCAGCGCCTGTGATAAGTATTCTTTTGTTTGACACTTATAAATGGTTGTATTTTTTATGTTATTTTGTTGAATTGTTTACAGAACTCTTTAACTATCCGGTCCCTTAGTAAACAAACAAAAAACCAGGATTCTTATTTTATTAATCACTATACCAATAAATTAACTAATTAACCACTGCTCTTCCCACACTTTCATAATGAATATCAGAATCCTTTAGCTGATACAAATCAAAAAGATTTCTTCCATCAAAAATCGCAGGATTTTTTAACAACGATTTTATTTTATTAAAATCTGGAGTTCTGAATTCACTCCATTCAGTTGCTATTACTAAAGCATCCGCTTCTTTCAATACATCATATTGATTGGCACCATATGAAATAGTATGTCCTATTTCTCTTTTTACATTTGCCATTGCTTCGGGATCAAAAGCATTAATAGATGCTCCTTCCTTTATCAATTCTTCTATTAATTTTAAAGCAGGAGCTTCACGTATATCATCGGTATTTGGCTTAAAAGCCAACCCCCATAAAGCAATTTTTTTCCCATGCAAATCATTATTAAAATACTTTTTGATTTTGGGCAACAAATGTATTTTTTGATTTTCGTTTACTTCCATCACAGCTTCTAAAATCTTAAAATTGTAATCAACCTGCCGTGCGGATTTAGATAATGCTTTTACATCTTTTGGAAAACAACTTCCACCATATCCGATACCGGGAAATAAAAATCTTCGTCCTATCCTTCCATCACTTCCCATTCCTTTTCTCACCATATCAACATCTGCTCCCAGTCTTTCACACAATTGAGCAATTTCATTCATGAAAGAAATTTTAGTTGCCAAAAAAGAATTAGCAGCATATTTAGTTAATTCTGCAGATTTTTCATTCATAAAAATTACCGGATTCCCTTGCCTCACAAACGGCGCGTATAATTGGCCTAAAATCTCTTTTGCTTTTTCGGATGAAGTGCCTATCACCACCCGGTCCGGCTTCATAAAATCATCCACCGCTACACCTTCGCGTAGAAATTCGGGATTACTTACTACATCAAATAAATCTTCCGCATTTTTAATTCCGGCTTCTTTCGCGCTTTGTAAAATAATATAACGTACTTTATCTGCAGTGCCCACAGGGACGGTACTTTTATCAACAATAATCTTATAATCGTTATTTTCCAAAAGCTTCCCTATATTATCAGAAACGCCTAATACAAAATTGAGATCAGCATATCCATCTCCATCGGGCGGCGTGGGCAATGCTAAAAAAATAATACGGGCGTCTTTAATTCCTTCGGAAAGTAAAGTGGTAAATTTCAATCTTCCTTCTTTTGCGTTCCTTTCAAATAGTTTTTCAAGGCCCGGTTCAAAAATGGTAATTTTTCCTGATGATAATCTTTCTACTTTTTCCTGGTCAATATCAACACAGGTAACCATGTTCCCCGTTTCGGCAAAGCAGGTGCCGGTAACCAATCCTACATATCCCGTTCCTATTACTGCAATATTCATTAGTTATCTATTTACGTATTCCAATACTTTTTTAGTAATAAAATTTAATTGTTCTTCATCCAATTCAGTGTGCATTGGTAATGATATCACCCGATGAGTAAGCCAATCTGTTTTTACCAAATTATAACCGGCTCCGCCAAATGAGACGAACATTTTTTGCCTGTGCGCCGGTACCGGGTAATAGATCATATTCGGAATATTATTTTCTGCCAAAAATGCTGACAAACCATCCCGGAAACTTTCAGGGTTATCTATGTTTTCAAGAATAAGAGTGTATTGATGAAAAACATGTTTGCAATAATCAGCGCGAAAAGGAGTGATGATTTTCTCATTGCCTGAAAAGGCTTTATCATAAAAATCCGCCGCTTTTCTTCTTGCATTAATATAGCTGTCCAATAACGGCAATTTAATATTTAATATGGCAGCCTGCAACGCATCGAGCCGCGAATTGCATCCGACTATATCATGATAATATCTTTTACTCTGACCGTGGTTAGCAATCATTTTTAATTTCACGGCAAGCGCATCATCATTGGTGCATACAGCGCCTCCGTCACCATAGCAGCCCAAATTTTTACTGGGGAAAAAAGAAGTGCAACTAATAGTTCCGATGTTTCCTGTTTTTTTGGTTGTACCATCTTTAAAAGTATAATCACTTCCTATAGATTGCGCATTGTCTTCTATTACAAATAAATCATTTTCTTTGGCGATCGCCATTATTGCCTCCATATCACACGAATGGCCATATAAATGAACCGGAACAATTGCTTTTGTTTTGGGCGTAATGGCTTTTCTGATGGATTCAGGATCTACACAAAAGGTGCGTGGATCCACTTCGACAAAAACAGGTTTCAGTTTTAATAAAGCAATCACTTCGGTAGTGGCCACATAAGTAAAGGAAGGTGTTATTACTTCGTCTCCGGGCTGAAGATCAAGAGCCATCATCGCAATCTGAAGAGCATCGGTTCCATTGGCACAGGGAATCACATGCTTTACACCGAGATAGCCTGCCAGGTTTTTTGCAAAATCATTCACCTGCGGGCCGCCAATAAAAACAGTACTATCCAAAACGCCAGCAACAGCAGTGTCAATCTCACCTTTTATTTTGAGATACTGCTGCTTTAAATCAACCATGTGTATTGGTTTCATATTAGCTTTTTTTAAACGGCTGCAAAGATAGGGATTGGAAGTTGAAGTTGAAAGTTGATGGCTGCTGGCCGGTAGCTTATGAAGCAGTTTAGGAACTTTTACTTACTTTTTCCATTTAGAAGTCCAGGCATGATAGTTGAAAGTTAATAGTTCCTATTTAGTTGAATTTTGCTTCTTAAAAAATAAGCAAATAAGGATTTTTTTAATTAATATGCACTTTATTAAATTATAAAAGAGAATAATCTCTTTCGTATGCTTATACCTGAATTGCAAAAAAATATTGATGAAAAATGGGATGCCTGTTGGCCAATGAGCACATTAAGGCCTTTGGTCATTCTTGATTTGTTAAGTTATTTATTTTTTTTTAAGAAAATAAGCGGACATCTTTCGACCCCGGATAATAATGAAAATAAATCCAATCCTACCTTTATCAATTCCAAAGAAAAAAAGCTAATAAACTGGGATTTATTAAAAGTTCAGGATAGGCAAAACATGCACCTTCTTTTTACCGGTGAAAATGGAGTTATTGATTTTCTAAAAAATTATAACCGGACTTTACCCTACAGTGAATTTGTAAAAGGATATCTATTGATAACGCCAACTCCAAAATTATTAATTAATTGTGTTGGTATTATTAAGATCATCGAAGAAAAAGATGATAAAACAAAGGGGGAAATTTTCGAATATCTCCTAAACAAAGTAGAAATAAGTGGACAAAACGGGCAAGCGTACCTGCCGGAATACCTTATTGATTTAATTATTTCAATTATTAAACCGGAAGAGAATGATTGGATACTGGATCCCTCAGCAGGAAATGCCAGCTTTTTAGTACGCTGTGCCAAATATCTCTCTGATAAAAATCCATATAGAAATAATATTGACTCCAAAAGATTGGCAGGAATTGAATCTAATCCGACCAATTTTCGTATTGGGGCAATGAACATGCTTCTGCATGGAATTTACAATCCTGAATTAAAAGTACTGAACAGCTCTGCTTCTTTTAGTTCCGTTAATATTGAACAACTTAATGTTATTGTTGCTAATTTAATTTTTTCGACCAGCGAAAATAAAACCAGTTTTGAAGGAGATTTAATAAAAGATGCAACGAGAAAAGAAATTCTTTACCTGAATTTTATTTTAAAAAATTCCAAGCCTGGCACCCGTTCCGCTGTAATTGTTCCCGATACTATTTTGTACAATAATGGAACAGAATTTATAACCTTACGTGAGGAATTTATTGACCACTTTAAAGTGGAAGCAGTCATTTCTTTAAACGATAAAAATACTTCTCAATTTTTTGGTACCAGTATTCTTATATTTTCTAAAGAAGCGTCTGTTATTACAGACAAAGTGTGGTTTTATAAAATAGAACACTGCAAAAAAGAAATTAATAATGGAAATACCGTTTCTGATGAAATGACACAAAACAATACAGATGGGAATTTAAAGCAACGTGAAGAATTAGCAGATATTTTAAATCATTTCAGAAATAAAGATCATAGTGAAGAAAGTAAAAACCCGGATAGTTTTTATATAGATGCTGAACATATTAGATCCAAAAATTACAGTCTCAGCTATAATGAACTTAATCTATTTATAGGACAGGAAAAAACTATTCATCTTTCAGAGATTTCTTCAGAGGAAAAACGAGTGGCTCTATCCAATTTAAAAAATAAAACATTATTTCCCGCAGCCGAAAAATTACCTGAACCCAAAAAAAGTTATCTCAAAAAAATCCTGGTAATTACTTTTTTATCAATTGTAGTTTTAGGAATTGGTTTTGGGGCTTACTGGGTTTTGTACCTTAAGAAGGATCTTTTTAATCTAAAAATTAATTGGATTAAATCAGCCATAGTTAAAGATTCTGCGACCTCTTCTTCATCACCTGATACAAGTAAAATAAATATTTCAAAAAATAAAAGTAAAATTTCAGATAGTACAAATAGCGTAAATACTAAATATACCGTTGTATCCAAAGCCTATTTTTATAACACCCCTGATACCAATACACGCCGTGAACTCTACGTCAGCGGCTTAGTCCATGCAGTATTGATTCCTGAAAAAGAAAAAAATGGATTTGTATATGTAGTTTATATTAATAAACGTGGACAAAGCACCCGTGGTTGGCTAAACAAAAAAGATCTTAAACCTTTGCCGTAAGCTGGTTTGTAGCTCGTAGTTTCATAATTTATATATACTAAAAACTATGTACAATGAACTTTGGATTATCCAAATAAATCAGTACTCAAATAACGATCACCCCGGTCGCAGGTTATAAATACAATGACTCCTTCATTCAATTCTTCACTCAGTCTCAAAGCTGCCGAAGCGGCTCCTCCACTGCTCGCCCCCGCAAAAATACCTTCTTCTTTTGCGAGTTTACGTGAAGTTTCTTCCGCATCATTTTGCGAAATATCCATGATCCTGTCCACTTTTGTTGGGTCAAAAATTTTGGGCAAATACTCTTTTGGCCATCTGCGTATTCCCGCGATTGAGGCCTCCTCCGTTGGCTGGCAACCAATAATTTGAACAGAAGGATTTTTTTCTTTCAAAAACCGGGAGCACCCCATGATGGTACCTGTAGTTCCCATAGCGCTTACAAAATGAGTAATTTTTTGCCCGGTATCTTTCCATATTTCAGGACCTGTAGTTGAATAATGTGCCAAAGAATTATCAGGATTGGAAAACTGGTTGAGCATATAGAATTCTCCACCGGCTGCTTTTTCTTCAGTATAATCGCGACATATCTCCATTGTTTCCAGCAATGTAACCTTAGCGCCAAAGGCCTGCATGGCCAATACCCGTTCGCGTGTAGAGCTGGCAGGCATTACCAGTTCTATTTTTATTTTAAAAATATTGGCCATCAGCGCCAAAGCGATGCCGGTATTGCCACTCGTGGCTTCTATTAATTTAGTTTCTTTAGTAATATCGCCACGCTCCAGGGCATTTCGCATCATGTACAGCGCAGGACGATCCTTTACACTTCCGCCGGGATTATTGCCTTCCAGTTTTGCAAATACTTTTACATGAGGGTTATGATTAAGCGAGGTAAGTTCTACTAAAGGAGTATTGCCTACCGTATCTAAAATTGTCATTTTTTACACGTTATTTTGGATGAATTTACTTTCTACAACTGTTATTTCAGGATTATGATATACCAATGAACCGGGAGGTACTGATTGTGTCAGCCACACATTGCCACCGATTACAGAACCTTCTCCTATCAATGTATCACCGCCTAAAATAGTGGCGCCGGAATAGATCACCACATTATCTTCTATGGTTGGATGCCGTTTTTGTTTTGACATACTTTTACTGATACTCATAGCGCCAAGTGTTACTCCCTGGTATATTTTTACATGCTCTCCTATCAGGGTGGTTTCGCCTATCACGATCCCGGTACCATGGTCAATCATAAAATGCCGGCCAATACAGGCCGCCGGATGAATATCTATGCCGGTTTTGCTATGGGCATATTCAGTAAGAATGCGGGGCAAAAGTGGCACATCCAAATCATACAGCGCATGTGCAATCCGGTAAAATGAGAGTGCATAAAACCCGGGATAGGCGCGGATTACTTCAAACTCCGTCCTTGCTGCGGGATCGCCCTGGTGAATGGCATCAATATCGGTATTAAGTACCCTGTATATTTCGGGTAACTGATTAAAAAACTGTGCGCTCAATTCTTCGTGATTACAATTGGTGCAGGCTTTTGTGGCATTAAGCATTTGAACCAGTTCCTGTTCCAACTTTTCAAATTCATTGTCAATAGCTTCTATTGACGGATAAGTACAGCGCGATAGTTCAGGATACAAAACGCATATCAACTTAGAAGCCCATTTAGCAATCAATTCATTGGAAGGTACCTGTTCTTTTTGCTGCTGTTTTTGAAAAATCTTTTTTATTAAATCCTGTTTCATTCTAAAACTGTTATCATTTTTTTGAAATGTAAAATTAAATGATTCCAAATTGCATGGATTCATTTTATTATTTTGTTTTAGATTGAACAGTAAACAAACTAAAAAGAGGTTTTTCTATTTTTTAAAATCGCAAGGGTTACATTAATTTATTTTTCAAGCTAAATAATAGAAGCTGATTTTATTTGTGATCCTGGTAATTGTTGAAAACAAATCTTTTTCAACTTTGCCCAAACCTTACTCTCATCTTACTTTCAACACAATCTTACCCCTCGTATGGCCACTTTCAATATTTCTTTGTGCTTCCGCAGCTTCTTTCAATGGCAATATTTGGGTAACTATAGGCTTTACCTTTCCGGAATCAATGAGATCGGCAATTTGCTGTAATTCTTCCGGTAGCGACAGGGCCATAAAACCTTCAACAATAATACCCTTTGATTTAGCAACTTCCTGGTTCTCGGGCTGAACAGTGGTAATGAGCCTGCCGCCTTTTTTAATCACCTCTAAAGACCTTTTTTGCGTATCGCCGCCGATCACATCGAATACCAGGTCCACATCTTTCACTTTATCTTCAAATTTTTCATTTTTATAATCAATCACTTCATCTGCTCCCAGATCAAATAAAAAATCAATATTTTCTTCAGAGGAAGTTCCTATTACGTAAGCGCCCTTCCATTTGGCAAACTGCACTGCAAAAGTTCCCACTCCTCCGGATGAAGCATGAATCAATACTTTTTGTCCTGCTTCCAACTGGCCATAGTCAAACAATCCCTGCCATGCAGTAAGACCTGCAAGCGGCACTGCCGCTGCTTTATCATGACTAATACTTTTTGGTTTCCCGTTTACCTGGTCTGCTTTTACTACTACATATTCTGCGTAAGTTCCGTTTCTTGTAGGGTCGGGCCTGCTATACACTTCATCACCTTTTTTAAAATTTAATATATCACTTCCCACTTCCTCTATATCACCTGATACATCCCATCCGGGTATTAAAGGAAAGTGAACAGGGAATTTCCCTTTTGCATGGCCGGCGCGTATTTTCCAGTCAACGGGATTTACACCACTTGCATATACTTTTATCAAAACTTCATCTGCAGCGGGCACAGGCTTTGGCGCATCTTCATATTTTAGAACTTCAGGCCCACCGAATTGGTGAATTTGTATTGCTTTCATATAAGTAGATTTTTGTTTAAGTACTTAATTGATTTTAAAGAATTTTTCTTAAAACAATGAATACATTAATTGTGCCTAAAATAAAGAAGACCATTTAGATTCTTAAAACCCAACCGGCGTATTTCACCTAATTCAGTTATTATCTTTTTACTTTTGCATTTTTAAAATATGAAATGGAAAGTAATATTAGGAAGAAGGCGGAATTGCTAAGGAGGTACAGGATCGCTGCAAGTGTTTTTTTCTTTGTCGCTGGCCTTACTTTTTCTACATGGGCAAGCAGGATACCCGCTATAAAGTATCAATTACACTTAAGCGATGCAGGTTTAGGAGCAGTATTATTCGCATTGCCTGTAGGCTTAATGACAGGCCTGCCTATATCCGGCTGGCTCGTTTCGAAGTACGGAAGCAGACCCATGTTGATCATTGGATCCCTATTATATCCACTAATACTTTTGATACTGGCCTTGTCGGAATCGGTGATACAATTAGCCCTTGGCTTATTTTTATTTGGCATGGCAGGAAACCTGATCAATATCGCTATGAATACCCAGGCAGTAAGTGTGGAAACTTTGTATGGGAGATCGGTTATGGCTTCTTTTCATGGGTTATGGAGTCTTGCCGGGTTCAGCGGAGCATTGATCGGAACTATTTTTGTATCTAGAAATCTTTCTCCTTTTATTCATTTTTTGTGTGTGAGTGGTGTTGCTATCTTCCTCGTTTTAATATCTTTTAAATCTACAATCCCTCATGATACCGGCAGCAGGCGTCCACAAAAAATATTTGTAAAGCCCGACAGCAAAATTTTATTACTCGGATTTATCTCTTTTTGCTCTATGCTATGCGAAGGCGCTATGGCAGACTGGAGCGGTGTTTATTTTAAAAACATCGTGCAATCGCCGGCCACATTAGTTACACTTGGATATGTTGCATTTACAGGCAGCATGGCTTTAGGACGATTCATCGGCGACAGGCTTGTTACAAAACTGGGCGTAAAAAGGATGCTGCAAATAAGTGGCTTATTGATTACAACAGGATTATTAACTGCAGTCATTTTCCCTTACATGGTCACAGCAACAGGCGGATTTTTGTTGGTGGGCTTTGGAGTTTCTTCCGTAGTTCCAATCGTCTATGGTTTGTCTGGCAAATCTACTACCATGTCAGCAGGTACGGCTTTAGCCTCAGTTTCCACTATTGGTTTTCTTGGATTTTTAATAGGGCCACCCGTTATCGGGTTCATTGCACAGGCAGTGAGTTTGCGCTGGTCATTTACTCTTATTGGAATTTTGGGTTTTGGTACCGCTATCCTGGCTGGCAAATTGAAATTAAAAAATTCCGGCATAGGAAAAATGCATGACGAAACAATAAGCCAGCATATAACTGTCATTGATTAATAAACAGCAGAATATTAAAATTCAATGTGTAATTTTTCCCCTGTCTGATTTTATTTTCTACGATTCGCAAAGCCATTTTTTAAAAAGGGGTGCAGTCTGCTGACTAATAATAATGGGAGGTTCGTTGCAGGTTAATGTAAGAGCTACTTTAATTTTATTGCATTCCAAAACTGTGAATCCCTTTATAAAATTAATATTTACTATTACCTGGCGATTGGCCCTGAAAAAAACAGATTCATCCAAATCCTTTTCCACTTCAGAAAGGCTGGCATTAAAATAATATTTCCGGGAAAATCTATCAGTTACTAAAACCATTCCTTCCTCGATGTATAGCAAAGCAATATCTATTAGAGATAATACAATATTTTCCTTATCATTTTTTACAATCAGCCTTGTTTTCTTTTTCGCATTTTCAGAAATCATATATTTTTTTGCGTATTTATTTCATCAGTACAAAATTGTGTTATCTTATAAAGAATCATTTGTCAAAAAATGCTTTTTGCTGTTAATGATTCTTTAAAAAAAGAATGAATAACTATTGCACTTTTTTCAGTAGTAGAAGAACAAAAAAAACCAAACCTTAAAAAAATGGTTTGGTTTTAGATAACATATTAATATCGTGTTCATCCTCTATTATATTTTTTTTCTGAAAGAACATTACCATTTACATCAGCAACAACAACATACATTGATTTGCTATCTTTCAATATGATTTGATAATAATGATTTAATGCATTCGTAACTTCTGTTACGTTGGTTATATTTTCCTCCTTATACACGTTGCTGATTTTTATACGTATAAATGGCGCAAGTTGTTCGGAGGTATAGTATTTTATGGTTTCTAACAAATTACCATCAGAATCATAAGAAATCCTGCTTGAAGAATTATCTTCTTCATTCCTGAAATATACCATGTAATAATCTCCCACCTTATTTATTACCGGATGGGTAACCTCCGGAAAATCCTGTTGAAATAATTTTAAAATTTTTGCGGAGGTTACCGGATCACGCAATGGGGAGGCGAAAATGCCTGTGCTGAATAAAGCTGCAAGGCATAAAAAAATAATCTTTTTCATAATTTTTGTTTTTAAATGGTGAATAATTAACGTAAAACTATTTTCTTTTAAAACCTGTAAAAAGCAAATTCGTATTGGCGGTAATGCAGTGTGGTATTGAGTTTTGTTAATGCCAGGTTAAGACCGTGCATGAAGCATTAAAAAAATATCCTGAAATATTATTTTATCGTTATGAACCGATAGTTCTTTCCATACAAATCATTACATCATAATTTTAAAATTATAGATGAATGGAAAAAACCTTACTCGCAAAAAGCCAAAATGGAAGAATTAAAAATGAGGATGTTTAGAAAAAATTTCTTTCTTCAAAAAATTTATGAGAGTTAAATACCGGAATAGAAGTAGCCGGAAACTTTGTCGGACAGGCATTATAGCGTTTCTTAAAACATTTACTAAAAGAATAAACATCGGCGAAGCCTACCTGGTATGCAATATCAGTTACCATCAATTTCCCCTCATTGATCAATTCTACTGATCTTTCAAGTCTCTTATTTAACGCATATTGATGCGGTGTCATTCCGAAAACTGATTTGAAGGAACGACAAAAATGAAATTTAGATAACGATGCTTCTTTGGCGAGTGTTTTAATATCCAACTTTGTTGAAAAATCATTTTCTAATAAATTTTTCGCTATTGTCAATCGTGCTACTAATTTTCTGTTATTCGTTTTTTGTGAAATGATTTTGTTTATCATATTAGGGATATTATACAGTGAATAAAAAAACACATTTCAAATTAATTTTTTTTGATCATGCTATTTTAACATAAATGATAAACGGAAGTTTTTAATTATAAATAAGAAATACCGTTGATTCCGGTGAAAGCCATAATCTGCATGATTCAATTACTACAAGCATAGTAATGCAAAAGCAGTAATGATGTAATTTTTCACATGAGGTTTTTAAAAAGAAATAGAAATCAAAGATATTTGTTGATTTGCTATCCGAACGACTCTTTTGTAGTAAGAGGAGAAATTTAAAATCACTAAACGATTGCTATCCTTAACCGGCAAAAACCGCGGTATAATAAATGTGTCCCTGCCTGTCTTTTGCGATACCAATTCCTATGTATTTGTAATGACCAAGCATGTTCATACGATGACCAGGTGAATTTTCCCACATATTAATTACCTCGCTTCCTGACGTAGCACCATACGCTACATTTTCCGCAAAACCATGAAGGCCTTTAATCAGTTTACTTGCCTTTGCGTTCCTTTGTGCAAAACCGCTATGACCAAATGCAACGCGGCCACTTGCCATATCCGCGCTGTGTTTTTGCGCGATAGCATTTAATTCCGGTTTGATAATTAAATTAAGTAAACCATTTGACCTTCTGAATTGATTTGTTTTGGAATAAATATCATTTACAAGCTTTGTATTATTACCACCTGAAAAAGAAATAAGGCTTACAAAAAGAGAAATGCTTATGAAGGTTAAAGTAAAAAAGGTGTTTTTCATTTTAGGAGATTTATTTTACGGCAAGATTTGTACCAAAAAGTAAAGTTCAAATCTGTTAAGGATATCAACTTCTAACTGATATCAGGTAAATTATTATAAGTAGCTGCAAGCATATTTATCAGTTTCTCCTCCTTCACTTTAATATCTCCACAATTTCTATTGATTAATAGATAACCACTTAATTGCTTATAAGCAAATGGAGCAAAAGTCTTATCGCCAAATTTGAGTGGAATTAACTGTCTGTATATTCTGAAACGTTGATTATTGATATATGATTCTACTTTCTGAGACGCTTCATCAACTGTTCTTGATCCTATCATGGAACAATTACCTTTCGTTTGGCAATCGAAGGATGGGATTTGCTCAAGTCCTTTAAGGTAACTTGCTTACCCCTGATAAGACTCTTATTTAGTTCAACAGGTTTTACAATCTTTAGAGGGGTTCAGTTTAATCTGTCACCCTTGGATGCTATTTTTTTGTGTGAAGAAGTTGTTTTCATTTCAAGATTATTATTTCAGACGGAACGGACGACTATACCTTGCCGGCGCCAGCATATAGATTCTATTTATAGTCTCATAGAATTTATCAATTACAGCTATCATAAAGATTATTGTAAATTTGATTCCCAAATAATCTAAATTTATTTAAAATGGAAAATATCAAAGAAAACCCGGCAAATCACAAGAGCTGGGAAGTAAATGATTCAAGTAAATGCCCTTTTATCGGCGGAGCTTTAAAATTCACAGCCGGTGCAGGCAGGTCAAACCGTGATTGGTGGCCAAATCAATTAAGCTTGAGAATGCTTCGCCAGCACGCCTCCTTGTCTGACCCGATGGATGAGAACTTTAATTATGCAGATGAATTCAAGAGCCTTGATTTGAATGCAGTGAAGAAAGACCTTTTCGATTTGATGACGAAATCCCAGGATTGGTGGCCAGCCGACTATGGTCATTATGGACCGTTATTTATTCGTATGGCATGGCACAGCGCAGGTACTTACCGTATTGCCGACGGTCGTGGTGGCGCCGGCTCGGGGAATCAACGATTTGCACCATTGAATAGTTGGCCTGACAATGCAAACCTTGATAAGGCACGCATTCTGCTATGGCCGGTAAAACAGAAATACGGAAAGAAAATTTCATGGGCCGACCTGCTTGTCCTTGCCGGCAACTGCGCCCTCGAGTCTATGGGCTTCAAAACATTCGGTTTCGCCGGCGGACGCGAGGATATTTGGGAGCCGCAAGAAGATGTTTACTGGGGCTCAGAGGGTGAGTGGCTTGGAGACAAGCGTTATACAGGTGATCGTGAACTCGAGAATCCCTTGGCTGCCGTACAAATGGGGTTGATTTATGTAAATCCAGAAGGACCCAATGGAAATCCTGATCCCATTGCCGCAGCCCGCGATGTTCGCGAAACTTTTGGCCGGATGGCTATGGATGACTATGAAACGGTTGCGCTTATTGCCGGTGGACATACGTTTGGTAAAACACATGGAGCTGCTGATCCCCAAAAGTACGTGGGTAAAGAGCCCGCAGGCGCAGGTATAGAAGAACAGGGACTTGGATGGAAAAACACTTTCGGCAGTGGCAATGGGAATAATACAATTACCAGTGGCCTCGAAGGAGCATGGACCCAAACGCCCACTAAGTGGACCAACAATTTCTTCAAAAACCTCTTTGAATATGAATGGGAACTAACAAAAAGCCCGGCTGGCGCTTACCAGTGGAAACCCAAGGATGGTGCCGGCGCAGGTACTGTCCCCGATTCACAAGACCCTTCAAAAAGTCACGCACCATTTATGCTGACTACAGACCTGGCTTTGAGGGAAGACCCTGATTATTATAAAGTTTCAAAACACTTTTACGAGAATCCTGATGAATTTGCAGACGCGTTTGCACGGGCATGGTATAAACTGACACACCGGGACATGGGTCCCATTGCACGCTACCTGGGGCCGGAAGTGCCTAAAGAAGAACTTATCTGGCAAGACCCTATCCCGGCTATTACCCATGATTTAGTTGACGATAATGATATCGTTGCATTAAAAGCTAAAATACTCGATTCGGGACTTTCTGTATCGCAATTAGTTTCTACCGCCTGGGCATCAGCAGCTTCATTCCGTGGGTCTGATAAACGCGGAGGCGCAAACGGAGCGCGCATTCGCCTGGCACCCCAGAAATATTGGGAAGTCAACAATCCGGCTGAACTGGCGAGAGTATTGAAAACCCTTGAGGGTATCCAAAATGATTTCAATAACGCACAATCCGGTGGTAAGAAAGTTTCGCTGGCCGACCTGATCGTTTTGGGCGGATGTGCAGCAATCGAAAAAGCAGCGAAGAATGCAGGTCAAGATATAAAGGTACCATTCAGGCCGGGAAGAGGTGATGCCTCGCAAGAGCAGACAGATGTTGAATCATTTACTGTCCTGGAGCCACGTGCTGATGCATTCCGCAACTTTATTAAAGATCATCTTAGCGTTTCTGCAGCAGCTGAAGAGATGCTGATTGACAGGTCTCAATTGTTGACCCTAACCGCACCCGAGATGACGGTTCTCCTTGGAGGTATGCGTGTTCTTAATACGAATTATGATCAATCTCAACGTGGCGTGTTCACTAAACGCCCGGAAGTTTTAACCAATGATTTCTTCGTTAACCTGCTCGATCTGGGAACTACCTGGAAGGCGACTTCAGACGCACAGGAATTATTTGAAGGATTTGACCGTGCAACAGGTGAACACAAATGGACAGCCTCCCGTGTTGATCTCATCTTTGGTTCCAACTCAGAGCTCCGCGCCCTTGCAGAAGTATATGGATGTAATGATTCACAAGGTAAGTTTGTGGAAGATTTTGTGGCAGCTTGGAACAAGGTGATGAACCTTGACCGTTTTGATCTGAATTGATTAAAGAAAAAAATGTGATTGTTTTTTGGCAGGAAGAATTTGCCATGGATTAAATAGGATTCTAATAGAGCGGGTTCTTCTCCTTTTGGAGAAGAACTTCTGAAAGAGGAAGACGGGCACAGGTACGATCCTCTTTCCTGCTCATTCAATCCATCTTTATAACAAAGACTTTTATGCTTAGTCAAACACGTGCCCTCAACGTAATTTAAATTTCGTTTGTCCTTAACAGTTATATGTCAATAAAGAATGGGGAAACCGGCTTATTTGTTTGTTTACTGACAGAATTATTGATACACCAGAGAACTTACTATAAAATTATTCTAATTTCCCTTCTTTCTCTTTTTCAAAATATCCTTATAAGCGCTGCTCAGAGCATCTAATACAACAGCACGCTCCATTTTATTTATTTCGAAAGTAGTCCAGCCTTGATCGCCCCATTTATTCAGCACAGGATAAATAGCTTTGTCTATCGAACAAAATATTTTCTGCTCCGCTGTTGACAGTAAAATATTTGCAGACTGACTTTTCTCATGCAGGGTGGCATATATCCTTTTCCCGGTTATTTTAAAAGCAGTCCTGTCGAAGTGTGGTTGAGAAACCGTGCCGGGAAATGATAAAGCCATTTCTTTAAATTCTTCTAAATTCATAAAGGAATATGATAATATTTTTTATTCATAAAAATAAGAAAGTTCAAAATAACAGCTTCATTTCTCTAAAATATGCATTAGCAAGAAGAAAAAAATAATCTAAATTGTACTCTAAAAAAAATTTAATTATAAGAAAATTTTAATGGACCACCCACTTGATTATCCCGCATGGAACGCTCTGATTTCAGGAAATAAAAATCTATCATTAGGTAATGAACACGTGAAATATTTCCACGAAGAGGTAGCGCCTTTTGTTGGGCTTTTTGAACAGAATCATTATGAATTCGAACATCTCTATCATATCACTCCTCCCAAAAGGAGAATGGTAATTATTATTTCAAAAAAATTGAAAATACCCAAACCATGGATCCTGACAGAACATATAAAGGCATTGCAAATGGTGCATACACAAGATACCTCTCCTGCGAATGCGACAGCAGAAATTATTCCCCTTCAACTTAAAGATGTTCCTCAAATGCTTGATCTTACTGCATTAACTCATCCCGGACCTTTTTTGAAGAGAACTATTGAATTTGGTAATTATGAAGGTATATTTAATAATGGTGAATTGATATCAATGGCGGGACAAAGAATGCATCCGGCCGGATATGTAGAGATAAGTGCTGTGTGTACTCATCCCGATCATCATGGTAAAGGCTATGCAGGCCAGCTCATTCAAAGCCAGGTACGCAGCATAAAAGCTAACTCCAGCGCGCCTTTCCTTCATGTAAAAGATGATAATATGGAAGCCATTCGTCTTTATAAGAAGTTAGGTTTTGAAGTAAGAAAACAAATGAACATTTATGTTTTTCAGAAAGAATGATTTATTTTTATTCTGAATCAATCTCTTACCATTTACGTTTATCCTTAACTGTTATACGATGATAAAAAACAGAAAAACAGTTTAATTGTTTATTTACTGGTTGAATTCAGATCGTGTGATATAAATGGTTATCCTCAACATAAAAAATGGAAATTCCGGATGGTCAGAAAGGAATCTTCTGCGTTTTGGGATTTGTGCATATAAATTTTTCAACAAATTGACTGATCACAAAGTCATCCGAATGTTGTAGCAACAATTTTTTTTATATAAAATGCATTCTGCATTTGTTATACTAAATACAAAAGTGTAAAGAATTTAATTAAAAAAAATCTCTTACTCACAGTAGTTCAGCAATTATTAAATATTCCTCTTTTGACATAAAGATTTGTTGCCATAATAGAAAAAAAATTAACGCACATATTTTTTTTGCAGCATGTTTATTGTTTTCATTCTAACCATTATTAATCTTAAAATTTTTTTAATCATGAAAGACAATAATCAAAAAAGAGTTGCAATTCTTACTGAAAATGGCTTTGAAGAAATAGAGTTGACCAGTCCAAAAAAAGCAATGGAAAAAGCAGGTTTTAAAGTGGAAATCGTTTCTTCTGAAAAAGGAAATGTAAAAGCGTGGAACACTGATCATTGGTCCATCACTTTACCTGTAGATGTAAAATTATCTGATGCTGATCCCGATGATTATGATGCCCTGCTGATTCCCGGAGGCGTTATAAATCCCGACAAAATGCGAATTCAAAAAGAATATGTCAACTTTGCAAAAGATTTTATGCAATCAGGGAAACCCGTTGCTGCTATCTGCCACGGCCCTCAATTATTAATTGAGACCGGTTTATTGGAAGGAAGAAAAATGACCTCTTATCCATCCTTAAAAACAGATATCAAAAATGCGGGAGCTGAATGGCTCGATAAAGAAGTGGTAGTTGATCACAATCTTATTACGAGCAGAAGCCCGAAAGACCTGGAAGCATTTAATAAAAAATTGTTGGAAGAAATAAAGGAAAGTGTTCACCTGTTAGCATGATGAATTTTCAATTTATTAAAAAGCACAAGTTTCGGCTTGTGCTTTTTTTATTATCAGTTATAAGCGTATGTTTTTTACATTAATATTCCTGGATGGTAAATGCGCTAAAGCAATCGTTCCGATGAACCGATTTCCTTTCCACACTCTCTAAAGTCATCTTACAATTAAGGTTGTTAGCAATACCGTGGGCGTCTCGCCAAATCCAGGGCCACCCCAATCAGTTTCATCCCCATTTAGAATTCGAATTGGTTTGAAATTACCATTTTCATATTTACCTTCTTCTACTTTTCCATATTGCCATGCTTTGCCGGTATTTTTGTCGAGTGGCTGAAAAGTAATGTGACAGCTTGTTCCAATAAGGATAAATTTATTTTCGCTTAACTGAACGATCATCATTTTACCTGTTGGATTGGTATTTACCGACGCTGCATTGGCTCTTCCGTTACCACCAAATGTTATTATTGCCTTCCATGTTCCAAGGTCAATGGATTGTTCAGCAAAATCTTCACGTTCTACAACTGCTTTTATTTTACCTTCAAAGCCCCATTGCGCCAGCTCATGCATCATGGGAGCAGCCATAGCATATTCCCGTCCAAAGGGCGCTAATTTTTCCGCAATCTCAGCAATATTTTTTTCTATTCCATTTTCGTCTATCCCAAATGGTGAAAAACCAATGCCTCCGCGGGCAATCACTTCATAAAGATATTTTACTTTATCACCACTAAGGGCAGACTCAGGTACAAAGAGGGCATTATCGGGACGGCTATACAAGTCAAGTACTTTCAATATTTTTTCGTTGCCCCGGATATAAATATCAGGAGCCACCAGGTCTATCGCCGGTGCAGCTATTTTCCAGATGGGGATCACATTATCTGTGGGACCACCGCTCTCATAATTATCTGCGGTAGGGTTGGTAAGCGGATCGCGTAATGCAGCATTCACATACATAGGCAATGGATATTCAGCTTTGCCGGCTGCTGCTACCTGTCCTATAAAACGGGCAACATACCATGCCTGGAAATATTCGTCTGCCCTTTCTCCAAAAACTTTTTGCCATGAACCGGTAGTACCTGCGGGCACATTGAGCGCTTTAAGTACACTGGGAACCAGTAATGCATCAGGGACTTTTTCTTCAAATAATTTTTGTGCAGTTGCCGAATAATCTCTCACACTTCCCCACGCTCCCGATTCGTTTTCTACCTGCATCATGATCACCGTATGTTGAGAATCTGCATCTTTCAAAAATTTCATTACCGAAGTAAAAGCCTTCATGTCTGCGTCCAGCGTAGCCTTATAAATGGGAGAAGGTGAATCAACAGGTTTGCCGTTTTTGCCCGTTATATTAGGATACCTCGCGGCATTTGTTTTCATCCACAGTGGCATATAGTGGTTACTGCCGTTTTTCCAGGTGGCAAACCAGAGCAACACCAGGCGTACATTATGTTGCCTCGCTTGTACCAACAAAGTGTCAATTAAAGAAAAATCAAACTTTCCTTCTTCCGGTTCCACTTGTTCCCAATAAATAGGAACTTCCAGCGTGTTAGCATGCATGGTTTCAATGGCTGACCACACACCTGGTAGCATTGCTGGCCAGTCGCTGGAATTATGTGCTTGTCCTCCCAAAATAAAAAACGGCTTTCCATCTACCAGTAATTCGTGCCGGCCATTCTTTTCTATGATCCGTGGCATCTGCCCAAAACTTTTCGCAATAGTAAATGCCATCAAAGCGATGGATAAGAAAATTTCTTTTTTCATCTTTATTAATTCAGTTATTTTTTCGATTATTTCCTATAAAGAAAAGATTTATTTCTGATTTGTATCTTTTTTGGTGGGTCTTTCAAAATAAAAATCAGCGTTATACCAGAAATTTTTGGACTAATTAATAATTCAATTTGGTATTATTTGTTCATTTACTGTAATCATAAATATTTCATATCACCTGGGAACCGGTGGATTTCAAAAATTACAATTAATAAAATATCAACACTATATAATTATTTTGAAAATGATTCGTTGTAAATAATGACAGGCTGATACATCATTTTTTACAAAATAACTATCCTATGAATCCAATCCCTGCTATTCTTATACTTCTTGCAGTCGCTTCCCTTTTTTATGTTTCTTTACCATTTTTTACTTCATATTCTAAAAAGAAAAAACAAATTCTTTTAAGGAATCTGAGTCGCGCAGGAGCTGCCAATAATCTAACTCTCTGCAGCCAGGAGATTCTTCAAAATAAAGTAATGGGCTTTGATGGAGTACACAGAAAAATAATTATCCTTGAAAAAACAGAGAATACTTACTATTATTCAATCATATCGCTTGATGAAGTACATGATTGCCAATTGGTAACCAATTCAGGTTCGCAAAAAAGCAACAATCTTAAAAAATTAGTCAGCAAAATACCGGCGGCAACCATAGAACTTCAGTTCGTATTCAACAACAAGTCGAAGCCAGTTTCCATTATTTTCAGCGACGAATTCATTAATTCCAAAAAGGAACTAGCCTTTTTAAAAGGCAAAGCAGAATATTGGTGTACTATGTTTTCAAAAATGCTGAACAAGCAAATAGAAGTAGCAGCGTAAGCGCGCCTTTCAGCGCCAGTGTTCTCCAAATTTTAATTTGGAAATTTGACTACATTATTTTTAACCGGTTTTACGGTACGCAGGTAAGCAAATATAGCTTTTAGATCCCCGTCTGTCATGCCCGCAAAATCAACGACAGGCATTATTGTATTCTGTTTACCCGGATTATAATTATATCCTTGCTTATCCCGGCAAATGATGAATTTATCAAGGAATGCCTGCTTGCTCCAACCGCCAATACCCGAAGAGGAATCGGGTGTCAGGTTAGCTGAGGCAACTTTAAAAGTTCCCGCGTTAAATTCCATACCACCGGCCAGCATATTTTTATCATCCGGCGTATGACAACCATTACAACCAGCCATTGTAACCAGGTAACCTCCATATTTTACCCGGTCGCTCACCGGTGGACATACATTTCCATCAACAGATTTTAGAAGAGCGGCTTCATTATAGAATTTGCTGATCGGGATCGTTAATTGCCTGTCCTGTACCTGATTCTTTATAGGCTTCAAGGTCCTGACATACGCAATAATACTTAACAGGTCATTCTTAGCCAACCTGTTGAAACTGTAATAAGGCATGATAGGAAACAGCGTGTCGCCATTTTTATTAATACCTTGTGTCATAGCCCGTAGAATTTCCTTATCTGTCCATGTGCCAATACCTGTGGAAGAATCAGGAGTAATGTTTGCTGCATAAACAGTTCCAGGCATTCCGGCCAGTTCAATACTATCAAATTTTTCTCCTCCTCCTCCTTCGGTGCCGGGAATCTCAGGGCCAGCATATTTTGTAAAATCTCTATGGCTGTGACAGTGAAAACAAACTGCCACATGAAGGACAAGATATTTTCCTCTTGCAATCACTTTGTTTAAGGAATCTTGTTTCACCATATCCGGGCTGGCGCTGGTCAGTGATTTTGAAGTATTACTGTTGCAGGCTGTAAAAAAGGTGGCGGCGAGCACCATAAAAATTACAGCGGAAAAAGCAATCGTCTTTTGCATGTTATTTCTGATATTAATAAGTAAGGAGGGAAATAAAATATAAATATTATAAAAAATAATGATACTGCCAAATATTTTTATTCCAGGTATAGGCTGGCTTTTGGAGTATTAACTTATGCCGATTATAATAAAGTGCACGAAATATTCCCGGAGCATTTCAATTTTCGTTTAACCATTGGTGTTATTACTAAAAAATCTAAATGAGAAAATGATTTATTTGTTTATTTGTTGTAAAGATTCCTACATTTAATGACCTCAGAAAGGCAGGAAATAAAGTCTTGTATTTATTAATCGGATTGCAGAGTCACCTTCAAGATTTTTTGTAAAGAAAAAAATTATCAAGTCTCCCTGCATTAAGTTAAAAAAATTGTACTTTCGGAATCCATCTAAATCTCCAAAATCGATTTGTCCTGAATTCCTGTTACAAAAAATTAAACAACACTTCATCATGTTTACAAATTTCATTCAATACCATTTAAAGAATAAAATATTATTTGCGCTTGCCCTTTTATTATTTCTCTTTCAGTTTGCAGAAGCACAAAACCAGGGCGAATGGTGGAATGCAGGATACCACTGGCCTGTAAAAAATCCGAATGCAAAATTGCTTCCCCTGATCCGTGTTTCGGGAAATAAGTTTGTTGATTCGAAAAATGATACGGTTTTATTTCGCGGATTATCCATAGCAGACCCTGATAAAATAGAACATGAAGGCCATTGGAATAAAATGCTTTTTGAAAAAGTAAAAGATATGGGTGCGATGCTGGTGCGCATTCCGGTTCACCCTATTGCGTGGCGCAGCCGTACTCCTGATAATTATCTCATATTGCTCGATTCTGCCGTAAGCTGGTGTACTTCGTTTGGGATATATGTGGATATTGACTGGCATTCGATAGGTAACCTTGAGATGGAACTTTTTCAAAATCCGATGTACAATACGAGCCTTAAAGAAACTTATGAATTCTGGCGTACAATAGCATCACATTTTACAGGTAATAATACGGTTGCTTTTTATGAACTTTTTAATGAGCCTACTACTTACCGGGGCCAGCTCGGAACTGTAACATGGACACAATGGAAAAAAATTAATGAAAATATCATTCAACTTATCAGGGCGTTTGACAAAGAAACCATTCCTCTTGTTGCAGGATTCGACTGGGCTTATGATCTCACGCCTCTTCGCGAAGAACCAATTAACGCTGCAGGCATCGCTTATGTTACTCATCCCTATCCTAATAAACGATCACAACCCTGGGAACCAAAATGGGAAGAAGATTTTGGTTTTGCCGCATCTCAATATCCTGTCATCGCAACAGAGATTGGATTTGACGTTCGCAATGGGCAACCTTCTGATGGAGAAGAACATTATGGAACACGAATTACAAAATATCTTGAAAGCAGGGGAATCGGCTGGCTTGCCTGGGTTTTTGATCCTGAATGGGGTCCTCAAATGCTGAAATCATGGGACTTTTCTCTCACACCATGTGGAGAATTTTTTAAGAAAGCTATGCATGAACCTTTAAAGAAATAGTACCTATTTAATAATTACCAATAAAAAAATAATTCTAAAATTTTAGGCTTCGGCGTGAAATAAAAAATGAAAATCATCTATCTACAAATACAATTTGTTCTCCTTTCAACAAAGGCAAACCTTTGAACCGAAGCATCACATTGGCCACAGTAATTACATCTTTTTCACAATAAATAGAAATGCGTTCGAGGTTTTTTTCTTTCCAGTAAACATGGCCAACCTGGCTTCCGTCTATATCGTCTTTGGGTGAAGGAACACTCAAAACAGCAGCTAATAATTTTAAAGAAGTATAATGTTTATAATCGCCAAAACGCCACAAATGTAAAGTGTCTATCACTGGCGTTTCCCAGGGTTTCATATTCTGAAAATCAATGTAAGAAGGAATGGGAATATTATTGGTTAACATTCTTCTGCACAAAAAAGGCACATCAAATTCTTTAATATTGTGACCGGCAAAAATCCATTGATGATTATTACTATGCAGCTGTTGCATTGTGGCAACAAACTGATTTAAAATATCTTTTTCATTTTCGGAACACAAAGATTTTATTCTCAATTGCCAGCCATTATTTTCTTTTTTGAAATAACCAAAACTGATACAAACTACTTTGGCAAATTCTGCGAGAATAGCTGCCCGCATTGGATAATACTCTTCGGCAGTGGTATCCGGCGGAAGGTTTTTACTTATTTTTTGAGTCCATAATTCTTTCCACACATCATCCAATAAATGGAAATCTTCCTTTTCTGAAACTGTTTCTATATCTATCAAAAATAAATTTTCTAATGCTATTTGTTGCATGAATATGATTTTGGTAAAATGAATTTACACAAAAGAAAAGGATTTATTTAATTAATAAAATAAAACACTAAAAAGTAAATCCGACAAAAATGGTATAAGCCTGGCTCTTCCATTTTTCACTGTTATCTATATCATTCAAATTATAAAGCCCAATTTCGTATCGTGCCCCCAGGTTTATAAAAGGAAGTTGTATCCAAAGACCGCCTACAGCAGCCCAATCGCTTTTCTTAAAGATGTCCTGATTGGTTTTTAAACTATCAACTGTTTGACTGAGTAAACCACCTACTTGTGGGCCTAACTGGAGTTTCACTCTTTTACTTGGTCCTACATTTATATTCAGAAGTAATGGAATTTTCAGATAATCGAGTCTTGCTTTGCGTTGGCCTCCTCCTTCGAAAAGATCATCATACACATTAAAAGCATCATTGGAAAATTCGGAAGAAGATTGTACAAAATTTACTTCCGGCTGCAGACCGAATGTTTTTGAAAAATTAAATTGCATAAAGACTCCCAGCAGATAATTATAATTGAACCCTGATTGGTAAGATTGCCCGTTTATCTTATTGATGTTAACTCCTGCCTTGGCGCCAATCCTGAAAAAATTTTCATGGTCAGAATTAGGATCAAACTTTCTTTGTGAAAATACATGTAATGAAGCGAGTGCAAGCAATACAAAAAAAACTTTTTTCATAGTAGGTGTTTGATTTTTGGATTAAAAAAAAGCTACCAACCGGAATTTTTATTAAACCATTTTTTAAAATAGTTTCCATCTTTTCCGGTTCAAGCCTTTTTGCAAATAATCCGAATGTAAAGTTTGAATTTTAACTTCTCCAGTAGCCACGAACCCAAAACCATCCATGCCTTCTGCGTTGCCAATGTCCTTCTACATAATTAAAATGTCCCTGGCGGGCAACAACCCAATAGCCCTTGCGATATTCATACCTCCCTCTATGGCCAATCCATTCGCCACTCACCCAAATATAATTGGGAGCCGGAGCCAGCGGCTGGGAGTATCTTGGCGGCATAGGCCTTTCTCTTACAACAACAGCCGACGGTCCGCAGCCGGCAATAAAAATTAAAACAAAAAAAAGGGTACTCAATAAGAAAATAATCTTTTTCATTTAATGTGGTTTTGTTTTATAGATGAATTTTAGAACGAAAAGTTTAATGAGTTATTTTTTTTATGATTAAAGTTAAAAGACTTTTACACAAAAAAAAACAAATTGAATAATTATTAACTTTTAAAAAATTGTTGGGAATATAGAGAGATTTTCACGCTAAATGGTTCGCTGTTTTTTTTTATTACAAATAAATCCATAGTTGAATAATATCAATTATGAAATTCTATTTAAAATAAAAAGCCGGCCATTTGCCAGCTAATTTGTGGAGAATACCGGATTCGAACCGGTGACCCTTTGCATGCCATGCAAATACTCTACCAACTGAGCTAATTCCCCTAAATCTGTTTGAAATTTGATGCTCAAACGAACGCAAATATAAATCCGAAAGGATCAGATAAAAAAACAATTTTTAGTCACCCCATATTTCTTCTTTTCCCTCGAGCCAAAGTTTTACCAACCGGTTGGAAACAGATTTTGGTCTTTCAAGCGGAAAGCCTAAAGCCCTGTCCCAGCAAAGGCTTGCTAACACACCTAATGCTCTTGATACTCCAAAAAGTACTGTGTAAAATTCATATTCTACCAGTCCATAATGAACTAATAAAGCACCACTGTGAGCATCTACGTTGGGCCACGGATTTTTTATTTTAGCAATAGATTGCAAGATAGGAGGAACCGTTTCATAAATATTCCAAACAGTTTGTACCAGTTTATCATCAGGCATGTGTTTTTTACCAAATTCCATTTGTGCTTCAAAGCGGGGATCTGTTTTTCTTAATACAGCATGTCCATAGCCCGGTACCACTTTCCCTTCTTCAAGCGTTTTTTTTACATAAACTTCTATCTGTTCTTTAGAAGGAAGATCACTGCCAATTTCTTTTTGCATTTCATAGATCCATTTGATCACTTCCTGGTTAGCAAGGCCATGTAGCGGACCTGCCAATCCATTCATCCCTGCCGCAAAAGAAAGATAGGGATCACTCAATGCGGAGCCCACCAAATGAGTGGTGTGTGCAGAAACATTTCCGCCTTCATGATCAGAATGAATGGTCATGTAGAGGCGCATCAATTCCTGGAAACTTTCATCCTCAAAACCCATCATGTGAGCAAAATTTCCTGCCCAATCAAGAAGGCCATTGGGTTGTATGTGCTTACCATTTTTATACTTACGGCGATAAACATAAGCAGCAATTCGCGGAAGGCGTGCAATCAGGTCCATTGCATCATCAAATGTAGCAGACCAGTAATCTTTTTTGCTCATGCCTTCAGCATATTTTTGGGCAAACTGGCTTTCTGTCTGAAGAGCCATAATTCCCACTACAAATTGCGTCATAGGATGTGCTGTTTCGGGCAAAGATTCAATGGTATCAAAAACAAAATTTGGCACATGACTTCTTCTTTGCCATACACTGGTCATTTGCTGCGCATCTTCATTGGAAGGTAATTCACCTATCAGCATTAAATAAAATAACCCTTCGGGTAATGGCTCATTTCCACCTTCCGCTTTCGGAAGTTTCTGTTGCAATTCAGGAATGGAATACCCGCGGAAACGAATTCCCTCCTGTGCATCAAGAAGAGAGGTTTCTGTTACTAATCCTGTTATACCGCGCATTCCCTGGTATATCTGTGATAATTTTACTTCACCAATAATTCTATCACCATAATTTTTTACGATATCTTTTACTTCAGCAGTCGTGACATCTGCTTTGGCCTTAAACTTGTCTTTAATTACTCCCATAATATAAAATAATTGCTTGTGTGTACTTATGTTTTAATGAAAATTCAACAGCGATAAAGTTAATCATAGCATGTGTTTTTAGCAAAAGAAATATTTGAAAAACCTGCCACCGACGACAGATGACCGACCACCTGGGAACTTGTGGTCGTCGGTAGTCGGCTGTCTGCTATCTTTTCCTTGCATTATTTTGAAGTTTTTCGGTACAAATACCAGGCAAGAATTCCAAAAACAGCGTTGGGTAACCACGCCGCAATCACAGGGTTAAAATTTCCTTTCAATGCAAAAACAGAAGCAAATCTTCCAACCAAAATATACATAAAGCATAGTAAAACACCAATGGCAAGGTGAAAGCCGCTACCACCACGTATTTTACGCGAGGCAATACAGGCGCCAATAATAGTGAGTACAAAGACTGAAACAGGATTGGCATTCCGGTTATTTTTTTCCAATAATAATGAATTCACGTCTCCGGCGCCACGTAATTTTTCGAGCTTTATAAATTCATCCAATTCCGGCGTTGTCAATTTATCTTTCATATATGCATCTATTTTTAAATCGCGCGGTTTAAAATTAAAATTCATCTGCATTACAGAAGTATCTTTTATCTTTTGGCGAAGGCCGTTTATCCATCTTTCCTCCACATTATTCAGGCGCCACTTTTTGGTAGATGTATCCCAGGTAATATTCATGGCCCTTAAATTATAAGCCAGGTTTAAATTATGAAATCGCTGGATAAAAAAATTGCTTCCTGTCCGGCTGGTAGTATCATAATAATGTAGTCCGGCATACGAAAATGAATCGAGCTTAAAATACTTGTTATAGATGGTAGAAGTATTTACATAACCACCATAGTTCATGTCAATATATTTCGAATTAAAATCTCCCCATTTCTGGTTAGCAGGGGGAAGTACATATTGGTTGCACCACCACAAAAAAGCAGTAAATAAAAATCCAGCAATAATGTAAGGACGCAGTAATCTTCCAAAGTTGACCCCGGTACTCAAAATAGCAATAATCTCTGACCGGTTGGCCATCTTAGAAGTAAAAAAAATTACCGAAATAAATATAAAGAGCGGGAAAAGCATGGCATCAATCCTCGGGATAAAACCAAAATAATATTGGGTAATAATTGCTTTTAAAGAAAGTCCGGTCTTGGCAAAGTCATCCGTTTTTTCACTAAGATCCACAATGACTACTATCACGGTTAACGCAATAATACAAAAGAGAAAAGTAAAGAAAAATTTTTTGATGATATACCAGTCAATAATCTTCATGCTGCCGCGAAAAAGTGAATAAAATGTTGTGCCAAAAGTAAATGAAATATCTCACCTTCATTTCATCCCGAAAGGTTAGCAAATGATTTGTGAATTTTTTATCTGTAGTAAAAAAAAGCAACAGCAAACAAACTTTTTTAGAAGATCTCTATTAAAAATCATTTTTATTTTTTTTACTTATGATTTCCATCTTTAGCATTGAACAGTAAACAAACTTTTATTGAAGATTCAATTTTACCTTGTAGCTTTTCCTATGCCTGCTTTTTCCTGGATTTTGGAGCAATTAATTCATAAGAATTTTTAATAAAATTCTTCAATTGCTCTTTTGACAAAGTGCCATCAATGATAATAGTATTCCAATGCTTTTTATTCATATGATAACCGGGTAATACGCATGAATATTGTTCTCTTAATTCTATCGCATAGTCAGGATCACATTTTACATTGAATTGCAAAGGTGTAGATGATAACGATACCAATAAAAATATTTTACCGTTAATTTTAAAAACAAGTGTGTCTTCGCCAAAAGGAAAGCTTTCAATTACCTTATTTAATGATAAAGAATAGTCTCTTAATTCTTCGATATTCATGGTTGTGATGCCGCGTTTATTGCGTGATTGATTAGTGAATATTAATTTGTTTCACCAAAAATAAAAATTATACATTTATGTGCGTTTACTGTTGAAAAACAAAGCCAGCCATCATGATGATAGGCGGCTTAATTTCAAAGAAATTTTTATTCAGATTTTTCCGGCCGCAAAATTCCCATCAACACATTTTTTGTGGACAATAATAATTTTGCTGCAGCCTGGATGTCCTTTTGAGTCAGACCATTTACGTACTTATTATAATTGATAAAATAATCAGGATTGTCGCCGGGGAAATAAAAACTTTGAAGCTCAGAAAGCCATGTACCATTTTCTTTACTATTCACTTTATAAGCCTCTTCCCACTGCTTCTTTACCTTTTCAAGATCTTCTTTGGAAGGACCATTTTTAATCAGGTTTTGAATTTCAGCATTGGCGGCTTGCAAAAGAGTATCTACCTTTTCAGGACCACATGGCAATTGCAAAAAGAAAGTATAATGTGAATAAGGAATTTTTTCAAATTGAACAGGAATTCCGCCCCCATATATTCCCTGTATTTTTTCTCTTAAATTATCGATGATCCTGATATTTAAAATTTCGCTGATGGCCTGTGCTTTAAGATCCAATTCGTCGGTATAAGGTACCGTCCCACTATAAATCCCTACTATCAGTGCCTTTGGCTCTTTTCCTTTATACACATTCAAATCCACTTTTCCCTGTACCGGGCGCAATTTATTATCTACATAATGAAATTTCCTGGAAGTAGCAGGAAGGCTTGCGATGTATTTTTCTAATAATGGTTTCAATTCCTCTTCACTGATACTTCCTACAAAAGTGAAATGCATTTCATTCGCATCTTCGAATCTTTCTTTATATATCTGCATAATTCTGTCCAGATCCAGGTGATCAAAATATTCAACTTTTGGAACAGCAATAGGAGCCAGCGGACTATGATGATACAATACATTGAATAAACTATCAATGAAAACTACCTGCGGATTGGCACTTAAAAAAGCAAGCTGTGCCTTATTTTTTTGGATAAAAGATCTGAATAATGAAGTGTCTTCGCGAGGCGACGTACCATATAAATAAATTAATTGCATCATAGACACAATGTCCTTTACCGAACTGCTTCCATCAAAACCTTCAGAGTTGGCACCAAACGTTGGATGAACACTTACCGTTTTTCCACTAAGCGCCTTTTTCAAATCTACCGGAGAAAAATCACCCACGCCCATACTGCTGATAACAGGTATCATATATTCAACGTTATATTTATCACTGATATCATAATTATTTTTACCGCCGGGTCGTACAGCGTTCATCAATATCTGATCGTTTTTAAAATTGGTTTGTTTTAAAGTAACCGTTGCGCCATTACTTAAAGTAAAATCAGTAGTTCCTAAAATGGCATTCTTCTTAGTTGATACAATTTTTCCGGCTATAGGAATTTTGGTTAACAATGTAGTTGAAATTGCTTTTTCCTCATAAGGTTTTATATCCATCTTACTTACTTCATTTCTTACGGCAAGAATTTCATCACTGGTAGGCAAAGTATTTCCTGCAGAAGGTTCAGGGCCTGTAAGCGCAATAAAAACATTGCTATTTTGATTCAGTTTTGATACTACGGCATTTACATCTTCCAATGTAATCTGCGGTAATAATTCCTTATAATATTTATCTTCATTGGCTATGCCGGGAATAGGTTCCTGTGTTAAAAAATTACGGATGTATTCTTCTGCATAACCTGATGATTCAGTTTTGTTTTTTTCATTAAATGCCTGTTCCATATTATTAAGCATATCCGCTTTTACTCTTTCCAGTTCCGGTTTTGTAAAACCATATTTTTCTACTCTTGCCAATTCTTCTTCAAATGCTTTTAAACCTGTGAGGCTATCACTGTTTCCCGTTCCTATATAAGCCTGGAAAGATTCATAACCACGCGCGTCAGAACCAAAGCCCGTTCCGGCATATACAAAAGGAGGATTTTCTTTTTGGGTAAGTTCGCGAAGGCGCTGATTAAAAAGACTTGAGAAAATATCTTTGATCAAATCATTTTTATATTCTCCAAGAGTTTCTACCGGCTGTATTTTTTCTGCAGAATAATGAACCTGGTAAGAATAGCTCGTGGCTTCTTTATCTGTAACAACTTCCGCCACACTTTTTTGATACGGTGGTACATCCGCATACACTCTTGGCCTTTCATTCACCGGGTTTTTATTATCACTAAAATATTTTTTTATTAAATCTTCTGCTTTAGCCGGATCAATATCCCCTACCACTATTACCGCCATCAAATCAGGACGGTACCAATCTTTATAAAATTTTCTGAGCACATTGTAAGGAGCGGTTCTTACAATACTATCTATTCCAATAGGAAGGCGGTGGGCATATTTGGATCCTGCATATAATAGTGGATAGATTTTCTTTTCAATCCTGTCCTGCGCTCCTTTTCCCAGCCGGCTTTCTTCGAGCACTATGGGCCGTTCGCCATCAATATCATCTGCTTTTTCAGTAACATTATGTGCCCAATCGTCTAAAATCTGAAATCCTTTATCTATGTTGGAAGGATTGTCTGTCGGAATTGGTAGAATATAAACCGTTTCATCAAAGCTTGTATAAGCATTCAAATCGCTGCCAAAACCTACGCCTATGGACTGCAGAAAAGAGATGATGTCATTCTTTTTAAAATGAGTAGTACCGTTGAAAGCCATGTGCTCTGTTAAATGCGCCAGGCCTTGCTGGTCGTCATCTTCAAGAATAGAACCTGCATTTACTACCAAACGCAATTCTACTTTTTGTTCCGGCTTTTTATTCTGGCGTATGTAGTAAGTAAGGCCATTAGAAAGTTTACCGATTTTTACATTTGAGTCTATAGGCAATTTGTCATTTAAATTTTGCTGCGCAAAAAGTGATTGTGACGATAGAAGAAAAAAAGCAATAAAAAACCGCAGTAGTTTCATGTGAAAGATTTATATTAATAAAGTAACAAATATAATAGAGATAAGGAGAAAACGCCTGTTAAAAAAATAGAGTTTTTATATTTTGGAGATTAACTAAAGAAAAAACATTTAAGAAGGAAGAAAGAGTTTTAAATTAAATTACAAATCTAAAATTACGTTTAATCATGCCTGTTATATTAATAAAACAGGGACAGAAGATATTTACAGTAAACGAACAAATAGGAATTATTTGTATTTTAAGGAAACAAAAAGATGGCTGTACAAATTGGCGCAAAATTGTATTTCTTTTACCGGTGGCCCTTGTGTTGTTATAAAAATAATTATCATTGCAATAAAATTACAACGCGCAACTCTCTTACATTATAACTATAAATAAATTACCAATTCTTATATGCAAACAACCCGTTTAGTTACAAAACCGCACTACCTTATACTCGACGGACTGCGCGGTGTGGCGGCGGTTATGGTAGTTGCTTTTCCTCTTTGTGAGGCACACTCTGCAGGCCCTCTTTTCCAGATAATAAATCACGGCTACCTGGCGGTGGATTTCTTTTTCGTTTTATCCGGTTTTGTTATCGGCTATGCCTATGATGACAGATGGAACAAGATGGGCCTTCGCAGTTTTTTTAAACGCCGTCTTATCCGGCTTCAGCCAATGATTGTAATGGGAATGATCATCGGAGCGATTTGTTTTTATTTCCAGGATTCATCACTGTGGCCTGCGATACATACGGTACCTGTATGGAAACTGCTGATGGTTATGGTCATTGGATTTACGCTCATTCCTGTTCTCCCGTCAATGGATATCAGGGGTTGGCAGGAAATGCATCCACTTGATGGCCCAGGCTGGTCACTCTTCTTTGAGTATATCGCCAATATTCTTTACGCTCTTTTTATACGAAAATTTTCAAAAACGGCACTTTCTATCCTGGTGTTTCTATCTGCTTGTGCATTAGTGCAGCTCGCTGTTACCAATGGCGATCTTATTGGTGGATGGTCTGTTACTGCCACGCAATTACGTATTGGTTTTACGCGGGTGATGTATCCGTTTTTTGGAGGGCTTTTGCTTTCGCGGGTGGCAAAACTAACTTATGTGAAAAATGCTTTCCTATGGTGCAGCCTTTTATTGGTTATTATTTTCTCTATACCAAGAATCGGTGGCAGTGAGCATTTGTGGATGAATGGCCTTTATGAGTCATTAAGCATTATTTTTATTTTCCCCCTGATCGTTTTTATGGGAGCAAGCAGCGAAGTAAAAAGTAAACGAGGTACCCGCATCTGTAAGTTTCTGGGCGATATTTCTTACCCTCTTTACATGACCCATTATCCGCTAATATACATTTACACCGCCTGGGTGGCTGACACTAAAATTCCGTTCTCGCGCGCCTACCCTATTGCATTGCTTGTACTCGTATCAGCTATTCTTATTGCTATGCCTGCCTGAAATTATATGACGAACCAATAAGAAAATGGCTGAAAAAGAAATATGACACCCAGGGATGATTGAAATAATCTGATACCAAATAGCAGTTTAATCCTTTCGAACCCAATAGAAAACTGATTTTATGAAATTCAATTCAGGGTGTATTGCAACAATTGTAACTGCTATTGAAAAAGCAAATCTTGTTTTAGGGGATTCCAAAAAAATTGACAATAATAAAAGAATGGCTATAACGAATTTTACACCACTACTCCTTCCAAATCATAATCAAAAGCCTTTGTAATTTTCACATTCACAAAATCTCCAAAATTTAATTTCGTAGAAGAATTTATGATCACTTCATTATCCACTTCCACACTGTCAAATTCGGTACGACCCAGGTATTTACCGGCTTCTTTTTTATCAATAATTACTTTGAAAGTCTTGCCTATTTTTTCTTCATTTTTCTGATAAGAAATTTCCTGCTGCACATCCATTATTTCCTGAGCCCTTCTCTCTTTTTCTTCTGCCGCCACATTATCTTCTAAGTCGTGTGCAGTAGTATTTTCTTCATGCGAATAAGTAAAAATTCCTACGCGGTCGAATTCCGTTTTTTTCAAAAATAATTTTAATTCTTCCACATCATCCTGCGTCTCTCCTGGGAAACCCGCTATCAGCGTAGTTCTCAGGCATATGCCTGGAATTTTGTATTTTATTTCGCCAATAATATCTTCCATTTCTTCTCTTGTAATTTGCCTTTTCATTGCTTTGAGCATCCTGTTGCTGGCGTGTTGTAAAGGCATATCAAGATAATTGCAAATATTTTCATGCTCCTTCATCGCATCAATTATTTCCATCGGAAATTTTGAAGGATAGGCATAATGCAATCTTATCCATTCCAAACCGGTAACAGCTGCCAGTGAATGAAGTAATTTTGGCAATTCCCGTTTTTTGTAAATATCTAATCCATAGTAAGTGAGTTCCTGCGCTATCAGCATAATTTCTTTTACTCCGCGTGAAACTAATCTTTCGGCTTCGGCTACCAAAGATTCTATCGGGCGGCTGATATGTTTTCCGCGCATTAATGGTATGGCGCAAAATGAACAGGTACGGTTGCAGCCTTCGCTTATTTTCAGGTAGGCATAATGGTTAGGTGTGCTTAATAATCTTTCGCCAACCAATTCTGCTTTATAATCAACATCAAATTTTCTCAGCAAAAAAGGTAATTCCATCGTTCCGAAATAAGCATCTACTTCGGGAATTTCTTCTTCCAGGTTTTGTTTGTAGCGCTCGCTTAAACATCCCGTAACATATACTTTATCAAGCTTTCCGCTTTTTTTTAATTCCACCTGCTCCAGAATGGTATTAATGCTTTCTTCTTTTGCAAGGTCAATAAATCCGCAGGTATTTATCACCACAATATTATGATCATGTTTATGGCTTTCGTGTATTACATTGATATCAGCAGCAGCTAATTGCCCGCTAAGCACTTCGCTATCTACCATGTTCTTGCTGCACCCCAGCGTGATGATATTTACTTTGTCTTTTTTATTTTTTGTTTTCATTTTTTGTTGCCACTAATTACATCAATTTTCACGAATTTCTAACAAAGCTTGTCCTTCTCCTTTTGGAGAATTTTGGAGAAGGGTTGGGATGAGGCTTATTTCACCCCACCAAACAAACTGTCCACAAATTCTTTTTTATCGAACACCAATAAATCCGTTGCTTTTTCTCCCACACCAATAAACTTTACGGGAATTTTAAATTGATCGGCAATTGCCAGTACCACACCGCCTTTTGCTGTTCCATCAAGTTTGGTAATAGTAAGCGCCGTAACTTCTGTTGTTGCTGTAAAATGCCGTGCCTGTTCCAATGCATTTTGTCCGGTACTACCATCCAATACCAGCATTACTTCGTGTGGTGCATTGGGTAGCACTTTATTGATTGACCTTTTTATTTTATTCAATTCATCCATCAGGTGAATTTTGTTGTGTAATCTGCCGGCGGTATCAATTATTATTACATCTATATTCTTTGCAATACCACTTTGCACCGCATCATACGCTACTGCACTTGGATCGGATCCCATTGCATGTTTCACAATCGGCACATTCGTTCTCTGGCTCCAGATATTTAATTGATCTACTGCAGCCGCGCGGAAGGTATCAGCGGCTCCGAGTAAAACTGATTTCCCGGCTAAGGAAAAATTGTGTGCGAGTTTCCCAATCGTTGTGGTTTTTCCTGCGCCATTTACTCCCACTACCAATATCACATGCGGCTTGTGTGTAGAAGGAAGTTCGTAATTAATATAAGAAGTATCCTGTGGAGCATCCACCAATATGGACTGTATTTCTTCTTTCAAAATCCGGTTCAGCTCAGCTGTGTTAATGTATTTATCCTTTGCCACTCTTTTTTCTATTCCGTCAATAATTTTTACAGTAGTATCCACGCCTACATCTGCACTCACCAAAGCGTTTTCAAGATCATCGAGCACTTCTTCATCTATCGTACTTTTACCGGCAATTGCTTTGGTAATTTTATCAAAAAAACCTTCCTTGGTTTTTTGCAAACCCTGGTCAAGACTTTCTTTCTGCTCCTTTTTCCCAAAAAGTTTATCAAATATTCCCATTGTAAAAAAGTTATAAGGGGTAAAATAAATAAAGCTATCCTCAACTAATGCAGGATAGCTTTAAAAAAAATTGAAACATCGCAATTAGCTTGCTAAATGATCCTTGATTTTATCTTTATGAACGATAGATTCCTTAAAAGTATAAGACCCTGATTTGGGGCTGCGTACGGTACGTACCACTTTGGTCCAGTTTTTTGCATCCGCTGCTGCTTTCTGATCCTTGGTTTTTATCGCTGTTTTTGCTGCTTTTGCCATGATGTTTAATTATTTAATTTCTTTATGAACCGTAACTTTTTTTAAGATGGGATTGAATTTTTTCAATTCCAAACGTTCAGGGGTATTTTTTTTATTTTTTTTGGTAATATAACGGCTGGTGCCGGGAAGTCCTGAAGCTTTATGCTCTGTACATTCCAAAATTACCTGAACCCTGTTTCTATTCTTTGCCATTTTTATAATTTAATAATGTGATAATATGCCAATGAGCTAATCAGCGCATTTATATTTTTATCCCTTTTGCTCTCATTTCCTTTACCACAGTAAACAGCCCGTTCTTATTAATAGTACGAATAGCTTCGGAAGAAAGCTTCAAAGTAATCCATTTGTCTTCCTCTGCCAGAAAGTACCTCTTTTTCTGAAGGTTGGGTAAAAACCTTCTGCGGGTCTTAATATTTGAATGCGAAACAGTATTACCGGAGATCGGTCTTTTTCCTGTTACCTGACATACTCTAGCCATAAGATTCTTTTTTTTCGGACGGCAAAGGTAATGAAGAAATAATTATTTGAAAAATAAAAGTTGCCATTTTTTAATTAAAAACTATTGTTGTCCGAGATAAGACAACAGTAATCCAAAAATAATGACAGAAGCCATATAAACACTCAAAATGCAAATTGGATTTGAAAAGGAGGGGGTGCTATTTTTTTTGTTTGTGGCGGCGGTGATATAACTTTTTTTCTTT
>DATCFT010000081.1:0-79780 GCA_036509335.1 Hanamia sp.
TATTTGAAATATATAATCCCAACAGTCATTCTCGTTTTTGAATTGTGCAAGGAATTCTTGAAAATGTCTCGGGTATTGCTCAATAATACTCATGCAGCAAAATTATAAATTTTTACTTGACCGAAAGGGATAGGCAGTTAATTTTTTTTATGAAATTAAAATGATAATTTGTAATCACTATTTCATTGTTTTAAATAAAATAATTGCTATGAGAACCGTAAATCAATGGCTAGATGAATATGGCGATAGCCATAAAAATCATACAAACAAATTGATCCACTGGATATGTGTACCTGCAATATTTTTCTCCATTGTAGGATTATTATACAGCCTCAAACTTCCACTGAGAATTGAAGGGCATCATTTAAATGTGGCTATGCTTGCAATTTTGCTGATCGCCTTATATTATTTACGGCTTTCTTTTTCACTTGGTATTGGCATGTTTTTATTTGGAATTGCCTGCCTGTTAATTTGCCATTTTATAGAAAAATATGTTCCGCTTTCGCTTTGGCTATTATGTATAATTATTTTTGCAATCGCATGGATCGGGCAATTTTATGGACATAGTGTTGAAGGCAAAAAACCTTCTTTTCTGAAAGATATTCAGTTCTTATTAATAGGCCCTATGTGGCTCATGAGTTTTATTTATAAAAAGATGGGCATTGGGTTTTAGGAAGTTTTCAGGACAGGATAGAGGCGCAAGGTTGAAAGTTCGAAGTTCATAGTTTAAAAAAACAGGAATATCTTTTATTTGTTCCCTGCCCGAATGATCGTTAAGGCGGGGATTGCCAAAAAGGTTTATTGGTTTATTAGTTAATTCGGAATCCGATTTATTTGTTCGTTTACTGACTTTCTTATTTCTTATTCCTTATTTCTCATTTCTTATTTCTTTTCATTCCTCAAACAATCCCTTATTCAGCAATTGCAATGCCTTTTCTTTATTTTCATGAGATACGAGAATAGAAATATTATGTTGGCTTCCTCCGAAGCTCACCATACGAACAGGAATTTCTGTGATGCTGTCAAATACTTTTGCAAGAAGATTTTCAGTCTTGGAAATATGATAACCTACTATGGAAACTATGGTTTGATCAGTATCCACTTCAATGCTGCCAAACATTTCCAGTTCTTTAATAATATCGCTTAAATAAGTATCATTATCAATAGTAAGGGACACAGCTACTTCGGAAGTAGTGACCATATCAATGGAAGTCTGGTATTTTTCAAATACTTCAAATACTTTTCTCAGAAAACCATAAGCCAACAGCATTCTGCTGCTTTTTATTTTGATAGCAGTAATAAAATCCTTTGCAGCAATGGCTTTCACTCCTTCACTGTCTGAATGACTTTCGATCAATGTGCCGGCCGCATCCGGATCCATAGTATTCAACAATCTTACCGGGAAATTAAAATATTGCGCAGGCCATATACTCGCAGGATGTAAAATTTTTGCTCCAAAATAAGCAAGCTCAGCAGCTTCATCAAAACAAAGATGTTTGATAGGTTTTGTGTTTTCTACAATACGCGGATCATTATTGTGCATGCCATCAATATCAGTCCATATTTCGCAAACAGAAGCGTTAGTGGTAGCTGCTATTAATGAAGCGCTGTAATCACTTCCGCCACGCTTTAAATTATCTACTTCGCCTTTCGCATTGCGGCATATATACCCCTGGGTTATAAAAAGTTTACTCTCTTTGTTAACCTGCAAAAGTTGGGATAATTTTACTTTTATGCTTCCCACCTGTGGTTCCCCGGACGGATCAATAGTCATAAAGTCAAGCGCAGCAAGCCACACATGAGGGATATTTTGTTCATGCAAATAAATGCTGAAGAGTTTTGTACTCAGCAATTCGCCCTGTGCAAGAATATCTTTATTGAGCGCTTCGCTGTAAGAAATCTTTAAAATAATATTCAAAAATTCAAAATGCTCTGCAAGAACTTCTTTTGCTTTTTGATAATCTTCTTTACTTTTTACCAATTTAATAATAAAATTCTGGTAATGCTGTTCGAGACCGTCTATACGCTGTTTGGCAGCAATGCGATCTCCCTTTGCAAGGGAATGACTTATTTCTGTGAGCGAATTAGTGGTGCCGCTCAATGCACTTAGAACAACAATTTTTGGCTCATCATCTTTTGTGATCAGTTTTTTGATAGCCGCCATTCTTTCAGGCTTACCTACACTGGTGCCTCCAAACTTCATTATTTTCATAGCCTTATTTCCCTTCCGGGGTATTTTTAATTTTATATAAAAAAGCGAGCAAAATTATTTGAATGAGAAAAACTTTCCAAAAAGAATAGTTTGACATGAATTTAAACCTTTTGCAGCAACGCAAAGCTATCTAATAAGATTTTTAATTTTAGATTTTAGGTTTTACATTTTAGATTTGCCGGGATGAGGTTAGCAATCAGAGGCCAGTTATCAGCTGACGGCTGATAGCTCATAGCTGAAAGCTGAATCTTAAAAATTAAATTATGGGAAGAATATTTGAAGTAAGAAAGGCGACCATGTTTGCCCGTTGGGATAAAATGGCCAAGCAATTTACCCGCATCGGGAAAGAAATAGATATTGCGGTAAAACAAGGCGGTCCTGATCCGGATAACAACTCTTCATTGCGCCGTTGCATCATCAACGCCAAAGCGGTGAATATGCCCAAAGACCGTGTAGATGCAGCAATAAAGCGCGCAATGGGAAAAGATAAAACGGATTATCATGAAGTGCTATATGAAGGCTATGCTCCACACGGAATTGCATTGTTGATAGAAACTGCAACTGATAATCCTACAAGAACTGTTGCAAATGTGAGAATGCATTTTAATAAAGCCAACGGATCCCTTGGTACCATCGGCAGCGTGGCTTTTATGTTTGACCACCTGGGTGAATTTAAAATGAAAAATGAAAATTTGAACATAGAAGAGCTGGAATTTGAATTAATAGATTTTGGCCTTGAAGAAATTGGCGAAGACGGCGAAGGGAATATTATTATCCGCACACCTTTCAATGAATTTGGCAATATGAGCAAGGCTTTGGAAGAAAAAAAGATTAATGTGATAACAGCAGAGCTTACACGAATACCAACAAATACGGTAGAGCTTTCCGAAGAATATGCCAATGAAGTTTTGAAACTTGTTGACAATCTTGAACAAGATGATGATGTCCAAAAAGTGTATCACAATCTGAAATAAAAACGATGTGATTGCTAAATTGTTTTATTGTTAAATTGTTCTTGAATCATTAAAAAATAAGAATCTCCTTTATTTCTTCGTTTACTGTCACCAATTCGTGTTATTAAAAAATAGGAATCGGTACTATTTATTTGTTTGCTGCATCTTAATTCGTGTAATTAGTGAATAAAATTCGTGTTTCCATAACAGAATTCGTGTCATTATAATTATGAAATAATTCCTTCTTTGCATCTACAGAAAAGTTAATAAATCTTTTCACCATACAACCACCTGGCATAGTTTTTTATCTTTAAAACAAAATTCACCTACATGAGATTAAAATTTTCCCTTCTGCCTGCCACTATTTTTTTTCTACTTTTCTTATTTGATTTTTCGACTTTAAATGCACAGAAGATAATGGACGATTATACTTCACAATGGAAAAAAGTAGATGATTTTCAAAAGAAAGGTTTAACCAAATCTGCTCTTGGAGAAGTAGATATAATTTATAACCTGGCTAAAAGAATTACTAATGATCCGCAAATAATCAAATCCTTATTATTTAAAATAACACTTCAGCAAAATATTGTTGAAGATGCTTCTGCAAAAAGAATTGACACTCTTGAAAGAGAAATTGCAAATGCAAAGGAGCCTGCAAAATCAATCCTACAAAGTATTACGGCACAACTCTATTGGAATTATTTTCAGCAGAATAGATACAAATTATATAAAAGAACCAATACGACAAATTTTGATAAAAAAGATATTGCCACCTGGACCGCAGATGATTTGAATAAAAAAACAGGAGAATTGTACCTGGCTTCTTTACAAAATGAAACGCTTTTACAACAAACTAATTTAGTGCCATTTGATGCCATTATTTTAAAAGGGAATGTGCGCAATCTGCGGCCAGCCTTGTTTGATTTGTTAGCTCATCGTGCGTTGGATTATTTTAAAAATGACGAGCGTGACATTACACGACCTGCTTATGCTTTTGAGATAAAAGACAAAATTGCTTTTGCTCCCGCGAAAGTATTTATAAATGAAAAATTTATTACTAAAGATTCTTCATCGCTTCATCAAAAAGCATTGATTATTTTTCAAAAACTATTATCATTTCATGAAAAGGATGATAACCCTGATGCATTGATTGATGCAGATATTGAGCGAATTCAATTTGCAAATCAATATGGAGTAATGGAGAATAAGGATGAACTGTATATTGGTGCGCTAAAACAGATTAGCGAAAAATACAGCAGCTATCCCGCATCTGCGCAGGCGACTTTTTTAATGGCTCAAAAAATTTATAACAATGCAATTATTACTAACCAAAATAAAGATTCCATTTCAAATTATACTGTAACGAATGCAAAGGCGGTTCTTGATGACATAATAAAAAAATACCCGAAAAGCGAAGGTGGCATCAATGCTCAGAATTTGGTTATACTGATTTTACATCCGGAAATTAATCTGACTACAGAAAAAGTAAATGTGCCAGGATTGCCTTTTCGCACATTGGTAAATTATAAGAATTTCAATCAAATTTATTTTAGAATTATTGCCCTCACGCCCGAATTAAAAAGTTACCTCCAAAAAGATTATGATAACGATAAAGTTTTTCAAAAACTAACCGCAGAAAAAAATCTCAAAAACTGGAAACAGGATTTGCCAAAAATGGATGATTATCTATCTCATTCTGTAGAAGTAAAAATTGATGCTTTGCCTGTAGGCGAATATGCTTTATTGGGAAGCGCTGACGAAAATTTCAGCCTTGACAAAAATCCTCTTGCCGCTCAATATTTTTACGTATCTGATATTAGTTTTATCAATAACGGTTCACAATATTTTGTGCTGGACCGCACTACAGGACAGCCTTTGAGTGGTGCCCGGGTGCAAGTATGGAATCAACAGTACGATTATAAAAACCGTGAATACAATTTGGTAAAACAAAAATTGTTCACTACAGATAAAAACGGATATTTTAAATTACCGCAAACCAATAAGGACAACGTCAGCCGTAATATAAGACTTGAAATTACTTACAAAAATGACCGGTTGTTTTTGGATGATAATCAATATACCTATTATAATAATTACAACAATGACGAAGATGAAAAATATGATAATCAAAAAGATTTTGATGAAGACAATGCAAAGGTTTTTCTATTTACCGACAGAAGCATTTACCGTCCGGGGCAAGCGGTTTATTTCAAAGGTATCGGTGTAACCAAAGATTGGAAAACAAAAATGCCTATTCTTCTCCAATCCAAAGATTCTCTAAATATTCTTTTTTCTGACGCCAATGGGGAGAACGTTGATTCAATAAAAGTGTTATTAAACGATTTTGGATCTTTCAACGGAACATTTAAAATACCTGAAAATAAATTGAATGGTGAGTTTCAGATTGGTGTGGAAAATTATGATAATTCTTCTGTTTCTCTGTCAGTGGAAGAATACAAACGCCCAAAGTTCTACACTGAATTTGAGAAAGTAAAAGGTGGTTTTCGTGTAGGTGATACTGTTAGTATTACGGGTTTTTCAAAAGCCTACGCCGGAAATAATATTGACGGCGCTAGAGTCTCTTACAGAGTAACAAGAGTAGCCAGGTTTCTTTATCAGTGGATGTTCTGGCGCGGTGGCTTTCCACAAACAAAACCCATGGAGATCGCCAACGGAGAGATTGCAACCGATGCTGACGGAAAATTTATTATCAGGTTCGCAGCCATCCCCGATCTAAGCCTGGATAAAAATACCGACCCGGTTTTTGATTATAAAGTAGAAGCAGATGTAACTGATATTAATGGAGAAACCAGGAGTGGGAATATTACAGTACCTGTTGGTTATAAAGCATTGAATCTTCAAATTTCTTTTCTCCAGGGTGATATTATCAATAAAGACAGCCTAAAAACTATTACAATCAGCAGTAAAAATTTAAGTGGCGAACCTGAAGCAGTAAAAGCTGATGTAAAAATTTATAAATTACAAACACCTGATAGACTTATCCGGCAAAGACTGTGGGCAGAACCAGACCAGTTTATTTTTACAAAAAATGAATTCATTCAATATTTTCCGCACGATGAATATAAGGATGAAACCAAAAAAGAATCTTGGGAAAAAGGTGCTTTAGTTCTTGAAAAATCAGACAGCATTTCTCTTAATTATCAATTATCAATTGTCAATTCTCCATTAACTCAGGGTTGGTATGTGGTAGAAGCAACAGCAAAAGATAAATACGGACAGGAAGTAAAAGATGTAAAATATTTTCAAGTGTATGATAAGACATCGCAATCATTACCTGCTTTCGTTTATATATGGAATTATTCGGAAGTAAATTATGCTGAGCCGGGGGATACAGCCCGTATTATAACAGGTTCTTCTGCGAGTAATGTTTTTTTAATTGAACAAAGAAATAATGGTAATGCACAAAAGAAAATTGAAAATACTGATTTCAGCAATATTGCCATTAACAATAAGATTGAGTTTGATTTTAAAATTTCAGAGGACGACCGTGGTGGTTTTGGCGTGAATCAATTTTTTGTAAAAGATAATCGCTTTTATGCTGTTTCCAATACTATTTATGTGCCGTGGAGCAACAAAGAACTCAGCATTTCTTTTGATACTTATCGTGATAAAACTTTGCCCGGAAGTGAAGAAAAATGGAAAGTAAAAATCACCGGGAATAAAGGCGAAAAAGTAGCTGCAGAAATGCTGGCGAGTATGTATGATGCATCGCTTGACCAGTTCAGGCCACATTCCTGGAACAGTCTTGATATATGGCCAGAATACAATGGATACAATACCTGGCAGGCACGACAAAACTTTATTACGGTAAATTCTTTTGAAAAATATTGGAGTGAAAAATATATTGAGCAGAAAGAAAAAAGGTATGATGCGTTAAATTATTTACCTGTTTATGAAAGCATGATTAGGATAAGAGGACTTAGTTCTGTTGCGAATGGTGTTGTGGCAGCACCGGCAATGGAAAGAAAAGGAGATTTGGATGACGTTGTAGTTACCGCGATGGGTATTTCTAAAAAGAAAAACTTAGGATATTCCGCAGGAAAGATTGCCGCTTTATCAATATTTACTGATTCTGCGGATTCTGCTATTGCAGGGAATGATGCTAAACAACCTGCTTCAATCGACCAATTCCAAATACAAATCCGTAAAAATTTCAATGAAACCGCTTTCTTCTATCCTGAATTAAGAACAGATAAAGATGGTAGTATCTCATTTAGTTTTACCATGCCCGAAGCGCTTACGCAATGGAAATTGATGACATTGGCACACACAAAAGATTTAGCAAGTGGTTATGTAGAAAGAACAGTTATTACCCAAAAAGATTTAATGGTGCAGCCCAATGCACCACGGTTTTTACGCGAAGGAGACAGGATGGAATTCAGCGCTAAAATTGTAAATCTTGGAGACAAAGAAGTAAGCGGGCAGGCGGAATTTCATTTATTAAATGCATCTACCATGAACTCTATAGATGGATGGTTTAGGAATACAATTCCTTCTCAAAGTTTTACGGCGAAAGCCGGGCAAAGTACTTTGGTGAAATTCAATATTGAAGTTCCCCAAAATTTCAATGATGCAGTAGTTTATAGAATTGTTGCCAGGGCCGGTGATGTCAGTGATGGTGAAGAAGCCGTAATTCCTGTGGTTACTAATCGTATGTTGGTTACGGAAACGATGCCTTTGCCTATGCGCGGCGATGGAACGAAAGATTTCAAATTTGAAAAATTACTTCACTCCTCCTCATCGTCTTCACTTACCAATTACGGCTTAACGGTTGAATATACTACCAATCCAGCCTGGTATGCGGTACAGGCATTGCCTTATTTAATGGAATATCCTTATGAATGTGCAGAACAAACTTTTAACCGTTTTTATGCAAATGCATTAGCGCAGAGAATTGTCAATTCTTCTCCCAAAATAAAAGCTGTTTTTGAGAAATGGAAAACGACTGATACAGCGGCACTCATGAGCAATCTTCAAAAAAATGAGGAATTAAAATCTGTTTTGTTAGAAGAAACTCCGTGGGTGTTGCAGGCGCAAAATGAAGAGCAGCAAAAGAAAAATATTGCTTTGCTTTTTGATATGGTGAAAATGAGTTTGCAGTTAGAATCTGCTATTGATAAACTGAAAGATATGCAATCGCCCAATGGTGGATTTGTATGGTTCAAAGGTGGGCCGGATAACCGTTACATGACACAGTATATTGTAACCGGAATAGGGCATTTGAAAAAATTAGGAGCGTACCCGGCAGAGCAACAAATTCAGTTAAAATCCATTCTGGATTTAGCCATCCTTTATTTGGATAAGATGTTGAAAAAGGATTATGATGATTTGATAAAATATAAGACAAAACTCAACCAGGATAATCTTTCTACCATTGCTATTCAATATTTATATATGCGCAGTTTCTTCCCCGAATATCCTATTGCGAAAGCAACACAAACTGCGTACAACTATTACCGTGAGCAGTCAAAAAAATATTGGCTGAGCCAAAGTAAATACATGCAGGGAATGATAGCTTTATCGCTTTACAGAACAGATGAAACAAACATCGCAAAAGCAATTATTAAATCTTTAAAAGAAAATTCCGTTAATAATCCCGAACTCGGGATGTATTGGAAAGAATGGGACAATCACGGATATTGGTGGTACCAGGCCCCGATAGAATCTCAGTCACTAATGATAGAAGCATTTTCTGAAATTGAAAAAGATTCAAAAACTATCGGCGATTTAAAAACCTGGTTGTTGAAAAACAAACAAACCAATAATTGGAAAACCACCAAAGCCACAGCAGATGCGGTTTACGCATTATTGCTACAAGGAACTGACTGGCTTTCTGAAGAAAAAAATGTGGTAATAAAACTTGGAAATACCGCGATAAATAATAAAGATGAAAACCAGGAAGCAGGAACCGGATATTTCAAAAAAAGAATTGATGGGGATAAAGTAAAACCGGAAATGGGAAATATAAATGTTACCATTTCTGCACCAATTAACGGATTAACTAATAAACCAATTAACGGATTAACTAATAAACCAATTAACGACACGCCTTCCTGGGGCTCTGTCTATTGGCAATATTTCGAAAACCTTGATAAAATCACTTTTTCAGAAACCCCATTAAAACTTTCTAAAAAATTATTTATTGAAAAGAACAGCGATAAAGGACCGGTTCTTATTCCCGTAAATGATGGAGATAAATTACATATTGGAGATAAAATAAAAGTACGCATTGAGCTTCGTGTAGATCGTGATATGGAATATGTTCACATGAAAGATATGCGCGCATCGTGCATGGAACCAACGAATGTGATTAGCCAATATAAATACCAGGGCGGGCTAGGGTATTATGAAACCACCAAGGATGTAAGCACTAATTTCTTTTTTGGGTATTTAAACAAAGGAACTTATGTTTTTGAATACCCAATGTTTGTAACACATGCCGGAAATTTCAGCAATGGAATTACCACCATTCAATGTATGTATGCACCAGAGTTTACGGCGCATAGCGAGGGTGTGAGGGTGAATGTGAACCCCTAACCCCTGAAGGGGAAATAGGAATTAGAAATCTCGATTATTTGTCTGTTTGCTGTGAGAAAGTTGACAACTCTTTAAAAAAAATCACTAATCCATATCTTTTCCCAACCATTTAAAAAATAACAATAGAAATTGTACAGAACAATTATCTAATTGAAATTAAGAATTACAGAGTGGTGTTCGGACCATCTATGTTTTTAAAACCTGGAAATACTTTTTATTTATAGGCAATAAATTTTTGCTCTGCCTTCACTATTTTAGCAAAAAAGCTTTTAAATGCAGGATAATCTTCAGGAGATATTTGCTGATCTCTCCCGTCTGAAAAACTCCTTGTTATTACCAATTTGCCAGGCGCTTTTAAAGTGTATTGAATTGAATATTTAAGGTCTTTAAATGAAAGTGTTTCCCCCTTTGGCAATTCTACAAATTTCATTCCTTCGGGCACTGAAATATTTACAGTAGTCTCATAAGCATCGGCATTTTCATAGCTCCAATATTCAATGGGATAAACTCTTTTATCCGCAGAAAAGTAATTTAATGAAGCAACTATATCAGGATAAATAATTTTGAATGTTTTTAAATCCCCTATCTCAGCTATTTCATCCATTACTTTATATTTGTACGTATAGGTTACAGAATCATTGAGTTTGTCAAGGTTACTAAAACTTACATTATCTAAGCGTATATTGTTTTTATAAGAACCGGCGATAGTTTTTTCCAAAGTCTGTTTTTGCTTCTCATTGTCCAGGTTGAGGTAATCTGTTCTTACTGAAGATGAGAAAGCGCCGTATTTTGTTGTTGTTACATTCAAATTCAGGTCATCATTATCGGGAGTTATCCCGATTACACTTTTAATAACGTCTTTGACCCTGTTGTTTGATTTTAAATGGACCAGTTCCGCATTTTCGCTAACTGATTTTACAGGAATTTCCAACGCTAATGCCCCGTTAAGGTTGTTGGGTAAGCTTGTAAAAGGGAGATAATTATCCGTTAATTCTATGTAATAAATTTTATTATCCAACATTGCTTTTGCAATACAATGATTGAATTCGACGGACGGCAATAAAATATCTTTTTGCCCATTGTCTCTAGTGTCTATCAAAACCATTTGTGCATTAATACCTGCCATTCTTGCCAACGTTACGAACAAATTTGATAAGTCTTTACAATCGCCAAGCCGCGTAGTTAATGTAATAGAAGCCCTTTGTGGAACAAATGCGCTCTGCCTGAATGAAACTGAGCTGTACCTTATGTTTGATTCGATATATTCATAAATTATTTTAGCTTTTTCAAACTGGGTCATTGCTTTTTTAGAATCAGGGAAAAGCTTTTTATACAATGCAAGTATCTCAAAATCTTCTTCAGATTTATTATTGCTCACATCGCTATACCAATTGGCTATTTCTTTCCATGACGAAATAGTAGAGATGTGTAGTACAGTGCCCTCATCAACTATCAAGGGCATCAGTGGCTCATCTTGTAGCGGCGTGGGGTTTGTAATGACCCAACTATATTGATCAAAATCTTCAATTTTCTTTTTGACAGGCTGAACATTAGAATTTGAAAACACATAGTTTATTTTTAACCCGGCAGGCACCAGCAAATTATATTTTGTTATTGCAGAATAAATTTGGCCGCCGAAATAATATTTATCCCAAAAATCCTTTGCAAAACGACCATACACATAACTCTGCAAACGGTATTTAAATACAATAATATCACCCGCTTCAAGATTGGTAAATACAACCTGATTGTCATTGCGTTCACCATCAATTTTTGATTGGTTTGCTTTTATGATCTCTGCTTTTTCAATAAGCAGTGTTTGAGAATTATTATAACCAATAGAAGATTCTTTAAATCTATCAACTCCTTTGTCATTAGTGATTTTTAAAATGGTAGTGACATATTCTTCAGTGGCGCCGTCAGGATAAATTACCACATCTTTCCTGTCAAGAATATAGTAGAATCCGTAGTCCGTATTTTTAGCATCTTCCGGTTTATCTTCTTTTATTACTTTATCAATATCCACCGCAGAGAATAATTTATAGATTTCCGGCTTGTTATTCAGTTTCCTTATTTTACTGATGATGTCGTATTGATTGGGGTCAAATTTCAGAGATTGATTGTAAGAATCGAGTGCTTCGGCAGTATCATTTTTTTCATTTTTAATATCTCCCAATTGCTCCCAATAAGTTTCATTGTATGGCGATAAAGCCAATGACTTATTGATGTAACTTTCTGCCTCATCATAATTTTTGGCAGAATAATAATATTCGGACAGATTGTAAAAACCATTTGGATCGTAAGGGAATCTTTTTGTCAGCTTTTCTTTTATTTCTATTCCTTTTTTTGTATCGCCCTGCTCCAAAAGCAGGTCGGCGTATTTTACATAAGCATCGTAATTATAATTATTTTTCATGTAGTTTTCATACACCTTCAATGCGCCCTTATTATCTTTATCTACTTCTTTCTTTATGTTATACATCATGGTCAGTAAGTTGGGATCGTCAGGGTATTTTTTATCTACTTCCTCAACCACCTTTACCAGGTCATCGTATTTTTTCTCTTTCGCTAAAATTAATAATTTGTAACCATCAGTAGTCTCATTTTCCCCATGAATTTTTATTCTTTTGTCTAATTCTGCTGTGCAATCATCATATTTTTCATTACTGTACAATTCTTTTATTTTCAGATCGATTACCAATACGCTTTCAGGGTCATCTTTTTTTATTTTTTCCAATTCTTCAAGGTAGGATGTCCTGTTATTTTGTCTATTCAGAACTTCAAGAAGTTTCTCCCTTAGCAATGAATTTTCCGGTGCTTTGGTAAGCGCTTTGCTGATAATATCCCTGGCTTCCAAAAGTTTCTCACTTCGCAGATAAGCATCAGTTAGCAATACATAATTTACCAGATTGTCGGGTTGCTGCGCTACTTTATCCGTAAAATATTTTTCGGCGAATTGCGGAATGGCTTCATATTTATTATGGATGCTGGCATTTTTTGGGTATTGAGAATAGACCGGCGAGCCTGTTATATTTGAAACAGGACGGTAATTATCATTGGTAAACCTTAAAGAAAAATTAGGGTAAGATCCATTTGAATATCCAAGTTGCACGAGTACCCTGTTCGTTCCTTTTTTCAAATCGTATTTGATAGTATAGCAATCGAAATCCGTAGTACGATCCTTGAATTGGGAAATCACCAGTTCATCATTGATCCAGACTTTAATAGAACCAGAGCAGCCTACATTACAAAGGACTGTCTGGTCAACCTGGCTATTTAAAAAATTTTGAGCATACACTACTGCCGTAGTTTTATTGAATTGATATATTGCCGGAGTCCATCCATCGCTATTTTCACTTGCAGGAGTGAACCATTTTACTTCTGCATTCGATGAAGATTTAAAAACGGCTGAAGGTTCCGGGTGTTCTAAAGGCCCATAATCTTTATAAAAACCACTTTCTGATAAATTCTCAAAAGGACCTGTAAATTGCCAGTTTCTTAGATTTCCGATTTTGCCTGAATAAGTTTGAGCCTTATCAAAATCGGCAGAAAAAAGTAAATGCATTTCTTTTTGATACTCGGCTGAAGCTACTAATGTTCCGGGAGCTTTTGGGTCTGCTATCAATTCGTCAATCAATTTCAATTGATTATCTGCAGTTTTTTTACCATAACCACCTATTATAGCCTGGTGAAACCAAAGTGCATAAATATAAGGGTAAGGATTTGGAGCTTTTTGATAAAAAGATGAATTAAAACCGGTAACCTCACTTTCTTTATCATCATAAGTTTTTAAATAAATATTGGTAATAAAAGCATCATCCGATGTGGCAGGATCGCTCATAGCCTGCTGAAGAAATTTTTCTGCATCTGATCTCTTATTTTCATTTAATGCATCCCATGCTTTTTGGTAATTACTGCTTTGCGAGAATGAGAAATGACTGCACAATAATATTAAGGCAGTAAAGAGGCTTTTCATGTAAGTTAAATTTGGTAAACTGACTTTTTAAACGCTAAAAATACCGGAATAGTTTATAAAAAGAAAAATTTCTTAAAAATATAAAAAGCCTTTTGAAGCCTTTATCTTTGCCGACTTGCAACTATAAAAATCGTTTCTCTTAGTTTTTATAGTTTTTTTTATAAGATAAATAACCAATAGAAATGTACAGAACACATACCTGCGGCGAATTAAAGATTACTGATGTAAATAAAGAAGTCACACTTTCGGGGTGGGTGCAAACTATTCGCAAATTTGGCAGCATCACTTTTATAGATTTGAGAGACAGGTATGGCATTACACAATTACTTTTTAATGAAAAGCTGACTGCGCAATTGAACGCGAATCCTTTGGGAAGAGAATTTGTAATACAGATAAAGGGAAAAGTGTCAGAAAGAAGTAATAAAAACCCGAATATTCCGACCGGAGATATAGAAATTTTAGTTTCGGAATACAAGGTATTGAACAAATCTGCTGTTCCTCCTTTTACCATCCAGGATGAAACAGATGGCGGTGATGATATTAGGATGAAATATCGTTTTTTGGATTTGAGGAGAAATGCAGTTAAGAAAAATATTGAGTTGAGATATGCAGTAAATCGTGCAACACGAAATTATTTGCATAAAAATAATTTTATTGATATTGAGACACCATTTTTAATTAAGTCCACTCCTGAAGGTGCCAGAGATTTCGTAGTGCCAAGCAGGATGAATCCGGGAGAATTTTATGCATTGCCACAATCTCCGCAAACATTTAAACAATTACTGATGGTGAGTGGCTACGATCGTTATTATCAAATCGTAAAATGTTTTCGTGATGAAGATTTGCGTGCAGACAGGCAGCCGGAATTTACACAAATAGATTGCGAAATGTCGTTTGTAGAACAAGAGGATATTTTGCAAATGTTTGAAGGATTGGTAAAATATATTTTTAGAGAGGTAAAAGGAATAGAATATAATGAACCGGTTGCAAGAATGAGTTGGGAAGATGCAATGTGGAATTATGGGAATGACAAACCCGACATCAGGTTTGAAATGAAAGTGAAAAACCTGAAATCTGAAAATAAAATTTTTCTTGAAACACTTAAAAATAGCGAGTTTGCTGTATTCAATGATGCAGAAACGCTTGTTGCTATTTCTATTCCCGGTTGCAGCGATTATTCAAGAAAACAAACTGATGAATTAGTAGAATGGGTAAAGCGCCCACAGATTGGAATGCGCGGATTAGCATTTATAAAAAATAATGCTGACGGAACTTTAAAAAGCAGCTTTGATAAATTTTTTAATGAAACACAATTAAAAGAATTTGCTTCTTTCTGTGATTCAAAACCCGGCGACCTTATTTTAATTCTTGCAGGAAAGGAAGAACGTACCAGGAAAGCGATTAGCGACTTGCGTTTACACATGGCTGATAGGTTGGGAATGCGCAAGCCCGAAGAATTCAAACTTTTGTGGGTTACTGATTTTCCATTGTTTGAATATGATGAAGAAGGAAATCGCTGGGTAGCGCGCCATCACCCGTTTACATCTCCCAAACCTGAAGATATTGAAGTGATGATTAATAATAATCCTTTGATTGAGAATGCGGAGAAATATCTGGAACATCCATACTCAAAAATAAAGGCGAATGCTTATGATATTGTTTTAAATGGCAATGAAATAGGCGGCGGCTCTATCAGAATTTTCCAGAGAGAATTGCAAGAAAAAATGTTTGCGGCTTTGGGAATGAGTAAAGAAGAAGCGCAGCATAAATTTGGTTTTTTATTAGGTGCTTTTGAATATGGCGCACCACCGCATGGTGGTATTGCATTTGGCTTCGATAGGCTTTGTGCTATCCTGGGCGGCAGCGAATCTATCCGCGATTTTATTGCGTTTCCAAAGAATAATAGTGGGAGAGATGTAATGATAGACGCGCCCTCAACCATTGATAAAAAGCAGTTTGAAGAATTGCAGATAAAACTGGATTTGAAATAAAGTTGTATATTTAAGTACAAGTTTTTAACTATGATAATAGAAATTCCAAAAGGCACCCCTGAAAAAAAAGTAAGGGCAATACTCAAGAAAAAAAAAGTAAAACAAAACCCTGTTGTTGATTCTTTTTTTGGCAAGCTGCCTCAATTAGAAGATGGCTTAAAAATTCAAAAGCAATTAAGAAGTGAGTGGAAATAATTATCTTCTCGATACGAATATTTTATTGTATGCTTTGAAAGGCCTTACTGATGTCAGGCTGTATTTTGATATACCTCCTTCAATATCTGTAGTTACCGAAATTGAAATCCTGGGAGTGAAAGAAATAAAAAATTCAGAAGTAAAAATTCGCGAGACTGTTATTGAATATTGTCAGAGTATTCCTATTACAAACTCTATTAAAAAGAGAACAATTGAGTTGAAAAGAGTAATTAAATTAGCAGTACCCGATGCTTTAATTGCTGCTACGGCAATTGAAGGAGGCTTTACTTTAGTTACGGCCGATAAAGGATTTAAAAGAATTAAGAACCTTTCATTAATATTAATTGAAGTGTAATTTATGATTCCTGATTACCAAAGCTTGATGCTGCCCTTATTAAAATATATAAGTGATGGACAAGTCCACAATACGCAAGATGCAATAGTTTTCCTTGCTAAAAAATTAGAACTAAATGAAACAGATTTAAATGAATGGCTTCCGAGTAAAAAACAAAAAACTTTTCACAACAGGGTTTATTGGGCAAAAGCTCATTTAAAAATGTCGGGAGTAATTGAAAATATTAGTAAGGGACAATTTAAAATAACAAATCGGGGAATAGATATACTAAAAGAAAATCCTTCTTTAATAAACGTAAAATATCTTACTAATAAATTTGAAGACTATAAAAATTTAATAACCGGATATAGAAAAAAAGATAGTAATAAAAATGCTTCTCTAAATGAAGAAATCGGAGCAGATGATTTAGACTTAAATCAAACACCTGAAGAACAAATCGAATTAGGGTATCAAAAAATTCGAACTGCTTTACTTTTGGAAATTTTAAATAAACTTAAATCAGTACATCCATCTTTTTTTGAAAAAATAGTTGTGGAACTCTTAGTCAAAATGGGCTATGGTGGCTCGATACAAGATGCCGGAAAGGCAATAGGTAAAAGTGGCGATGAAGGGATAGACGGAATTATCAAAGAAGATAAGCTTGGACTTGATGTTATATATATCCAGGCAAAAAGATGGGAAGGAGTTGTTGGCAGGCCCGAACTTCACAAATTTGTAGGCGCACTTGCCGGTCAGGGAGCCAAAAAGGGAATTTTTATCACCACCTCTTCTTTTACAAAAGATGCCGAATCATACACTCCAAAAAATGAGACTAAAATTGTTTTGATTGATGGTGAAAAACTTTCTCAATACATGATTGATTATAATCTTGGAGTTTCCGTGCAAAATAATTATGAGATAAAAAAAATTGATTCAGATTATTTTGAAGAAGAATAACGAGTTTCTACATTTTCGCTTTTCTTGGAAAGAATTGAAGATAAAGCTGGATTTGAAATAAACAAAATTGTTTTATCTTTATAACGGTATAAAATTTTAAATAATGCTGATTTCTGAATTAACAGTTTACGATTTTTTAAAAGATAAAATAAAGCTTTCTGATAGTGATGCAAAACGCTATGCTAAGGAAATGTCTTTAGCTGAGGAAAAGTTACATCAGGAAATCAAGTCTGATATTAATAGTGAAATAGCAAGAGGAGATTATGCGACGAAAAAAGATATCAAAGATTTGGAAATAAGAATTGAAAAGGGATTTAAAGAAGTTATTATTTGGGTAATAGGATTTAAGGTTGGGATAGCAGGGATAGCAGTTGCAATAATTAAACTTTTTTAATTAAAAATTATTTAGAGATTGCAAAATATGAAAGAAATTACATTTATAGTCCAGGAAGCAGATGAAGGTGGATATTATGCAGAATCTGTGGGGGTGGGGATATTTGCCGAAGGGGAAACTATTGATGAGCTAAAAGAAAATATAAAAGGTGGCATTGATTGTTATTTTGAAAATGAGGAAGACAAACCGGAAGCCACATTACAGTAACCACACAAAGGAACGGCCAACATCACTTGGCTATCCCAAATCACAATCCAATTAAAATCGGCACACTCAATGGAATCGTTAATAGAGTTGCCATTCATTTTAATATAACTAAACAAGAAGTTTTTGAAGAATTATTTCCCTAACTTAATTTTTCACTTTATCCAAACACTTCTTTTCTTAATTTCGGTGTAAATAATTCCTTCTGTGTTCAATAAGTATTTTTTCTCTTTTTTATTTCTGGTGTTTTCTTCTCAGCAATTATTAGCACAATACGATGTGCCGCTTTACACTTCTTACACAACAGATGTTGCAAGAGCAAAACTTAAAGAAAGGCTTATAAAAAATTCAATTACTAAAAATCTATTATTGCCGCTCACCGATTCTACTGAAGAAAACTGGCAGGATGCTTTTGATGCGATGGAAGTAATGGAATATAATTCACCATTTACCAAAAGTAAAATTCATTTTGCCTTTGATAGTATTGAAATAAGAAGTATTTCTTTTCAAAGAGCTTTGCTGGAAGTGGCTTACACCAACTATCCGGGAGTATTTCCTCTTCAAACAAGATCTTTGATGAATTCAACTACAGATCCGAAAATATTTGCGATGTGCGCAGAATATTTAATTCAAAATAAAAATGACAGCATTTTAAAATATAAAATTTCGGAAAAACTTTTTGCAAAATTTGGCGACAGCGTTTACATAAACCCGGTTTTAAACATGCTGCAAACCAGGTTGGAAAAACCTGTATCGAAAGAAATCTACACAGTAAAAGAAGTTTTAAAGACAATTCTGAATAAAGACTTTCTTCCCAATCAAATAGTGATGTATAGTTTTCAAAGAAAGAACCGCGACTATCCCGGAATGGTCTTGATAAGAAATGCCGCGGGAGATTTTATCAAAGATTCCCTGGGAAATATTTTTAATATTCCTCAACTTGCACGCAGCATTACAAACCTGCCCGGATATTTAAGAAATGGTAATACACCACAGGGCATTTTCAGGATGTATGGTTTTGGAGTTTCGATGAGTAGTTTTATAGGGCCTACGGCCAATGTACAAATGGGAATGCCGGTAGAATTGAGTTTGCAAAAATTCTTTGACGATACTACGATTACGGATTCTGTTTGGTCAATGGATTGGTATCAAAAGCTGATTCCGCGACAATTAAAAGATTATTTACCATTATACGATTCTTATTATGCAGGCCTTATAGGCAGAAGTGAGATCATTGCACATGGTACTACCATTGACCCCAAATATTACGTTGGCAAACCGTATTATCCATTGACGCCTACACAGGGATGTCTTTGTACTAAAGAGATATGGAATGGAAAAAGATTGGAAAGTGACCAGCAAAAATTAGTGAATGGATTGCTAAAGGCCGGTGGTGCTAACGGTTATTGCGTAGTTATTGAATTAGACGATAAACATGCTCCGGTAACACTTAAAGACGTGCTCCCTTATTTATCAAAATTATAGCGGTAATATTTTTTAAATTTGTTGAATTGTTTTGCAGCAAACAAACATTTAGTTCAGATTTATTTTTTAAGGTCTAAACCAGCTTAGAAAGTTTAGTATGTAGCAAACAAACACTTAATGCAAATTTCTTAATTCTTAATTCATAATTTTTAATTCGCAATTGACAACATGTCTCCATTAGCAGAAAGACTCAGGCCGGAAACTTTGAACGATCTTATAGGCCAGGAGCATCTCACCGGCAAAGGAAGTATTTTGCGCAATGCACTTGAAAATAAAAGAATTCCTTCAATGATTTTGTGGGGGCCGCCGGGCGTTGGCAAAACAACGATCGCTAATATTATTGCGCATACTTTAAATGTGCCTTTTTATACCTTAAGCGCTATTTCTGCAGGAGTAAAAGAAGTGCGGGAAGTAATTGAGAAAGCGAAACATGAACAGAACGCCATTTTATTTATTGATGAAATCCACAGGTTCAATAAAGGACAACAGGATGCTTTGCTTGGTGCAGTAGAAAAAGGAACGGTTACTCTAATTGGCGCCACTACAGAAAATCCTTCTTTTGAAGTAAACAGCGCTTTGCTAAGCCGGTGCCAGGTTTATATTTTAAAACCTTTGGAAAAAGATGCGCTTATTGCATTAATGCATCATGCAATTAAAGAAGACGTTATTCTTTCAAAATTAAATATTGAAATAAAAGAAACGGAAGCAATCATTAATTTATCAGGCGGCGACGCAAGGAGATTATTAAATCTGATTGAGTTGGTAATTAGCCAGCAGGTTTCTGTAAAAAATAATTCCGGTGAAGAAATAATTATAAATGATGATTTAACAATAAACGCCGCACAGCAAAAAGTAGCTCTCTATGATAAAAAGAGCGAACAACATTACGATATCATTTCGGCGTTTATAAAATCAATCCGCGGCAGCGACCCAAATGCAGCCGTGTATTGGCTTGCACGGATGATTGAAGGTGGCGAAGATGTAAAATTTATTGCCAGAAGAATGGTGATATTGGCGAGTGAGGATATCGGAAATGCAAATCCAACAGCGTTAGTATTAGCTACTAATACTTTCCAGGCGGTGAATGTGATTGGTTACCCGGAGGCAAGAATTATTTTATCGCAATGTGTTACTTATCTTGCATCATCACCAAAAAGTAATGCGAGTGTAGAAGCAATTAGCAAAGCGCAGGGATTAGTAAAACAGTATGGAGATTTGCCTGTGCCATTATCAATCAGGAATGCACCTACCAAACTGATGAAAAATTTAGATTATGGTAAAAATTATCAATACGCTCATAACTTTGAAAACAATTTTGCCAAAATGGAGTTTCTTCCTGAGGAAATAAAAAATTCACTTTTGTATAATCCAGGGAAAAATGCAAGAGAAGAAGAGTTGAGAAAATTTTTAAAAGAAAGGTGGAAGGAGAAATATGGGTATTAAGAGTTGAGAGTTTTAGGAAAACTTGTCTTGTCCTGATATTTTACAGTAAGCAAACAAATAGCAGAGATTCCTGTTTATGAATTTTTGTCCATAGCAATTAAACAATAAAACAATTCACCAATTTCTCTTAGTCATGATCACCTGGCAATGCAAATTTTTTTCAGAATTAAACAATGAAGAACTATATAAAATAGTTCAATTAAGAATTGAGGTATTTATAGTGGAACAAAATTGCATCTACCAGGATTGCGATGGCAAGGATATAAAAGCCTATCATCTTACAGGGTGGGATGGGAACCATTTAGTAGCATACACCCGCTTACTCGAAAAAGGAATTTCCTACCCTGAAGCACCTTCTATCGGCCGGGTAATTACTGCCCGGTCAGCCAGGGGACAAAATTTAGGAAAATTACTAATGCTTAAATCTATTGAACAGGTGTATATTTTATTTGGTAACGTTCCTATAAAGATTAGCGCCCAGCTATATCTCAAGCATTTTTATGAATCCTTTTCTTTTGTTCAGACCGAAGGCCCTTACCTTGAAGATGGTATTGAACATATTGCAATGGAAAAGGTTTTTTAGTTTTCAATATATGCAATAAAGGGAAGTAATACTTCGTTATTTGTGAGTTACCCAAAGAATATTGAGGTAATTCATGAACCTATTAAACGTTAGTAAAAATCTATCCCTAATGAAAAATCGTTTACATACATTATGTCTTGCGTGTTTCATACTCACTACAGTTAGTTGTTTACTTTCTGAAACAAGTTATTCCCAATCATTAATTATCGGAAATGATAAAACCAGGTTTGAGGCCGGATTAAATATAGGGCCATCTTTTTTTCTTGGCGACCTCGGCGGCCATAAAGGAAAAGGTACCACATTTATAAAAGATGTGAATCTACCGATCACTCAATTAATGGTAGGTGCTTTTATAACTTATTATCCCAATCAGTGGTTAGGATTCCGGGCTGCTCTCAATTATGGAAAACTAGAGGGAGAAGATCAACTGATTACTACAAAAGGCGAAAATGAATTATATAGAAAACAGAGGAACCTTGATTTCAGAACAAACCTGGCAGAAGGCTATATCGCAACTGAAATATATCCTTTAGCGTGGCTTAATAGAAATAATGAGGATTATAAGCCACGGTTTAGCCCTTACGGAGTTTTAGGTGTTGGGGTTTTTCATTTTAACCCTCAAGGTTCTTTAACCGATTCTAGTGGCAAAACGACCTGGTACTATCTACGGCCATTACACACAGAAGGTGAAGGTTTCCCTGAATATCCTGATAGAAAGGAATATGCACTCACTCAGGTAAATATACCTATTGGATTCGGGGTGAAATATTATGTTTCTGATAGAGTAAATTTAAGTTTGGAAGTTTTATACAGGCATACATTTACTGATTATATTGATGATGTAAGTACGACTTACATTGATCCCAGTTTATTCTATAAATATTTATCACCACAAAACGCTGCCATTGCAGTGCAAATTTCTGATAAAGAATATTCTCCTGTAAGTCCGGGACTTTCTAGACTTGCGCCAAATCCTCCTGGCACGCAAAGGGGAGACCCTAATCAAAATGATGCTTATTTTACAACATTTGTAAAATTCGCGATACGCCTTGGGCCAGTTTATAAAAGCAGGTATGACGAAAACGTTGCGAGCAGGATGCGCTGCCCGCACAGATTTTAAAAATATTTCATTTGCGATTTTTGCCTCTGAAACGGGCAAAGTATATAATAAAAGTTAATTCCGGAAAAATCACAGCTTAATCTTATGCGCTGAGTAACCCCTGAAATCACAAAATTTTATCTTTGTTATTATGCTTTGCCTTTTATTTCATCTTCAATTCTTCTTTTAAAAACCTGGCTGTAAAACTTTTTTTTACAGTCACAAGTTCCTCAGGAGTCCCTTCAAATAATATTCTTCCACCATCCTCTCCGCCTTCCGGTCCAAGATCAATTATATAATCTGCAATTTTAATAACGTCCATATTATGTTCGATCACTAAAATCGTATTCCCTCTGTCAACCAGTTTGTTAAGTACATCCGCCAGATGTTGTATATCTCTGAAATGAAGTCCGGTGGTGGGTTCATCAAGAATATAAAAAGTTTTCCCGGTATCTCTTTTACTTAATTCGGTTGCGAGTTTTACTCTTTGAGCTTCGCCACCACTTAAAGTAACTGCACTCTGCCCCAAAGTAATATATCCAAGACCTACTTCCTGCAGCACTTTTATTTTACGAAAAAGGTATGGAACGTTTTTAAAAAATTCTACGGCTTCATCCACCGTCATTTCGAGTACATCGCTGATAGATTTTCCTTTATATCTTATTTCCAGAGTTTCGCGATTGTATCTTTTACCATTGCATTTTTCACAGTTCACATATACATCGGGCAAAAAGTTCATCTCTATGACTCTCATACCGCCGCCCTGGCACACATCGCACCTGCCGCTTTTTACATTAAATGAAAAACGTCCGGGTTTATAACCCCGGATTTTTGCTTCCGGTATAGCAGCAAAAAGAGCCCGTATGTCTGTAAAAAATCCGCAATAAGTAGCAGGGTTGCTTCTTGGTGTTCTCCCTATCGGAGATTGATCTATTTCTACTACTTTATCAATATACTCCAATCCCTCAACACTTTTATACGGCAAAGGGATTAAGCTACTTTTATTTGCATGAATACTTAAAACAGGATACAAAGTTTCATTTATCAAAGTAGATTTGCCACTACCACTTACACCAGTTACGCAAATAAATTTTCCTAAAGGGAAAGTTGCATTTACATTTTTTAAATTGTTTCCAGATGCCCCTTTAAGAATAAGAAAATGGCCATTCCCTTTTCTCCTGGTTTTTGGAACTTTTATTTGTAAATCGCCTTTTAAATAAGCAGAAGTGAGCGTATCAAGTTTTAGGAAGTTTTTGGGTGTCCCTTCTGCTACAATCCCACCTCCATGTTTTCCTGCATCAGGGCCAATGTCTATTAAATAATCTGCAGCAAGCATAATATCCTTATCATGCTCCACCACCAAAACACTATTCCCAATATCTCTTAAATTTTTTAAAGCTTTTATTAATTGATGATTATCTCTTTGATGAAGGCCAATACTAGGCTCGTCCAAAATATAAGTGATGCCCTGTAGCTGAGAGCCTATTTGCGTAGCCAGTCTTATTCGCTGCGATTCGCCGCCACTCAGACTTTTAGAAGGCCTGTTTAAAGAAAGATAGGTTAAGCCCACATCCAGCAAAAATTGGATCCTGTCTCTGATCTCTTTGAGAATATCTCTTGCAATTATATTTTGTTTTTTATTTAAGCGCGTTTCAATTCCATCAAACCAGTTTAATAATTTTACCAGACCCATTTCACTTAATTCTGCAATGTTTTTCCCATCTATCTTGAACCAAAGGCTTTCTTTTTTTAAACGTTTTCCATTGCAGGAAGGGCATGATTTCAGCATCATAAATTTTTCGACCCAGGCTCTCAATCCTTCATTTGTTGTATCTGAATAAAACCAGCGCCTTATCATATTTACTATCCCTTCGAACTCTCCGGAAGGATATCCATTTTCAGAAGAAATATTTACAGAGTTGTTTTGCGTATAATCATTACTGTTATTATCGGTTAATTTATTTTCATTACCGAATAAAAGCAGGTTCAAAGCGCTTTCCGGCAAATCTTTAACAGGTTTATCAAGACTGAATTTATTTTTTCTTGCCAGTTGTTGTACCTGTTTGAAAGTATATGCTTCCCTTTCTTCCCCCAGTGGAGCAATGGCACCTTCGTTAATGCTTAATTTTTTATCAGGAATAATTGCATCAGAATCCACCTGGTAAACACTTCCCAATCCCTTACAGACAGGGCAGGCTCCATAAGGAGAATTAAATGAAAATGCATTTGGAGAAGGTTCTTCATAACTGATTCCTGTATCCTCGCACATCAATTGCCGGCTATATTGTACCAATTGGTTGCTTTCATTTATTAAAAGAAATAATAATCCATTGCCTAACTGTAATCCTTTTTGGACACTTTCACTTAACCTTACTTTTTGTGCCTTATCAGCCTGTAACCTGTCAATTACCAGCTCAATATCATGTATTTTATAACGATCAATCTGCATCTTAGGCACGAGATCCTTTATCTCACCGTCAATTCTTATTTTAAGAAATCCCTTTTTTCTTACCTCTTCAAATAACTCACGGTAATGGCCTTTTCGCCCACGTACGAGAGGAGCGAGAATAACTATTTTTTTACCTTGAAATTTTGATAAAATATTTCCAACAATTTCTTCTTCGCTCCATTTTACCATTTTTTTACCCGTATTGTAGCTGTAAGCTTCACCAATGCGGGCATAGAGCAACCGTAAAAAATCATATACTTCTGTAACTGTACCTACTGTACTTCGTGGATTTTTATTAGTAGTTTTTTGTTCTATAGATATTACAGGCGAAAGTCCGGTTATTTTATCTACATCGGGCCTCTCCATATCGCCCATAAACTGGCGTGCATAAGCGGAAAAGCTTTCCATGTAGCGTCGTTGGCCTTCTGAAAAAATAGTATCAAAAGCTAACGAAGATTTTCCACTTCCACTTATCCCGGTTATAACTACTAATTTATTTTTTGGAATTGAAATATCTATATTCTTCAGGTTATGTTCTCTCGCTCCAAATACTTCTATATTTTCATTTTCAGTATATGTTTCAGATAGATTTTGCTGTACTTTTATATCCATATTGAGGAATGCAAATTTAGCATTTAATAGTTTCCCTGAGAAAGGCTCGAAATCGTATTTCCCTGTTATTTAATAGTTAATTTAGAAGAAAGAGAGATTTAACTTTTAAAATTGATTAAACATTAAACTATTGCAAAACCAGTTGTAACACAATATTTAGTGAAGAATATAGTTTTGTATAAAAAGATATTTTTTGAACTGACTTTAATTAAAAAAGAATTCTTTATAAAAAAAGTTTTAAAAAAAGTTTTTTTATACTGTTTTTTCGTAGTTTTAGTTTTCTTTTTAGTAAAATCTGGTTTTTAAACTATTTCATAAAGGATTATTATATATTTGGTTCTTTTTTACAATAAATAAAATACTTGCTCGTTTAATATAATGGCTAACGATTTTTTTTAAAGAGATGGCCAAAAAAAACGAGAGATTTTTAAATAAATATTACATTTGCCCTTACCCTCAAAGTAAAAAACAATGAAAAACACGTTTTTCACAACATTAGCTGTAATAGCTGTCATATTATCCGGTTGTGGTAAATTCGGAAAATCAAAAGGAGGTCTTCCTAATGATGGGCAGCTTCACGGAGTAGCCCCTGAGTCGCGTTACGTATTACCAAAACCTCCTGGAATGGTTTATATACCACCGGGAACTTTCCACATGGGACCAAGTGATGAAGACATCAATTATACATACACTGCCCGGAACAAACAGGTTTCTATCAGCGGTTTCTGGATGGATGCCACTGAAATTACCAATAATCAATATCGCCAGTTTACCAATTGGGTTCGCGATTCTATCGCAGGTGGCCTTATGGGTTATGTAAAGCAGGGAGCTGACGGAAATCAATATCTCGATTGGACAAAAATAAGAACTATCAAATGGGATGATAAAGCAACTATGGAAAAAATAGATGCTATGATAGTTACTCCTGATAACCGCATTTTTGGAAGAAAAGAAATAGACCCTAATAAAATTGTGTATCATTCTGAAACTTTTGATTATGCTGCCGCAGCAGCCAATCGCGATCCAAACATACCGCGTAGTAAATTTATAGTTAAAACAGATATACCTGTTTATCCGGACACGCTGGTATGGATAAGAGATTTTGCTTATTCTTATAATGAACCAATGTCTAAACAATACTACAATCATCCGGCATTTGGAAATTATCCTGTGGTAGGAGTGAATTGGAAGCAAGCAACAGCCTTTTGCGAATGGAGAACACAATATTTGAATTCTTATCTTGTAAGCAAGAAAAGAGCTACTGAAACAGATTTCCGTTTGCCAACAGAAGCGCAATGGGAGTATGCAGCTCGCGGAGGACGTTCAGAATCACCTTATCCATGGGGCGGTCCTTATCTTAGAAACAGAAAAGGATGTTTGTTAGCCAATTTCAAACCAGGTCGTGGTAATTATCCGGAAGATGGTGGATTCTATACAGTGCGTGCAGATGCATACTGGCCTAATGATTTTGGCTTGTATTGCATGGCAGGTAACGTAGCTGAATGGACTTCTTCTTTATATTATGAAGGCGGATACAATTTTCAAAGTGATATGAACCCTGATATACGCTGGAATGCAAAAGATCAGGATCCTCCCCGCATGAAACGTAAAGTAATACGTGGCGGAAGCTGGAAAGATGTTGGATACTATTTGCAAGTAAGTACCCGTGCTTTTGAATATGAGGATACCGCTAAATCATACATTGGATTTCGTTGTGTAATTGATTTACCACCTGCAACAGGAAAAAAAGGCAAATAATAAACAATCTATAAAAATCAAAATTAATCTCATAGAATAAATTTTAGTTCCACATTTTACTGCCTGTATTAATAGTAATTAATATGGGCATTTTATTGTAGGAACTTGAATAAATAACCCAAAAAATAAACAAAAATTAAAATCAAACCTTTTATGAAGCAACAACCTCCCCAAAGAAACTTTTTAACCCTGGTAGATGTACTGGTAAGCGCTGGCGCTGCAGTTGTAATTTTCGCTGCCTGGGCAAAATTAACACACCAATTTTTTGCAGATACTATGCTTACTATTGGAATGTGGACAGAAACGGGCATCTTTATGGTGTACGCTGTTATTGAATGGGTAAAACCAAAACCTCATGAAGTCGCTCATGCTCATACTAAACCTGTTGAAGTTGAAGGTAATCCGGCATTACAATCAATGGAAAAGATGATGAAAGATGCAGAAATCACTCCTGCTAATATGAAAAGACTGGGAGAAAATTTCCAAAAATTAGGAGTTACCGTATCTCAAATTGGTGAAGTAGGTGATGTAGTAAAATCAACTGGCGATTTTTCTGCTAAAACAAAAGAGGCTACCAGTGCACTTGGTTTAATGAAGGATGCCTATACTAATTCTGCAAACACAATGAGCAACTTTAATAATGCTGCAGATAGCGCAAAAGGCTTCCATGAACAAGTACAGGTACTTACCAAAAATCTTGGCTCTTTAAATACTATTTACGAACTGGAACTAAATGAAAGTAATAATCATCTTAAAACTTTAAATAGCTTCTATGGTAAAATGGCCAAGGCAAGTGAGGTAATGGTATCTACTGTAGATGATGCACAGGCTACTAAGGTACAGATAAGCAACCTGGCAGATAACCTTGGAAAATTAAACCAGGTTTATGGCAACATGCTAAGTGCCATGCAGGGAAGAAAATAATAAATTGAATAATCCAAAATCTGAAAAACTAACAGTAAATTAAATAACCATGGCAGGACTACCCAGAGATCCACGGCAAAAAATGATAAACGTAATGTACCTTGTACTTACGGCCATTCTTGCCCTGAATGTATCAAATGAGGTGATTAATGCATTTAAAGTTGTAAATACAAGTTTGGTTACTTCTAATAGCAACATAACTGCATCTAATAATACCTTATATAAATCACTCGAAGATAAGCTGAAAGAACCTCAATCTGCTGAAAAAGCAGCCATTTGGGAACCAAGGGCAATGACAGCTAAAAAGCTTTCGGATGATATGAACAATTATATTAACGGCCTGAAGGCTGCCCTCCTCAAAGCCGCAGACCTTAGAATGGTTTATGATTCTAAAACCAAAGACAGCGTACAGGATTATAGAGAAGATAACCTTGACGCTTCTACCAGGCTGTTTGAAACTTTTGGAAAAGGAGAAGAATTGAAAAAAAGACTGGATAAATATAAAGCGGACATGCTTAGTATCGGGCTTCCTGAAGACCCATCAATTAAGAATCAGTTTGAAAATATATTTCCGGTAAGTACAATACCTCCACCAGCTCAGGATGGTACTAAGAAAGATTTTACTCAAACATTTTTTCACATGACACCAACAGTGGCTGCATTAACCATTTTGAGTAAATTTCAAAATAACATTAAGAATGCCGAAAACATGGTAGTCACTTTCTGCCATTCTCAAATTGGCGCAGTAGAAGTTCACATGGACCAGGTAGGAGTATTAGTAGGACAAAATTCTAACTACCTGATGCCAGGTCAGCAATTAACAGTAACAGCCGGTGTAGGAGCTTACAGCTCAAGCGTAAAAAGTAATATTTCTATTAATGGCCAACCAGTAAATCTGGTGAACGGACAAGCACAATATACTACGACAGTTAGCGGATCAGGAGAACATACAATCCAGGTTAGCGGCTCGTTTATAGGTGAAGATGGCAAACCTGTACCCGTTTCCGAAACTGTAAAATATACAGTAGGTACCCCAGGTGGAGCAGCAGTAATGCTTGATAAAATGAATGTATTTTACATAGGTGTGCCTAACCCTGTAACTATTTCTTCAGGCACTGGTTGGGACAAAACTAAAGTATCAATGGACGGAGGTTCTATTACCTCTTCTGGTGCAGGCCCGGGTAAATTCACTGTAAACGTAAAGACTATAGGGAAGGCCTCTATCACTGTAAATGCAGATGGTAAAGCCAGTACTTATGATTTTAGAATAAAAAGAATTCCCGATCCTGTTATCAAAGTAGGACCCAGTGCAGGAGGAAGAGTTCAATCAGTGGTGTTCAAAAATCAGAGCTTTGCAAGAGCAGATTTAGATAATTTTGACTTTGATGCGCGTTTTAATATTGTAAGCGCTACTATATATTTTTCAGGCGCGAATTTTGGAAATGTTACATCTGCTGAAATACATGGTGGAAGCCTGGAAGGTATAAAAGCGCAACTTCAAAAATGTATTCCCGGCACTTCGGTAACTTTTGATAATGTAAAAGTACAAGGACCGGATGGTGTGATAAGAAGTATCACTGGCCCTGGGTTCATATTGTGGTGATAAAATATCACCTGACCGGGCCTCATATTGTATTAAAAGAATAAAAATAAATGGCTATGAAAACTATTATGATTAAATGCTTGATGCTTGTTCTCTGTATAGGAGTACTGTGTAATGTTGCAAACGCGCAAACAACAAAAAAAAGGCATTATGTAAAAAGGAAAAAAACGGCAAAGAAAACTACCGTTGCTAAAACACCGAATATAAAACCTACGCCGGTAGATACTGCTGTAGTTGTGGTTCCTCCTCCAGTGGATAGTATCCCAATTCCACAGGTGAAGCAGTCTTTGCGTCCTGAAACTGCGCTTGACAATCATAATACCTTGATCGCAGACAGAACTCCCTTACCTTATCAAAACCTACGCGCAGAAGATGCTGCTTATGATGAAAGGGTTTGGCGTGAAATAGATACGCGTGAAAAGATAAATCTTCCGTTCAGGTATTCGGCTGATGAAGATAATGGCAACCAACGATTTATTTCCATTCTTTTAAAGGCTATACAAAACGGCCCTGATAATGGGGGTGTAACAGCATTCAGCGCAGATGACGACAGGTTTACTACTCCACTGACAAGGTCACAAGTGGCTAAAATAATTTCAGGTGGAGAAGTAACCGTTCCAATAACAGATTCTTTAGGAAATGTTACATCCTATAAAACAGTTTCAGCTGAAGTAAATCTTGATTCATTTTATAAATTCGAGATAAAGGAAGAAGTAATTTTTGATAAACAGAGCTCCAGGTTGTTTTGGAGAATATTAGGAATAGCGCCTATAAAACGGATTATCACCTCATCTGGAGTTGACTTAGGTGACTCACCCCTTTTCTGGGTTTATTATCCCGATATGCGTCCAATTTTTGCAAAATACTTTGTATATAATGGTAAAAACTATGGCGCCCGAATGAGTTGGGAAGATCTTTTTGAATCGAGGATGTTTCATGGCCGAATTATAAAAAGTACGCTTGATAATCCTTATAATGAATTTTTGAAGAGTCAGACGGGATTAAAACAAAGTCCTATACTTCAATTATTACAAGGAGATAAAATCCAAAACGAAATATTTGATTACGAACAGAATTTATGGAGTTACTAATTTTGTATTTTATATCATAAACTAAAGGGGAAGCTAATGGCTTCCTTTTTTTGTATACCTCATGCAATTTTTCAGTTTTTAATTTGGGTATCTTGTAGAAATGAGAATCCGCTTTATTTGTTTATTTGCTGTCGCGTATTTCTTTTTTGTTTCAATAGTTCTTTCATCTTTTCATCTAATACATTTTCGTAGTTATACGGGCAATGTCTGCAGCCGTTGCCACAGCAATATCCTCTTTGTAAATGATAATTTTCTGTGAATACGATTAACCCGTATTCATAATAAAAATGAATACCTTCAATAAAATTAGCGTCACTCATTGGCCATATTTTTTACGAGATAAGAAAGTTTGTCATCACTGTCTGAAAGCCTTTCCGGCAGAGAGAAACACAAATAAAAAATACAATTGCTTTTAGCAATATCAAGACTTTCGTAATGGGTTTTTATTTTTAGCTCTTGAGATAAATTTTCTTGTTGATGAATATTCTTGAGATCAGTAATTACCGAAAGTCTATATAGTTCAATTACAGTTTTAGTAAAATTATAAAGTTCCGGTGAATCTGTTTTCAAATGAATTTTTCCATTAGGTTTCAATATCTGTTGATACAATCTTAAAAACTTTGGATGAGTTAATCGTTTTTTTGCCTTTGATAAACGAAGCTGAGGATCAGGAAAAGTGATCCAGATTTCATCTACTTCTTCCGGTGAAAAATATTGAGCGATCTTATCTATTTGTGTTCTTAAAAAAGCAACGTTTCCCAGTTTATTATTCAAAGAATATTTAGCGCCTACCCAAAGGCGATTCCCTTTAATATCAACACCAATAAAATTTTTTTGTGGGTGCAACTGTGCAAGTCCTGTAGCATATTCTCCTTTTCCACAAGCAAGTTCCAGAACTATCTGGTTTTCATTTTTAAAAAAATCATTCCATTTTCCCTTCATATTTTCAGGATATTCCAATACATTGGGAAATGCTTTTATTTCGCCAAATCTTTTTAATTTTTTTTGCGCCATATTTTGCAAATGTATAGCCCTTTATTAAAACAGAACATAATGAACTAATTCATTTTTACTTTTACCGACGTCAAAAACTCTTTTACCGATTAATTACACACACAAGCCTAAAGTGCCTTTAACTACAATAATCCTCGATATAAATTTGTATCATTAAATTAAAAACTAAAATTATTTTTTATGGAACCTAATGATATGGAAAGATATAGACACATTAAGAGCTCAAGAATAGGCAGTGGATTATTATTAGTAATAGCAGGTATATTATTGCTGGGCTACAAGATGGGTGCCCCCATACCCGGGTGGTTATTTACATGGCCTGTACTTTTAATTGCCATAGGTTTATTAGCAGGAGTCAGAAGTAAATTCCACAATCCCGGATCTTTTATTATGATTCTCATTGGCAGCATATTTTTAATAGATCAGCAAATTCCTGGAATCGATTTTCATAATTACATCGTGCCCATTTTTCTTATCGGAATTGGCTTACTCTTTATTTTGCGACCAAGGCCACATCGTTGTAGCAGAAGGTATCGCCGGTGGGACAGAATGAATTCTTCCCCTGGTACCGAAAAAGAAAACATAAAGCCCGATGAGTCTTCCACATCAGCATATTCTTCTAATGAAGAATATATTGACGTAGTCGCAGTATTTGGTGGCGTAAAAAGAAATATTCAATCAAAAAATTTTAAGGGAGGTGAAATAGTAAGCTTTATGGGCGGTTCTGAAATTAATTTTATGCAGGCCGATATTCAACATCCGATAGAGCTTGAAATAAATAATGTGTTTGGCGGTACAAAATTAATTATTCCCTCCAACTGGGATATAAAGAATGAAATTTCTGCTGTATTTGGTAGCGTGGAGGATAAACGCAATTTCAATAACAGCGCTCCCGATACCAACAAAACAATAATCTTAAAAGGCTCTTGTGTATTTGGAGGAATTGAATTTACCAATTATTAAAAAAATACATTTTTATCTTATAAATTCACTTATATGAAATGGTATCTTGCAAAAATAGTTTATAGAATTATTTGTGGCGATGGAAGCCACACCGCTCAATTCGACGAACAGTTAAGACTTATCATGGCTGAAGATGATATGCATGCATTTCAAAAGGCACGCATAATGGGCGATAAAGAAGAAGATAAATTTTTAGGCGATAATCAAAAACCCGTACATTGGAAATTTATTGATGTGGCTGAAATACATCCCTTAAATGATTTGATAGATGGAGTGGAAATATATTCCAGAATATGCGAAGAAGAGAATGCAGCCAGTTATATCAGACAAATAAATAATCGCGCAAATTATTTACATGAAACCTGTTTCCAAAATACATTTCAAATGAATTAAAATTGGCAATTTGACGAATTCTATTTTATCAGATAAGCGTTTACGTCTTTTTTATACTGCCTGGTGGCTTATATGGATGCTATTGCAATATATTATCCTCAGACAAATAAATATTGACGTCTTGCACGCAATTACGGATAGTATTATAAGCAATGCTTTGCTCGCGTTGTGTTGTTTTTTTATTAGTAATAATATGAAATATTACAGGCCCCGGCAAGAGAAATATTGGTACATTCTTGTGGTGAGCCTTACAGTAAGTTTTTTGTGGATTCTTGCCCAGCAAGGAGTCATGTGGATGATTTTTAAAGAAGGAGATAATTATAATGAAGTAATCCGTGCATCGTGGGGCATTAGATTTGGGGCAGGGTTTTTATTAATTAGCAGTATGAGTATGTTTAGTTTATTGTGGTACAGCCAGCAGGAACAAAAAGAATCGGATAGTCGCCAAACTGAGGTGGAAAGACTTTCAAAAGAAGCAGAATTATTTAAACTAAGACAGCAGTTGCAGCCGCATTTTTTATTCAATAGCTTGAATTCAATAAGTGCGCTTACAGGATCTGATCCTGAAAAGGCGAGGCACATGATTCACCAGTTGAGTGATTTCCTGCGGGGAACTCTTAAAAAAGATGAACAACAATGGAACACTTTGGAAGAAGAATTACAGTATCTGCAATTGTATCTTGAAATAGAAAAAGTAAGGTTCGGACACCGTTTGCAAACTGAAATAATTTATAAGGATGAAATTCTTTCTCTTAAATTACCTGCTTTGCTGCTGCAACCTGTAGTAGAAAACGCGATAAAATTTGGTTTATACGATACTATCGGAGAAGTGATGATACGATTAGAAGCAATAGCAGATGGAAATAATTTAAAGATCATTATACAAAATCCATTTGATCCTGAAACCTCGCAACCCCTTAAGGGCACCGGGTTTGGTCTTTCTTCCATTCAAAGAAGATTATTTCTTTTATTTGCAAGGCACGATCTTTTAAAAACGGGAAAAGATAATAATCAATTTATTACCACAATTGTTATACCTCAAATTAATGAATCACAATTAATGAAGAAAGATCTAACCCAAACAGAAATCCAAGATTGGCTAAGCAAAGAAATAAATGATCGCATTATATATAAAGTGAACCAATCAATTGATAAATCATTTAATAAATAGAGAAATTATATGAAAGTTATTATTATTGATGACGAGCCATTGGCAAGAAGTATCGTAAAAGAATATTTGCAATCAAAAAGTGATGTTGAGTTAGTTGCTGAATGTAATGATGGTTTTGAAGGAATAAAAGCAATACAACAGCATCAGCCCGATCTGATTTTTCTTGATATTCAGATGCCAAAAATCAATGGATTTGAAATGCTCGAACTAATAGAAGAGCCGCCGGCTGTTATTTTCACCACAGCATTTGATGAATTTGCTATAAAAGCTTTCGAATCGAATGCCGTAGATTATTTATTAAAACCTTTCAGCAAAGAAAGATTTGATAAAGCCATTCAAAAATATTTACAACATTCTGATATAACCTCTACCCAAAAAGTAATAGAAGCGGCCTCGCAAACACCTGCACAGCAAAACCGGGTGGTAGTTAAGGATGGAAATAAAATAAAAATAATTCCAGTTGCCAAAATTAATTACCTCGAAGCTGCAGACGATTATGTGAAAATTGTAACTACCGAAGGAACTTTTCTGAAAAAGCGGACAATGAATTTTTTTGAGGAATCATTGAGCGCTTTTCAATTTATAAGAGTGCATCGCTCCTATATTGTGAACACACAACTTATTACCCGGATAGATCCTTATGAAAAAGATGGGCATTTATTATTACTGACTACCGGAGCAAAATTGCCGGTAAGCAAAGCCGGTTATGCTAAGTTGAAAGAAATGCTGGGGATTTGATTTTTCTAATTTTACTTCTTATTTGATTGCTTTAATTATCGTTAAAGGAGGAAATGTATCAAAAAAATAAGTTCCCACTTTTTCAACTTTCATTCCCAGAGCTTGAAAAATTTTTTTGTATTCGCGGGTGTGCTTATAATCAGATATTATTGCTTCTCCGCCGGCTTTTAATATCCTGTTTATCTCTGTACAAGCTTGTTTTCTTTCATCAGTTTTATAAAGATTATGGATGCATAAATTGGAAACAATAACATCAAAATAATTATCACTGAAATTGGTTTTAAGAATATTCTCAGATAATATCTCAGTTTTTTCAACTACGTTTTCCTGTAGGATATTATTTTTTGTTTTCTCAATAGAATTATTGGAAAGATCGTAATTGTTGAAAATATCTATACCATAAGATTTCCCTGTATTTAATTTTTTAGCAGCCCCAATCATTAATAATCCCAGTCCTGTGCCTACATCCAAAACTTTTTCATCACCTTTCCATTGATGCAATTTTAAAATTCTGTCTCTGTGTTTGAACTTTCCAAATCTGGAATAAGACAGCATGAGAATACTCGCGATCAACAGGCATATAGCAGTTGATAAAAAACTATATTTTAAAGGCGTAACCGAAGGATAAAAATTTAGAGAAAGAAGAATGCCAATAATTAATAAAAATATTCCGATTACAATTTGGTTTCTGATTACTTTGGGCGCATCAATTCCGTAGTTTACTTTATTCATTTTAAGCTTTTTAGATTCCTGAGACTGGGTTTATTTATTCAAAACTAATTTCCATTTTTCAGTTTCTGCATATTCTTTAATCACTTTATTTCTTTCTTCCAGTAATTGTGTCATATAATCAATGAGAATCATTTTATCAAGCAGTTTTCCAATTATCCCTAAAGGAGATTGAAATTCAAAATTGTCTTTCATAATAACAGTTGTATTTATTTCCTCAAAATTATGATCATGAATGATGTACTTAAATGCTCCTTTTACCTCTTCATCCCTGAAATGAAATGGCCTCTTGAATTGTGTAATTTTTGAAGTTAGGTTTTGTTTAATTCCAAAATGTATAGCTTCCCATGTAACCGTTTCGCCTAATTTAATTAACCCGGACATTGTTCCGCCAATAGCCCTTTCATTTGATTTGGCAGTTGATATTTGGTGCAGATCAATACTTCGGGCTAAGTCAAAACAAATTTCAATATTTGATTCTATTTTTGTTTCTAAATAAATTAATGGCATCACATTTTCAATTAATAAAATACAAACGTAAATATTAATCAGCATCATTTATACATTTCTATCCATTCCTCTTTTTGCAGTAAAGCAACAAATAATTCAAAAAATGAAACAATATAATGGGTTATTCAAATCATGTCCTTGTAAAATATTCCTAAACGGAAACAGGAAACATAAAACGCTAAAAGAAATGAACAACGCTTAGTTTTATTTTCATTCACGTATTTTTATAAAAAAAAATTGAATCAGACTATTTTCGCAAAAGAACTTACCAAAAAATATGGTAAACGCACTGTCAATAATAAAGTATCTTTCCAGGTAAGCCAGGGAGAAATCGTGGGATTACTTGGGCCTAATGGTGCAGGAAAAACAACTTCATTTTACCAGGTGGTAGGCCTGGTAAAGCCTGATGATGGGGATGTTTTTTTAAATGATTTTAATATCACTAAGTTGCCCATGTATAAAAGAGCTAAAATGGGATTGGGCTATCTGCCACAGGAGGCAAGTATTTTCAGAAAACTCACCGTGGAAGATAATATTTCCGCCGTATTAGAAATGACACATCTTTCTAAAAGTGAACAAAAGGAAAAACTTGAAACTTTAATTGACGAATTTAACCTGGGACATGTGCGTAAAAGCAATGGCGATGTATTGAGTGGTGGTGAAAGAAGAAGATGCGAAATTGCGCGGGCACTTGCTGTGGATCCCAAATTTATTTTGTTGGATGAACCTTTTGCAGGTATTGATCCCATTGCCGTTGAAGATATTCAAGCTATTGTTACTAAACTGAGATACAAAAATATTGGGATTTTAATTACTGATCATAATGTAAATGAAACTCTTTCTATTTGCGATCGCGCTTACCTTTTGATAGAAGGTAAAATATTTATAGAAGGATCTGCCGAAGAACTGGCAAAGGATGAGCAGGTAAGACGCTTGTATCTCGGAAGAAATTTTGAATTAAAGAGAAAAGATTATTTACACACAGATGTATTTAAGTGATTTTAATTATTGAATTAATAAATTATTAAGGATTATTTTCTAAACCAATAATCTAATTAACCAATAAACTAATTAACTAATTAACTAATTAACTACTAAATCAATTAACTACTAAAACCAATCAAACTTGAAACTCCTCAGCCCCATCATATCACGTTTAGCAAGGATGCGCTTGTGGGGCGTTCAGAATTGGATCAGTTTCCCTGTATCCGCACAGAGAAATGTGTTGCAGCATTTGGTTACACAGGCTCAATACACAGAGTTTGGAAGAAAATATAAGTTCTCAAGATTATTTACAGTAAAAGATTTTAAGAACAGAATTCCCATTCATGAATACGATGATCTAAAGCCTTATATTAATCGTATGATGGCCGGTGAAGAAAATATTTTATGGAACACGCCTATTTATTGGTTTGCAAAAAGCAGCGGTACTACATCTGATAAAAGTAAATTTATTCCTATCAGTGAAGAAAGCCTGAAAGACATTCATTTCAAGGCATCCAAAGATGTACTTACCAATTATTATAAAAATTTTCCTGACAGCGATTTACTTACAGGAAAAAGTCTTGTAGTGGGCGGAAGCCACCAGGTTCATAATATTGATGAAGACATACAATATGGCGACCTAAGTGCTGTGTTAATGCAGAATACACCGTTCTGGGGGCATTGGATACGCACTCCGGATATTAGTATTGCGTTGCTTGATGAATGGGAAAGTAAAATAGAACAGCTTGCCAAAAGCACCATTAATGAAAATGTAACATCGCTTGCAGGAGTACCTACCTGGACGATTATTTTAATAAAACGTATTCTCCAGATTTCCGGCAAAAAAACTCTAAAGGAAGTATGGCCAAATTTAGAATTGTATATGCATGGAGGAGTTTCGTTTACGCCTTACCGTGAACAAGTCCGTAAATTGATTGGTGCGCCTATCAATTATCTCGAAATTTATAATGCCAGTGAAGGTTTTTTTGCCGCCCAAAACAGGCCGGATGATGACAGCCTATTACTTTTTACTGATCATGGGATTTTTTACGAATTTCTCCCGGTAGAAGAATACCCAAAACCAGATGCAAAAACTATCGGACTAAAACAGGTAGAACTTTATAAGAATTATGCCCTGGTGATAAGCACCAATGGCGGCCTGTGGCGATATCTTTTAGGAGATACTATTCAGTTTACTTCATTGAAACCTTTTAAAATAAAAGTAACAGGAAGATTAAAGCATTATATGAACGCCTTTGGCGAAGAAGTAATCGTTGACAATACTGACAAAGCAATCGCAATAGCCTCGGCTAAAACGGGTGCCATAGTTAAGGATTACACTGCCGCTCCCGTTTTCTTTAGTGAAAATAATAATGGCGCTCACGAATGGCTGATAGAATTTGAAACCGCACCACCCGATTTAAAAACATTTACTACTGAACTGGATGAAGCGCTAAAATCGGTAAACAGCGATTATGAGGCCAAACGTTATAAAAATATTGCACTGCGCGGACCTGTTGTGCATGTTTTAGAAAAAGACACTTTTAATAAATGGTTGAAAAGTAAAGGGAAGCTAGGAGGCCAGCATAAAGTGCCAAGACTAAGTAATGAAAGAAAAATGATTGAAGAGATTTTATTGATGTAAAATTTTGGAGGAAATATGTCATCCTAATAGATTTGGATAATTTATTTAGTGATAATATGCTATTCAAACAGGGTCTTTTTTAAATTCTTAATAAAATAAAAACGGGAATCGTGATTATTTGTTTTTTTACTGTGAGAGTATTGTACAGGCGATTGGTCTAAATACTTAAAATCAAAATTATATTTTAAAAAACCCATAAAATTCATAGGCATTTCATCAAAAATTGCTCCTGTCAGTTTTCTTCCTGCTTTCTTTTTATTTATATTTCAGATGCTCTTTTGCAGAAACATTGTATGGTGGCCAAATAAATGAAAAAATTAAATTATGGTAGAAGCAAAACTTAAGGATTAATGTTGGAATTAAATTAATATTTGGTTGGGATGCAAAAAAGATTCCTGCTTTTTAAAACAGGAATCTTTTTACGAACTATAATTATTCATTTGAAATTTCCTTGTCTTTCCATTTCCGTTTCCTTGGCATTGCACCATCCATCTTTACAATTTTAGGAATAAATTTTCCTACTATATCTACTAAATCTATTTGCGATTGCATCACTACTTGAATGTCTTTATAAGCAAAAGGCGCTTCGTCTAATCCGCCTCCCAACAATGTTACGCCATGTTTTGCTAATTCTGAATTGAGTGCATTTTGGGTAATAGTTCCCAATGCTGCCGTTCTGCTCAACTTTCTTCCGGCGCCATGTGACGCGGATAAAAGAGATGAAGGTTCGCCTTTTCCTTTTATAATAAAACCCGGCGCGGTCATAGAACCCGGAATAATTCCTAACACATTTTTACCTGCTGGCGTGGCGCCTTTTCTATGCACGATTACTTCTCTCCCGTTATACATTTCTTTCCATGCAAAGTTGTGATGGTTTTCTACCATCTTCATTGGCTTACGTCCTAATTGTTTCGCAATTTTAGCATGAATGATATGATGATTTGCTGAAGCGTAATCGCCTGCAAGGTTCATCGCCAGCCAATATTCCATTCCTTCTTCTTCATCCAAATTGAGCCATGCAAGATTTTTTGCTTCGCCTGGCAACTGCCTTTTTTGTTTAGCTAATTGTGTATAATAGCTCGCAATAGTTGCGCCCAATCCCCTCGAACCTGAATGCGATAAAAGCCCCAAATATTTTCCTGCCGGCACACCCAAAATTTCATCTACTTCGCCGATTTCCACTTCACCAAATTCTACAAAATGATTTCCAGAACCCGATGAACCTAATTGCCTTGCAGCCCTTCCCTGTAAAGGTTTCAACATTTTAATTTCTTCAAATTCTTTTCTGTCAAGAACTTCATGCTTTCCTGAAATTTCAAATTGTCTTCCACCACCAAACAAAGTGGCTTCATTCAATTCTCTAATAAAAAATGATTCTTTTTGCAACAGCTCTTTGGGGTTGATATCAAAAATGGACAAGCACATTCTGCAACCGATATCCACGCCTACGCCATAGGGAATAATTGCGTTTTCGGTGGCCAGCACTCCGCCAATCGGCAATCCATATCCCTGATGCGCATCGGGCATTAATGCACCGGCCACAGCCACGGGTAATTTTGCCGCCTGGTACATTTGATTCATGGCGCCTTCATCAATATGCTCTCTTCCAAAAATTGAAAATTCAATCCCGGTTTTATTCAATGAGACAGATATGCCATCTATGTTTTCATTCGGAAAGATGACGTTCTTTTCCTTCATAGGCGCTGTCATTAATTTTTGAGCTATCAACCCAAGTACCGCATCATTGGCATATTCTACCGGCGCTCCCAATATTTCTTTTAATAAATTCAGCACACTTTCCTCCTTTTCAAATTTGTAATGTTTTTCCATTACGTTGATGGCTACACTAATTACCGGTCCTTCGGGGTAACCGATAGAGCGTAATTGTTTGCCGGTTAATTTTATTTTACTCATTTTATATATAGCTCAAATTGAGCTATCCTCTTTTAAATTTTTTTTTAATAAATTAAACTTTTGGAAAGTTCAAAAACTTTCCAAAAGTTACGATAACTATTTCTGCGGCACGAAAATTTGCTTCAATTGCTCAATCAACATACCATTGCCGCTCACACTGATATTGCTGATTTTATCCGCAATTTTTTCTACATATTCCATCTCTTTCAATTTCCACAACATCGCATTATCCTCCATCAATTTTGCAGTGTTCAACAAGCTGCGGGTGTTTGCAGTTTCTTCACGGCGCATAATAATATTGGCCTGTGCTTTTTTTTCAGCCACCAATACCTGGTTCATAATTTCTTTTACATCACCGGGTAAAATAATATCGCGGATACCAAAACTGTTGACTTCAACTCCTAAATTTTCCGCAGCATTTTTTACAGACTGCAAGATGAAAGGAACGATGGTTTCTTTTTTCTCCAACAATTCATCAAAAGCCAAACCTCCGATGTATTCACGCAAAGCCAATTGGAAAGCCACATACAACTGACGCTCATATTCTTTGTTTTGCAACAAAGCTTTTTCAATATCAGTTACTTTGTATTGCGCATAACCATTGATACGCAAGGCCGCTTTGTCTTTGGTCAAAATTTCCTGGCCATTGATTTCGATTTGCTGCATACGGCTATCTGCTTTTCCAATGAGGATGGTAATGTTGTTTTTCCACCAGTAGTAAACACCGGAAGGTAAAGTTTGTACATATTTACCATCAATGAACAAGACCGCTTTTTCATAATTTTCCACACTATACATCCGAACATAAGGCGCTACCAATTTATTTTGCAAAGCAGTACGGCTGATGTTTTCAGTAATTTCAATCTTGCTGATATCGGTAACTACAAATTCATAATTGATATATCCTTTCCAGAAAGTATAACGATTTGCATTCAATACCTGTTTCAATAAACCGTTTTCGTATTGCAAAGCAATCTCATTATCTTTTACCGCTACTACCTGCAAAGCATTTGCCAATGCTGCATCCTGCAATAAAATATTCAATTCAACCGGTGCATAAAAGGGCTTGTTGATTTCATACACTTCAACTTTTTCATTAAACCATAACCAGTAATTTCCTTCGCTCAACATACGCTGGTACACGCCATTTTTAAATACCAATCCTTTTTGGTAGGCGTTAATTTTTACTTTTTTCATTTTGTTTTGTTTTAAAAATTTTCATTTCATTTTTTTTAATAAAGCCGGAATTGTTTTCCATTCTGCTTGCACGGAGGTGAGTTTCAATTGCTTTATCTGAAACAGTTATCCAACATTTTTTATCCAACATCTTTAATAATTAAACACTGAATAAGTGTAACATGCTGTAACAATTTTTAGACTTACCTGCTGAGTGTTTACCGAATTGCTACAGGTGTCAGGACATTCAAATAGCCAGACACCTTTGCCGGTAAACAACCCCGCTTTATTTCTTTCATCATTTTTAAAGAAGCGATGAACTTCTTCCTCTACATTAAAAATGTAGCGCTCTGACCACCTGAGCTATTCGATTTCCAGTCGAAGCAGGATTCGAACCTGCGCATTCTGAGTTGTTACTCTACCATTGAGTTATTCCGCATTACACAGAAGAAGGAGTCGAACCTTCAACACACAACGTGTTGGTGGATATAGCTGCAATCGGCAACAGCATACAGAAAGTTATTACTTCTGCACTGCGGGGCGTTAATGAAACCCTCGCCTGGTTTGCTTTACTGTGCTAAACCCGTCTTCCCGTTAAGGAAGCTTTTGTGTTGATACATGTACCAACAATTATTTAAAGAATCTTTTTACTGCACCATTTTATTTGCGCAACAAGAGCTTGCAAATGCTTCAGGCTTAGCTTTGAAAGCGAAACCCATTCCCAAAATATAACCCATTGCTTCTTTTAAAGCATCGTTACTTTTAAAATTGGGATTGGTATTAATATCGGCATGCACTTCCATATCCACATCATAAAATGTAAATAATTTGCACAGGGAATAAGCCACATCAATACTCATCGCTACTTCAGCTAACATCCTTTGTTTGATGCTCATTTTATGTTTGGTAGTTTCGTTGTGTATAAACATGAAACCACCTCTTCCTTTCCGGATGAAAACGATAACCGTTGCAAACTCAGTAATGGAGCCTTTCACTTGGCTGTCTGTTCCAATGCATGCCTTTATTTCGTTACCGTTTTCTTTTTCACGCATCAATGCATTCCTTACTTCATAACCGATTGGCTGATGAATGGTATCTCCATTAAATTTCCTCCATTGCTGTTTCATTTTTTTGTTTTTTTATAATCATTATTATTTCTTCCTGTCTTGCGCGCACTGAAAGATTCGAACTTCCATTCACGGATTTGGAATCCGCGTTGTTACCAATTACATCAAGCGCGCGTTTGTGGACGAACCAGTATTCAAACCTGTACTCTCACGGCTTCAACGTGATGCTCTACCATTGGAGCTATTCGTCCTGAAACATAGTGTGAGCAACTGGAATCGAACCAGTTCAGTCTTACGACAATGGTGTTACAGACCATCGCGACTCTCCAACTTCGCCGTACTCACATTTGCGGAAACAGAATGATTCCCCGCCTGACCGGACGGGCAGGGAACATTCAACCATCGGCTTAACAAGCCGCCGCTCTGCCTTTGAGCTATGTTTCCTTGTTGGCCCGCAGGGACTCGAACCCTGAACTCCCGGTGTAAAAGACCGGTACTCTAATCCAATTGAGTTACGAACCAATATTCCCACACTCAAGAGAACAAACCCCAATTACCAGACGGCTTAAGAAGAGTCGAACTTCTATTTCTGTGTTCGTAGCACAGTGCTCTTCCATTGAACTACAAGCCGTTGCCAGGTTGACTTCGGGGCTCGAACCCTGTTCTTCACATTCACAGTGTGGCGCTTTACCAGTTAAGCTAAAGCCAACTTTTTCTTTTGTTGCCAGACCAGGATTCGAACCTGGAACATCACAGTCAAAGTGTGATATGTTAGCCGTTACACTATCCGACATTTTTTATTTTTACCGCCGTCCGGCCTTGGTGCCGATGGCTTCTATCAGTTTCCGGCAACAAAAAACCCGGTCGTTTTTTGACGACCGGGTTTCTTTTCATTCAGGCGCGTTCATGCACCATCATGGATTATCATCCGGTCGTTTATAATTACTGTCAATTGTATTTTCTATTGGTTCAAAACCATAATTCACCTGCACATACCAATGGCATCCTGAAAATGACAGCGCTTCATTTCGCATCGTAAATTGTTTATGTAGCAAATATTTTTGCATTATTTAATTTTTGTTTTTGGTTGATTTTTTATTTTAAGGTTTTTAAAATTCTATTTCTTTTTACAAATATTTCAAACATGTCAGCCACAAAAAAGCCCCGCATTTTTTGCAGGGCTTTCGTTATGATTCGTTTAATTTTTATCGTAATTAACCAACATCTTTACATGCCCCGCAAACAGTATAATCCACTATCGGACTAAACCAATTCGTTTGTTTAATATGTAACTGAAAGCGTAGCATTTTTTTTGTTTGTGAAATAATTTTGAAGTGCAAAGATGGAAATAATTTTTTGGATATTCCAAATTTATTTAAAAAATATTTATTTAGAAGAAAATATTATTCTGCTAAACATCAGTATTGATAATGGTTTCAGGGGATAAAAAAAATTATACTAAGAGAAAGTATATTGATTATTTTTTCGGATAAAAATATTTTTGCAGCGGAGAAAGAAATACTGAGGATTCGTATTTTGATTTTTTAAAGAATCATTTCACAGGAATTCAATAAAGTTTTCCGTGCCAACATAAAGTTGGCTTTATTTTTAATAGCTTACTTTATCGTTTCTATCAAAATAAAATCATCTTTCTATAATTACTATATCCTTGAAAATCCAAAATTCCATTTTCGATTTTCAAGGATACTTCATTTCAATTTAGGCAAATATTTGGTAAGGAAGGTTTGCATATTGCATATAACAATACCGTCTTTTGTCTTATATTCTTCTACGTCCGGCACTACCACAAAATTCTTTTTTGTTTTCAGGTCGGCAATACTTTGGTAATTCCCTTTGCTGATATGGGGTGCATTGTTCAACTTGATTTCTGCGCAGGCAATGGGATGGATTCCTTTTGCAAGTACTATATCACATTCTGCACCGGCCTGCGTGCGATAATAATACAAATCTGTACCAGCGGGCTTTAGCTGATTAACCTGTTCTACAATATAGCCTTCCCACGATGAGCCTACAACGGGATGCCCTTTTAGCGAAAGCATATTGGATACGCCACTAAGCTGGTGTAGTAAACCACTGTCTCTTATATATACTTTTGGCGCTTTTACCAACCGCTTACGGGTATTTACATGAAATGCAGGCAGCCGGTGTACCAAAAATGCGCCTTCCAGAAAATCAATATAGCGGTTCACAGTAGGGGCTGTTATGCCTAATGAACGTGCCATCATTTCTGCGTTCCAAACCGAACCATTCACATGTGCCAACATACTCAATATTCTTCGTATGATATTGCCTGTGAGTTCTACACCAAACAAAAAACTCAGGTCTCTTTCTACATAGCTGCGCACAAAACCGCTTATCCATTCTGTGGCTGCCATGTCGTTCCTTGCCAGTAGCGGCGGGGGAAAGCCACCCCTAAGCCAGTGCTTATCGCGACTGATTTTTTCAGGTAATTCAATAAAATTTACTGGCGATAGCTCACGGTAGGCAATACGACCTGCCAATGATTCAGAAACACCCTTTACCAATTGCGGCGAGGCGCTTCCTAATAATATAAACCTGCCATTGCGCCTGTCCTCATCAATGATGGAACGCAGCACGGAAAACAATGATGGAATGGTTTGAACTTCGTCAATAATAATACACTTGTCTTTGTTGGCTGATAAGAAAGTAAATGGGTCAGCGAGCCTGCGCACATCCAAAGGGTTTTCAAGGTCGAGATACAATGATGGTTTTTTTTGTGTCGCAGCTATTTGTTTTGCCAATGTCGTTTTGCCCACCTGCCTTGCTCCAAGTATGGCAACCGCCGGATACTGCTTCATCAGAGCGGTTATTTCCTTTTGTAATTGTCGTTGTATCATTCTTCAAAGATATAACTCATCATTGAAAATCCAAAATGGCATTTTCGATTTTCAATGATGAGAAGGCATGTCATCATAAGTCATTCCGGCCAGTTCTCTTCCCGCTTTCTTTTTATTAATGCCTCCCCATTGTTTAAAGAAGAACGCGATTTCCTGTTCCTGACATTGCATTTTTATATCCCAAACCCATTGCTCAGACATAGGCCTTGCTTTCCTTCCACTCTCACCACCAACAATTACCCAATCAATATTGCCAAGGTTCATATTTCTTAAAGGGCCGATTAAGGGTTCGCAGGAAAGGAATTTTGTTTTAGCGTTTGTTTCCCGTAAAAAATCTATCCTGTCTGTTACTCTTTCATCTTCAACAGAAACCCCCATCCAGATATTTTTTGTCCAGTTTAATTTATGATGCAATTCATATAACCTTTCAGCTCGTTTTGTAAGAACCTGGTAAGTGTGTTGTGGCGTATGATTCATTACATCAAAAACTTTTTGAATAAATTCAAAAGGTATTTCCGGATGAAATAAATCGCTCATGGAATTTACGAAAACAACTTTAGAGCCTTTCCACGAATAAGGAATTTGTAAAGAATCCTCATGCGTCCTCACTTTAAATCCATCTTTGTATTTTTCCACACCCATTGCATGTAATCTTCTTGACATAACTTCTGCATAGCAGAATTTACAACCTGCCGAAATTTTCGTGCAGCCTGTAGTGGGGTTCCAGGTCATTTCTGTCCATTCTATTGATGATTGTGCCATAATTATTTTATTTTAAAGAAACTTTTTCGGGTGATTTTTTGTAATTATCATAACTGATGTAAAAGGCACCTTTTTTAATTTTATCATCCTTATCAGAAAGTACTGCAAGTTTTCCGCCTGCTTGCAATGAATTAAAAACCTCTACTACATGAGTCGGCAAAAATCCATTATGCAAAGCAAACTCATAAATTTTGCCATTATAAATTTTGTGACTTATTGATAATAATTCAATTAGTTTTTCTTCCAACGGGTTTGTTTTAAAATCAGCAAATAGATTACCAGATTTCTCATAACTCCATCCTTTACCTGCATCGTTATCAAGCTGCCATTTCGTTTCTAACATTTTTTCAAATCCTCTGATATGGCTTGAAAAGAAAAAAAGACAAAATACAGTTGCTGCATCTTTTTCGATAGCAAAAGTATCAACGAAAAAATCATTGCCAAGATAGTTTTTAAGTGCATCTTTAAACTGGCTAATAAATTGATAAACAGAATTGCTAGGTTTCCAATCTCTCACATCAACTAATTCTTCAATGATTTGAATTAATGCTTCAGGGGTTCCCTTTTCATCAAACCTATACATAAATTGAGTAGGCAAAAAGAGTAACACTTCCGCCTTTTTTGATTGCAGTAGTTTTTTTATTTCGCTTGCTCTTATTTCTTTGTATCCGTAGGGGTCAATAAAAACAAATGCTTTTTCATTTTTTAGATTTTGGATGTACGTTGCTAAGTTTTCTATAATTTCTTTATAATCTTTCGAGCGATATCTTAGTTCGCCAAACGCTTCATAATGAAGTTTTTTATCTTTAATGAATGATGTTAATTTCTGAATTTTAAATTCGTCTTTATCATTAAAGCACAAGTCTACCTTAATAATATTTTTGTTCTTAGCTTTATTTATAAAATGTAAGTCCTTTAATGTTCGCAAGATTGCAATTGGACTTCCCTCTCCATTATTTTCATAAATTCCTTCTCCACAAAACAAATCAAATACATTTATTTTTTGCGTATATCCATCGTTGCTAATTATGTTAAGATACTTCTCCAAATATTTTTGCAGCAATAAGACTTTTGCTTTTGAATGGTCAAGCATTATAACTTGAGATTTCTTTTTTTGAGTCATAGCTTCATGTTTTTTTAAATTTATACTTTATTTTTCAAAACAACCTTCCCTGCTCCCCCGGCCTCCTGAAATCAGCAACATTCAATTGCCATTGGTCTTCGTTCATGTGGTATAATTTGCCGTACTTTTTATATTGTTGATTTACTAAATCCGCAATGCTTCCTTCGCCGCGCATACGCAGCCCCCAGCGTGTATCGTTTACTTGTCCATTATGGCTGGCTTCTATCAAATGCCAAACTTTATCGGCACGGGCAGGAAAATTTTTGTAGAGCCAATCATGAAATAAAAATTTGATGGCGCCATTCAAACGGATGAAAGTGTAGGCTGTGAATGTCGCTCCGGCATCGCTGGCTGCTTTCATTATCCTTTGCATTTCATGTTCGTTCAATCCGGGAATCATTGGTCCCATCATAATTCCGGTATGTACACCGGCTGCGCTTAATTCTTCGAGTACCCTTAACCGTTGTTTGGCGGTAGCGGTTCTTGGTTCCATTACTCTGCGCAAATCTTCGTTGAATGATGTGATGGAAACCATTGCTGATACTAACCTTTTCTTTGCCATTTCCTGTAGGATGTCTTTATCTTTTATAATCCACGAATTTTTGGTGAGGATGCCTACCGGTTGGTTAAATTCATTGCAAACTTCGAGCAGCCCTCTTGTTAATCTATATTTTTGTTCTGCAGGCTGATAGCAATCGGCGTTGCCGCTCAGCATAATCGGATGCACTTCCCACTTCGGGTGCATCAATGTCTTTCGAAGCATTTGTGTCGCATTTATTTTTACAATTATCTTACTTTCAAAATCGAGCCCTGCACTATAGCCCCAGTATTCATGCACATTACGGGCATAGCAATAAATACATCCATGCTCGCAACCGGCGTAGGGATTCATGCTGTACGCCATACCGAGGTCGGGGCTGTCCACTTTATTTACGATACTTTTTGCTTTTTGCTCTAAGTATTGAGTTCCCGGATTAGGCACTTCCCAATCATCAATGGATTCTATTTCTTCTTTTGACTGATGATTTTTCAGGAAACGGTTTTGGGTGTTGAATTGTGCGCCACGCCCGGATAAATATTGTTCTTCTTCTTTTCCTTGTGGCGCTATTTTAAAATGGTCTTGTTTTAATGATTCGTTGTTCATAGTGTTTTTTTTATAAGGTGAATGGGCAATCGGCAATAGTGAATGGGAAGTGATATCAATCAATAATGGACAATGATGAAATCAATTGACCATTCACCACTCACTACTCACCATAGTTCACCCTGTTTGATATTTACAGGTAAATTCATAAATTCAAATCGTTGCACAATTTGATAAGCCTTTCCATCCAATGGCCTTTTTAACAGCAACATTCCATCTGCAATAAACCGCCCTGTAAAAAAGCGATGGCTGTAATCAAGCCAGCCTTGTTCATATTGCCAGGGTAATAATTTTCTTGCTATAGTCAGGTGCGGGTCGTTTATAAAATGTGGCTTATTGTCTTTGTTCAATGTCATTAATTGCTGTGCAGGCCTTAGTTCTTTTGCCAGATTCTGAACCTGCTGTTTCGATTCCACATTAATAAATATAGTGTGGGTGGGGAAACTTCCATAGTCTTTCAATTCTACTGTAAAAGCGCGATAGCCCGCAGCTATTAGTTTCAAACGATTTACCAATCGCTCTTCCATCATATCAAACTGAATAAAGTTTACGAGTGTAATATGAGGTTTGGAATATAGTGCGGTGGCTGCTTTATATTTCTCATAAAATTCTTTTTTTACCTGCATAATTTTATCGTGCAAATCCTCATTCGGATTTAATACCAACAGGTATTCATTATACTTATACCCGGGAATTTTTATTAAAGATTGAGTATTCATAGATGGATTTTTTTATAACTAAAAACAAACGGCGCAGGGTTTTTCTTCAGGCTGCAAGCCGAATACATTCACAGATTTGCATACATCATATTCGTGTTTTCGTTTTAGCAATTGCAATTCATTCACTACAAATGATTCGTGAAAAGTTTTCCGGCAATGCTTACGTGAGGCCTGTAAATGAATTGCATCGGCGGGCATGCACATGAACTGATGTAATTATTCAGCGTTTTCAAATCCGTTATTAGTTTTTGAAAAGGGTTTTCATTTTGCACCCGCAGATAAATGGTGTGCGGTGGAAAGCCGCTGTAATTATTTAATGTTACGGTAAAACTTTGTTGCTGTTGACAGATGCGTTGTATCCATCGAATCAGTGTATCTTCCATCGCTTCCTTTGCAAAAAAACCGGATACAATAATGTGCGGGCTTGTTTCTACAAAAACCGGGGCTTTATATTCATCATAAAACGACTGCTTTTCTGTCATTACTTTTTCTTGTACATTATTATCAGGATGCACTACCAGCATATATTCGTATAGCTCATGGCCATATATTTCTTTTATAACCGAATGAGGCATCAGGGATTCTGTTTTCATAATTATTATTTTTGTTGTTAATAATTTTAGTATAAATTTACTAATTATTTTAGTATAAAACAAAATATTTTATGCCGACTGATAAATTTTATTCCCCAAAATATGAAGGAACCAAAAGATTCACGCAACAGGATATACATTCAGCCAATGCTTCCGGATTTGGCGCCGCCGCAGACGATTATATGGAACGCGGTATTGACCTCAATGAAGAATTGATTCGTAATAAACCTGCAACTTTTTTTATGCGGGTAAACAGCGATGCCATGAAGGAAACCGGTATTTATAAAGAAGATGTAGTGATTGTGGACCGTTCGCTAAAAGCAGCCAATGGCAAAGTAATCATAGCAATACTCAATGGCGATATGCTGATAAGACGTTTTGAAAAAATAAATAATAAAGTGAGGCTGATGACGGATTCTAATAAATTGTCACCGATAAATATCGATGCCAATTGCGAAGACTTTGCTATTTGGGGAGTGGTTACTTATGTGATTCATAAACCTTGATACTCCTATAAAGGAGAATAAATAAAGCCAATGAAAGCAATTGTTGATTGTAATAGTTTTTATTGTTCGTGCGAAAGGGTTTTTCGTCCCGAACTGCACAAGAAACCGGTGGTGGTATTGAGCAATAATGATGGTTGTATTATTTCGAGAAGCGATGAAGCAAAAGCCCTGGGAGTGGAAATGGCCGGCCCTTTTTTTAAAGCAAAACCACTTATTGAAAAACACAATGTGGCTACTTTTTCGTCCAATTACAATTTGTATGGCGATATGAGCAAGCGGGTAATGGATACATTGAAAATGCTGGCTGGTGCAGAAAATGTAGAAGTATATTCTGTGGATGAATCATTTATAGACGTGAGTATGATTGATACAAATTTTCTTGGTGAATATGCTTTGCACCTGAGAAAAATCGTGGAACAATGGACTGGAGTTTCGGTTTCAGTGGGTATTGCGCCGACTAAAACGCTGGCAAAAATTGCCAATCATCTCGCCAAAAAAAATAAAGCCTCTACCAATTGCATTTATACACTTGACGATAATAACGACATAAGAGAAGTATTAAAGAAAACACCCGTTTCAGGAATATGGGGCGTAGGAAGAGCTTATGCAGAAAAGCTAATCAATTGGGGAATTACCGATGCATGGGAACTGCGCAACATGACTGAAGATTGGGCATATAAAAATATGGGCGGCGTAGTAGGCGTAAGGCTTATCAAAGAATTGAGAGGGATTCCGTGCATTGAAATGGGGGATGAATTGGTAAGCAAAAAAATGATAGTCACTACACGCATGTTTGGTAAAATTGTTACAAATCTCGATGATATAAAAGAAGCATTGTCAACCTATACTTCAAGAGCTGCGGAAAAGCTGAGAAGGCAAAATAGCGCGGCTTCGGTTATACATATTTTTATGGTAGCGAGAGAAGAAAATCATTCAGTAACTTTTAGCCATGGCGCTACCATCAATGCCCACGCCATTTTGCCTGTGGCTACATCCATCACTAATGAATTAATTGTTCCGGCATTGCGATTAGCAGAACAAATTTTTCAGCCGGGGCGGCAATACAAAAAAGCTGGCGTAATGCTAAGTGGCATTGTACCTGATACATCTATTCAAAGTAATTTATTTGTGTCTCCGGCAGAAAATAATAAACGCTTTCTGATGAATACCCTGGATAATATCAATTTTAGTATGAGGGACGATGTAATAAAATTTGCATCATCTGGTGTCAACACCAATTGGAAAATGAGGAAAGAATTTCATTCCCCAAGATATACTTCGAGATGGGGAGAATTGAGGGAAGTAAATTGAGAGTTGTCAACTTTTAAAAAGTTGACAATTCGGCTCGCAGTAAATAAACAAATAGTCGGGATTCCTATTTTTTTATGCAAATAACTCACCCTGCCTTACCGAAACAGGTAAGTTCATAAATTCGAAACGCGCGGCTACCTGGTAATTTTTTTCTCCGGTTTTTCTTTTGAGCAACAACATACTATCGGCAATAAAACTTCCGGTAAATTGACGATGACTGTATTCCTGCCATATTTTTTCATATTGTAAAGGAGCAAGTTTTATAGCAAGAGGTATATAAAATTCATTAGCAAAATAAGGCTCCTGATGAGGTGATTTTATCAGTCGTCTCGTAGTCCGCAAATCTTTCATCAGCATTTGTAATGGAATTTTTGAACTTACATTAATAAACAAAGTATGAGTAGGAAAACTTCCATAATCTTTTAAATTAGCTTTAAATGGCGGCATTCCCATAGCTATCATTTTTAAATGATTGATCAATTTTTCCTCCATCATTTCAAAACTAAAAAACTTTGCCAGTCTGATATTAGGTTTGCTATTTAATTGAATATCGGGATTATATTTTGAGTGAATATTATTTCGAACCTTCATTATTTTTTCCCGCAATGCTTCATACGGGTTCAAAATGATCGAATACTCAATCTCCCGGTAACCTGGCATTTTTATTAAAAGATTCTTTTGCATCATTGACATTGATTAAAAATTATCGAACAATAAATTAACAGCGTAAAGATACTAAAATATTTAGTAACATAATGTTAATAATGATTCATGCACAACCAGGCCGCCGGTTTTGGGCAGTTGACATGTTTGCAACTTATGCATCTTTTTATGCTATATTACAATTAGAAATGGGTTATTAAATCATAATTCCTATTTATTATTATCCGCTCTTTTCTGCAATTCTTCAATAGGCATTGAGATCATACGGCCGATTGGTTTATTGCCCCGGTAAGTAATTACTTTGAGCATTACAGCATCTTTCGGAGGAATTAAGGGTGACGTATATTTCGGGTAAAAATTGTCGGGAAAAGAATTATCAAAACTGTAATAAATATGCAGCCCTTCTATTTGAGTACTCAATTCAATTTTTATATGATTACTGTCGGTTTTACTTACCGCAAAAACAGGATCGTACATGCTGGGGGCATATTTTACCTGCGCTTCATCAAATCTTGGAAACTGATTTTCTACTCTTGTTGCAAAGTCATTCCATTGGTTCCTTTTATCTTTTGGTGTCCATACGGCTTCTGCAATAGCCATAGCTCTGGGCCAAAGCATATATTCCATGTGCCGCATATTGTAAACCTGCTCTGTCCATAAATTTCCCTGGCCTCCCAAAATATATTTAGGATCTACTCCATCAGGAACCGGTTCAAAATCATAGGCTTTATGAAGCAAGAGTGTTGCATATACATGTGGCTCAATAATGGGATCACCTTGCATATAATCCAAATAAGCAAAATCAGTGGGACTCATCACTACCTCATGTTTCATTTTTGCAGCCGCTATACCTCCATCAATTCCACGCCAGCTCATCACTGCGGCGTTTGGCGCGAGGCCGCCTTGTAATATTTCATCCCAACCCATAAACTTTTTCCCTTTTGATTCTACAATTTTTTCTAATCTTTTTTCAAAATAACTCTGTACTTCATCCATGTTTTTTAAACCTTCTCTTTGCATCAATGCCTTAACAGAATCGCTCTTTTCCCAAAAGTTTTTAGGGCATTCATCTCCGCCTACATGAATATATTCAAATGGAAACAATTGAGCTACCTGGGTCATTACCGTATCCAAAAATTCATATACTTTTTCATTTGCCGGGCAAAGTGTATTATCAATCATTGCAATAGGTGGCTGCCCATGAGACCAATCCATAATTGGTTCTCCCGAACTAACGTGATATTGATCTGCCCCGGGAGTACAGGATAAATCCGGGTAAGAAACCACGGCAGCAAGACTATGGCCCGGTACGTCTATTTCAGGTAGAATATTTACAAACCGGTCCTTTGCATATTTCACTATTTCCCTGATATCATCCTGTGTATAAAAGCCTCCATAATTGCGGGGTTCATCAGGTGTTGGAGGAGAAAAAGTCCCGAAATATCCAACCTTTTTTACATTCCACGCCCCCACTTCAGTAAGTCTTGGCAGCCCTTTAATTTCTATACGCCACCCTTCATCATCCGTCAGGTGCAAATGCAAAAGATTGTATTTGTATTTTACCATCTGATCTATGAATTGTTCCACATCATCTTTGGTAAAAAAATGGCGGCTCACGTCAAACATTAAACCTCTCCATCCAAACCGTGGATAATCAGTAATACTACAAACGGGAATATCCCATTTGATATCTTTTTTAAATTGTTTTTCTTCAATTTCTTTTGGCATCAATTGAAACAGGGTCTGCATTCCGTAAAAAAGGCCCGCGGGTTTATTGGCAGCAATAGTGATTTCATGCCTTGTAACATTCAACTTATAACCCTCATCGCCGATAGTGGCATCTTTAATTAATGAAAGGCGGATATTATTCTCATCTGTCTTTTTCATAGAAATACCTTTTACAGGTATAGCATTTCCTGTCACAAACGAAAGTCTTTCTTTAAGAAATTCCCCAACGCGTTTTGCGGAAGTATCTGAAGAAGAAACGTAAATAATGGTTTTATTATTAATTATAAAATCACCGGTCCCTGATGTTACTGATACCGGCTCCGGAATTAATAAATCTGCAACGTTATTTTTTTGGCAAAAAGCAGAAAAACAAAGAAACATTAAAAAGAAAAAGAAAATACTTTTTTTCATAAAATCAATTTTTGCAATAATATAAAATAGGATGTGTTAGGGATGAAGATATTAAAATGTGTCATACAAAAATCAAAATCTGAATAATTTGTTTCTTTACTGTAAAAATATATTCCAACTTCATCGGGGTTTCCGAAAAAAATCTTCTTTACCTAATCATTCTTTGCCAGAAAACCTCACAGATACACTCTGTAATTATTCGGCGAAGAAGGACAAGACATATTGAACTACAACTATGAACTTCGAATTTTCTTCATTATTTCCCCTTTCCCAATAAAATTATTCTGATAGTGTGAATCATAATTTTAAAATCCAGCGCCAGTGAAATATTTTCGATATAGATAATATCGTATTTCATTCTTTCCGTCATCTCTTCAATATTTTCGGCATAGCCAAATTTTACCATTCCCCAACTCGTAACTCCCGGTTTTACTTTTAGTAATATTTTATATTCAGGATGATCTTTTGTAATGAGATCAATATAATATTTTCTTTCGGGGCGCGGCCCTACCAGGCTCATTTCTCCTTTTATCACATTCCAAAACTGTGGCAATTCATCAAACCGCCACCGGCGCATTATTTTCCCCCATTTGGTAATTCGTTCATCTTCGCCTTTACTAAGCATCGGCCCATTTTTTTCAGCATCCATCACCATGGATCTGAATTTATGAATAAAAAAAGTTTTTCCCTTGTATCCCACTCTTTCCTGCGAATAAAAAATGCTTCCTTTTGAAGAAAGCTTTGTTCTTATAGCCAAATATAATATGAAAGGGGAAAGAATAATGAGGCCGAAAACTGATAATAAAATATCCACGAGTTGTTTTATATTTTGTTGCCACGGATTCATTAAGCCCGTATGGATTTCTACAAGTGGAATTCCCATAATATTAGTGGTGCGCACATTCCCGCTTAATATATCTACTTTATCGGGCACCATTTTTACATTTACTTCTTTTTCTGCCAGTGTATGTAAAATTCTTTCGAGGCCATCTCTTTCATCATTTTGCAAGGCAATGATTACTTCATTTATTTCAAATTGATCTATTACTTTTTTTGCTGAAATCATATCGCCAAGAAAAGGAATCCCTCCATTCAATTCGGCAGCATTTTTCATTCCGGAAGAAATAAACCCGCATACACGGTAACCTGATTTTTCATTATTGGTGTTGATGGCATCAAATAACTCTTTTGCTTTTTGTTCATTTCCAATGATCAGCGTGTTGAACCAAACTTCTTCCTTTTGCAATTGAGCGTGGGTCTTACTTAAAAATATATATCTTATCAAATAAGTAATAAAGAACTGTAAACCGAATAAGATAAAAAATTCGCCATAAAACGAAGAAAGATATTGATGTCTCTTATATAATAGAAATACAAAAAATAAAATAATGCTCCCCAGGAAGGCACTCAGAAAAGTGGATAATAATTCAAGGAATCTCGACTTGTAATAAATGCCCTTGTAAGATCCGAAGAGATGATATAAAATAAAATATCCTGAAGGATACAGGATTAAACCTGCCAAAAATTTTTTATTGATGTCAAAGGACTCACCGCCTATATTTCTATGGATCCAATAGAATAGGATCCATGCGATCAATGAAGCAACTAAATCGCCCAATGCGTAAAACCAGGTAGGTATCTGCTTTTGCAAATTGAAAAATATTAATTTATACGATTTGGTTGCGGCTGATTTTTTCAAGTATCAAATGAGCTACTTCCATCGCACGGTATCCGTCAACCTCAGTAACCACGGTAGTTTTATTTTCTTCAACAGCCTTTACAAAACTCTGTAATTCCATTTTAATGGCATTTGTTTCTTTAATAACAGGTGCTGCTATTGTGATAGTTTTTTTCCCGTGTCCTGTATCAATATCAAAAGTAAAAACATCTTTATCGCCCGGCGATTTATATTTTATGATCTCTGTTTTTTTATCCAAAAAATTGATACCAATATAAGAGTCTTTTTGAAACAATCGCATCTTACGCATTTTTTTCATACTTATTCTTGATGAAGTAAGATTAGCCACACAGCCATTGTCAAATTCAATTCTCACATTGGCAATATCGGGCGTATCGCTTAATACATTTACACCGTTTGCAAAGATATTTTTCACACTGCTTTTTACCAATGAAAGAATAATGTCTATATCATGTATCATTAAATCCAGTATCACACTTACATCCGTTCCGCGGGGATTGAATTGCGCCAGCCTGTGTACTTCAATAAACATAGGTTCTGGCTTATATTCTTTTGCGGCGAGTAATGCCGGGTTGAAACGTTCCACATGGCCCACCTGAAATTTTATATTGGCTTCTTTGACAAGGCTTACAATTTCCTTTGCTTCCAACATAGTGTTGGCCAAAGGTTTTTCTACAAATACATGTTTGCTTTTAAAAATCGCTTTTTTGCACAATTCGTAATGCGCAATAGTGGGAGCTACAATATCTGCTATATCGCACGCTTCAATCAACTCATCGGGGTTTTTGAATCTTTTTAACCCATATTCCTTTTTTACTTCGGTCGCAGTCAAATCTGAAGGATCATAAAATCCTACCAATTCTATCCCTTCAATTTCTTTCCAGTTGTTCAGGTGAAATTTCCCCAAATGACCAACGCCAAATATTCCTACTTTTAGCATATACAGTTTTTAATTGCGATAAAGATAAAACAGATCAGCAACCTTAGTACAACAAAATTTAAACCGGATTCATTTTTATTTTTATCACCCCGCACGATTAATCCTCCGTAAGAGGGTTAATTGAATATCGTAATCCTGGTTATTTGTTCTTTTACTGTCCAAAGGGCCCGGGGTAAAATAAGTTCTATTTTACTCATTACGATTTTAAATTGCAATCCTACTTTTGGCAAATAAATTGTAATTGAAAACTGTAATTAGTTTTTGCTAAAAAGCTGTATAGAAATGATTATATGAATTTTTTATCCTGCTAAAAGTGATCGGTGAGAAGACCAACCACGGCGGACCCCGCCGCCATTCGTGTCCTACGAGTGGCTTAAATGGTGAATAAAATTTCTATTTATAGATAGCTTCAAAGAGAACCTTCCTGTTTTTTCAGCTTAATGTCATTAAAATCTTTCAAAGGCAGGTATTTCAAAAACATTCGCATTACTTACACTTATTTATTTTACATTTAATCAAAAAAAATAAATGAAACAATTTTTTGTTACTCTGATAATAGTATTTTCATTTCATTTCTCTTATTCGCAAAGCCCGGATAGCTGGAAAATAGTAGCGGACAAAATTGACCCTTCCAACTATTATGGAGAAACTGTCGCCAACGGAGTCATTGGTATTGTTTCTTCGTCCGAACCTTTGAAATGCAAAGCCGTAGTGCTTAATGGCGCTTATGATCAATACGGGCGCGGGATGGTGAGTAATTTTTTAAATAGTTTCAACCTGGTAAATATGAACCTTGACATTGACGGCCACCGGATAGGAGATGGCGATGCCAAAAATATGAGACAGGTACTCGATATGAAGCATGCTGACTTTACTACCACTTTTGATTACCAGGATAAGGCCACCGTTTCCTATACCTACTACGCGCTGCGCAATTTACCATACAATGTATTGGTAGATGTTACTATCACTGCAAAAAAAGATATAGAAATAATTCCTGCCAGTGTAATGGAAGCTCCTGATGCGTTGCGGGATGTTCAGAATTATTATAACCAGATAGACCGTCCACATGTAAAGATCAGTTTACTTTCCTCTGTTGCCAAAAGCCCCACTGGCAAATTAACCCTTGCGTCGGCCACTACTTTTTTATTTGATGAACCCAATGGATCTGAACCGGAATTGATACATGAAATGTGGGATAATAATATGCATCTTTTAAAATTTAAAAAGAATTTAAAAGCAGGAACTACCTATCATTTTGCCATTGCCGGAGCAAGTATCACTTCTGCACAGGATGATGACCCCTGGAATGAAGTACAGCGATATGTGATTTATGCAAAATTGCAGGGCGCAAAAAAATTAATACAATTTCACAATGCGGCATGGGATCAATTATGGAAGAGCGATATTGTTATTGATGGCGATAATGCCAGCCAGCTTGATGTTCATTCTGCCATGTATCATCTGTATTCTTTTGTAAGATCAGGAACCGCCTATAGTCCATCGCCAATGGGTTTAAGTGGGCTGGGTTATAATGGCCATGTTTTTTGGGATGCTGAAATATGGATGTTCCCCGCCTTGCTGGTGCTCCATCCCGAAATGGCAAAAAGCATGATGGAATATCGTTTTCAAAGACTAAAAGAAGCGGAACATAATGCATTTGCTCACGGATTTAAAGGTGCTATGTATCCGTGGGAAAGCGCTGCTACAGGAAATGAAGAAACGCCTGTATGGGCTTTAAGCGGCCCTTTTGAACATCATATTACGGCCGATGTTGCTATTGCAGCCTGGAATTATTTTGCGGTAACACAAGATACTGCATGGTTAAGGGAAGAAGGATTTCCGATGATAAAAGCCTGTGCTGATTTTTGGGTAAGCCGCGTTGAAAAAAATGGGCCCGGGCATTACGATGTTGATAATGTGGTAGCTGCCGACGAATGGGCCGAAAATGTAGATAATAACGCATTTACCAATGCTGCAGCCAAAGCTAATTTGCAGTACGCCGTAATGGCCGCGAATATTTTGCACCAGCCAATAGATCCGGATTGGAAAGATGTAGAAGAAAATATTCCTATTTTAAAATTACCAAATGGAGTTACTTCCGAATATGCGGGCTACAATGGTGAAAAAATAAAACAGGCAGATGTAAATTTATTAGCTTATCCGTTAAAAGAAATAACAGATCCTGCACAAATAAAAAAAGACCTTGAGTATTATGAACCAAGAGTTGGTGAAGGTTCACCGGCTATGACGCAGGCAATTTTCACAATATTGTATGCAAGGTTGCATGAACCTGCCAAAGCCTGGAACACTTTTGAGAAATCATATATTCCCAATAAGCTGCCACCATTTGGTGTAATGGCAGAAACCGCCGGTGGCACGAACCCTTATTTTGCAACCGGCGCCGGTGGCTACCTGCAAAGCGTACTGTTTGGTTTTGGAGGATTAGATATTACACCCGAAGGAATTGTGCAATTAAAAACTTCTTTACCCAAACAATGGAAGTCGTTGACATTAACCGGCATTGGAAAAGATAAAAAGACTTATGAAGTGAAATGAAATGAGGAGATTGGGATCTATTACATTTAAATACGTTTACCGCCCCGCTGAAACATTAGGCGTGGAAGAATTTACGAAGCTTACTTTTAAGATGATTTGTTAATTACTTACTAACGATTTTGCCGAAGACGAAATTAGTTTCCAATTGAAATACTTGTTGTAGCTCCCAAACCAAGTATATGAGCTACGTCATTTTTCCAATAAATAGCATCATTGTTATCATTTTTCCCACAGATATAAATGTCAGACCCTGAAATTGTAATTCCACTGGCAATAGATCCATTTGATAATATCGTTTGCACTCCATTTTTCCAATATGTAGCATTATACGTTCCAGAATTATTTATATAACCAGCTATATATACAGTATCCTCTGCAACAAAAACGGAAGATGCTTCGCCACCATTCGAACTTAAGTAAGTACTCGCTCCATTCTTCCAAAAGGTTGCATGTGAATCACCATAACCGGATAACCACCCTACTACATATACATCATTGCCTGATACAAAAATAGAATTTGCCCTAGAATAGCTTGCTCCAGGATTAGTAAAATATATTGCTTTCCCATTTTTCCAATACGTTACTTGATCTGAAAAGATATTTACATAACCTGCTACATACACATCATTTCCTGACACGAAAATAGAGTTTGCGACTGAATAGCAAAAGTCTGACACATATATTCCAGTATTTCCATAATATGAAGTATCTGTCTCACTGCTTAGTATTTCGGGGATTCCATTTTTCCAGTAGGTAGCAAAAGCAGTATCATTAATAATTTGGCTACCAGCTATATATACATCTCCATTACTAACACAAACTGAATTTAAGGTTGAATTAGTTCCAAGATTTGTAAATATCCCATTTTTCCAGTACCCATTTGTGCCTAATATATATAAGTCATTTCCAGATGTAATTATTGATTGTATTAGTGAGGTATTAGGAATTGTCGTAAGCACTCCATTTTTCCAATAAGCACCTGTCGTTGAATTAGAGATTGGAGATGAGGGTGTTACAATATAACCAGACACATAAACAATCCTATTGTCTGTATTGGCTGATGTTTCATTCTTTTTACAAGAAATAATTGTGCTTAGTAAAAGTATAATTACCACCAATGAATTTTTAATTTTCATATTCTGTCATTTAAAATATTCGATATATCAAGCCATAAAAGCCGCCAACACGCTAATTTATGTTATTAGAAGCGACAACCAAAAATATAAATCCAGATTATTTGTTCGTTTGCTGTAAATCTAATAGAAGATGTTAAACGCAAAAGAATTTGTTGAGCTAACTTTTAAAATGTTCTAAAATAGCGGAACAATATTGTTTTATCTTAAAAATCAACGAATTTATTTTCCCTTTCTTTAGTTGTAATTTTACTTCTGTTAATTTTAATTCGTGTAATTCGTGAATTAAGATTCGTGTTTTAAATAATAAATATGCCAATAAAAAAAAATCATAAAGTAAGAATCGTAACAGCAGCTTCATTATTCGATGGGCATGATGCTGCCATCAATATCATGCGCAGGATTATGCAGAGCAAAGGAGCCGAAATTATTCATCTTGGCCACAACAGGAGTGTGCATGAAATAGTAGAATGCGCCATTGAAGAAGATGCACAAGGGATTGCAGTTACCAGCTACCAGGGCGGCCATGTGGAATTTTTTAAATACATGAAAGACCTTCTTGATCAAAATGGTTATGGGCATATAAAAATTTTCGGTGGCGGCGGCGGCACTATTTTGCCTGCTGAAATTGCGGAACTGGAAGCTTATGGAATTACAAAAATTTATTCTCCCGATGATGGAAGAAAAATGGGTTTGGAAGGGATGATTGAAGAAGTGGTGGAGAAATCAGGACAACCATCAGTAAACGAAGAAAAAAATGAAAATTCTAATGGCCACAAGGGGAAATTTATTTTAGGTGAATGGAGAGATATAAAATTAGTCGCAACATCAATTACAAAAGCTGAGAATGGAGAAGAAGTAGAGATTTTGGAAACCGGGAATGATAAGTTAAAGACCAAATTGAATGCTAAGCCTGCAGGCCCGGTTTTGGGAATTACAGGAACCGGCGGCGCCGGAAAATCTTCTGTTACAGATGAAATTGTTCGTCGTTTTTTAAATACTTATCCTGATAAAACTATAGCCGTTATATCTGTTGATCCTTCAAGAAAAAAAACCGGTGGTGCATTGCTTGGCGATCGCATCCGCATGAATTCCATTCACCATCCACGCGCTTATATGCGGTCACTTGCCACGCGTGAAAATGATAAAGCCTTGAGTAATTATGTACAGGAAGCGCTTGATATATGCAAAGTGGCAGGATACGATTTTATTATTCTTGAAAGTGCGGGAGTTGGTCAAAGCGATGCTTCTATTCTCGATCATTGCGACGTGAGCATGTATGTGATGACCCCTGAATATGGCGCTGCATCTCAGTTAGAGAAAATAAATATGCTTGACTATGCTGATATAGTTTGTATTAATAAGTTCGATAAAGCTGGAGCACCCGATGCCTTACACGATGTTAAAAAACAATACAAAAGAAATCATTTATTGTGGACAGCAAAAGATAATGAACTGCCTGTAATTGGAACGGTTGCTTCTACCTTTAATGATCCTGGTTGTAACAAATTGTTTAACAAAATTATTGATGAGGTAAATAAAAAAACAGGAAGTGACTGGAAAAAATATAAAGCTCCGGTCCGTAGCGAAAGTTACAGTCATTCAATAATACCAGCTAAACGGGTCAGGTATCTTGCCGAAATTGTAGAAGAAATTGAATATTATAATAAACTGGCTGAAGAACAGTCCAAAATCGCAACCAGTCTTTACCAATTAAATGGAGTTGTTGAAATCTTTAAAAGTAATTTGAAAGAAAATGAGAAGGAAACTCCTTCTTTGAAAAAAGAACTTGAAAAAAGAAAATCGCATCTTGAAAAACAATTACTCCCTGTTTGCAAAAAACTATTAGATGAATGGGAGGCTACAAAATCGCTTTATAAAAAAGAATTTTTTGAATACAATGTAAGAGGAAAAATTATTAAACAACCTCTGTATTCTGATTCACTTTCTCATACAAAAATTCCTAAAATTGCTGTTCCGCGTTTTAAAGATTGGGGCGACATTCTGATGTGGAGATTGCAGGAAAATTTCCCCGGAAAATTCCCATACACTGCCGGAGTATTTCCATTGAAACGGGCTGAAGAAGATCCCACGAGAATGTTTGCCGGCGAAGGAGGTCCCGAAAGAACTAACAGAAGATTTCATTATGTCAGTGTTGGTCAGCCTGCAAAGCGCCTCAGTACAGCATTTGACAGTGTTACGCTTTATGGTGAAGATCCTGCAATCCGCCCGGATATTTATGGAAAAGTAGGAAACAGTGGTGTAAGTATTGCCAGCGTAGATGACGCAAAAAAATTGTACAGCGGTTTTGACCTTTCCGATCCTAAAACTTCTGTAAGCATGACCATCAATGGCCCTGCGCCTATGTTGCTTGCTTTCTTTTTAAATGCCGCCATTGATCAGCAATGCGAAAAATATATTGTTGAAAACGACTTACGGGAAAGTGTAAACGAAATTATAGAATCAAAATATGATGTAAAAAATCTTCCAAAATATATTGGAGTAAATGGCGAGCCTGTTTTTCCGGAAAAGGGAGAAATGAAGGGCCATTTACCAAAAGGAAATAATGGTTTAGGATTAAGATTATTAGGCTTGTCGGGTGAAGATGTTTTGGATAAAAATATTTATGAAGAAATAAAAGCGAAAACATTGTCTTCAGTTCGTGGCACGGTGCAGGCGGATATTTTAAAAGAAGATCAGGCACAAAATACCTGTATTTTTTCAACAGAATTTGCTTTGAAACTGATGGGGGACGTACAGGAATATTTTATTGAAAATAAAGTAAGGAATTTTTATTCTGTTTCTATAAGTGGCTATCATATTGCTGAAGCAGGCGCCAATCCTATCACACAGCTTGCGTTCACTCTTTCTAACGGATTTACTTATGTGGAATATTATATGAGTCGTGGAATGAAGATTGATGATTTCGCACACAATCTTTCTTTCTTTTTCAGCAATGGAATGGATCCGGAATATAGCGTGATTGGTCGTGTGGCAAGAAGAATTTGGGCAAAAGCAATGAAGTATAAATACAAAGCCAATCCGAGGTCACAAATGCTGAAATACCACATTCAAACAAGTGGCCGAAGCCTTCATGCACAGGAAATTGATTTCAATGATATTCGCACCACGCTGCAAGCTTTATATGCCATTTACGATAATTGTAACAGCCTTCATACGAATGCCTATGATGAAGCGATAACCACTCCCACAGAAGAAAGCGTGCGTCGCGCGATGGCGATTCAGTTAATCATTAACCGTGAACTGGGAACAGCAAAAAATGAAAACCCCAACCAGGGAAGTTTTTTAATTGAAGAACTTACAGATCTTGTAGAAGAAGCCGTGATGGAAGAGTTTAACCGCATTTCTGAAAGAGGCGGCGTACTCGGTGCGATGGAAAGAATGTATCAGCGAAATAAAATTCAGGAAGAAAGTTTATATTATGAAGCATTAAAAAATAATGGAGAGCTTCCAATCGTAGGGGTGAACACTTTTTTGAATAAAGAAGGTTCGCCCACTATTCTTCCTGCTGAAGTGATCAGAAGTACAAAAGAGGAAAAAGATCTTCAGATAAAAAATGTAAAAGCATTCCAGGAATTACATAAAGATAAAAGCGCCGAAATGTTGAAACATTTACAAGATGTAGCAATTAATAATGGAAATTTATTTACCGAATTAATGGAAACTGTAAAGTATTGTTCTCTTGGGCAAATAACTCATGCGCTCTATGAAGTAGGCGGCCAATACAGAAGAAATATGTAAATGTCATCTTTTGAAGCAAAATGAAATTTAAAATTCCACTTATTTGTTTGTTTATTGTATAACAATGAATTTTATCTTTACCTAAAAAAATGAACGCTAAGACCAATCTTTTTTTCATTTTCCTTTTCATAATTGCTTCCTGTTCTTCCAATAAATATGCGGTCACCAATAAAGTGTATAAAAAACAGGCAAAATTTTATGCAAAAGAAATAAGCAAATATCCTTTGGATGGCAATCGGGCAACATGGGTTGGTACTACTAATTTTAATTTGCGTAAACCAAATTTTGTTATCATTCATCATACTGCACAAAACAGTTGCGAACAGACATTGCAAACTTTTACACTTCCACGTACACAAGTAAGTGCGCATTATTTAATTTGTAAAGATGGTACAGTGCATCACATGCTCAATGATTATTTGCGGGCATGGCAGGCGGGCAGAAGTTCCTGGGGAAATGATAAAGACATTAATTCTTCTTCCATTGGGATTGAATTAGATAATAATGGCTACGATTCTTTTCCTGCCGCTCAGATAAACAGTTTACTAACGGTATTGGATACACTAAAATTGAAATACCATATTCCGGCTGCCAATTTTATCGGCCATTCTGATATTGCCCCTACCAGGAAAAAGGATCCTAATGTGCATTTCCCATGGCAATTACTTTCACAAAACGGATATGGATTATGGTATGGAGATACAAGTACGATTATTGTTCCGCAAAACTTCAATGATTTAGAGGCATTACGTATCATTGGATATTCTGTTAAAGATTCTTCGGCAGCCATTGTTGCTTTTAAAAGGCATTTTGAAATGCAGGATAGTAGCGCAGTTTTTACCGAAGGCGACAGAAAAATCCTCTACGACCTCATGGAAAAGTATCAATAATAGTGTATAAATTGTTAAAATATTAGATTTGTTACATTAACCAACGGGCTTGAAATCATTACCTTGAAGGCACTTATCAAAACGATTTGAATAACCTCTTTAAAAGTTATTTATTAAACCGGAATCTCTCCTATTTGTTTGTTTACTGTGAATGACTAGCCGGAAGCCTTTCTCCGAAGGAGAAGGCAAATATTTGTGTGACAATCCGGTAGGCTAATAAATCGTAAATAAAATCTTTACTGATAATTATCCGGAATTTTTGTCTGCTGTAAAGAACTTCTTTTTTACTATGAAATGAAACTAAAAAATTTTGATTTTTGCACATTTTGATTGTTACTTTACCACATTTAAATTTATCCCATAATGCAGCTTTTACCCGTTTCTGATAAATTGTCGGCAAAAGAATTTTTGAAAGTTCCTTTACCTATTTACACCAACGATCCCAATTTTATTCAACCATTGGATAAGGATATAAACGATGTTTTTGATCCTGAAAAAAATAAAGCATTTCGTTTTGGAGAATGCACACGCTGGATTTTAAAAAATGACGATGGCAATCTTATAGGCCGTATTGCGGCATTTGCAAATAAAAAATATAAAAATAAAGGGGATGAGCAAAAAACCGGCGGTATAGGTTTTTTTGAATGCATCAATAACCAGGAAGCGGCAGATATGCTTTTCGATGTGGCAAAGGACTGGCTCATGGAACGCGGCATGGAGGCTATGGATGGCCCTATCAATTTTGGAGAGCGGGATCGCTGGTGGGGATTAGTGGTAGAAGGGTTTAAACCACCAATCTATTTGATGAATTATAACCCTCCGTATTATCAAAATCTCTTTGAAACTTACGGGTTCAAAGTATTTTTTAACCAAATATGTTGGTATCTTCCTGTGAATACCCAACTTAATGAAAAATTTAATGCTCAAGGTGCAAAATACAATTCTCGTCCCGAGTTTTCTTTAAGTCATATAAAGAAAAATAATTTGGAAAAATTTGCTAACGATTTTTGTATTGTATATAATAAAGCCTGGTCGTCCCACGAGGGGAATAAACAAATGAGTAAAGAGGTAGCTGTGAAAATGTTTAAAAGTATGAAAGTGGCCATTGATGAAAAACTCATTTGGTTCGTATACCATAATAATGAACCTATTGCTTTCTGGGTCAATCTTCCTGAAGTAAACCAGATTTTTAAATTTTTTCATGGCAAATTTGGACTTATAGAAAAGATCAGGTTTTTATGGTTGAGAAAAAAAGGTATCAACACTAAATTCACCGGAATTGTATTTGGAGTAACTCCTGAGTTCCAGGGAATGGGAATTGATTATTATATGATCAATGAGGGAGGAAAAATAATTCAAACTAAAACAAGTTATAAAGATCTTGAACTACAATGGCAAGGGGATTTTAATCCCAAAATATTAAATATTTCCAAACATATTGGTGGCAAACAAAGCAGGATATTAAGAACTTACCGCTATCTTTTCGACAGAACTAAAGAATTTAAAAGGCATCCCATTTTGAATTAAAATTAGTTGGGCTTTTCCTTTTGAAGAACTGGAGAGCTTGGGATAATTTCCTTAAATTTGTCTCCTTTCATTATGGATAAATTCATTGTTTCAGCACGTAAATACCGCCCTCAGAACTTTAGCACAGTTGTAGGGCAATCTCACATTACTACTACGTTAAAAAATGCGATTAAAAATAATCAACTCGCCCATGCTTTTCTATTTTGCGGGCCGCGCGGAGTAGGAAAAACTACCTGTGCCCGGATTTTAGCAAAAACTATTAATTGCGAAAATCGTACTGCGGATGGCGAAGCATGTAATGTTTGTAATTCCTGCGTTTCTTTTAATAATGGCTCTTCATTAAATATTCATGAACTGGATGCTGCCAGTAATAATTCTGTAGATGATATCCGCACTTTGGTAGAGCAGGTGCGCTTTGCACCACAGGCCGGAAAATACAAAGTTTATATTGTAGATGAAGTGCACATGCTGAGTACATCTGCATTTAATGCTTTTTTAAAAACGCTGGAAGAGCCGCCTCCATTTGCCATTTTTATTTTGGCCACTACAGAGAAACATAAAATTCTTCCAACGATTTTGTCGCGCTGCCAGATATTTGATTTTAAAAGAATTACTAATAAAGATACGGTAGAACATCTCCAGGAGATTTGTGAAAAAGAGAATATAAAAGCTGATAAAACAGCATTACATATTATTGCCCAAAAAAGCGAAGGTTGCCTTAGAGATGCATTAAGTATTTTGGATAAAATTGTAAGTTTTACCAATGGCGAACTTACTTATGCCAATACGCTTGAGCATCTCAATATTTTGGATGAAGATTATTATTTCAGGATGATAGATGCTATGCAAAAGCAAAGTGCGGGCGATGCTATTTTATTATATGATGAAATAAACAGAAAAGGTTTTGAGGGAGATCTGGTATTAAATGGATTTGCAGAATTTTTGAGAAATATCCTTGTGAGCAAGGATCCTAAGGTGGCTGTGTTGCTTGAAGTTTCTGAAGGATTTAAAAAGCGCTATTTAGAAACAGCATCAACGATAAATGATTCATGGTTGCTGAGCGCTCTTAATATTTTGAATGAATCTGAAATTAATTACCGTCTTGCAAAAAATAAACGGCTTCATGTAGAACTTACTTTTATAAAACTTTGTTACCTGGGACAGGCGCTTGACCTGGATAATGATAACGGGCAATTAGCAAAAAAAAAACAGCTTGAGAGTGTAAGACCTGTATCTTTTAAAATACTTTCACCGATTGCCATTAATGTAAAAGTAAAACCCACCTCACAGGTAAGCTCCTCTAAAATAAAAAAAGTCGCACCCCATTCCGGTGCTGGGAATATTTTAAAAAATGAGGAAGCAAAATTGATCATTGAGAAGGAAATAATCAGTTCTAAAATGCCCAAAGCGTCTATTGATAAGACTTTTGTAGCACACACCACGCCACAAACTAAATTTTCAAAAATAAGTTCCTTAGAAAAAATAAGAGAAAAAATAGCCAGTGAAAATAATAAGAATAATGATATAGTAGAACTCAATGAAGAGGAGTTGTATATAGCATGGGGATTGTATATTGAAAAATTGATCAAAAACAATAAAAAGCCGGTTGTATCTAATTTTAAATCAGCCAAACTCAATATTATAGACGAAAATTGTATTGAAATAATTACTGATAATAATCTGCAACAAAAATTTATTGAAGCGGAAAGAGGTGAATTAATTACTCATCTTCAATCGTACTTTAATAATCGTTCTTTAATTTATACATTGAAATTGGATCCCAACCAAAATGAGAATAAACCCAAAGAAGAACATTTATCAACGAAACAACAATATTTAAAAATAATAGAAGAATATCCTTTGGTGAGGCAATTAAAAGATCAACTTGGGATGCAGTTGGATTATTAGGTTGACGTTTAATTTGGGTAATTGCCTGCCTGAACGCAATTCAGACAGAGTTTAATAGTTAATTAGAAATCCAGGTTATTTGTCAGTTTACCGGATAAATTGTTTTATGATTAATTAATGGTTGTTGAGCCCTGTCCAAAGGACATCCTGAATGATTGTGATAGTTGAATATTGAATATTGATTTAGCAATTCAACAATTTAGCAATTCAACAATTCCACTCCCTGGCAGCAAACGCCACTTGTATCATTAATGCAGGAAACAAATATTCAAAATTTCTTTATAATTATTTTTTATTTCCTTTGCCCAAAAAATCCTTATAAATTATGTGGCAGCGCCTGGCGAAATTTGTATTAAGAAACCGGATACTTCTTTTGATATTATTATTTGCGGCCACTGCTGTAATGGCTTTTTTTGCAAGTAAAATAAAGCTTAGCTATGAGTTCTCAAAAGCTATTCCTGTTGATAATCCTAAATACCAGGATTATCTTTCTTTCAAAGAAAAATTTGGTGACGATGGAAATGTATTGGTAATAGGCGTTCAGACAAAAGATTTCTTTACACTGAAAAATTTTGAGGCTTTCAGTAAATTAAATAATGAGCTGAAAAAGATTCCATATATAGACGATGTATTAAGCATTTCCAATGCAGTGGATCTTTTGAAAGATACCGCTACTCAAAAACTGGATGCGATTCCTGTTTTTCCTAAAGATGTAAAAACACAGGAACAAATTGACCGTAGCAGGCGCATCTTTTATTCACTTCCTTTTTACAAATCTCTTTTATATAATCCTGTTACGAATGCCTATTTATTGGTAGTTCGTATCAATAAAGACATTCTCAATTCCAAAGGACGTACAAAAGTTATTGATCAGATTATTGATCGAACCAATGAATATACTGCTGCTACTAAAATACCAACCCACATCAGTGGATTGCCATTGATACGCACCCAGGTGGCAGACAGGATTGCCAAAGAAATGAAATGGTTTATTATAGGTTCACTGGCACTTTCTGCAATTATTTTATTACTGATGTTTCGCTCAGTGAAAACCACACTTTTATCATTGCTGGTAGTTATAGCCGGTGTCATCTGGAGTGTGGGGATCATGCAGCTTTTGGGTTATAAGATCACTTTGCTTACTGCTTTGATTCCGCCGCTGGTAGTGGTTATCGGTATTCCCAATTGTATTTATTTTTTAAATAAATATCATTCTACCTATAGAAAAACGCTGAATAAAGAACAATCACTTATAGATATGGTGAGCAAGATGGGAGTGGTCACTTTATTTTGTAATATTACTGCAGCGATTGGCCTGGCAGTTTTCGCATTAACGCAAAGCGCTATCCTGGTAGAGTTTGGAGAAGTAGCCGGGTTGAGTATCATGTTCATATTTGTGATCTCTTTTATTTTGCTGCCTGGCGTTTTAAGTTATATGGCTGTTCCGGTCCCAAAACAATTAAAATATCTTGATGTAAAATTTTTCACCAATTTATTATTAAGTATTGAGAGTTGGGTATTTAATCATAAAAAAATCATTTACGGTTGTACTTTAGTAGTAGTTATATTTTCGGTTTGGGGAATTTTCAGATTAAAAACAGAAGGCTTTATAGTAGATGATTTGCCCAAAACCGATAAAATATATACTGATCTCAAATTTTTTGAAAAGAATTTTAAAGGTGTAATGCCTCTCGAAATAATAATAGACACTAAGAAGAGATATGGTCTCACAGGTGCGCGGGTATTGCCTGTACTCATAAAAATGGATTCACTTTCTTCTTATATAAAAAGACAACCGGCAATGAGCCGGCCGCTTTCCATTGCAGAAGGAATTAAATTTGTAAAAGAGGGTTTCTATGATGGAGATTCAGCTAATTATGCATTGCCCAACTCTTTTGACATCGCTTTTATCGGGGATTATCTTCGTCCGCAACATGACAGCGGCAGTAAAAATAATCTTACAAAATTACTCTCCGGTTTTATAGATACAGCCAGAGAAAGCACCCGCATGAGTATTAATATGGCCGATGTAGGAACGATAAAACTTCCAATTATTCTCGACAGCCTACGAAAAGAAACGAACCATCTTTTCGATACTTCCAAGTATAAGATCACCTTCACCGGGGCCACCATTACCTTCCTTGAAGGAAGCGCTTATATTATTAATGGCTTAAAAGAAAGTCTGCTTTGGGCATTTTTCTTTATTGCACTTTGCATGTTGTATTTATTCAAATCCTTGCGCATATTAATTTGTTCATTAATTCCCAATATAATTCCCTTGGCGGTTACTGCCGGAATTATGGGATGGGCAGGTGTAAGACTAAAGCCTTCTACAGTATTGGTTTTTAGTCTCGCTTTGGGAATTGCGATAGATGTCACGATTCGCTTTCTGGTAAATTACAAGCAGGAACTTCCATCCAATAATTTTGACATTAAGAAAACAGTTTCTGAAACAATCAAGCACACCGGATTAAGTATTCTTTACACTTCATCAGTATTGATTGCAGGATTTATCATTTTCTGTTTCAGTGGTTTTGGCGGTACTCAATCTTTGGGATGGCTTACTTCTATTACTTTGTTTACAGCCACACTTACCAACCTGGTGCTGCTCCCAGTGTTGTTGCTTGATATTTCGAAAAGGAAAAAGTAAATGTTGGATGTCATCCATATTTTAAAGAGGTTTTTTTTGGTAAATACAAATCCTTCTTATTTCTTCATTTACTGTCCTCAATACAAGCCGAAAAAAGTATAAAGCCACTTTATCATTGTAGAACTTATTCCTCAAAAATCCTGATTTTAAGCATAAATTTTAAGTAAAAGGGCTATTTTAATACTACAATAAAAAAGGGCATAAAATTTCCTATCACTTTATTACTTTAAAAATTTTAATTATGAGGCCAATATGGACGGGCGCAATAGGTTTTGGACTGGTAAATATTCCGGTAAAAATGTATAGCGCAACTGAAACAAGTAATCTTGACCTGGACATGCTTGATAAGAAAGATCATGCTCACATAAAATATATGCGGGTCAATGAAAACACAGGGAAGGAAGTAGATTGGGAGAACATTGTGAAAGGTTATAAATATCATGATGAATATGTAATGCTTGATGACAAAGATTTTGAAGCGGCAAGCGCTAAAAAAACAAAGACGATTGAAATCTCAGATTTTGTAAAGGAAGAAGAAATCAGTAGCCTGTATTATGAAACACCTTACTACCTGGAACCAGACAAATCGGGTACGCGTCCTTATAAATTGCTATTAGATGCTTTAAAAAAAACAAAAAAAGTGGGAGTGTCTTCTTTTGTAATGCGCAATAAACAAGCGCTCGCTATTTTGCGTCCTGATAAAAATGTAATTGTTTTAAATAAAATAAGATTTGAAGAAGAAATAAGAAACCCGAATGATTTGGAACTTCCCAAAAATACGGAAGTTAAACCCGCGGAATTAAAAATGGCCATCACTTTGATTGACCAGCTTACCGGCAAATTTGATATTTCAAAATACAAAGACACTTATAATGGCGAACTTTTGAAACTGATAAAAGCAAAAGCGAGTGGCAAAAAAATAAAAACTCCCCAAATGAAAGTGGTACACAACAAAACCAAAGACCTGATGGAACAATTAAAAGCAAGCCTGGATGTAAAACGAAAAAAATCTGCATAATATGGCATTGGCACTTTACAATAAAAAAAGAAATTTCAAAGAAACCGCTGAGCCAGGTGGCAACATAAAAAAATCTGCTTCCAAATTAATCTTTGTGATTCAACGTCACAAAGCATCGCGATTGCATTACGATTTCAGATTAGAACTGGATGGTGTTTTAAAAAGCTGGGCTGTGCCTAAAGGGCCATCCATGAATCCGAAAGATAAAAGACTGGCGATGATGGTGGAAGACCATCCCTATGATTATAAAGATTTCGCAGGAGTGATACCTGAAGGAAATTATGGCGCAGGCATCGTGGAAATATGGGATAGTGGCACTTACGCCGATATAGAAAATTCCCAGAAAAAGGAGGCAGAAAAGAACCTGCGCGCTGGTTTAAAATCCGGAGATTTTAAATTTCAATTGTTTGGTAAAAAATTAAAAGGTGAATTTGTCCTGGTGAAATTAAAAGGTAAAGAAGATAATAGCTGGCTGCTCATAAAACATAACGATAAATACGCGGTGGATACGGAATATAACAGTGAAGATCATACGCTAAAAAATTCTCCTATCAATAAATGGCTGAAAGAAAATAAAAAGCCAGTTAAAAAAAAAGTCTGGTAAATAATTCTAACCCTATTGGCGGCAATAAATACCTGGACAGCGACAAAAAAATTGCGAACTATATAAAGCCAATGCTTGCCAAAGAAACTGATGAAGCTTTCGATGACAAGAATTGGCTTTTTGAAATAAAGTGGGATGGGTACAGGGCTGTATCAGAAATAAGGAAAAAAGTTGTTTTACTGTATTCCCGCAATGGGCTTAATTTTCTGCATAAATACCCCATTGTGGCGGATCAGTTAAAAAATATAAATGCAGACGCAGTCCTGGATGGAGAGATTGTAGTTCTGGATGAAAAGGGTAAACCTGATTTTCAACTCTTACAGCATTATTCAGAAAACAAGGACAGGCCAATTCAATATTATGTTTTTGATTTATTAGAATTAAACGGGCATGATACTACTAAACTAAAACTGATTGAAAGAAAAGAATTGTTGAAAAAAATAATTCCTAAGAACGAAGTCATTAAATATTCAGATCATATTTTAGGGAAAGGGAAATCTTTCTTTGCAGTTTCAAAAGAAAAGGATCTGGAAGGAGTGATGGCTAAAAAAGCGGATTCAAAATATTATCCGGGAAAAAGATCTTCTGAATGGTTAAAAATAAAAAATCATAAAACTTCTGAAGCAATCATAGCAGGATATACAGAACCTACAGGAGCAAGGAAATATTTTGGAGCATTAGTTCTTGCTTCTAAAAAAGGAGCGAAATTTATCTACATTGGTCATACAGGTACTGGATTTAATCATCAGTCTTTAAAAGAAATGTATGAACTTATGCAGCCGCTTGTGCAAAAGAACTCGCCTTTTGTGGAAAAAATAAAAACCAATTCCCCGGTGACCTGGGTAAAGCCTGAATTAATTTGTGAAATAAAATATTCGGAAGTTACTACTGACGGCAAATTTCGTCATCCTGTTTTTTTGCATCTTAGAAATGATAAAAATATAAACGAAATAAATATGAAAAATATGAAAAGTATAGATTCATCTCCCCGGCAGAAAAAAGCCCTATCAAAATCTGTCAAAAAAAATAAATCCAATCGAAAAGTTTTAGGATCAAAATTAAAATCCACAAAGAGCGAAGAATCATCAAAAGAAACAGATAAAATTTACACTTTTGGCAAAGAGAAAGTGAAGGTTACCAATATTGATAAAATTTATTTCCCCGAAGAAGAAATTACAAAAGGCGATGTGGTTGATTATTATATTTCTATGGCCAATTATATTTTGCCTTACCTCAAAGGCAGGCCTGAATCGCTTTTAAGAAATCCAAATGGGATCAATGAACAAAGTTTTTTTCAAAAAGATGCAGCAGAAAATACACCTTCTTATGTGAAAAATAAAATGGTCCATTCGGAATCTAACGATAAAGAAATCAACTATATCGTTTGTGATAATTTACCCACTCTTGTTTACCTTAATAATTTAGGATGTATAGAAATAAATCCATGGCATTCTACTACGAAATCACTGGATAAACCGGATTACCTGATAATTGATATTGATCCTTCTGAAAAAAATACTTTTGACCAGGTGATAGAAGCAGCGCTTACAGTAAAAAAGATTTTGGATAAAGCGGGTGCCCTATCTTATTGCAAAACATCCGGCGCCACAGGAATGCATGTATATGTACCCACAGGAAAAAAATACACTTTTGAACAGGTAAAAGATTTTGCCTATCTCGTTTGCATGATGGCACAGGAAGAATTGAAAGATTTTACTACGTTGGAAAGGAGTATTGCCAAACGAAGTAAAAAACAAATTTATATGGATTATTTGCAAAACCGCACAGGACAAACAATTGCATCTGTTTACAGCCTTCGTCCCAAGCCGGGAGCGACAGTATCAACGCCACTATTATGGAAAGAAGTAAAAAAAGGATTATCACCAAAAGATTTTACGATTCATAATTCTTTAAACCGCACCAAAAAAATGGGCGATATTTTTAAGGGTGTTTTAGGAAAAGGGATTGATTTAAAAAAATGCCTTGAAAGATTACAAAATAGTCAGTAAACTATTTATTTAATAATGAATATATCGCGGTGTCTTCAAATTTTTCTTCAAAGAAAAAATCTTCTCTAAAATAAGCTTCTCTTACAAAACCTGCGCTTTCCAAAATTTTTGCTGAGGCCGTATTTAGCGGAGTTATGCGACCTTCTATGCTATGTAATTTCAATTCATTAAAACCAAACTTAGTTATTTTTAAAATCGCTTCTTTTGTGAGCCCTTGCCTCCAATAATCAGGAAGCAGCATATAACCAATTTCAGCGCGATAATGTTCTTTTATTAACCGCCAAAGCCCGATGGTTCCTATTAGATTTTTGGGGTTATCTTTCAATACCATCGCCCATGTAACTCCGGAATTGCTATCGAGCGAATCATTTACCATTCTTAAAAGATCTTCCGCTTCATTAATTGAAGTCATTCGATTTTTGCCAATATGTTTCATCACATCTTTATCTGCTCTAAGTTTAAAAAGCTGCTCAGTATCCCCATCGTTTATCTTTCTTAAGATAAGCCTCTCAGTTTTAAGTTCAGGAAAAGGATAGAAGTTTACTTCAAGCATATTTTATAATTCATTGATAAAAAAAATGAAGATAATAATAATATTTTCGGTTTATTCAAATGTGGTTCGTGGAAAACAAATATTTAAGATTTCCATTTTTCAGGAAAATTTTTGTAAAGCGGATGGCTTTATTCTATCAACTTTCCCACTCTTCCATTGCCCGCCAAATAAACGGCGTCTCCTTTTTTCGCTTTGCGACATACATTAAAACTTTCTTTGCTAATATTTTTCCAGTCCATGCCATTATCTTCCGAAATACCTACTCCATTTAATCCGCAGGTGATCCATGTATTTTTATATAAATATTCCACACAACTTCTATATCCTGTAGGCGGCACTTTTGGTGCAAGCCATGTATTGCCGCCATCTGTAGTAATCACACAATTTTTATCAGTTGAGTCTTTTTCAGTAAAATCGCCGCCAACAACGATCATTGTTTTACTATTTTTTACAGCAATGGAATTAGCGCCTGTTGACTCTTTTCCCTGGAGTATTGGAATCTTAATTTTTTTATCTCTTATAAATATATGAGAACTTAAACCACCTGTAACAAATACCGCTTCTGATTTATTTAATTTTCGGATATTAGTACCACTGCTTGCAAAACATGCCTCACCGCTATCTGCAATAGGTTCGTTTTGTTCAGGAATACTACGCCACGTTTTTCCTCCGTCAAAAGTTCTTCCAATAAAAAAACGATTATTGATAGGATCGCCTATTACAATCCCACTTTGGATATTCCAGAATTCCATGGCGTCTAAAAACATTCCTTTTGTTTCATTCTCAAATACAACACTCCAGTTTTCACCTCCATCTTTTGTTCTTAAAATATATGCCGGCTCATCGACTCCCATGATGACAGCAGTTTTTTTATCAAATGCTTCGATATCTCTAAAGTCGGTCTTTTCAAAGCCTTTTACGATCATCCATTTCCAGGTTTTGCCCCCATCAAGGCTTTTTCCTACAGTTCCATTGCTGCCGCTTACCCAAAGAATATTATTATCCACCACACTTAATCCACGTATTGAAGAATGAATACTGTCGGTAAGAATTTGAATCTTTTGGGCAGTGATATTTTGTCCAAAAAATAAAAAGGGAATGATGTAAAATAATTTTTTCATAGACAAATTTATTTGAAATGAATATAGCTCAATCCAAATATAAATTACATTAGGAAGAATTAAGAATTAAGAATTGAGAATTAAGAATTATCGAGGAGACCAGACGGCAGCAAACAAATAAATAATAGAGATTTTAATTTTTTATGCTGTTGGTCAGTCCAAAGGACTCTCATGGAGGAGACCAGACATCGGCAAAATTTGATAAATATGTGATTTGATTTTATCAAAATTCTAAAACCCAAAAAAATAAATAAGCAATATTTTAGAGGAGAAAATTAAATAGAAAGGATTCTCTTAAGAAGGTTTCTCTTTTTTGGCTGTGGGTCGTAATTATTATTATCAACCCCATTATCCTTCTTTGCTACAAACTGAGTTATACCAAATTGCAATACGGTTCCCAAAGCTTTTTTAACGAGTCCGGCAGATTTTCCAACTATCATTTTTCTGGAGAAATATCCGGCACCCAGGCCAAGGGCAATTTTTAGAAGATTATTCTTCAGGGGAACAGATTCCTGAACTTCATGCAAGGTGTTTTTTAATATATTGGCGGGTTTTAAATTTTCAAGAAGTTCATGAAAATGATCTTTCAGGTCTTCTTCCATCAGCATCTTTTTTCTTTCCAGTCTTTTGATAGCAGCGTTGAGATCGGAAGTATTAGAAATAGATTCCAGTATTTCTTCTTTTGTATCTGCATTACTCATTTAAGTATAAATTTATTTTCCTCAATTATCAAATAATTCCTTTATCAGCCTGTCACTTACCGTCGTTTTTACTGATTTATTTCTACGGGAATACAATACAAGCCCGATGATAATAAAAACACCTGCCATCACAAAAAATCCATAATACGTTTTGCCTAGCCACGTTCCTATTAGTAATGCAAATCCTATACTGGCTAACATTATTATCAGGAACAAAAGCGCAGAAAAAATAACTGTAACAGCGAAAGTGGAAAAGAAACCAGATGCTTTTTTGATGCCTTTCAATTTAAACAGGTCAGCAGTGGTTTCAATGTATTCTTTCAACTTATTAAATAATTCTTCCACATCGGTTGTTTTACTTTCCATTTTTCATAATATTTATCATTTATCACCGGGCAAGTTTGTATTTCTATCAGGCTAAAAATAAACAAATCTTATGATGTAATAGGTTTAGGGTTTCTGACATCATTCTTCATATCATTTGCTTTTTCCCTTGCCTGGCTTACCATATCTTTGCCCATATCTTTTCCTTCCGAAACAAGTTGGGATAATTTTTCTTTTGCGGCGTCATATTTATCAGAAATGGTTTCGGCAAATTCGTTGTATTTACTTTTTACATTTCCTGCCATATCTGATCCTTTTTCGGCTATTTTTCTTCTTGTTTCAGTCCCTTTATCCGGGGCGAATAAAATACCTAAAACGATACCTGCTGCGGCGCCTGCTAATACGCTTGCTAATACTTTTCCTGAATTCATAATTTTAATTTTTTAATTTTTAAAAATAATTGATGTTAAACACAATGAATAAAGATAAAATACATTGCCAAGAATATATAATATAAAAGAAAATTCTGTAACGCTTTACCATACTTCGTTTTACCAGTTACACCTATTTACTACGCAAGAATTTTTAAAAAAAATGAGGAAGAATTTACCCAAAATGAGGAAGAATTTTATATGAGATTTCGGGTGTCCTTTGGTCCATGGACGCTTTCGGATTTTTTATCGTTTTTTAATAGTTTAATATTTTGGCATAATATTTTAGCTATAAAATCCATCTCCCTGTCTTTTTCACCGGTTTCTAAAATCCATTTTTAAAAATAATGAAGAACAATAAAAATAAATCCAACAGAAATAAAAAAGGATCTTTTCTTTCTCATTTTTTCAACCTGTTTTCTGCGACTACAAAAGCTACCGGAAGTGTTTATGCATTTATTGCCTCAATCGTAATTGTAATTATCCGGGCGATTACCAGGCCTGTTTTTAAATTTTCGGATACGCGGCAATTAGTAATTAATACGGGTACTACCATTGTAACTTTTTTGATGTTTTTCATCATTCAACATGCCCAAAATAAAGATACCATTGCTCGTCAGCACAAACTGGGTGAACTGCTGGCTGCCAGCCATTCGGGTAGGTGTGGAAGATATGCCCGATGAAGAACTTGCAGAAATGAAAAAGTTTTTTGTTCATCTAACTTCTATTTCAAAAAAAGAAAAACAAAATACTATACATACCATTGATGAAGAGAAAGTAAACAGGCAAAATAAAAAAAAACATTTAAAACAAACTCCTTTTTATGAATAAATTTAGATTAAAAATTATTGTTGTCCGAGATAAAATTTAAGTAAAGGGGGTGGGAAAAATCCACCCCTTTTTATTAATCTTGTTGTACCACCAACATAATTAATATGGATAAAATTACAAATTATCTCGGACAGCCGATTTTCTCCCAGGTACTTT
>DATCFT010000082.1:0-66219 GCA_036509335.1 Hanamia sp.
TATTTGAAATATATAATCCCAACAGTCATTCTCGTTTTTGAATTGTGCAAGGAATTCTTGAAAATGTCTCGGGTATTGCTCAATAATACTCATGCAGCAAAATTATAAATTTTTACTTGACCGAAAGGGATAGGCAGTTAAAATATATTTTCCAAGAAAAAAACATGTAAACGTTTACATTTAAATAAAAATCCCTACTTTAGCACTTCGAAACGCTTGGTAAATGCAAATTTGAATTAACATAAGATAAAAAAGTATCAGTAATAGAAAATAAGTTCATTTAGCTTTGTTTTGAAGTTATTCATTAATAGAAAAAAATAAATTTTTAATCATTATTTCTAAAAATTATTCATAAGTTTTAGAATTATTTTTTTCTTTTTTTGACCTGTTTATTGTGGGAGATTGCTGTTCTTTATAATACCATTGCTAAAACAAATAATTAATTATACTTTTTTAATATTCCACTAATTACTTTACTATGAGAAAAAATATTTCAGCCGGAAAAATCAAACTTATATTTTCTGTGATGATCTCCATTTTTTTTGTCTCACAGGTTGCTGCACAGCAAACAGCCAGGACAATTGAAGGCACCATCATTTCAAGTGTTACTGGTTCGCCTATTGTTGGCGCTACGATTACAGTACGAAGTACCCGGAATTCAGTAACAAGCAGTGAAAATGGCAGCTATTCAATTATGGCCAAAACAGGTGAAACCCTCGTTGTTACTTTTGTAGGATATAAGCCAAAAGAAATCACTGTTTCTGAAGGACTCAACAAAATTAATTTTCCGTTAACTGAAGACTTTAGCCATTTGCAGGATGTAGTTGTCATTGGTTATGGCACAACAAAAAAATCTGATCTAAGTAGTGCTGTTGAAACTATTTCTTCAAAGGACCTGAACCAGACAGTAAACACTACACTTGATGATGCATTACAGGGAAAAGCAGCAAATGTATATGTGTCAAGTCCTAGCGGAGCTCCGGGTGCCGGTTCTACAGTTATCATAAGGGGTATTAGTACCATAACTGGTAATTACCAGCCTTTGTATGTTATAGATGGCGTACAAATAAGGCCCAGTGCACCTACAGGAGGCCAATATAATGTTGCTTCCGGCGAAGCTAACGAACTGTCAGGAATTAACCCTGATGATATAGCAAATATAAGTATCCTCGAAGGTCCCGCGGCTACCTCTATTTATGGGGCTGCCGGCGCTAATGGAGTAGTAATGATTACTACCAAACAGGGTAAGGCAGGTAATACCAGAGTCAATTTTTCTTCTTCACAAACATTTCAGCAACGACCAAAAGAATTGCCGGTAATGAATTTGCAGCAATATGCCATATACATTGCTAAATTGCAAAAGTATGGTTTGGTAGGTGTAGAACCCCCTGAACTGGGAGACCCATCTATTTTGGGCGCCGGCACTGACTGGCAGAAAGCATTATTCAACCCAACATTGATGCAAAAATATACGCTTTCATTAAGTGGTGGTACCGATAAAACTACTTTTTATTTATCTGGTGATTATTTGTCCCAGGATGGAGTGGCGGCTGGTTCAGGTTTTAAAAGAGGTTCTATACGATTAAATCTTACTAACCAGGCAACAAAATGGCTGAAATTCGGGACCAACCTGAGTTCTTTTGGTACCAACGAAAAAGTAAACACATTCCAGGGCCGCATAGTCAACCTGGCTTTGTCTCAGAACCCCACTATTCCTGTAAAGAATCCTGATGGGTCCTATGGTGGACCGGCAAATGCAGCTCAGGCTCAATATGCTGTCACAAATCCGGTAGCCATTGCTAATCTCAATAATAATTACAATACTTCTTTTGGTTTAATTGGAGGACTAAATATGGATGTCACACCAATCAAAGGATTATTATGGCACACAGAAGTAAATGGAAACTATACTTTTAATAATAATTTCCAGTTCAACCCTTTCTACACACTTGGTCAATATTATCAAAGTGCGCCTACCTCAGGGAGCCGTGGCAGCAGTAATAGTTATTGGCTTTCTTTGAACTCGAGAGTGCAATATGATTTTAACATTCAAAAGCATCAAATCTCTGCAATGGTAGGCCATGAAGCTACTTACTCCGCTTACCAGGGATTAAGTGCTACCGGCAAAAACTATTCAACAACATCTGTTCAGGAGCTCAGCGTTGCTGATCCTTTATCGTCTCCGGGTTCAAGCTATAGAGGAGACGGTGCCGGTGAATCCTATTTTGCAAGGGTGAACTATACTTATAACGATAAATATATAGCGCAGTTTGTAGTTAGAAAAGATGGTAGTTCCAATTTTGGCCCTAATAACCGTTGGGGAACATTTCCGGCTGTATCAGTTGCCTGGAAAGTATCTGATGAAAAATTTATGCGGAATATAACCTTTATCAATGACCTGAAGTTAAGGGCAGAATATGGTGTATCCGGAAATGCAGGATCCGGAGGCGCAATTTATTCCAACTTATATGCTAGTCCTACTGTATGGGGTACAGGATTTCTTCCTGCCAACTTTCCAAATCCAAATCTGAAGTGGGAACAAGACAAATCTAAAAACATAGGACTTGATCTTCACATGTTAAATTATAGAATAGAAGTGATTGCAGATGCTTACTTGAAGCAAATATCCAACCTGATACTGCCAGCAACCGGGCCGGAATATTTAGGTGGCTACGTTAGTGGTGGCTATGGCGGTCAGTTAACCTGGCCGGAAACTAATTATGGAAATATGGAAGATAGGGGAATGGGTGTTACGGTAAATACAGTAAATATTTCACATAAAGACTTTCAGTGGAAAACCGGATTTAACTTCTCAATAGATAAAAATAAAGTGTTAAAAGTAGTTTCCCCGATAAACATTCAATACTATGATCAGACCAATAACAGGCAGGCTCAGTTTATCACTGAGGCAGGTCAACCTTTAAGTATGATCACAGGTTATATAGCCGAAGGGCTTTTCCAGAATTATAAAGATATCGAAGGCCATGCGATACAAACTGGATCCGCGACCAATAAGAGTCCTTTGATTGTTGATCCTACCTCCGGATCATGGGTTGGTGATATCAAATATAAAGACATAAATAACGATGGGTATGTAGATCAAAATGATAGAACTATCATTGGTAATCCATGGCCTAAATTCACTTATAATTTTACGAGTACCTTTAGTTATAAAGGATTTGAACTAAATTTATTTTTCACCGGAGTTTATGGTAATCAAATATTAAATCTTACAAAATATCAATATGAATTCATCCCGCAGGGAACCGGTCCGTATAATAATCATTTCCAGGGCGCTACCAATTTTGCACAACCAAGTAGTGTAAATCCCGCAGATGCATTAACGGCAACACTTACTAACCCAGGATATAATATTCCGAATGCCTTTGTAGATGCCAATGGTAATAACAGGATTTCTCAATGGAATGTTGAAAATGGGTCTTATCTAAAACTGAAAAATGCCAGGATAAGCTATAGGGTTCCGGAAAAATATCTTTTAAAAACTCATGTTTTAAGGGGCGTGCTGGCAACGTTCCAAGTGCAAAACGCGTTCACCATTACTAAATATACAGGATATGATCCGGAAGTAGGCATGTATAATTATGGAGGCCTTAACCTGGCAGGAATGGATGAAGGAAGGTATCCTCCTTCAAGGTCTTACACGGTTAGCATTGGTTTGGATTTCTGATAAAATCATTTAATAAAAAAAATTCTAATAATGAGAAAGAATATAACCGCCATAACAATTTTAATGCTTGCTATGTTTGTTATGCAATCGTGCAAGAAAGACTATTTAAATCGCCCACCTCTGGGTTCTCCCACTGCTGGTACATTTTATCAAAGTGATGGGGATGTTTTGAATGGCACCGGCCCTCTTTACAACGTTGCATGGGGAGGGTATAATGGAACCTCACTACAATACATTGGAGACATTATGGGTGGTAACAGTACTTCAGATAACTATAATGGAAGGGGATCCTATCTTAGTTTTACGGTTACTTCTACTGATCCCAGCGGCGCATTGCAAAGTGCTTACCAGTCCCTTTGGTCTGTGGTAGCTAATGCCAATGTCGTAGCATATAATATAAAAAATGCAGGCCATGGTGCCACCGAAACGGGTAAAAACTCAGGACTTGCTGAATGTTATTTTATTCGTGCAGCAGCTTACTATTACCTGGCATTGGATTGGGGAGCAGTTCCTATTATTTATAACAATACAACACAGTTAGGTGATACCTCTATCCAAAGGAATAACCTGGCCGATGTTTGGAAATTTATTATTTCTGATCTTACATGGTCTATGAACCATCTTGCTCCAACACCACTTCAGCCTGGTCGTATTACTAAATGGAGCGCAGAAGGCATGTTGGGACGTGCCTACCTGGTAAGGTCAGGCTTAGGTCAGTCAGGCGGCCAACGTGCCCAGTCAGACCTGGATAGTGCAAAATTTTATTTGGGTGATGTTTGCAATAATAGCGGATTAATATTAGATCCCAGTTATTACGATCTTTTTACAAGTTCTGCTTTTAGCGGTACTAAGGTACCGCCTGAATGTCTGTTCGGGTTACTTTGGGTTCCCAGCGGTAATTATCAATCTCAAAACCACATGCAGGCTAACCTGGCTTATGATACGAAAATTACCCAAACAGGGGATGGCTGGGGTGGCGCTTTTGGGGCTTCTCCAAGTTTAATTCAATATTATTTAGATCCTGCGAATGCTGCAGATACGATGCGTAGAAGAGCTACGTTATTCATGCCTAATTCGTTTTATCCCGACATAAATACGGCTAACGGCGGATGGTTAGTAGATACCACCTTATTTAATACTGCTACGAACTCGGTGACAGGTCTTCCCATAACATCACCTGTTGACACAGGGTCCTATTACGGGAATAACCATGCTTTTGTGAAAAAATATGTAATTGGTTCACCCGCAGATAATGGGGGGCTGGGTAGCCAGCAAAATGAAAATATCGGCACCTACATGTTTCGGCTTGCAGAAGTTTATTTGGATTACGCCGATGCTATTCTTGGAAGTAATGCATCTACCTCCGATCCGGAAGCTTTGAAGTATTATAATGCGGTAAGAATCCGTGCGGGTATTGCTCCAAAGGCTTCAGTTACTTATGCCGATCTCACGCTGGAAAGAAAGATAGAATTTGCCTTTGAAGGCCAAGCCTGGTATGATTGGAAGACCTGGTATTATTTTGATCCTACTAATGCTATGAATTATTTTAATACTCAAAATAGGGGCGTCTATAATCTTACCTATAATGGAGGAAATATGTTTGTTACTTATCTTGATGATGCAACAAACCCTGCAGCTATAGGCCCGCACTATTATACAATAACCCCTGCCACAGCAGATCTTCCTTATCCAGAAGTTGAATTGTTGGTAGCGCCCAACTTAACATTACCGCCGGTTCCTTTTGACTTTAGTAAATTAACATATTGAGAACGATCTTAAATAAAACTTTATGAAAAAATTATTATTCTTTGCGGTTCTTTCAGGTTCAGTATTATTTTCCTGTAAGAAAAATGATTCTGGTTCTGGGCAACCGTTAATTAGTGGAGTAAGATTGGTAGATTCCACAAAAAGAGATAGTACATTTACAAAAGCAGTCCCGGGCACAGAAATCGTAATCCAGGGAAGCAACTTAGGTGGGCTTCAGGCGGTGTATTTCAACGATACCTCAGCTTTTTTCAATCCTGTATATGCAACAAACTCCAACATTATAATTATTATTCCTTCTACCGCCCAAACTGTGGCAACTGACCCTAATGTGCCAAGCACTATTAAGGTTGTCACCAATCATGGAACCGCAACTTATACTTTTTCTTTGTATTTACCCCCTCCAAGTATAAATTCCATTTCTTTTGATAATAGCGGTACACTTGTTTATATTAACGGAAATAATTTTACAGGTATTCAAAAAATTACTTTCCCAATACCTGGCGCACCGGATACTGCTCTTTCTTATACAGTAAATAAAACAAGTACACAAATAATCGCTGTAATTCCACCAGGATCTGCAATTAAAGATTCACTGCGGGTTTACTGTACCTTTGGCAACGCGGCTTATTCCTATCCTCCTCCCATGACCATTACGTCAGTGTCTAATGAAAATGGAGCAGCAGGTACAATTATCACATTTACAGGTACCAATTTCGTTGGTATAGATACAGTAATTTTTCCTGGTGGCTTATTGGGCACGAATATTCAAGCCATAGGAGTTACACAGTTTTCAGTTACTGTACCCTCGGGCATTACGGCACCAGATTCACTTAGAGTATCGGGTGGTTTGGGAGTTGCTGTGGCACCTCAGCTTTTTGACACTTATCTTACATACCCTTCTCCAGGATATCTTAGCACGTTCGAAAATCAAAATTCAACGACTGACAATACTGGATTTTTAGGCTGGACAGGAGGTTATGCCAATGCAGCTACAAATGCAACTACTTATCCTGGAGGAACAGGTGCGGCAGCGTTTATTTTACAATCAAGTCCAATGAGTAAGAATAGCGGTGTTGGCAGCCAAGGAAATCCTGGTTTCATTCAATTGAACAACGTGCCATGGGTTACTAATACTTCCACATCCATTCAGGGCTATTCTTTGAAGTTCGAACTTTATGTTAAGAATCCATGGAGTTCTGGCGCTTTGTGGATAATGATGGGCGATTGGTATGCATGGCATGATTATTTGGCCAGATATGCTCCATGGGAAACTGCCCCCAATAACAAATATCAGCCTGAAGGATGGGTAACTGTTACTATACCACTTACTCAATTTGTAACACTAACAGGTGGTTCAAACTCAGATAATAATGCATGGGATCTTGGTTCATTCCCAACGGGGGGATCACACGCGTCAACGTTCGCTAATTTTACGTCAACTGCCTTGTGCTTCGCTCTTAATAATGAGAGTAGTACCGTCATCCCGGCAAATACTATAAATATTGCGATTGATAATGTAAGAATTGTAAAAGGACAATAATTATTTGTCTTAGAAACTTATGAAAAACACAGTAAAAGAACAAAAAATTCTTATTCTAATTCTGTTTTCTTTATTCTCGCTTGTAGCGTGTAAAAAAAATAGTTCTACACCGGACCAAGGGGGAAATAATGGAAATACAAATCCACCAAAAGTAGATTCAACATACAATCCAACAGATCCACCTGTTCCGGCTACGGTTGGTTTTTTTGAAAGTGCATGGATGCCAAGAACTTTCACTGCTCCGGATATACAACAAGGTGTTGCATCTACTCAAAATGTAACTGACTCCTTAACTATAGATGTTAATAAAGTATTAGTTAAAGTACCTCCTTATGTTTTCGGCAATAATTCTAACCTTTGGTCAGGGCAGATGGTAAATCAACCAGCTTTAATGCAATATCTCAAAGACCTTTCCCCAAATATCATTCGTGGACCTGGTGGTAGTATAAGCGATGTGTATTTCTGGAATGGCACTGATGCTAATCCGGCACCTGCCGATGCTCCGGCAAATCTTCTTGATGCAACTGGCGCTTCAAGTGCTGCTGGCTATTGGTATGGTGGAAATACCGCTTCGTGGACTTTTTCACTTTCTAATTATTACAATTTATTAGCTCAAACAAATAGTACAGGAATTATTACAATCAATTATGGTTATGCAAGATATGGAACCGGTGCTGATCCTGTAGCTGCTGCTGCACACCTGGCAGCAGACTGGGTAAGATATGATAATGGCAAAACTAAATACTGGGAAATAGGAAATGAAAGTTATGGCAACTGGGAAGCCGGTTATAATATAGACCAAACTGCCAATAAAGATGGCCAACCTGCGATTATCACCGGTGCTTTATATGGTACACAGTTTAAAGTCTTTGCAGATTCAATGAGAGCAGCGGCTCAGCAAACCGGTGCTACAATTTATATTGGCGCCACATTATACCAGGAAGCGCCTTATTCCGGAGCTTATACTTCTATTCAAACATGGAACCAGGGCGTTTTACAGAATGCTGGTTCGGCAGCTGATTTTTTTATTGTACATGATTATTTTACAGCTTATGAAACTAATTCATCTGTATCTGATATATTAAGTACTGCTGATGCGGTTCCTACATCAGTAATGTCTTATATTACTCAGCAGCTTAATGCTGCTGGTGTGGGCCTTAAACCAATAGCATTCACAGAATGGAATATACAGGCTACCGGTTCAAAACAAAACGTTTCTTATATTTCCGGGATTCATGCTGCTAAAACAATTGGCTCAATAATTAAAAATAATTTTGGCGAAGCCAGTCGTTGGGATATTGCAAATGGTTATGCAAATGGAGATGATCAGGGCATGTTTAATATAGGTGATGAACCTGGCGCCCCGTTATGGAATCCACGTCCTTCATTTTTTTATCTTTACTATTTTCAGAAATTTTTTGGAGACAGGATGGTTTATGATACCTTGAAAAGATCCAATAATGACATCACTACTTATTCATCTACCTTTTCTTCAGGACAGGCCGGCACTGTTCTCATTAACTCCGGTTCTTTAACCCATACCGTTTCCATTGACTTTCAGCATTTCCCTGCCGGCACCAAATACTATTGGTATATTCTGACAGGAGGGACCGACAATCCTCCATTTTCCGGCCAGGTTTATGTGAATGGAACAGGCACTTCTACTGCAACAGGTGGACCGCTTAATTATTCAACTCTCAAGGCATACTCGGCTCCACTTACTGGTACTATTAAGATTGATTTACCTCCACTAAGTGTTATTTATCTTATTTCAGATAAAAAATAAAAAAATATTTTATAGATAGAGAACGGTTATCTAAATGATTTGGCAATTAGTTATTTCTTCATATGTCTGATCAATTTTAGAATTACTTATTTTTCTATCTGAAAATGAATATTGATGCTTAAATTTATAGATCTTTAATTTTAGCAGAAAAGCATCATCAATAATTCTTTCCCTATTTTTTTATTTATGAAAAAAATTATCATACCTGCTTTAATCCTTTTGATAAATATAATTTCATGTACTACGCCAAAGAAAAAGGAAGGACTTTATTTTAGTTTTCTCCACGCATCAGAAACGGGCGTTGATTTTAAAAATACAATTGTAGAAAATGATTCCTTAAACATGTTTGTAAATGAATATACTTATATGGGCGGAGGAGTTGGGATCGGTGATTTTAATAATGATGGATTAGAAGACATTTTTTTTGCAGGAAACCAGGTAAGCTCCAGGCTTTACATCAACAAAGGAAATTTTCATTTTGAAGATATCACCAAAAAGGCCGGAGTATCAACTAACTCATGGTGCACCGGAGTAAGTGTGATTGATATTAATAACGATGGCTGGCCAGACATTTATGTTTGCGTGTCAGGTAAGGTACCGGGCTCCAAAAGAAAAAACCTTTTATTCATCAACCAGCATAATCTCACCTTTAAGGAAGAAGCCGCTGAATATGGGCTTGATGATACCTCCTACTCTACCCAGGCTGTTTTTTTAGATTATGATAAAGATGGCAGAATGGATATGTACCTGCTCAATCATACTTTGACCGATAATCGCCCTAATGAATTGCGGGATAATATAATAGACAGTAATGCAATTGCAGGTGATAAATTATATCATAATGAAGGAACTCCACCGGGCATGGATCATCCCGTATTTAAAGACGTATCTAAAAAGGCAGGAATCATAGAAGATGGTGACGGGTTGGGCGTAGTTGTTAGTGATTTTAACGGTGATGGCTACCCTGATATTTATGTCGCAAACGATTATATAAAGAATGATCTTTTATGGATTAATAACAAAAACGGAACTTTTACTAATTGTATTGCTTCAGCAATAAAACATCAAAGTTATTCCAGTATGGGTACTGATGCAGCAGATATAAACAATGATGACCTCCCGGATCTCATTACTCTTGATATGCAGCCTGAAACTAACGAACGTAAAAAAATGATGTATTCATTTTTAAGCGATTCACGTCACCAAACAGAAATTAATAAAGGGTACGAACCAGAATACGTTCACAATATGCTTCAGTTAAATAATGGTGTCAGACAGATCAATAACCGTGAAGAACCTTTCTTCAGTGAAATAGGGTACATGGCAGGTATAGCCGAAACTGACTGGAGTTGGAGTGTTTTGATAGCCGATCTGAATAATGACGGATGGAAAGATATACACATTACCAATGGATTGGGAAGAGATCCTACTAACCTGGATTTTCTTGAATACAGGCATCAACTAGCCATGGAAACCGGCATTCCCGAAAACGATCCCGGACAGCAGAAAATTTTAAGGGATCACCTCACTGCTTTAGGGTCTGTACCACTCCGCAATTATTTATATATTAATAAAGGAGGATTTACATTTGAAGATGTTTCAAAACAAGCCGGAATAGATCAAACATCTATTTCAAATGGCGCTGCTTATGTAGATCTCGATAACGATGGAAACCTTGACATCGTCACAAATAATATCAATGGCAATGCATTCATAATGCGGAATGATATTGACAGGAATGAAGATACCATCAAACGCAATAATTACCTTACTATTAAATTAATTGGAGATTCATTGAACAGAGACGGTCTCGGAACTATCGTGTATGCTTATTGTGACAGCCACAAACAAATGGTAGAAGAATATCCTGTAAGAGGTTATTTATCAACTGTTGATAACCGGCTCCATTTTGGGTTTGGCAAAATGAAACCTGATTCTTTGAAGATTGTATGGCCAGATGAAAAAATGCAGGTGATAGTTCATCCCGGTGTCAACAAAATACTAAAGGTAAATTATAAAGATGCACTTGCAGATTACAAAAAACCTACCCCCGTTACTGATTCTTTTTTTACAGATGTAACAGAGAAGATAAAAGCCGATTTTCAGCATAAAGAAACTCCTTTTTTCGATTATGGATTTCAACCATTGATTCAACAAAAGTATTCACAGGAAGGTCCTTTTATTAGTACCGCAGATGTGAATAATGACGGGCTGGAAGATTTTTTTATCGGAGGCGCGTTTAAACAATCCGGTAAAATATTTATTCAACAAAAGGATGGCACTTTCAAAAGTAAAGATTTGGTTACCGGTACAAAATATGAAGAAGATATGCAAAGCATTTTTTTCGATGCAAACGGCGATGGATATCCTGATCTTCTTATTGCTGGTGGTAGCAGCGAATTTGAAATTACCTCTTCATTTTACCGCCCTCGTTTATATCTGAATGATGGCAAAGGGAATTTTAAATTTGATGATTCGGCATTTTCACCACTTATAAGAACTCCGGCTAAATGCATTGCAGTTGCTGATTTTGACGGAGATGGAGACCAGGTTATTTTTATTGGCGGAAGGGTTGCGCTAGGAACCTATCCTATTCCACCGCGGAGTTATATTTTGCGAAAAGATCATGGAAAATTTATTGATGTAACGGCTTCTGTTTGCCCGGCATTGGAAAATATAGGACTTATAAATTCTGCAGCCTGGGTTGATCTTGATCATGATAAAAAACCGGATTTGATTATTGCAGGCGACTGGATGCCTATACGGATTTTTAAAAACAACGGAAAAACATTAACTGAAATAACAGATCAGACGGGATTACAAAACTACCCGGGATTATGGAGAAGCCTTGCCGTTACCGATATTAATCACGATGGCAAACCCGATATTGTAGCAGGAAACATCGGCTTAAATAATCCTTATCATATCAATGCGCAACAACCCGCAGAATTAATCGCAAAAGATTTTGATCATAATGGGACTATTGATGATATTTTATGTTATTATATAAAAGATAATGATGGTAACTATAAGTTATCGCCTGGCATATCGTTATATGAGTGGGCACAGCAAATGCCTTTGATAAAAAATAGATTTGTGACGAATAGTTCTTTTGCAAAGGCAACGATGGATGAGATATTTACCAAAGAAATGATGGATGGTGCGATAGTTCTTAAATGCAGCGAGCCCAGGAGTGGATGGTTTGAAAATGATGGTAAAGATCATTTTACTTTTCATCCTTTTCCGTTGATCGCACAGGAAGCTCCTGTGAATGCTATTGTTTGTACAGATGTAAACGGTGATGGAAACGATGATATTATCCTTGCAGGAAACGAATACCAGGCTAATGTAAAACCTGGTCGTTATGATGCATCTTATGGAATGCTTTTGACAGGAAATGGGAAAGGTCAGTTTAACCCTGTATCACCCGTTTCAAGTGGATTGATAATAGATGGAGACGTAAGGGATCTGAAGGTAATCTCTGTTAAAAAGAAAAAAATTCTTTTAGCTGCTGTTAATGACAGTAAGCTAAAGGCTTATTCAATCATAAGAGCAAAATAGTTACCTGATTTTTTTCATAAAAAGAAGGAAATACATTTTCCCTGATTTTTCTTTATTTTCGTTTATGCATCAGAGTTAGCCTAAATATAAATTCAGATTATTTGTTTGTTTACTGTAAAGATTAAGTCCCCAATAATTTGAGAGTTTTTGAAAGAATGAAAGGAATAGGAAGAAATATAATCTACTTCGGATATTTCTCTTTATAAAATTTGATGGATTCATTGATGATGTCAAATGCAACTTCTTTTTCCTGGAAATCATTGATCTCTACTTTTTTATTTTCCAATACTTTGTATTGTTCAAAATAATTCTTCAGCACTTTGAAAATATGAGGCGGTACTTCGTTGAGGCTTTTTATATAATTTACGCCGGGATCTTTCGCGGCTACTGCGATTATTTTATCATCTATGAGTCCTGCGTCAATCATCTGCATATTGCCAATCACAAAAGCTTCTACAAGACACAGCGGCTGGATCGCTTCTGTGCACATTACTAAAATATCAAGCGGATCGCCGTCTTTTCCTAATGTTTGTGGGATAAATCCATAATTAACAGGATAGTGAAACGATGAATAAATAACCCTGTCTAATTTTAATAACCCTGTTTTTTTATCTATTTCATATTTAGATTTGGAGCCTTGAGGTATCTCAATAAGAGCATTCACAGTCTGTGGAGCTTTTTCTCCAAAAGTGGCGCCATGCCAGGGATGTAGTATGTACATAATAAATGGTTGAAGGTTGAATTGTTTATTAGTGGAATAGAAATCTATAATATTTGTTTGCTTACTGACAGCTCATTGCTGATAGCTCATTCCTGATAGCTGATTATCTGACAGCTACTTCTTACTTCCCCGATTGGTACCTTATTACTGTTGCTTTTTCAATAGTAATCAGTCCGCCTGCTTTTGATTCTTCAAAAAGTCTTTCGACAGTTTCAACAAACGAATTTATTTTATCAATGGTATCCACTATCTCCACTATTACCGGCAGGTCAGTTGAAATATCAAAAAGCTTGGCTGTATGAATTTTACTGTTTGGACCAAACCCCATAATGCCTCGTGTAACCGTTGCACCGGAAAGTAATTGCTTTTTTGCTTCAAAAACAATTGTTTCATACAGGGGCTGGTGGTGGTATTTATCTGATTCGCCCAGAAAAATACGAAGCAATTTTGCATTCGGATCATTTACCATTTTACAAATATTTTATTAATGAAATACCGCCAAAAGTAGCTGCAAGTCCAATAATAACACTAAATCCGATATACGAAAATGCCTGCAAGTATTGAGCATCACGCAGCATGCTTACTGTTTCATTGGAGAATGAAGAAAAAGTAGTGAAGCCCCCCAAAATCCCTGTCGCTAAAAAAAGCCTCCATTCTACATTGATGTTTCCTTTTTCACTTAATCCGTAAACCAGGCCGATTAAAAAACATCCTGTAATATTTACCACTAATGTTCCATAGGGGAAAGTAGAGATAAATTTATTTTGAATCAACAAAGTGATAAGATATCGCGCGATGCCGCCAATAAAACTTCCAAGTCCGATTGTTAACAGAATTCTCATTCTAACAATTTTTTTTCAAAAATAATTTATTAATTATCGCCAAATGTATATTTAAAATCCACAAGCCATTCCTTATTATGTTTTACCATTTTTAGTTTGGTGGGTTGGTTTCTGTATGTATTGGTATAATAAATGATATCAACAGAATCGGATTTACTGATAGAAGAATCAATGATAATATTCGCTTCAGAATATCCATGCCGGTCTTCGCGACTCATTTTACGGTTAAAATGTTTTAGCCCTTCAAAATATTCCATATTGGTACTGTCTTTCAGTAAATAATTAGCTGCCTTTATATAATCCCCTTTCAAAGATGCTTCTATAAAGCCGCGGCCAGATATCAATGGATCACTTTTATCAACCATACCCGAATTATTACATGCGGAAACAATAATTGTAACGACTGCCAACAGGATCAAAACATTTTTCATTTCTTTCATTTTAAAAATTGAAGGTAAATATCTTTCATTAGTAAATAAAAAAAACACCCCAGGTGGAGGTGTTCTATAAAATAAATTTCAGAAATTATTTAGCATTTTTATCCATTTTATCAAGCATATTTTTGGCACTGTCCATCATTTTTCTTGCATGATCCATTTTATCTTTCATCTCCGGATTTGCAGCGTTCATACTATCCATTGCTCCGTTCATCTGCTGATTCATACTATCCATGTCCATATTTCCCATACCATGCTCTTTCATTTTTTCATTGGCCATTTCCGATAATGTTGCCATGTCAAATGCGACCTTCCATCTGCCATCTTCTTTTTTCAAAACAAAATCGGTATTCTCACCGGATGTTTTGTCTTTTACATTGATAGTAGCCTTATCACTATTTATCACAGGATCGTCCATTTGTACGTTTTGCAGCATTTCAAACATCTTATCAGCATGGTCATTTGGCACATTGCCACTCATTTTCATGCCCATTTCCATCATGTTCAACATTCCTTCACTGTCTTTAGTTGCATATTTTTTTGCCAGGGTAACATCCTTTTTAGAAAGGGCATTAAAAAATTGGCTGAGCACTTCTTTAGGATTACCTCCTTCGCCCGAATGGCAGCCCGACAGAATCATCACAAATGCTGTAGCTCCCCATAATAAATATTTTTTCATAAATAAATTTTTCGTGATTTAGAAAACAAATGTAAAATTTCTTTAGCAAAATTTTCACTTATTCTTTACCGGGTAAAACGAAGAGATCGGATATTCTATTTCAATCACGTTTTATAAAAAAAAGGATCATTTTAGATCTTCTAATTCTTTTAATTTTTCCTTATCATACGCCTTGATAATCGCTTTTACTAGTTTGTGCCTTACTACATCTTCCTCATCAAGAACCACATGGCCAATCCCATCAATATTGTTAAGGATTCTTACTGACTTTTCAAGACCGCTCTTTACTTTTGGCGGAAGATCAATTTGTGTGATGTCGCCGGTTATGATTGCTTTGGCGCTGGCGCCTATCCTTGTTAAAAACATTTTCAATTGTAAGTCCGTAGCGTTTTGTGCTTCATCCAAAATGATAAATGCATTATCCAGCGTACGTCCGCGCATATACGCTAATGGAGCAATCTCTATCGTGCGTGTAGTCATATAATATCCCAATTTATCAGCGGGGATCATATCGTCCAGCGCATCATAAAGTGGTCTCAAATAAGGATCTATTTTTTCTTTCAGATCACCAGGCAAAAAACCAAGATTTTCTCCTGCTTCCACAGCAGGCCTTGTAAGAATGATTTTTTTTACCTGTTTATTTTTTAATGCTCTCACAGCAAGAGCCACGGCAGTGTACGTTTTGCCGGTTCCTGCCGGACCGATGGCAAATACTATATCATTTTTATCAATTGACTGAACCATTTTTTTCTGATTGGCAGTTCTGGCTCTTACGCTTTTTCCATGAGGACCAAAAACCAAAATGTCTGTCTGATTTTTTTCTATAAAATGGTCAATGACATTTTCATCGTCGCCACCTAAAATCTGTTCGAGATAATTTTCACTCATTTGTCCATTTCTTTCCAAATATTGAACGGCAAGGTTTATTTTATCCCTCGCATCTTCAATTTGTTCTGGAGCGCCGCTCAGTTTTATTTGGGTACCGCGGCTGAGGATTTTTAACCTGGGAAATTTCTTTTTCAGAATATCTAATTTACCATTATTTACTCCAAAAAATTCAATGGGACTTACGGTTTCGAGGTTAATGATCGTTTCTGTCAATAGGTTATTTTTTAGGGTTAAAGAATAGGATTTTTTTCAATCAAATATAAAATATCAAATACCTTTTTCAGTAATATACTTATTCACATTAATTTAAAAATGTTAAAAACTTATTTTACCACTCTTAATAATTTTTATACAGCGTAATAAATTATTTAATACTTTCGGTACTCAAAACCATTAACAAATGAAAAAAAGTATCATTGTAATTGCAGGCTGTTTACTTTGCGTTTTCGGCTTCCAGGCTTTTACAACTCTACATCAACCCGGATTTCACAATCTAAAAATTTTACCAAAAGATATTTCAAAAGATGGTCTTGATAGTGTGATGCATTTTTTTACTGCTTCTTTGGGAGTGCATTGTACATATTGCCATGAAGGAGACCCTGCAACCAGGAAAATGGATTTTGCCAGTGATGCAAAACCTGAAAAACAAATTGCACGCAAAATGATGTTGATGAATATTGATATCAATAAAAATGATTTTCAACAAATAGCAGAAGCAATGGACAGCGGCAAATTCGTAATGCCTACAGATACAGCTGCAGTAAGTTATATGCTCAAATATGTAACCTGCTATACATGTCATCACGGCGATCCTCATCCTGAAAATAAACCTCCGAAGATGATGGAAAATAACAGACCTCCTATGCCTCCGGGCCCACCACAGGGAAATAATAATCAATAGAGAGTAAAAAATAAAAAATACTTATTCGCTATTGTCGGAACTTTTTATTCTTTTGTTTCTTTTGTAAATATTATTTTTTGTAAAGTATTTATTTCAGCGATTCAATTGCAAAACTTCCAGTAGAAGAATAAATAACAGAGATCCCAATTTTATTTGAGATGACAAATTTGAAGTTAGCCATTTCAGTTTACATGCTTGCTGTTTGCAGCAAAGGAACAAATAAAAGCGATTTTAATTTTATTTTTTTACAACATGCCGCTGTTTGCAACCCAACCACAGACAGTCTCAGCGTTGAAGAGACAAGAGCCTTAAATTAAAAATCCTAACTAACCCAAAAAGGAATTGAATCATGAATTTGTTGAGACCAAATTGTTTCATCATCAACGGACTGATTATTTTTTATCATTGAATCCAAGTATGTTTTGAGAATTTTTGAATGATTGAAACTCTTATCTCTCGCAATGGTTACAAAAGCAATAAACTGACTCATACTCATAGGGACAATTCTTGTTTTACCACCATAAACTTTTGTATTAAATCTGTTAAGATTGAAAAAGTGTGCCAACGCCCCCTCGCTAATCTTCGGAGCAACAAATAGACAATAAACAGGAACAGCAGAATTATTTTGAATTTTTCCAAAATGACGGGCAACAGGTTCGCCTTCCATTTCATACTGCTTATTTCCGCTTGACATTGTAACTTCAACAATGACCTTAAAACCGTCATATTCAACTTCAATATCAGGCATATTTCCAAGTGCAGTATTTAAAGGAACTCCATCTAAATCTATTGCAAAGTTTCCTTTGACTTCTTTTGCATAGTTCATCATAACTAAAGCTCTCCAAATATTCCATTCCAAATAAAGTGGTGGATCAGGAACTTCTTTTTTTGTGATTTTTTCAAATACATCAATAACATCATCAAACTCTTTATAATTTTTTAATAACACTTCTGTTTGTTGTATGGCAACAGAAATCATTTTCTTTTCAGTCGCTTCTAATAAATCTTTTAAAGAATCAATACTTGCTTTTACATCAAACTTGACAGATAATTTTGAAAGTTTTTTTTCAAGATATTTTCTATCATCCGTTAACAATAATAAAGACCCAGGACTAAACAAATATTTTTTGTAATCTGCTTCTGTCTTATACGGCAAGGCATTTCTATCAACATTTTTTAGGATGTAGTCAACTTCCGCAATCCTTGAAGGTGCTACAATCATTCTGAAAGTTTTCTTATCAAATGTAATAAGTTGAGTTGCTCTTAAATAACGAATAAAAGCATCAGCATAATCAATGTGATTGCTTCTTTTAGTCTTTATAAACTTAGCAAGAGACGCATCACCACTTTCACGAGTTTTTAAATTATTGGCTTTGATATCTGCGGCATAAATTTTCAGGATTTCTTTTGTGAACCTTTCTTCAATAAAGGCCTTTCTATTGCCTTTATTCTTTTTAGCATCTTCACGAAATTTTTTTATTGCAGCGACCACAGAATCAAACTTACTATGATGCGTCATTTGCACAAAGAAAATTGCAATCTCTGTTTTCGATAAGTTGCCTAATTCCTTTGTAAGTCTCAATAATTCTAAATAAGGTCGTACACCAAAACCTTTATCAGCTGGAATTTTATGATACGGAGATGGAAGTTGAAATTTAAAAAGTTGCTTTGCTATCGTTTCATGGATTCTTACCTCACTCAATAATTTTTCACCAACTTCTGTAAGTTGAATTTTGGGCTTCAAATCAACAAAACCCAAAGCTTTAGGTGCTCTTGTAATTCTATCTCTTGCAGCAAGGGCAATATTATCAGGCATTTTTTCGCCTTCATAGAATTCGGAATTAAACAACTCATGAAAGAAAGCAATTTGAGTTTGAGTATTCCATTCTTTACCAGCAAAAGAATCTACGAGAACCTGGATTTCAGGAATAATTTTTTCTATTGTCCGTGGAGAAGTAAATGCAAATACAGTTCGTGTTTTACTAAGATTTGCCATTCATAAATAATTTAGTCATCGCTTCATCATCACCTAAAAGCGATGACTTTTGATACTTATCTGTATTTGTTTTTAAAAACTGTTCGACCCTTTCTTTTGAGAAGGAAAGAGATTTTTCTGAAATGTCGCAGCCTAAAAATTTACAATTAGCTTTTATCGCTGCAATCGCAGACGAACCGCTTCCAAGAAACGGGTCGCAAACAACAAAATCTTGGTCAGCACTTCCTTTTAACATCAATTCAAAAACTTCTGTCGGTTTTTGTGTTGGATATTGCGATTGTGAAACTCTTTTTATTTTCCAAACATCAGGAATACTTTTAGAATTTAAAGGACGTTTGCCTTTACTTGCAAACATTATAAATTCATGTCTCCGTCTAAAATAATGACCAAGTCCAATATTTACTTTATCCCAACACAATAAATTTTTCACTTCAAAAATATCACGCACAATAGGAGCAAGCGTCAAGAGAGAATAAGAATCAAACATTATATAAATGTGCCTGTTATTTTTCATCACACGAAAACATTCCCGCAAAAATGTTTTGTAATTTTCTTCCGTATCATGGAACTCCTCAAACCATTTTGCATCAATCTTTCCAGCCTCGCTGTATTTTCCAATTATTTTACCACTACCCAGCTTTAATTTTTGGTTCATTCCGGAATAAGCAGGGTCAGTTATGATTACATCAACACTTGAAGCAGGTAAATTTTTTAAAAAATTTATAGCATCATCGCGAAATATGGTGAGCCTTTGGTCTTTACTTTCAAAGAAAGGTTTGGTTTTTACTGCAATCTTATGTCCATTAAGCACATAAACGGGTTTCCCGTTTACAACATCATTTTCTGTTGAATAAAAATCAAGCATGATTTGGTATGACTTAGTAGAAATTGCACCGTCTTTGCCTACTTTTATCTTGTTCTGTCGGACATATTGCTCCATATCTTCGGCGACAACTGATAATTGTTCTTGAATATCCTGTATTGTATATACCATATTTTATGTAATTGGGATTTGACAACAAATTTAGCAATAAAATACTCAAGTTAGCCACGACTTTCAAACACTTAGTAGACAGACCCAAACAGAAAGGTATGCGGCTGATGAGTTTCTATTTGGGTTTTGTGTTGCTAACTTCAACTTTATATTTTAATTAAGCAGCGCTCTGAGCTGGGCAAACAATGAATTACCCACCTGCAGCAATACTCGTGTAGGCGCAATTCTATTCTATTTCAAACAAAAGAAACTGTGTTTTTTCGAATGGATTAAAATTATTGTCTGCAATAAAAATGAGCGACCTTTTCCCATCAGAAAGGTTGATGGCCAAAAGTGACACCTTCAATATTATCAATATAAATCCCAAGGCTATCCATATCCAAAACTAACCGCTGGATCTTCAAGAACTGTTCTTTGATGACTTACAATTCTTTCTCCTTCACTGCTCCAGATAAATGTATTGTTTTTGGGGAAGAACCGAAGCGCCTCAGGATCCGGAGTATGGCAGGGATCCTGGCGTGAATTGGGATAAAAATTACCCAGTTGTTCTTTTAAAATGGTGACACCCGTAAAAATTACGCTATCCATTTTTTTTACTGATTAATATCCGTGCCGTGTAAAATCTTGCCGGATTTTTGTCAGACCGGTCATCCGATATCATGTAATATAATTTTTTTTGAGGATCAAAATCAATCCCGGAAAGGCCGCCAATAGTGGTTTTATCGAAATCCATATTATAAGGGACTACATATTGACTCAGAAATTTTAAGTGGTTTATTTCTTATGTTTTTCTATCGTGGCGGGTAGCGGAGCAGAATAAAAAAAATATTATGACTAAAGGCAGACCATAAAATCTTAAAATCTTATACACATTTATTGATTGAATTACAAATTTGCATAAAGTTTGTGATATATAAACCAAAGAAGTGAATATGAATTAATAAGTGAAAAAATAAATAAGATTGATATTGTTTATTTTCTAACCTTTAAATTTTTCAGCTATGATTGAATCTCCGGTTACAGAAAAGACAAGCATCACTCAGCCTGCGTGGCTTACCATTTTAAGAATTGTATTGGGCCTCATCCTTTTTTTGAAAGCAATTATATTCATTCGAGACACTGCTTTATTGCAATCAATGATCCAACATACAGGAATTGGTTTTTTTTCTAAAAATGCAGAAGCGTTAGCTTTCATAGTTGCGTATTTATCATTACTCTGTGGTTTATTTATTCTCAGCGGACTTTTTACAAGAACTTCTTCTATTGTTCAAATTCCCATACTTATTATCGCCGTGTTTTTTGTAAATGCAAAAAGCGTGGGCCAAAGCAGTTTTGAATTGGTGCTCTCAGTGATTGCGCTCGTTTTATTAATTCTTTTTGCAATTAAAGGAAGTGGAACAATCTCGGCAGATGAATTTTTCAGAACCTATTATAAAGCCGGAACAGAAGATGGAAATACACAAAGATTTTTCAAAAAATAAATGTGTTTATTAGCCTACTTCCACTACGAGGTTTTATATTGTGAGTCTTTTTATAGATGAAAATCTTTTCCTGCCTTCCTTTCGATTTGCTATCTGACTGTTATTCATTTTGTAAAAATTGAATAATGTCATACAGGAATAAGTTAATACCTGTAGATATTTACTTTGTCATGACATCTATAAAATAATGAAAAGAATTTAATGATAGATTTGGTAAAAAAAATTTATGAAAAAATGTTTTTTATCAATAATGGGTGTATTAATAACGTCTTTTGCTATTAGCCAGGAAAAACCTGCTTCTGAATGGTCAAAGAACTTAATCAATATTGATGGAAACGCGAAGGATTGGAATTTGCCATTGAAATATTATGATAATGATACAAAACTATTTTTTGAAATAAAAAATGACAATAATAATTTGTATTTATGTTTTCAAGGTAATGACCAGGTGAGCCAGGTAAAAATCATTAGGGCCGGAATGAAAATCACTTTGAGTAGTAAGATCAATGGAAAACATAAAGCAACCATTTATTTTCCATTACCATTAAAAAAAGATTCAACAAAAGTATCGGCGGCAGATGAGATGAACAGTGATCCGGAGATTTCACATCAAAACATGCATACCGCTTTTCTTGCAGCAGATACAATGATGGAGGTATCAGGTTTTACCAATAAAAACGGAATGATTCCCTCTCATGATAGTTCAGATATTCACGCAGCAATCAATTGGGATCAAAATAATACCCTTACTTATGAAGTTGCGATACCGCTAAAAGAAATGTTTGGAAATGATTACGCAGAAAAAAATATTTCAAAAAACATTTCATTAGATGTAGTTATAAATGCTTTCAAAAGGACTGGACATCCAGGAAATGGATATTCAGGAAGAAGTGGCGGAATGGGCCGTGGTGGATTTGGAGGTGAGATGGGGCATGGTGGCGGAATGGGCCGGGGCGGTTTTGGAATGGGAAGATCAGGAAATGGCGAATCTGCATCTGCCATGAGCGTGAAAACTGAGATGAAGGAAAAATTTACTTTAGCTACTAATTGAAATCATATCCGAAAATATGGAGAGAAAATGTAGAAAATCCATGCCATTATTTTAAAGGGAAAAATTAAAAATCCGGAATATTATTTTATTTCCCAAAAATTATTTTTTATACAATAATGGTATTATAATTGTTATTATATTATTACCATTTCGTTTTTTTATTAATGGTAAAAGTGATTCAATTTTTTGCAGTAAATTTGTTCATCTCGATCAGCTTTTAAGAAATGAAAATGAAGTTTAAATCTTATCTGGCAAAGCCTTTTGCCATCTATATATACAAGCAAATAAAAAAATCAATGTCAACTGCTGTTGCCGACCAGGACAGCATATTTAATACATTGATTAAAACCGCATCAAAAACCGAGTTTGGCAAAGAACATCATTTTGATAAGATAAAATCGTACGAAGATTTTGTAAAAAATGTTCCTGTACGTGAGTACGAAGATTTTAAAGGATACATTGAGAAAATAAAACAGGGGAAACAAAATATTCTTTGGAAGGGATTTCCGATCTATTTTGCAAAAACCAGTGGAACTACCAGCGGCATTAAATATATACCTATCACTAAAGATTCTATTCCCAATCATATTAATTCAGCCAGGAATGCTTTGTTGTGTTATATGGCCCAAACAGGTAATTCACAATTCGCAGATGGGAAAATGATTTTTTTAAGTGGCTCACCCGAGTTGGAAAGAGTGGGTGGCATACCTACAGGAAGATTGAGCGGGATTGTAAACCATCATATTCCAAGATATTTAAGGTCCAACCAGTTACCCACATTTGAAACCAATTGCATTGATGACTGGGAAGAGAAATTAAATAAGATAGTAGACGAAACCCTGGAGGAAAGAATGACACTTATCAGTGGAATTCCACCATGGATACAAATGTATTTCGATGAACTTGAAAAGAAAACCGGGAAAAAAATAAAAGATATTTTTCCTGATTTTAGCGTGGTGGTTCATGGTGGAGTAAATTTTGAACCTTACAAAGCGAAACTTTTTGAAAGCATCGGAAAAAAGATTGACACCATTGAAACGTATCCGGCAAGCGAAGGATTTTTTGCATTCCAGGATAGCAGGAAAGAGGAAAGCTTATTGCTGAATACAGATAGTGGCATTTTCTATGAATTTATTCCGGTAGAGGAAATTTCAAAAGAAAATCCTGTAAGGCTTACTTTAAAAAATGTAGAATTAAATAAAAATTATGTGCTTATCATTAGCAGCAATGCAGGTTTGTGGGCATATAATATAGGTGATACTGTAAAATTTGTTTCCCTGAATCCATACCGCATTATTGTAACCGGAAGAGTGAAACACTATATTTCTGCATTTGGCGAACATGTGATCGGCGAAGAAGTAGAAGACGCTTTAACGAAAACTGCCAATGAAGAAAACATCAAAATAACTGAGTTTACTGTGGCTCCTAATATTTCTAAAACAGGTGAAAAGAGTTTTCATGAATGGTATATTGAATTTGAAGATCTTCCAAAAGATTTAGACCACTTCGCAAAAAAAATAGATTCTAATTTAAGGAAGAAAAATATTTATTATGACGACCTTATCAAAGGCCATATACTTCAGCCATTGAAAATCCGGGCGATCCAAAAAAATGGATTTATCAATTACATGAAGAGCGTGGGGAAACTCGGCGGCCAAAATAAAGTGCCACGTCTCAGCAATGACCGCAAACTTGCTTCTGCATTAAAAAACTGGATACAAAAAGAACCGGCAGAATCATTTTCAGATTAACCAATAAAAATGCATTCCTATCATTTAATAATCTTTAAATAAGCAACCATTTTATTGTTATTTAGTTTTTAAAACAAGGTAGAAAACAACAGGCAAACAAATACTCGTAATTCCTGTTTTAATTTTCCAGTAAAAAATCAAATTAAAACCCTCATTTTTTAATATTTCCTATTCATTCTGAATAAATTGGTGTATAATTTGAGATATACCCATTTTATAAAGAGTTATGAAACTAAAAAAAGAAGAAGTAAAGAAAAAAAGGTCTGTTTTGTCTAAACTTGCGAGGGTATTTGTATGGATATTCGGATCGCTCGTGTTTCTTATTATTCTTGCTTTAATTCTTATTCAAACTTCCTTTGTCCAAAATTTTGCCCGAAAAAAAATAGTTAGCTACCTGGAAAATAAATTAAAAACAAAAGTGGAAATAGGTAAACTTGACATAAAGTTTCCAACAACCATTTCATTACAAAAAGTATTTCTGGAAGATCAGTCAAAAGATACGTTGCTGTATGGTGGCGAAGTAAGTGTGGATATAAATATGCTTGGCCTTTTAAGAAATGATATTGAAATAAAAGAAATAGCACTTAATGATATTGTAGCAAAAGTAAAAAGGTCAGATTCTGTTTTTAATTTTCAATTCATAATAGACGCCTTCAACAGCGGACAAACTACGAAATCACAAAATGCAGATACTTCCTCCTTAAAAATAAATATTGACAGGATCCTTTTAAATAAAATAAGAATCATCTATAAAGATTCGTTTGCCGGCTATGATATGGATCTTGCTTTTGGTCATTTTGATTCAAAAATTTCGACTTTCGACCCTTCTCATTTATTATTTGATATTCCTTTGATCACTCTCAATGGACTTAAAGGACATTTTTATCAATCAGCTCCTTCGAATAAAAATGAGGAAGATACTTCAAAAGCCTCTTTGGCTTCGTCATTTAATTTACAATTAATAAATAAGGAAATTAACCTGAGTGATATAAATGTTGTTTTTAAAAGCGATCCTTCGCATTTGAATTCATCTTTTGTAATCGGCAAAGCTCAGCTTCATCCTGAAAAAATTGATCTTGCAAACAGTCTGTTTATATTAAAGGATGCTTCACTAGACAATTCGGATATTGCAGTAGAAACTAATCTGAATACTTCTAATAAAAAAACGGAAGATAGTGTGGGAAATTCTGCATCGGCTTCCTCTATGAAAATAATTTTACGAGTTGCCAGCATCAAAAATCTCAATCTAAGATATGATGATGAATTGGCTCCTAAGGCGCCCTCCGGAATGGATTATTCGCATTTAGGCATACAGCATCTTTCAACAACGGCATCTAATATTGAATACAGTTCCGATACGATTCTTGCTTCCATAAAAGAGGCAAGTATGAAAGAAAAAAGTGGTTTTGTATTAAACAATCTTACTACAGATTTCAGCATGAATTCCACAGGCGTTTCGATGCAAAACTTATTATTGGAAACACCCGGTTCGGAAATAAAAAATTCAGCAATAATTTCTTATCCCTCTTCGGAAGCGATAAAAAATAATCCAGGGGTACTCGGGCTTGATATTAATTTGCAAAACAGTAAAATAAATGTAAAAGATATTTGGACATTTGTCCCTCAATTAAAAGATCAAACTTCTTCTTTATCTCCAGAATCTATTATAGATGTGGATGCAGAAATCAAAGGGAAAGTAAATGATCTTAATTTTAAAAAATTAATTGTAGCAGGACTAAAGTCAACCGATATTAATGTAAATGGAATTGTAAAAGGTTTACCTAATGCTAAAAAAATATATACGGATCTAACCATTAACAAGTTTCAAACTTCCCGCCAGGATTTGCTTTCTTTTATTCCAAAAAAAAGTTTGCCCAAAACGATTACTTTACCTGAAAAGCTTGCTGCAAGCGGACGTATAAAAGGAAGCATGAATAATCTTTATACGAGCCTGGCCTTTAATTCCACATTAGGAAATGCAAAAATAAATGGTACTCTAGTTAATATTACAGATAAAAATAAAGCCCGTTATGAAATGGTGCTGAGCACAACAAATTTAGAGTTGGGTACCATCATGCAAAATCCAAAATTAGGACCTCTCACCGGAAACTTTAGTATAAAAGGAAATGGGTACGATCCACAAACAGCAAATGCCAATTTCATCGGAAATATTTCTACAGTAACTCTCAATCACTATTCCTATCACAATCTAAATGCAGAAGGAAGTATCGCAGATAAAAATTATAAAATAAAAATGTCTCTCCATGATCCAAACCTCGATGCGAATATGGAAGCGAGTGGCCTATTTTCCGGAAATTTTCCGACAGTAAAACTGGATGGAACTATAGACAGCATTAAAACCATGCCGCTTCATTTTACAAGTCAACCTGTATTTTATCATGGAGACATAAATGGAAATTTTGTAAACATAAATCCGGATAGCCTTGAAGGAAGCCTTTTGATTTCTCATTCTATTTTAGTAAATAACGGCAAAAGAATTACATTAGATTCTATAAAAATAACAGCGGAGAACGCTCCGGAAAATCAAAGCATAGCTTTAACCACAGATTTTCTTTCAGCATCTATAAATGGGAAATACAAACTCACTCAATTGGGCAATGTTTTTCAACAAGCTATAGATCCATATTTTTCATTATCATCTCAGAAAGACAGTTCAAAAGTAGAGCCATACCACTTTACAGTAAACGGGCAAATAATTAATAATCCTGTATTGAGTACTTTTTTGCCACAGTTGACACAACTAAAACCTATCACTCTCACAGCAAATTTTGTCAGCGACATCGGATGGAGTATGTCTTTAAAATCCCCACACATTGTGTATGGAACTTCGGTCATTGATTCAGTCAATCTGGATACAAAAACAAAAAACGGATCACTTACTTTCAATACCTCACTGAGACGGTTAATAAGCGGCTCTTCATTTAGCGTGTATGCTACTACATTATATGGGACGATTCAAAATAATAATATTGATTTTACACTGAATATAAAAGATCCGGAATCAAAAAATAAATACACTTTAAGCGGAAGCCTGGATCAACCAGAGTTACAGAAATATATTTTTAGTTTAAAACCGGATAACCTTTTATTAAATTATACAAAATGGACTGTAAACAAGGATAACAAAATCCAGTATTTCAATAACGATTTAAATGCACACAATTTTATTTTGACGCAGGACGCCCAGGAATTAAGCATCAACAGCGCTGGTTCAGGAATAAATGAGCCTTTGCAAATTGATTTTAAAAATTTTAAAATTGAAACCTTAACCGGTTTTATACAAAGTGATTCGCTGATGGTAGCAGGATTACTAAACGGAAATGCAGTAGTTAAGAATATTCAAACCCAACCAACATTTACAACCGATCTAACGGTAAATAATTTAAGTGTTTACAAAGATACCATTGGTAACCTAACTGCAAAAGTCAATAATAATGTTTCCAATAAATATCATGCGGATGTAAGCCTTGAGGGAAATGGGAATAATGTAAACATTAATGGCGATTACCTGGTAAAACCAACTAACAGCAGTTATGATTTTGTGGTCAACATTGCAAGCCTGCAAATGAAAGCCGTGGAGGGTTTTAGTAAAGGCGCTTTAAAAAATGCGAGTGGAAATCTATATGGTAAAATTGCATTGAATGGCAGTCTTGACAAGCCAAATATTGATGGCAAGATCCAATTTAATAATACAGTTTTTAATGTGAGCATGCTCAACAATGTTTTTAAAATTGATAACGAAGCGATAGCCATTATAAATAACAAAGGAATCCTTTTCAACAAATTTGCCATTCACGATCAAAACAATAACGCCATTGTAATTGACGGGGCTATCAATACTCCGGATTTTCTGAACTATACATTTGATTTAAAAATAAATGCACGGAACTTTCAGGCAATTAATTCCACAAGCAGAGATAACTCTCTCTTTTATGGTAAAATGGTTTTTTCTACAAAACTCACTGTCAAAGGAACGCCCGCCCACCCTATTATTGACGGGGATTTGAGTATAAACGACAAAACAAACTTTACAATAATACTCCCACAAAATACACCAGGTGTAGAAAGCAGGGAAGGAATCGTACGCTTTGTAAATAAAAGTGCTACTGCAGAAGATTCTTTATTTATGGCGCCTTACGATTCACTAAAAAAATCGCCACTGCAGGGGTACGATGTTTCACTCAATATTAAAGTGGACAAAGAAGCCATTTTTAACGTGATTGTAGATCCGGGAAACGGAGACTTTTTAAGACTTAAAGGAACAGCACAATTAACTGCAGGAATTGATGCAAGCGGAAAAATAACGCTGGTAGGTTCTTATGATATTGAAGAAGGTTCTTACGATCTTTCCTTCAACTTTCTAAAACGAAAATTTTTAATTCAAAAGGGAAGCCGCATCGTTTGGACAGGAGATCCTACCACCGCAAAGATCAATGTTACCGGAATTTATATTGCCAATACAGCGCCTTATGACCTCGTGCAGGATCAAATTCAGGGTACCAATTCCAATGCCAATATTTACAAACAAAAATTACCTTTTGAAGTACATCTATTGTTGCAGGGAGAGCTTTTGAAACCACAAATAAGTTTTGACATTGTGCTGCCCACAGATAAAAATTACAATGTTTCTGATGCGGTAGTCAGTACGGTACAAACCAAATTAGAACAGTTGCGACAGGAACCCGGCGACATGAATAAACAGGTATTTGCCTTATTATTATTAAATCGTTTCGTTGGTGAAGACCCATTTAATAATGGCGCGGGTGGCACGAATGCCGGAACTTTTGCTATGCAAAGTGTAAGTAAACTATTAACAGAACAATTAAATCAACTTGCCCAAAACCTGGTACAGGGTGTTGATATTAATTTTGATCTGGCTACTACGCAGGACTACACTACCGGCAATGAGCAGGACCGTACGGATCTTAATGTAGGAATTTCTAAAAGATTACTTAATGACCGCCTAACGGTAACCGTAGGCAGCGATTTTGAATTGCAGGGGCCTATGCAGTCCAATCAGCAACAAAACAATTTAGCAGGAAATATTTCAATCAATTACAAATTGAGCAAAGATGGAAAATATATGTTGCGTGCCTATCGAAAAAATGATTATACAGATGTGATACAGGGTTACGTAATTGAAACCGGTATCGGATTTATTATTTCTGTTGATTACAACAAGTTTAAAGAGATATTCAGTAATAAAAAACAACGGGAAAAGAAAAGAGAAATAAAAAAAATGAATAAGGAAATAGAAAAAACAGACAGCAAACAAAATACAGTCGAGCAACCGGTAAGTCTGCCATCCAAAAGTTAAAACGAATGATAAACAGAACGGTCATATTTTTTTTGATGATCTTCATGATAGGTATGATATCGTGCAATCCTACTAAACTGGTACCTAAAGGAGATGCTTTATATACAGGCGCAACGATAAAAATACAAGACAGCACCCTTTCAAAAAAACAAAAGAAAAGTATAGTGGATCAGGCAAATGCACTTCCGCGCCCCGTGCCCAACAGTAAGTTTTTAGGTATGCGTATCAAATTATTTCTTTATAATCTTGCGGGTGATACTTCCAAACATAATTTCATCAGGAAATTTTTAAGAAAAACCGGCCAGCCACCGGTGTTACTGAGCAGTGTTAATGTGGATTACAATGTAAAACTGTTGAAAAATTATCTTGAAAATACAGGTTATTTCCATGCAGAGGATTCGGGAGACACGATAGTAAGAAAGAAAAAAGGGCATGCCTACTATACCCTGAATCCCGGCCCTCTTTATTCTATTAAAGAAGTTCATTTCGAAACCGACAGTTCTTCTCTCGGAAATACAATCCAGGCAGCAAAAAAAGAGACGATACTTCATTCAGGTGATCCATTTAACCTGGAAGTTATCAAAGGAGAACGGGTACGGTTAGACGCAATTTTAAAAGAAAAAGGTTATTATTATTTTAATCCTGATTACTTATTATTAGATGCAGACAGTACTATTGGCGGTCATAAGGTAAATATGTTCCTGCATGTAAAAAAAAGTACTCCACTAATTGCAAGAAAACCCTTCATCATTGATAATGTTTATATTTATCCCGATTACCAGCTTAATGCAAAAAAAGCTGATACCACCAATGATAATAAATATTTGTATGATGGTTATTACATTATAGATCCGGCCAAAAAATTTAAACCAAAATTATTCCCTGAGGTGATGCGGTTCGATTCAGGGGATGTTTACAACCGTACCGATCATAATATAACTTTAAGCAGACTCATCAATCTTGGAGTTTTTAAATTTGTAAAAAATAATTTTGAAAATTCAGGATTTAGTGAAGGAGATACAGGCAGACTTAATACCTATTATTACCTCACACCACTTCCTAAAAAATCAATCCGGGCAGAAATATCGGGAAATACAACTTCAAATAATTACGTAGGGTCACTTGTTACGCTCACATTTACCAACCGCAATACATTTCGGGGAGCGGAACAATTAGCTGTTCACGCCAATGGGGGAAGCGAAGTGCAATACAGCGGCGACCAAAATGGATTTAACACTTACCTGCTTGGAGGAGGTGTTACTTTCACCATTCCTAAATTTGTGGTTCCTTTTTTTAATTTGAATACTACAAATGCTTTCGTACCGAAATCAATAATTGACCTCAGTTACGACCTGCTTAACCGCAGAAAATTATACACTTTAAATTCCTTTAATACGCAATTGGGTTATGAGTGGAAACCTAATATAAAAGTAACACAACAACTCAATCCCTTTGCTATCAATTATGTAAAAGCACTAAATGTAACCCAGGAATATATTGATAGTATAAAACTAAACCCCATACTTAAACATGCAATAGATACTCAGTTTGTTTTAGGTTCCAATTATACTTACACCATTGATCCATTTGTAAACAACCCTAACGGAACCGGTTTGTATTTTAATGGCCTGGCAGATATTTCCGGAAATCTTTCAGGATTATTAATACCCGAAGATCCGGTTACCAAACAGAAAAGAATTTTTAATGCATCCATTTCACAATACATAAAAACACAGGCTGATGTGCGTTACTACTGGGAAATAAATCCTAAAACAAGATTGGCTAATAGAGTTATTTTCGGTTTTGGATATCCTTATGGAAATTCGCAGCAACTACCTTACATCAAACAATTTTTTATAGGAGGCAACAATAGTATTCGTGCATTCCGAAGCCGCTCTGTGGGCCCCGGTACCTATCGTCCCCCTAATGCCGACAGCCTCACTTTTTTCCCTGACCAATCAGGTGATATCAAACTGGAGATGAATACAGAATTACGTTATAAATTTAATAATATTATTGAGGGCGCACTGTTTTTTGATGCAGGAAATATTTGGCTGTACAGGAAGGATACTCTTCAGCCTGGCGGCGAATTTAATAAAGCTTTTATGAAACAACTTGCAGTAGGTACTGGAGTTGGATTACGATTTAATCTTACTATTTTGTTACTAAGGCTCGACCTGGGAATGCCGCTCAGAGAACCATGGTTGCCGGAAGGACAAAGATGGGTAATTGATCAAATTGATTTTGGTAGCAAATCCTGGAGAAGACAGAATTTAGTGTTGAACCTTGCTATTGGTTATCCGTTTTGATTTATAAAAAATAATTTTGAAATGCTGCATTCGATTTATCTAAATATTAAAAAAAGAAATAAATGAAGATGAAATTTTCTCTTATAGTAGCCGCTGCATTTTTAATTTTAAGTTGCAATTCCGAAAATGATAAAAATAGCGAAATAAAAAATAAAGTAAATGCAGATACAGCAGCATCGGCATCCAATTCAATTGATTCTACAAAAACAATTACGAATCGTACCATTATCTGGACCGTCACAAATGAAGATTCGGGCAAAGAAAAATTATCGAGGCCTGAAGATGTAAAGCTTGATACATTTTCATCCTCACATCTTATTCAAGTGATCAATGAAAATTTCCCGGATATTCATTTGGATCTTATAAAAATTTCGCACGACACGATATTTGTGAAAATTCCCGATAGCAAAAAATTGACACAGGGATTAGGAGATTCGGGCGCTGAAAATTACCTCGCTTCAGCAACCTATACTTTAACTGAATTAAAAAATATAAAATTTGTAAATTTTGCCATGGAAGCGGGAGACCATGCAGAACCAGGAGTTTACAGCAGGGAAGATTTTAAAAGGCTCAGGTAATTATTTAATTCAATTGTTGCTTTTAAAAATTCATTACAGTAAACGGACTTTTATGAAGGATTTCATTGTAAACAATTTCTTTTTATAAAATCAAAATAAATAAGATTGGGATTGTTTTAATAATCAATTCTCTCCGATATTATATTTTAGAAAAAAATAAAACATAAAAATTATAACTTCATCTTTTAGAAATCTATTTCTATTTATTTAAAAAGACTATTAAATTCTGCACCGCTAATTAAAAAGATTCAACTTGAAATTTGATTGCGCTGCCTACAAATGATTATCCACAAGAACGACATATCTTTTACATTGATATTTTTGGACCTGGAAGTTATCATCGAAACTTACGAAGGCGAATTTAGAAACCTGATGACACTCATCAATGAAAAGATCTATGTAGAAGATTTTGGTGAATGTAAAGGAATAGGCAGGTGTGGAACTTGTTTAGTAGAAGTAGAAGGATTAAATGGCGCCGCATTGATGAAGGATAGGAATGAGAAAAGTACCCTGGAAAAGTGCGCGATAAAAAAATCCAATCTGCGGTTATCGTGCCAGATAATGATCAATACCGCTTTAAAAAATACCATAATAAAAGTAGTGGAAGAAAGAGAAGATGTCAGGTAATTTTATGAGATCTTTGTTTCTTTAAAATGAAGATATTCAATATTTATTTCTGCACGGATATTTTGTACAGCGGCGGTTTGCTGCACGATTCAATCCTTCTAAACTTTCAATGACCTAAATTACCTAAACAATTTATTCTTACATTTAACCAATAAAAATATTTTTTCTTTTGAAACATATATTTCTGCTTCTCATTTTTTTTATCACTTCATTTTTTGTTATGGCTCAAACAAAAATTTCCGGTTATTATATTCAGAAAAAAAGTTTTAATGATTCTCTTCAGCAAATTGTTCACGATGTAGATCTTGACGGGACTTATGATGCCGGCGAAGATGGAATGGAAAAAATTTCATTTGCCGTGATCAGCCTGAACGGACGAAAACCTTTACTCGGCGGTGTAAATATGGATCATTTTATTTACCCTGCTTCTGTTTATAAAATGTATGTGGCAATGGAAGTTCTCAAACAGGTGAGTGAAGAAAAATATTCTTTATATCGATCCTATATAGTCCATTCTCCCAATGATGTGGATCATATTTCAGAAATAAGCTGGGATCCGAGACCGCTTTTAAAAGATGGCGATACAGTCACGTTAGATTATTTATTGGATCTGATGATCACACGCAGCGACAATTCTGCCGCAAACTGTATGATTGATATTGCGGGACGAAAAAGTATCAATAACACGATTGATGAAAATGGATGGTATGGAAGCGAAGTAACGCGCAAATTTTTGAGTAGAAAACTGGAAGATCCTGGTTACGATACAGTGCGGAGCACTGTTACCAGCGCTTTGCATGCAGCAGATTTTATGTATAAGATTTATAAAAATCAACTGATCAATCCGTGGGTGAGCCAACAAATGAAAGCCTTACTGGGCCGTCAATTGGATACAACCAAACTTTCTACAGGCCTCCCGCATAATGCTATGTTTTATCATAAATCGGGGTGGTGGAATTATTTTACAAATGATGTTGGCATTGTAGATGATGGAAATGTAAAATATATTATTGCTTTGTTTACACCTATTCCAGAAGATAAGGTAAGGCCACGCATGAAAGAACTATCACGAAGAGTTTATGAATTGATGAAAAATTTGCATGAGAAATGAGTAAGTCGGGATGATTGTATTTTTTAATAGTATTTTCGTTTAACCTTGTCCGTAATTAATTCAAACCTCACAGGTTTTAAAAACCTGTGAGGTTTAGTTAAAATTGTTTTCAATAAATAAACAAGCATCATCTTTTTTGAATTCTCATAATGAAATTTTTAAGGCATCTTCTTATATTTTTCCACTTCTTTATATTTTTTCATATTTTTTAAAGATTGCAGGCTTATATTAATTATTATATTCTGCCAAAACTATGTTTGCCAAGTTACATTTGGCAGGATATAAATCAGTATATCTCGCCAAAACTATCTTTTTTATGGTACATTTGGCGAGATATAAACTAAAGTATGATAGACAATATTGTTGGAAGAGTAGATGAAAAAGCCCTTTTACAAAATATCTTAAAGTCAGGCGAACCTGAATTGATTGCTATGTATGGGCGCCGCAGGGTAGGAAAAACTTTTCTTATCCGAAACGTATTTGAGCAACAATTGGTTTTTGAATTCTCTGGCATTCATAATGCTACCCTCGGGCAGCAATTGGAAAACTTCAGCCAGATAATGACAGCAGCATCGAAAAGTTTGCCATTGGCAACGCCCGCCAGTTGGCTGCAGGCCTTTAAAATGTTGGAAAGATTTCTTTCTCCTCTAATAAAAAGCCAAAGGACTGTGATGTTTTTTGATGAATTTCCATGGATACATACGCCCCGATCAGGGTTTATGCAGGCCTTTGAAAACTTCTGGAATACCTGGGCTTCCAAACAGAATAATTTAATAGTGGTTATTTGCGGTTCTGCTGCATCATGGATGATACAAAAAGTAATCAACAACAGAGGCGGCCTTCATAACAGGGTGACGAGGAAAATAAGGCTTTTGCCATTTACTATCGAAGAAACGGAAGTCTTTTTAAGAAAAAGAAAAATAAATCTTGACAGATACCAGATATTGCAACTCTATATGGTAATGGGTGGCATACCCCATTATCTTAAAGAAATACGTAGAGGCGAAAGTTCTCTTCAGGCGATAGATAGAATCTGTTTCACAAAAGATGGATTGCTGAATGGGGAATTTAACAACCTTTATCAATCCTTATTTGATGGCGCCGGCAACCATATTTCGGTTATCAGGACGTTGACAAAAAAAAGAATGGGGCTTACCAGAAAAGAAATTATTAAAATCTGTAAGCTTACATCGGGCGGTGGCACTACACAACTTTTAGAAGAATTGAGTGAATCAGGATTTATCACTCCATACATTCCTTTCGATAGAACTGCAAAGGATAGCATCTATAAACTAATGGATGAATATTCTCTTTTTTACATAAAATTTATTGAAAACACCAAATCAGGCGGAAAGGGAACCTGGGCTAAATTTTCAGGATTGTCTTCCTGGAAAAGCTGGAGTGGAATTGCTTTTGAGAGTATTTGTATGAAACATATATTGCAAATTAAAAAGGCGATAGGCATTGAAAGCGTTTATACTGAAACGTCTACATGGCGCTACAGATCTCAAAAAGATGAGCAAGGCGCACAAATAGATTTATTAATTGACCGGCAGGATATGTGTATCAATATTTGCGAAATAAAATTTTCAATCAGCGAATATGTGATTAATAAAAAATATGCAAAGGAATTGGAAAGCAAAATAAAAGTATTTCGCGATAATACACAAACCCGTAAAACTTTATTTTTGACAATGGTAACAACTTATGGAATTAAAAATGCCGGAAATTATACAGGATTTATCCAAAATGAAATAACGATGGATCAATTATTTGAACAAGTTTAGAAACTCTGCCCAAATGTAAACCTCACAGGTTTTTAAAACCTGTGAGGCTTTAGTTATATTCTGCCACAACTATGTTTTTTAAAGTACATTTGGCGGGATATAAAATTGGTCAGTAAATTGTTCAGTTGTAGTTTATAAATACACTTGTACTAATTTTTTAAAATATAAGTACAATTGAATTAAAATATCTTTTATGAAAAAAATAAAATTACTTGCTGTATTCCTTGTGTTCTTTGGCTTTGCAAATGCCCAACAAGCACCCTTTTATAACGAAATACAAAATTTCAAAAAAGAAGACAGCCTTCACTTTCCTCCAAAACACGCAATCCTTTTCCTGGGAAGTTCCTCGTTTAGAAAATAGACCGACGTTCAAAAATATTTTCCTGGTTATACAATTATCAATCGTGGATTTGGAGGTTCTACTTTTCCTGATGCGATACGATATGCCGATGATATCATTTTCCCATATCAACCACGCCAAATTGTAATTTATGAAGGGGACAATGACGTAGCTTCTTCCGATAAAATTACGGCGGATTCTGTTTTGAACCGGTTTAAAACCTTATTTTATTTAATCAGAAAAAAACTTCCCAACACTTCAATTGCATTTGTTTCTATAAAGCCAAGTATAAGCAGGCAAAGCCTTATGCCGGAAATGGCAAAAGCAAATTCATTGATTAAGAATTTTTTGAAAAATAAAAAGCATGCTGCTTTTATAGATGTCTATCATTCAATGCTCAATAAAGATGGCACACCAAACAAAAGCATTTTCATTGAAGACGGATTGCACATGAATGCCAAAGGTTATGCCATCTGGCAAAAAAATATTAAACCCTATTTACTGAAAAAATAAAATTTAGATATGAAAAAAAATAAAATTTTGCTGTTCTGTTTCCTGGTTATTTGTTCGTTTACCGTACAGGCACAAACTTCTAAAAATGAGAAAATCTTTATTGATGCTTTGATGAAAAAAATGACGTTGGAAGAAAAGATTGGCCAGCTAAATCTTGTAACGCCGGGAGGCGCTGTTACCGGTGCCGTTATAAGTACAGATGTTGATACAAAAATTCGTAATGGACAGGTTGGTGGTTTATTTGGTATTACCGGCGCGGATAAAATCCGCAAGACACAGGAAATTGCAGTGAATAATTCGCGCCTGCATATTCCCTTAATATTTGGTCTTGATGTCATTCACGGTCATAGAACTATTTTTCCTATCCCCCTTGGTTTAGCCAGTAGCTGGGATACTGCACTCATCAAAAAAAGTGCTCGCATCGCCGCAAACGAAGCAACTGCTGACGCACTGAACTGGGTGTTTTCACCCATGGTGGATATTTCCCGTGATCCACGCTGGGGCCGCATTGCAGAAGGCGCGGGAGAAGATCCTTTCCTGGGTTCACAAATTTCAAAAGTAATGGTAGAAGGTTATCAGGGTAATGATCTTGCAAAAGATAATACCGTAATGGCCTGTGTAAAACACTTTGCATTGTATGGCGCAGCAGAAGCCGGCAGAGAATACAACACAACCGATATGAGTAAAGTAAGAATGTATAATGAATACTTACCTCCTTATAAAGCCGCTGTGGATGCGGGTGTTGGAAGCGTAATGACTTCATTTAATGATATCAATGGCGTGCCCGCTACTGCCAACAAGTGGCTATTGACTGATTTGCTGCGCAAACAATGGGGATTCAAAGGATTGGTAGTAACAGATTATACCTCCATACCAGAATTGATAAATCATGGTATGGGTGACGACAAAAAAGTTACTGAACTTGCGTTGAATGCAGGGGTTGATATGGATATGGTAGGTGAGGAATTTTTGCGACATGCGGCCCAATTAGTTAAGGAAGGAAAAGTATCTCTTAAAACAATTGACGATGCCTGCAGAACAATACTGGAAGCAAAATATAAACTGGGTTTATTCGACGATCCCTACCGTTACTGCAACAAGCAAAGAGCAGATACTGAACTCATGAGTAATGCCAATTTGCAAGCGGCACGTGAAATTGCTGAACATTGTTTTGTATTGCTGAAAAACGATAACCAGGTATTACCATTGAAAAAATCCGGTACTATTGCTTTGATTGGTCCCCTGGCAGATAACAAAAGAAATATGCTCGGTACGTGGAGTGTTTCCGGCGATCCCCAAAAAAGCGTAACCATTATGCAGGGTATTAAAAATGTGGTGGGCAATGACGTAAATATTTTATATGCAAAAGGCGCAAACATCAGTGATGATACTTTTTTAATTAAACGTGTAAATGTATTTGGTGAAGAGATTACTGTTGATAAAAAATCACCGGAGGAAATGATCAATGAAGCGGTAGAAACTGCTAATAAAGCAGATGTGGTGGTAGCCGTACTTGGCGAAGCAGCAGACATGACAGGTGAATCATCCAGCATGACCCATATTGGTTTGCAGCAAAGCCAGGAAAATTTATTAAAGGCATTGGTAAAAACGGGAAAACCTTTAGTGCTGGTCTTAATGAACGGAAGGCCAATGACACTAACATGGGAAAATGAACATGTTCCCGCTATTTTAGATACATGGTTTGGCGGTACCGAAGCGGGTAATGCAGTAGCTGATGTACTGTTTGGAAATTATAATCCTTCCGGAAAATTAACCGTAAGCTTTCCACGCAATGTGGGACAGATCCCTATTTATTACAATCATTTTAATACAGGTAGGCCTTATCATCCGGGTGATTCGCCAAAATTCAAATCAGATTACCTGGATGCACTTAATACTCCATTGTATCCTTTTGGTTATGGACTTAGTTACACTACTTTTCAATACAGTGATATTTCTTTGAGCAGTGAAACACTAAAAGCGGGCAGGGAAATAACAGCATCTGTCAACGTAACGAATACGGGTACTCGCAGTGGAAAGGAAACGGTGCAGCTTTACACGCGTCAAATGGTTGGCAGCATTACACGTCCTGTAAAAGAATTGAAAGGATTTCAGCAAATTACTTTGCAACCCGGCGAAACAAAAAAAGTTTCATTCCCTATTTCTGTTAATGATCTGAAATTTTACAACGGTGATCTGAAATATGTATATGAGCCGGGAGATTTTAAAGTGTTTATTGGAACTAATAGTGAAGATGTGAAAGAAGCAGGGTTTAAATTGGCAGAGTGATAGAAAAGATTTGTGACAGCAATTGTCAGAAGCAGTAAACAAACTTTAATCCCAAATTTCTATCTAATGAAAATCACTTTTCATTTTATTTTTTCTTTACTATTTTTTCAGAAGGGGGAATCAATTGCTCAATGAAATGATCGCAAACATCTAAAGCGGTGGCAATATCATAATCTTCTACATTTTCAATGAAATTATTTTTATTGCCCCTGAGACATTTTATAAACAACATTACTACCGGGGCTACCTGTGAAATGATTGCTGCATCATGAACTACACCGCTTTCCAGATTGATCACTTCAAAGTTTTTCTCAACAATAGCATTGGATAAAAGTTTTCGAAACTTTTTGTTACATGTTACCGGTTCTGTTTCCTGCACCAGTTTCCATTCAAAATAAATATTTCTCTTGTCGCAAATATTTTCACATAATTCATTAATGTATTCATACGCATCAGATAATGATTGGGCGTTGTAACTTCTAATATCAAGAGTGCAATTAACACTTCCGGGAATCACGTTCCCTGCTGAATCAGGAATACTTATTTTCCCGATCGTAGCTACAATATTTCTTTTTTCTTTTGAAGCATATTTTTCTACGCCTAAGATAAATTTTGCCGCAGCACATAAGGCATCTTTACGCCTATTCATTGGGACAGTACCTGCGTGCCCTGTTTCCCCTGTAAATGTGATGTTTATTCTTTTGTGGCCCGTAATAGTATTTACGATTCCTACAGGAATATTTTTTTCATAAAGAACTAATCCTTTTTCAATATGAATTTCAAAATATCCTAACCAGTCATCCGGAAGTATCGCATCGTCTTTAATGCGGTCTCTGTCAAAATTCATCAATTGCAATGTCTGTGATAAAGTATTTCCCTTGTCGTCTTTTAATTCCAGTAATTTATTTTTAAAAGTACCTGATACTACCTTGCTACCAAGGTAACCTGTGGGAAAACGAATACCTTCTTCTTCACTAAAAGCAATAATTTCAATATGAAATGGAAGTGAAATTTTATTTATAATTATATTTTCAATGATATCGAGGCCCATGATAATACCAAGAACGCCATCGTATTTTCCGGCATTAAAAGATGTATCAAAATGGGATGCTATTACAAATGTTTTTGCACCAGGATTGCTGCTGCGAAGTTTCCCTCTTATGTTTCCGATATTATCAATACGCGTTTCAAGGCCGGCATTTTCCATCCATGAAGTAATTTTCTTACTACATTCAATAAACGATTTGGTTCCAAAGATCCTGCTCATGAAATGTCCATTACCGCTAAATGAAGCAATTTCCTGTATTCTTTGTTGAACTTTCGTAGCTCTTTCAATATAAATTTCCATAATTGGCAATTAGGATTCTAAATAGGAACCCTTTAAATTTTGTTGTGCGAAGTAAACGATTTTTTAGCACACATATATATGAATAATCGTACAACTTTTATTTTATGAATCAGAAATAAATCAGCTAACTTTTGATTTGCAGGGGAGAAAAAAGAAAACGGCATACACAATTTTAACCTGTTGTACCTATTTTTAAAAAAAATGTGATTTTTACAATACATCTGCGAATTATACTTAAAGAACATTCAAATAATAAATGAGTAATAAAAAGCCGCCGAAAGAATTATTGCAAAAGATAAGTGACAACAAGGGTATCATTTTTAAGATATGCAATACATATTGCAGCAATAAAAGTGATCGGGAAGATCTGGCCCAGGAAATTATGTATCAGTTGCTAAAGTCATATCATTCTTTCAATGCCGAATATAAATTTTCCACCTGGATGTACCGTGTGTCTTTGAATGTGGCGATTTCATTTTATAGAAAAAATAAAACAGGAAGTATAATATCACTTTCAGAAAAGCAGGAAGATTGGGAGGATACTCACCCTCATTCTTCTGAATTAGAAAATAATATTACAGTATTGAAACAATTTATAAACGAGCTGAAAGAATTAGACAAAGCCTTAATGATCCTGTACCTGGAATCTAAGAGTTACAAAGAAATAGCAAAAATAATAGGAATCACAGAAACCAATGTGGCTACCAAGATCAGTCGCATAAAAGAAACACTCAAACTAAAATTTTCAAATCTTAATCAATAAAAAAATGAACGATACTCAATTAAAAAATCTTTTGGAATCTTATAATCATAAAATAGAAGAAGCGAAAGTGCTCAATTTGCAATCATGGGTTTTAAACTTCCGGTGTTTTGAAAGCCTTCAGAAGCAAAAAGCAAAATCAAAATTAAAATCACTAATCAATTTTAAAATATTCGCCATTGTTTTAGGAATTGTTTGGGTCTTATTTTTAGGATTCCTGTTTTTTCATTCCCTGGAAATGTCTACAATCTTTTTCCTGGTTTCCTGCGGGTCAATCATAATTTTTACTTCTATTGCTATCATAGTATATTTATACCACATCGTTCTTATTGGCAAAATTAATAACAGTGAAAATATTGTAAAAGCTCAGGAAACCATTGCCACGCTGCAATTGTCCACAATCAATATTACAAAAATACTTTTTCTCCAATCGCCTTTCTATTGTACATTTTGGTGGAGCACTCAAATGATTACCGGATCACCCCTGTCTTTCTGGTTGGTCTCGTTTCCTATTGCACTGCTTTTCGCGCTTGCTTCAATCTGGCTTTACATAAATATTTCATTAAAAAATGTGAATAAAAAATGGTTTAAAATTTTATTCAATTCTCCCGAATGGACTTCGCTTTTAAAAGCACATCATTTTTTGGAAGAAATAAATGCATTTAAAAAAGAAATCTGATTTTTTTAAAGATGTAATCCACCCAATTCCTGGCCGCCTTTACAAACTCGAACAGAAATAGCGATCAGGCGACGGCATTTTACTGTAAAATTATTAGCAAATGTGAGAGCACTACATAAGGCTGACATTGAGAATTAAAATAGCTAATATTTGTTACTTTACTGTATCACTTGTTACAATTCTATTATGAAAGATATTTTTTGTCATAAAAAAAACATATCATTTTAAATAATTTCTTTCTGATTGCAGCGAAAAGATATTTTTGTTAGTCTTTAAGATTATGCACGTGAAAAGTATCATCGTTTTTTTTATTTTTTCTGTTTTTGTTTCATTTACAGAAGCTCAGACATGTACTACAATAGGACAAACTCCTTCGACTGCTTTCCCTGTTTGCGGTACTACTACTTTTAGCCAAAGTAATGTGCCGGTTTGTAGTTCCAATTCACTTTATGTACCTGGTTGTTCCGGATCAGGTACTGCAGATTATGCTAATAAAAATCCTTTTTTTTATAAGTTTACCTGTTATGTTTCCGGCACATTAGGATTTGTAATTACGCCGAATGATCTGACAGATGATTATGACTGGCAGCTTTACGATGTTACCGGTTTAGATCCAAACGAAGTTTTTACAGATCAAAATATTATAGTTTCCGGCAATTGGGCGGGCGACCCCGGAACAACGGGCGCCTCTACGGGTGGTGCTAATTTTATTCAATGTGCTTCAGATTATACCGGCAACGCGCCCCGCTTTGCAAAAATGCCTATCCTGATCGTGGGCCATGAATATATATTATTAGTAAGCCACTTTACAGATTCCCAAAGCGGTTACTCGCTTTCTTTTGGCGGAGGTACAGCCAGTATTACTGATACCACTAAACCGGCTTTGAAAAGTATCAGTTCATCCTGTGATGCAACCAAACTTTATATTAACCTGAATAAAAATATGAAATGCAGTAGTCTTGCTGCAGATGGAAGTGATTTTATAATTTCATCTCCGGTTACCCAGGTTATTTCTGCCACCTCCTATTGTAATGGGTTTGATATGGATTCTCTGGAATTACAATTAAATAATCCATTGCCGCCCGGAAATTATTTAGTGACCATAAGAAACGGAACTGACGGGAATACACTTTTAGATAATTGCGGTAACAGCATTCCAGTTGGCGATTCATTGCCATTAGCTATTTTACCTTTGGCACCTACGCCGATGGATAGTTTAACACCTTTGAAATGTGCTCCTCAATCATTACAATTGGTTTTTAAAAAAAATATTCTGTGTAACACGATAGCGCCAGACGGGAGCGACTTTACAGTGAGTGGGCCGTCACCCGTAAATGTTATCAGCGCGGCAGAAATCTGTACTAATAATTTAACAAAAACAATTACTGTAAATTTTTCTGCACCAATCGTCTTAGGAGGTGATTATAAAATAACATTGAAAACCGGCGATGATGGCAATACAATATTTGATGAATGTTCCCAGCAGACTCCTGTCGGGTCCTCCATAGTTTTTAATATTAAAGATACCGTGTCAGCCGACTTTACTTACCATGTAAACGCAGGTTGTAAAAAAGATACTGTTCAATTCATGCATGATGGGCAAAATGGTGTAGATCAATGGTTATGGCAATTAGATTATAATGGAACCAGTACTCTTCAAAACCCGGTAACTTATTTTGATCCTTTTGGACAAAAGACAATAATCTTAGCCGTTACGAATGGATTTTGCAGCGATACTACTTCAGAAATAATCAACCTGGGCAATCAATTAAAAGCTGCGTTTGAAACAGACTCTATAATATGCCCCGAAGATTCCGCTACATTTCTAAATCAAAGTATCGGTAACATCATTTCTTACTATTGGGATTTTAAAAATGGTAATATAAGCCTGGATCAAAATCCCCTTTCTCAAAAATACCCGATAACTCTGATGGAAAATAATTACCCGGTTACGCTGATAGTTACAAGTAATATTGGTTGCAGCGATACGGCTATCAATAATATAAGAGTACTAAAAAGCTGTTATATCGCTGTTCCTAATGCTTTTACTCCCAATGACGACGGCCTAAACGATTATCTCTATCCTCTTAATGCATTTAAAGCAGACAATCTCGAATTTAAAGTTTACAACCGCTTAGGCCAGTTGGTTTTTCAGTCCACCGACTGGACATCAAAATGGGATGGCACCTTTAAAGGTCAGCCACAGGATCCCGGTGTATTTGTATGGACTTTAAAATATACCCTTCGTGATACCGGCAAGTCCTTTTTTCTTAAAGGATCAGCTGTTCTGATCAGATAAAGGTTTGTTGAAATCCACTGTTATGATTTCATTGCTTGCCTTTTGTGATGTATTGATTTTGATTCCATCTGCTGATGCTTCTTTTGGAGTGTTATATGTAATACCGAATACAAATACAAAAGGAATAAACAATCCTATTATTACAACTTTTAAAGAATACAAAATGTGCTTTGCAACTTCAAGAGCTTCTTCTATGTTGTTGCTGATAACTGTTTTCATTTTTCTGTTTTTTAATTATGATTAATGTGAATTACATCACAAAGATATAGTTAAAATGTAGTACTATGCTAAACATAGTACATGAAAATACATATTTGCTTTATAAGTGGTAAAATGGAAGTGCAAATGGTAAAATGAGAAAGAAATTGAAATCATTTTTCTTCCGGAGAAGTACAGCCATAAATGGAATACCATATCATGAAAGCTCCTGATTAGGGCTTAATAATGAAACGGGGCGAAGTAAATTTCTTTCAAAACCTTATTCAATTGAATTACAGGTAACTATGCCAAACATTTTTCAGTGGATTACCCTAAATTAAAAAAGCAATCTTTACCGATTGCCATTAGGTTTGTTTACTGAATAGATCCGTTCAGTAATTATATTACGAATGCGCAGGAAAAGCGAATGAAATTTAGGATGCCTTTTTAGCCTGCACAGGCACCTGGGCAGGAGCCTCTTCAGTCTTGTTTTGGGCAGTATTTTCAGAAACAACCTGCTGTCTACGCATATTTAATTTGCCGTTGTATTGGGCGCCTAATTCTATTTCAAGAGTATCAGTTGAAATATCTCCGTTAATAAGCCCCGTCTTTTTTATTTCAAGCTGGGATGATTTTACGTTTCCCTTTATCGTGCCAAAAATAATTGCGGATTTGGTAATCATATCACCTTCGATATTTCCTTTTTCGCCGAGAATTACACCGTTCTCTACATGCACATTTCCTATAATTTTTCCTTCTATTCTTATTACGGATGTGCCTCTCACTTCACCGATGAAGACAAAGCCTTCACCTATAATGGTTGAGATTTCGTTCTGGCTGATTTCTAAGGATTGCTGCTGATTTTTGCTTTTGTTAAACATAATTAATTGAGTGTTAAAAAGGGTTGAGGATTAATTTTTTCTCCGTAATGATGAATTTCATAATGCAAATGAGGCCCCGTAGATCGCCCGGTGGAACCTACATTACCTATTTGTTGACCAATATTTATTTGCTGGCCAACCTTTACAAGAATTTTTGATAAATGCCCATAAAGCGTTTCAAAGCCATTGCCATGTTTGAGCATAATGCAGTTTCCAAAACCTCCCCGAACACCGGCAAATTCCACACTACCTTTGGCCATTGCCCTTACCGGCGAGCCATAAGGTGCAGCTATGTCAAGGCCTTTGTGTACTTCTACGTTTTCACCTCCAAATGGATTTTCACGATGGCCGAAAGTAGAGGTAATCCTTCCATGATAAGGCATTCCTAAAGGAATATATGCAAGATTAGAGGCTATTTTATTTAGATATTTAGCATAGAAATCACTTATCTCATCTGTCGAGATAATGCCCTCGTCTGGTTCCCCGCCTTCAGGCCCTTTAAATGCCGGTTTGATGCCCCTGGCTCTCAAGTAACTATTAATAGTAGAAAGCTCTTTATCAATATTTGAAAACTTTTTGCGAACAGCACTGGTATCAACTTGCTCTATTGCGCTATGCAAGTTTTCAACCTTCTGAATAAGCACTACCTGCTTTTGCTGTTGTTGAATTGTATGAGAACTTAAATAAACTATAGTTCCTATCAAAGCCAAAAAAATCAGGGAAATTCCGGCAACGTATTTTTTCCAGTTGAGTAACAAGCCGCTTGAAATTTTCATAGGCTTTATACCCTTTGCGTCTTTATTTACAAATAAGACAGTGGTTTTTTCTTTTTTCTGTTTCATTATAGCCAGTTAACTTAAAAGATATTGGATTGTTTTAACCTGGGATAACTAATATGGGTTCACAATGTACGATATAAACGTCATAATTTATCTGGAAATTGCTCTAAAAAAAACATTTTTCATAACACAAGTGATAGTACCTTCAAAATGAAGTATAAATGACATAAGAAATCGTGTTTTTGCGTTTAAAATCAGTAATAATACGGCTTACAGAAAAGGTAACTGGTTTTATTTATATAAATAATTTTATAAAACTCATTTTTCGCAGGTTAAAATAACAGTAACGATTAGACGCAATTATTCCCATTTACTTCCTATCCAATTTTTTTCATTATCCCAGCAAATAATTTATGAGAATGAAACTTTACCTCCTGATCGTACGGAAATGGCAGGTATCTGGATAGAATGTTCCTTTTCAAACTCAGCCATTATTTCATCCGTATTATCCACAATGAATGGGCAAATGGAAGATCATTACAAAACGAAGATCATTTGTATTATACCGATGAAGTAATTTAGCAGGTGAATTTCAATAGGCATTAAAAAATTTTCATGAACATTCTTATCATTGAAGACGACCAAAGAGTTTCTGAGCTTATTAAAAGAGGACTGGAAGAGCAAGGCTATGAAGCCACACTTGCTTATGATGGTGAACTGGGAAAGAAAATGGCTTTGCAAAATGACTACGACCTTATCATCACGGATATTGTTTTACCCAAAATAAATGGTTTGGAATTGTGCAAAGAGGTGCGTGCAGCCAAGCCTTCCGTCCCGATAATTATGCTCACTGCATTAGGCACAACCGATGATAAAATTGAAGGTTTTGATGCCGGTGCGGATGATTATCTCGTAAAACCTTTTGACTTCCGGGAATTGTATGTACGCATCCGCACATTGCTGAAAAGAAATGTTCAGTCCGCAAATACACAGGGATTTATTTTAAAATATGGCGACCTGGAATTTAATAATCAAACCAAAATTGTAACGAGGTCGGGAGTAGAAATTAACCTAACGCCCAAAGAATTGAAATTGCTGGAATACCTGATGCGCAACAGTGAGCGCGTTTTGTCAAGAACGGAAATTGCGGAAAAAGTCTGGGATACGCATTTTGATACAGGCACTAATTTTATTGATGTATATATCAATTATTTGCGCAAAAAAATCGACAAGGATTTTCCCACAAAATTGATTCATACAAAACCCGGCCTCGGATTTATTTTTAAAGAAGAGAAATGAGCATCAGGAATAAACTTACTTTACTTTTTACTTCAATAATCGCTGCATTCCTGCTGGTGTTTGCATTGGTGATTTATTTTTCTTATTCCAAAAACAGGGAAGAAGAATATTTTAAATTGTTGCAACATACCGCCATCACCAAAGCTAATTTATTATTGGATGCCAAAATTGCGCCATCCGTGCTGCAACTGATTTACCGCAATGCTGAGAACACTTTATTCCAGGAAGAAGTGGCCATTTATGATACCGGTTTTCACCTGCTGTATCATGATGCGGTGGATATAGATAAAGTGAAAGAAACACAGCAAATGATTGATGAGATTATTCAAAAAAAAGAAATAGAGTTTTATCAGCAGAAGACACAGGTGATTGGGATTTTATATAAACATGATGGCCGCAGCTATGTAATAACCGCCGCAGCTACCGACCAGTATGGTTTTGCCAAGCTTCAAAACCTTGAATACACTTTAATCGTTGGTTTTTTTATTGGCATCATCTTCATTTTTTTTACAGGAAAATTTTTGGCAAAAAAAGCCTTGTCACCGGTTTCCAAAATGGTGGATAAAGTAGAGGAAATTACCGCCACAAACCTGGATTTGCGGATTGAAGAAGGCAATGGAAAAGATGAAATAGCGGAGCTTGCGATCACATTTAATGCGATGCTCAATAGATTGGAAAAATCTTTTGATGCTCAGAAAGATTTTGTTTCCAACATTGCCCACGAGCTGCGAACACCGCTCACAGCAATGCTTGCAGAGCTACAACTGACTACCAGTAAAGAAAGAAATATTGCAGAATATCAAACATCCATTCACCATGCAATTGAAGATGCGCAAAAATTAGTAAGGCTTACCAACAATTTACTCGACCTCGCAAAAGCCAATTACGACCAGACGGAAATTGGTTTTAAAGAAGTGCGCCTTGATGAGCTTTTATTGGATGCAAGAAATGAAGTAAGGCACAATCATCCCGATTATAAAGTAAATATCATTTTTGAAAAAGAAATTGAGGATGATGATTTTATTTCAGTGCGGGGCAATGAATATTTATTGAAAACAGCATTTATGAACCTAATGGAAAACGGATGTAAATTTTCTGAAGAAAAGGAATCAACAGTTGCCATCACGTATTTTAAAGACAACACTATTCTTCGTTTTCAGGATAACGGTATTGGCATAGACGCAAATGAGTTGGCGAATATTTTCACCTCTTTTTTTCGCGGCGAAAACAAAAGGTTCGCCGAAGGAAATGGTATTGGCTTATCGCTTACCAAAAAGATTATTGATTTGCACAAAGGCGAAATTGCTGTTGTATCTAAAGTGGATGAAGGAACTACTTTTACGGTTGAGTTGCCGCATGTGTGATTATCGTCATAGGGCTGCGCTCTATGCTAATGTATGGCACCCTTTCAGGGCTATGAATTACGAAAGGGAAAGCTGGAATATTTCTTCGTTTACTGTATTCAATCTTTATACTTTAGCCAAAGTTTTAAAGTTCTGCTCTACAAAGAATCTAAGGATTTGGCTAAAGCCTTTAAAGCAATTTCTTTAACCACGGGTTAAAACCCCGTGGCAATTGAAGATGTCATACACACTCGAAACCCTTCTAATAAAATTCTAATCTTTTTCTAAGCAATCTCTAACGCCCTCATCAAACGATGCGTTTTATTTTTGCATTACAATTAAAAACAAACATTATGGACAGCGGTCCGCGAACAAATCAATTATTCATTTCCACCCTTTTTATAGGATAGCTTTTGCATTCCTGTAAAAAGGAATAAACAAAAGCTATGTTGCACAAAAAAATTCTTTTCAGTTGCGCATTTTTCAGCGCTTTCTCTACACAAGCCCAACAAACTGACAGTGTATTAAACGAAAAATTTTCTTTTCATTTTCAAAATACCATCATCACACAATACAAGCCTGCATTTAAGGCTGCGTATTCCGGTTCTAATAGTTTGATACCGCAGGAAGAAACACAAACATCAATCACCGCTACCATATTCGCAAGTGCAAAACTTTGGAAAGGTGGTTCGGTTTTTATCAATCCCGAACTCTCCGGTGGTGCGGCTTTGAGCCAGGCTTTTGGGGTAGCCGATGCCACTAATGGAGAAACTTTTCGTGTAGGAGAACCTGCGCCCACTATTTTTTTAGCAAGATTATTTTATCGCCAGTTATTTTCATTGAATAAAGATGAAAAGTATCTTAACGCAGATGAAAACCAATTGGCCGGAAAGGTTCCTACAAAATACTTTGCACTAACAATTGGCAAAATAGGCGTAGCCGATTATTTCGATGATAATATTTACAGCCATGACCCGCGCACTCAATTTATGTGCTGGAGCCTTATGGATAATGGCGCTTGGGATTATCCTGCTAACACCCGCGGATATACGCCAAGCATCGTTTTAGAATATGTAACGCCTAAAAATGAATTGCGCTATGCTATTTCATTAGAGCCTTTGGAAGCCAATGGGAATGTTATGGATTGGAAAATTAATAAAGCCAATTCACATTCGCTTGAATATACGCATCGTTATTTTTTTAAAGGGAAAGCCGGTGCTATTCGTTTTCTTGGTTATTTTAATACTGCCAACATGGGCAATTATGATGAGAGCATTGCATTGAATCCATCTGCGCCGGACATAATTGCTACAAGAAAATATGGCCGTACCAAATATGGTTTTGGTATCAATGCAGAACAAAGTATTACCAAAGATGCAGGAATATTTTTCCGTGCCGGATGGGATGATGGCAATAATGAAACCTGGGCGTTTACAGAAATTGACAGGACTGTCAGCGCTGGTATTTCATCGAACGGAAATAAATGGAACAGGCCGAATGATAATGTGGGAATGGCTTATGTAGTATCCGGTATTTCAGCACCGCATCGCAATTATTTAAAACATGGCGGCAAAGGTTTTGAGCTTGGCGATGGAAATCTGAATTATGGTTTGGAACAATTAACCGAATTGTATTATTCCGCAGCAATAAGGAAAAACTTTTTGTACCTGTCAGGTGCGTACCAGTTTTTAATAAATCCGGGGTACAATAAATCGCGCGGACCGGTAAATATTTTCTCAATAAGGATACACGCAGCTATTTAATAAAATTTAAAAATCGGTATTATGCTACTTTCAAAAACAACCGAAAAAATTATTCAAAAAATTTCGTCTTCACAAAATAAGGTAAGTGGTTTTGATGAATCGGCGGCAACCCTTCTTCGGAAAGTTTCCAGTGTGGATAGGCACTCATTTTTCAAAATATTAGATAGCAATGAGAATGGTTTAAGCGATGAAAATATTGATGAAAAGAAAAAGGAATTTGGCCTTAATGAAATAGCGCATGAAAAAGCTTCTGCATGGTATATTCAATTATTTGAAGCGTTTTTAAATCCGTTTATTGCAGTACTAATTATTCTTGCATCGGTATCTTTTGTTATGGATGTAATGCTGGCTGCGCCGGGAGAAAAAGATTACAAAACAGTAACAGTTATTGGGATAATGGTGCTGCTGAGTTCTTTCCTGCGCTTCTGGCAGGAATACAGCAGCAACCGCGCTGCAGAACAATTAAAAAGCATGGTGAAAACTACTGCAACCGCGTGGCGTGCGCAGGTAAAAAAAGAAATCGATATTATTGATTTGGTTCCCGGCGATATTGTTTTGTTAAGCGCCGGCGATATGATTCCTGCCGATTGCCGGGTTATTCAATCCAAAGATTTATTCATAAGCCAGGCCATGCTTACCGGCGAATCGCTTCCTGTTGAAAAGCTGGGACATAGCATTGAAAATACAGAAAACAAGTCGCCTTTGGAATTAGAAAATCTTTGTTTTATGGGAACGAATGTGGTGAGCGGAACGGCTTCTGCAATTGTTGTAACCATTGGCGACCTCACTTATTTTGGCTCTATTGGAAAAGCAATTACGGGCAAGCGTGCGGAAACAAGTTTTGATAAAGGTGTCAACAAAGTGAGCTGGTTGCTGATTCGTTTTATGCTGGTGATGGTTCCGTTGGTTTTTTTAATCAATGGACTCACCAAAGGCGATTGGCTGCAGGCTTTACTGTTCGGTATTTCAGTGGCAGTAGGCTTAACGCCGGAAATGTTGCCGATGATTGTTACTGCTAATCTTGCCAAAGGTGCAAAGAGCATGAGCAAGAGAAAGGTAATTGTAAAGCGGCTCAACGCGATTCAAAACATCGGCGCTATGGATATTTTATGCACCGATAAAACAGGCACGCTTACCATAGATAAAATTGTGCTGGAGCGTCATCTGAATGTTGATGGCGATGAAGATGATGAAGTAATGAAGTGGGCATACCTGAACAGTTTTCATCAGACAGGATTAAAGAATTTATTGGATGTGGCAGTGCTGGAGCATGCAGAAGTTCATAAATGTATCAGAGCCGATGAGTATTTTAAAAAGATAGATGAAATACCTTTTGATTTTCAGCGCAGAAGAATGAGTGTGATTCTTGAAGAAAAAAACGGCAGGCATTTATTGATTTGCAAAGGCGCTGTGGAAGAAGTATTAGACATTTGCACACACGCTTTTGACCCCGGTGCTGATAAACAATTGCACATAGAAAATGACATCATTGTGCCGATGGATGATGATATGCGGAGGAGGGTTTTGGATACTTCTAAAAAATTAAATGAAGAAGGATTACGGGTTTTATTGGTAGCCATTAAAGAAGATAATAAACGCCCGCTTACTTATTCTGTGGCAGATGAAAGTAATTTGGTACTCACAGGTTTTATCGGTTTTCTTGACCCGGCAAAACCTTCTGCAAAGCCCGCCATTGAAGGATTACAGAAGTTAGGAGTGAGCATAAAAGTTTTAACGGGAGATAATGATATAGTAACCAAAAAGATTTGCCGCGATGTGGGCATTCCTATTCAGCATGTGCTGCTTGGCAATGAAATAGAATTATTAAGTGATGAAGAGCTTTCCGTAAAATTAGATGAGACAAGTATCCTTGCAAAACTAAGCCCCATACAAAAATCGAGGATTGTAAAACTATTGCAGGCAAAAGGGCACACGGTTGGTTTTATGGGCGATGGTATTAATGATGCCGCCGCATTACGCGATGCGGACGTAGGAATTTCTGTTGACACTGCGGTGGATATTGCCAAAGAAAGCGCGGATATTATTTTGCTTGAAAAAGATTTAATGGTAATACGCAAAGGGGTAATCTATGGCAGAAGAACTTTTGGCAACATTATTAAATACATCAAGATGACTGCCAGCAGCAACTTTGGCAACATGTTCAGCATGTTGGGCGCCAGCGCCATCTTTCCGTTCTTGCCGATGCTTCCTATTCAAATTTTAGTGCAAAATTTATTGTACGATATTTCTCAAACCTCAATACCGTGGGATAGTATGGATGAAGATTTTATAGAAAAACCACAAAAATGGGATGCGGGTGGCATCAGCCGCTTTATGATTTTCATCGGGCCGATAAGTTCGATATTTGATTATGCACTTTTTGCGGTAATGTTCTTTTTCTTTAAGGCCAATTCACCGGAACATCAAAGTCTTTTTCAAAGCGGATGGTTTGTAGAAGGATTGTTATCACAAACATTGATTGTGCACATGATACGTACACGCAAAATTCCTTTTATACAAAGCTGGGCTACAGCTCCTGTGATAGCCATGACTTCATTGATTATGCTGATAGGAATTTTTCTTCCTTTTTCGCCTTTTGCTGGAGCATTTAAATTAGTGCCATTGCCCATGAGTTATTTTCCCTGGCTCATCGGCATACTGTTCAGTTATTGTTTGTTGATCCAATTTATTAAAACATGGTTTATTAAAAAATTCAATCAATGGCTATGAGCAAAAAAGCAATTCAATGGATAGTTCTTATAATACTTCTATTCGCTTTTGTGTTGGCGATGGATTTATTGGTGAATCATTTGCATAAGGTGTGAGGAACTGGATTATTAATTATTGGCGATTCAGCAGTAAACGAACAATTATTGCGGATTTTGTATTTTTTGTACTTCATGTGAAATAGAGAAATATCATACTGAATAATTGATAAGGTTGTAGAATGTTCGTTTGTAAGTTTCAGATATTGGAATGTGTATGCCTTTTATTTTTATAATATCTCTTTTTATTGATTCAATTTTGTCTAATGAAACCATAAACGATTTATGTACCCTGCAAATAATATTGGAAGAGATTTCCTTTTCGAAATCATTAAAGGTTTGAAGTGTCATGATGCTCTTGTTGTTTGTGTGAATTTTTCTGTAATCTCTCATTCCTTCGATGTAAAGCACTTCACTTAGTAGGATTTTTTCTAAACGATATTCAGTTTTAATAAAAATGAATTTCTTATTGTTTGAAGTTTCATTTTTTGATAAAATATTTTGAACTCTATTCACCGCCTGAACAAAGCGTTCGAAAGTGAAGGGTTTCATAAGATAATCACTTACTTGCAGTTCAAACCCTTTCAACGCATATTCTTGGTATGCTGTCGTAATGATTACCTGGCTTTCAACAGCGGATGTTTCTAATAATTGAATGCCAGAAAATTCATCCATATTAATGTCTAAAAAAATTAAGTCCACCTTGTTTGCTTTCAAAAAAGCTAATACATCAATAGCGTTGTCAAATGATGAAAGCAAGTTTAGGAACGGCAACTTTAAAACAAAACCTTTAAGTCGTTCGAGGGCTAAAGGTTCGTCTTCAACTATGATGCAATTGATTTTCATATTAATAAAGAGATAGTGCAACTTTGTAAAGTTCATTATTATTTGTAATTGTCAATGTGTGTTTGCCCGGATACAACAATGTCAATCGTTTTTTTATCAGTTCACTTCCTAATCCGCTAAATTCCTGTTTTATATGTGGATTTTTGTTGTATGTATTTTCGCATTTGAAAATGATTTTATCCTTTTCCATATCAAGATTGATGTTGATTGCATTTTCTGCCTTTTTATTTTCGGCATGTTTAAAAGCATTTTCAATAAAAGGAATAAAAAGCATTGGAGGTATCATCAGATTTGTTGCATCACCTGTAATTGCATAATTGATATAATGCTGGTTGGTTGTTCTTATTTTTTGGAGTTCAATAAATTTTTCAATGTAAGTCAACTCTTTATTCAAAGGGATTCTTTCTGCCTTTGTTTCATAGAGCATAAATCGCATGATATCTGATAGCTTGTTTAAATACTCAGAAGCTCTTGTTGCGTCTTTAGTTATCAACATGTCAATATTGTTAATTGTGTTGAATAAAAAATGTGGATTGATTTGCGATTTAACAAGTGCCAATTCCATTTCATAATTTTTTTTGTTGAGCGCTACTTTAATTTTGATATCATTATACCATGTAACAAATCCTTTCGTAACCAATCCGGTCGCGCTATGTGCCAGTGAAATAAAAGCAAGAAATAATCCACTTCCGATAATAGTATTAAGTGTCCATTTAATATCTTTATCCGGAAGTATTACAAACATAATCAGCTGTGCAATCATTGAACCAATTAAAGCGAAGCCAAATGCTGATAAGAATAACTCTGGTATTTTTTTCTTTGTTAAAAACTTATCAAACTGGATTGTGTAAAAGATATAGAACCCGAATAATGCCGGAAGAATAGCTCCTAAACCAAATGGTTTATAAAATAAAACCAGGCTTAAAGATTTTAATGTTACCGGCATTCTCCCATTATTCATAAGAAGAAATAAAATAGTTAATAGGAATAAATAAATCATCCAGTAACAAATGTGTAACAGAATAACGACTGATTTTTTCATTTTGATTCGTATTGATTTTTGTAATAGGTCAAAAATAGAATAGCCAGAATCCTATCTCAAATTTATTATGCGAAATCATATATTCTGTCTGCAAGATAGAGGTTAAATCCGGTGAGGCTGTGCTTGATAACTGGCGATAGTTTGATTAGATAAAAAAAAATGAAAATCTTGATTATTTGTTAGTCTGCTGTGTTGTCTGAAAAATATTTTAATAGTTTTTATTTTTCAAGCGCACCCCAAAAACAAAAGAAGTAAGCAATACTTATAAAGCGGCGCGCTCTAAATTAAAGCTATTCACTTCATCCATCGTTAATCCCAATGCTTTTGCAACGCCTTCACCATACGCGGGTCAGCTTTGTAGCAATTGCGTATATGCCTCACCTGTATGAATTTCTGTGCATGGCCTACTTCTGCGGCGGTATTGCTGAAAAGTAATTGTTTCTTTTCGTCAGTCAATAAGCGGAACAGATCACCGGGTTGAGAAAAATAATCTTCATCATCGGGGCGATGATCCCACGCACCCGCATCGCCATGAAGCGCTACTGGCGGTTCTTTAAATTCCGGCTGTTCGTTCCATTCATTAAAGCTGTTGGGTTCATAATGTTTTGCACTTCCGTAATTGCCATCTACACGCATGGCGCCATCGCGGTGAAATGCATGGTACGGGCATTTAGGCGCGTTTACGGGTATCTGTGAGTTGTTTACTCCGAGGCGGTAACGCTGTGCATCACCGTAAGAAAATAATCTTCCCTGCAACATTCTATCGGGTGAGAAACCAATTCCCGGAACAATATTAGCGGGATTAAACGCTGCCTGTTCTACATCAGCAAAATAATTTTCAGGATTGCGATTTAGTTCAAATTCGCCAACGGGAATCAATGGATAATCACCATGCTTCCATACATTAGTAAGGTCAAAAGGATTTTGCGGATGATTATTGGCTTGTTCTTCAGTCATTATCTGCACATACATTTTCCATTTAGGAAAATCTCCTTTTCAATGCTGTTAAATAAATCTCTCTGATGAGATTCCCTGTCGCGGCCAATTAACTCTTTTGCTTCTTCATTCGATAAATTTTCAATTCCCTGCTGAGTTCTGAAATGAAATTTTACCCAATGTCTCACATTTTGTGCATTGATAAAACTAAAAGTATGACTTCCGAAAGCATGCTGGTGACGTAGTGTTTTTGGAATACCACGGTCGCTCATAATAATGGTTACCTGGTGCAAAGCTTCAGGCAATAAAGTCCAGAAATCCCAATTATTATCAGCGCTTCTCATGTTTGTTTTAGGATCTCTTTTTACAGCATGATTCAGGTCAGGGAATTTCATTGGGTCGCGAAAAAAGAAAACGGGCGTATTGTTTCCTACCAAATCCCAGTTGCCCTGTTTGGTATAAAATTTCATTGCAAAGCCGCGTATATCTCTTTCTGCATCGGCTGCGCCGCGCTCTGCGGCTACGGTGGACATGCGTACAAACATTTCAGTTTTCTTCCCGATCTCTGAAAAAATATCGGCCATTGTGTATTGGGTAATATCGTGCGTAACGGTAAATGTTCCGAATGCTCCGGAGCCTTTTGCGTGCATACGTCTTTCGGGAATTACTTCTCTGTCGAAGTGCGCCATTTTTTCTAAAAACCAAAAATCCTGTAATAATGCAGGCCCACGTACTCCGGCAGTTTGTATGTTCTGATTATCTGGAACCGGAGTGCCTGTATTGGTTGTAAGCTTATTCGTTTTTTCTTTTTCCTGTTTCATACTGATGATTTTATGGATGAATGAATAATTTTTGAGTATTTTTTTGAAGTGTTTCCAAAAGTACCCTCTATTTATCTTCAATCAAACTGATATTATCTATATTCGTATAGATTTTAACTATAAGATTATTTGATATGAACATACAACAATTAGAATACATTATTGCAGTAGATAGCTGCCGCCATTTTGTAAAAGCTTCTGAAAAATGTTATGTAACTCAGGCTACGCTTAGCATGATGATCAAAAAGCTGGAAGAGGAATTAAATATAAAAATTTTTGACCGCAGCCGTCAGCCGGTAGTGCCTACTGAAATCGGGAATAAAATTATCGCTCAGGCAAAAATAATATTGCAGGAAAGTAACCGGCTCAAAGAAATAGTGCAGGAAGAGCAGGGCGAATTAAACGGAGAACTAAAAATAGGAATTATTCCCACATTAGCGCCATATCTTCTGCCATTGTTTATGAATTCATTTTTAAAAAAATATCCGCTCGTGAGGCTCAGAATCAGTGAACTTACCACAGATGATATTGTTCATAAACTGGAGCAACATGACTTAGACGCCGGCTTACTTTCTACACCATTGAATCTTTCTTCATTAACCGAGCAGACTCTTTTTTACGAAGAGTTCGTTGTGTTTGCTTCTTCAAAAGAAAAAATTTTACAAAAAAAATATGTGCTTGCAAATGATATTGATATCAACAGGTTGTGTTTGCTGGAAGAGGGTCACTGCCTTAGGTCACAGGTATTTAATTTATGTGAATTAAGGAATAAAGAAAAGGAGTTACATCAATTAGATTTTGCAACAGGAAGTATTGAAACATTGAAAAAAATTGTGGAGGTAAACCAGGGAATTACGATTTTGCCAATGCTAGCTTTAAAAGATATGAGTCCAAAACAAAAAAATAATATACGGTATTTTAAAGCTCCTATTCCGGTTCGTGAAATAGGATTGGTTACCTACCGCTATTTTGTGAAAGAAAAATTAATCAAGAGCCTGAAAGAAGAAATTTTAAACCATATTCCCATCGAGATGAAATCAGGTTTTAAAAAAAATATTATAAATATTTAAGGAATCATTTCGACAAATAGCTTTCTTTTTCTGATCCGGTAGTAAATTGATGCGTTTTCGACAATACAATTATCAATTCGGATTCTTTAATCAGACCTCAGGCAAGAAAATTTGTTCAATGCAGGTTAAAAAATAAACATCAACCAATATGATATATTATAGCGAAGCTGAACTTTCCCAGAAAGTATCTTCATAATTATCCTGTAAAGGTTTATCTGAAATGTGAGCTCCTATAATTTCCAATTGCTCAACAGAAAGTGAAGCTTCCAGGTGCGGAAACAAAACTCTTTCTTCATAGCGTACATGCTCGTCCACAGTATCTGCAAGCCCTGATAATTGTTTGCTGCTTTCTTTTGAATCAAGATGAGCCAGTTCATTTATCAATGATTTTATTCTTTTATGATCCTCTATTGCTTTTTGAACTTTTTCATCTTTTACAGGAGCAAAAAGAAATTCTTCTTCTTCTTCAAAATGCGGTGCAAAATGTTGTGCCCAGAAAAATTGTGCATATTTCACCATCCTGTCAATAGCGGCATGCCTTTTAATTCCCTGGCGTAATTTCCAGCAAAACAAGAGGCTTGCATGATGGTCCCTTGAGAGTTTTACGATATTGGGATTTCTTTTGATCGGACTTTTTTCCATCTATTGAATTTAATACAAAATGAATCGAATATAATTTACATCCAGTTGCATAGAGTGGAAAATAATTATTCAAAGATAGTTACGAAATTGAATTAAAACTAAATTTCCTGCTTTTGCTATTGGCAGCATAAAATAAAAAAATCCAATTCCGTTTACATCTTTATTTCCATTTTCATTCACATAAAAGATAGGTTCAATAAAAATAAAGGCAGAACCTGATCCTTTAGGCAATCCTTACCACTACTTTACCTTTGGTATTATGCGTTTCTACTGCCTTATGCGCCCACACTATCTGATCAAATGTGAAAATTTTATCAATAACCACTTTTAGCTTTTTTTGTTGAAGAAGATGGGCAATGATATTCATTTGATCGCCATCAGCATACATCATGGGCCATAATAATTTTACACCCTTTTCTTTTGCAAGTTCAATCGCCTTCGGATCATCTTTAGTGGATGATGGCAGGCAAACAACAATGCCACCACGCCTGGTACAGGATATGGAACGATACAATACATCACCACCCATCGCATCAATTACTGCATCCACATTATTGACAATTTTCTCAAAATTTTCCTTCTTATAATTAATAAATTTATCAACGCCAAGAGAGGATAAAAACTTTTCGTTTTTCTCAGAAGCGGTTCCGATTACAAAAGCGCCATTGATTTTTGCTAACTGCACAGCGAGATGTCCCACGCCGCCTGCGGCGGCCTGTATTAAAATCTTTTGTCCCGAAGTAATTTTAATAATTTCATTAATTGCCTGGTAAGCTGTCAACCCTGCAATGGGAATTGCAGCAGCTTCTTCAAATGAAATATTAACAGGTTTCTTTGCTAATAATTTGGGATCAGATATTGTAAACTCTGCATAAGCATTTCCCAAACCGGGAAATCCAACACAACCAAATACAGCATCACCAATAACAAATTCAGATACATTTTTTCCTACAGATTCTATCACTCCACTCACATCCCATCCTAAAATGGCAGGAAATTTTATTCTTTTAGACATCCCACTGGAGCCTGCTCTCACTTTTGTGTCAACAGGATTGATACCTACTGCCATCACTTTAATTAAAACCTTGTCCTCATTGATCACAGGTTTATTTATTTCTACCATTTCCAACACATCTGCCTCTCCAAACTGATTGATAATTGCTGCTTTCATGAAATATTTTAATTACCATTTATTTTGAAAATAATATTTTTGATTTTGAAATTACGATTACTCTGATCTACGCGGACGAATAATTAAACGCAAAGTTGGATTATTCGTAATGAACGACCAGAACCAGCTAAATGCAATCTTTACTTTATTTCTAAAACCTACCAAAGGTATGATGTGAACAAAAAGCCAGATAAGCCACGCAAAAAATCCTGCAAAAGAAACTTTAGGTAAATCAGCCACAGCTTGATATTTAGAGATAATTGCCATACTCCCTTTATTCTTATAACTAAAAGATTTCAGGATTTTGCCTGTTGCCATTCTTTTAAAATTCTTTGCCAAAAGAGTTCCCTGTTGAATAGCAACTTGTGCCAATTGAGGATGCCCGTTTGGATAATTTTTATCAGTTGTTTGTAAACAAATATCTCCAAGTGCATAAATATTTTGAGAATCTTTTACTTTATTATATTCATCAACCAAAATTCTTCTTCCCCGGCCAATCACATCAGCAGGTAAGCCGGCTACTTCTCTCCCGGTAACACCCGATGTCCATATCAAAGAATTGGTAGAAATAATTTCCCCATTCGACATTATCACATTACCATTTACATAATTCTTCACTGTTGTATTTATTTTAATCACTACTCCTAATTTGGTCAAAACTCTGAAAGCCGCTTCCTGAGCCGTTTTGCTCATAGCTCCCAACAAGTGTGGTGATGCATCTACTAAATGGATCCTCGAATTTCTAAGCTTCATTTCAGGGTATTCTTTACTAATAATTTTTTGTCCCATCTCAGCAAGCATTCCGGCTAATTCTACTCCCGATGGGCCGCCACCGGCAATTACTATGTTCAATAATTTTTCTCTTTCTGAGGCATCATCTGTAATCACTGCTTTCTCCATATTCAACAACAAATGATTGCGAAGATTGATCGCAGCATCTATAGATTTCATGGGCAACGAATGTTGCTTAACATTTTCCATTCCGAAATAATTCGTCTCAGTACCCACAGCCAAGACTAAATAGTCATATTCTAAAATGCTGATATCAGTCTCAATATTATTTTTATCAAAATTTACCCTTACGAGCGATCCATAATGAAAGCGGATATTATTTTTTGCTTCAAACATTCTGCGAAAAGGATAGCTGATATTAGATGGCTCAATAAACGCCGTTGCTACCTGGTAAAGCAATGGCGGGAAAAAATTATAATTATTTTTATCTACCAATGTTACTTCAAATCGTTTGTCTTTCCAAAGATTTTTTACAAAGTTAATACCTGCAAAACCTCCGCCTACTATCACTATTTTTTTTACCGTGTCTCCCATTTTTTAATTTTTTAAAATTACTTCAAATCTCAATCCTTAATTTTCATAAACAGGAAATTTATTGAAGATTCAAACGATATCTCCCCGGGATATATACCAATCAAATATTATTCCTTAATTATTTACTGCCATAATTTCGTGGGGGTTTTGAACTATAAAACATTGGTGATCTTTTGTTCCGGCTATTCGCTGTTACCTTTTGCTCTGTTTCCTTCAATAGTTAAAAGCATTCAATCGTTGGTAATTGAATATTGAGCATTAATCATCGAATATTAAATCCCGGTTTTTTGTTCGTTTGCTGTAAAGCGTTACATCATTGTATTGTTTCACCATTCTCCTATAATAAAGGTGACAAAAGTCTTGCCGTTTTTTGCCATAATTGTTTTAACCTTGAACGCTCTTTCCACTTTGCTGCATCTATTTTTTCAGCATCTTTAATATCTGCATAAAAAACATCCGCAAGTTCATTGGCTGTTGCCAGATCATATACGATCGCATTCACTTCAAAGTTGAGATCAAAACTCCTGAAATCCATATTGGCAGTACCTACTATAGCAATCTTCCTGTCGGCAACCAACGTTTTGGCATGTACAAATCCTTTGGTGTATAGATAAATTTCTACGCCCGTTTTCAACAGATCATCATAATACGATTTAGCTGCAGAATTTACCAAAAGAGAATCTGATTTTCCGGGAACTAAAAGTTTTACAGAAATTCCGCTCAGGGAGGCGATATTTAGCGCATCCAGCAAACTATCTCCGGGAATAAAATATGGAGTCGTGATAAGTATTTCTTTAGTCGCCAGGTTAATAGCCTGCAACAGCGAAAATAAAATAGTAGGCATTTCAGAGTCAGGGCCGCTGGCCGCTATCTGAACCACTTTGTCATCATTAGCAGGAAAATTTTTTCGCCGTGGAAAAAACTTTTCATCAGCCTGCAATTTTTTATTGGCGCAAAAATTCCAATCACACAAAAAAAGATATTGTAAATATTGCACGCCTGGGCCGTCAATTCTCAAATGAGTATCGCGCCAAAAAATATTTTTTGTATCTGCTGCCTTGTTGATATACCTGTCGCTCACATTGATGCCTCCAACAAAAGCAGTATATCCATCTATCACTATTATTTTGCGATGATTGCGATAGTTGACTCTATTGGCCAAAAGAAGAAATGAAATTTTAGAAAACGGGAAAGCCTTCACACCATTCGTTTTTAGTCGCTCTACAAACTTTTTTCTTATAGAACTACTTCCAAAATCATCATAAATAAATCTTACCTGCACACCTTCCTGTGCTTTTTTAATAAGAATATTTCCAATCTCGGTTCCTATTTCATCATCTTCATAAATGTAATATTCAATATGAATGTGATTTTTCGCTTCCATTAGCGCTTTCAAAACCTCAGGAAATTTCTTTTCTCCATTTATCAAAAGTTTTACCGAATTGTTAGACGTAAGCGGGCTCGTGCTATCTTTCAACAACATAAAAGCCAGTTCTTTATTACTCTGAACAGCAGCATCACTTTCATCAAATATTTGTTTAGTATAATGGTACAGTTCTTCTCTAAGTCTTTTTGCAAGGTCTGCGTTTTCAAATATTTTTTTGCTATACATTTTCCTGCTTCGGTAATTAATGCCAAAGAAAAAATAGAAACCTATTCCTAAGAAGGGTACAAAAACGGCAAATAGAAGATAGGCTAAAGTTTTAGTGGTACTGTTTGTATCATAAATGATACGGAGGCACACCAGGATAACTATAATTATATAAAAGATTTCTGAAAGGAGTAGCCAGTTCATGGTTTGATTTTTATTATCTGTATTTGATAATAAAAATAAGTTATTTAATAGGGAAACACATCTTAAATATAGGAGGCACTCAAAAACTGTAAAATGTGTTTAGTATAATTTACATTCTCTGGAGAAGCCTTGAAAGTGCGTAATATGCTAATGTAGGGTAGCACTCTACGCCAGCAATCATTTTTTTTTATAAATTTACATCTCTTTTAAACTTGTTTTTAAAACCATATAATTTACAATTAAAACTCAAAAAATTTTATGAATAATGAACCAGTTTGTGAACACATCAAAAAAATTACAGAACTAAAACTGCCAAAAAACCTGGTGTGCGAAGAATGTATAAAAACCGGTAGTGATTGGGTGCATTTACGTACCTGTCAAACCTGTGGCGTCACTTTATGTTGCGATTCTTCTCCGAATACTCACATGACAAAGCATTACCATCATACTCATCATCCTGTTGTAATTTCTGCAGAGCCCGGTGAAAAATGGTTGTGGTGTTACAAGGATGAAGTTTTTACAGATTATCAGTAAAATTATTTAGCCTCGTTATTCCTTTGAAAAAAAGGATACTTATTAAAATAAGAAGGAAATAATTGCATGCATTTTAAATAATAATTAATCTTCCAAAATTTCTCTATCCCATTTTGCAAGATCAGCGCCGGCATGATAAGTACTGTTTAAAAATTGAAGCAATTTTGTTTCAGCATCTTCTGATTGCTGAACGGCTGAGTAAGGTAGAATAAATTCTCTAAAAGTGGTGTTATAATAAGCTTCTGCAGGCTGCACCTTCGCTGTGTTATAGCCTTCAGGTTCGGGATATAAATAACAATAGAACACAGCCTCTGTAAGCACTTCACCTCCTGTCCAAAAGCCGCAGCTACTTACTTCGCGGCAATACGCTTCTTCCGCTACCCAATCGGGCATACCAGGAACTCCTCCCGGATGTTTTGGTGCTCTTCTCCCTGAAAAAAAAGATAGCGCTAAATCAAACCCTCCCCAGAAAAAATGAATCGGACTGCACTTCCCTTTAAATGTGCTCCTAAACTTCATAAATACTTCCTGTATTTTCAACAATGCATTGTGAAAAGCAGTAACCTGCTCATCATCATAACTGGCATGAACGGTATCCTTTTCAAATGGAACCGGATTGGCAATCTCCGCAGGAACGGATCTTATCTTTATATCAATTTTTAATTCCTGAAGTAATTCAAATATCCTTTTATAAAAATATGCAACTGAAATTCCGTGCAAGTCAAATTTTCTAATCTCCCCTTTATCAGTACTGATCTTTAATTGATGCTTTATAAAATCAAAATCAATCTGAAAATTTTGATCTTTATACGGCATTAATAACGTTGTTAAACCTGTAGTAGTAATATGTAAAGTAATATGCCATGAATGATTGACCCATGGCAATGTCGCCAGTTTTATTTTGCCGACAATTTGTGTAAACATGTGCAAAGTATCATAAGTTGCTTTGCCATTTTTGTAAGAAAGAGCAGGCCAGGCTTTTTGCATAATTTTTGTTTTAGAGTTTTTTTAATCACTTGTTTTTCCAAATATTACTGTATTCATCGGGATGGCGTTTGAATTGGGCGAGCACGTATGGACAAAGCGCAATCACTTTTAAATTATTTTTCCTGGCAAAATCTACCATCGTTTTTAATAATTCTTTAGCCAATCCTTTTCCTTCAGCCTTTGGCAAAACTTCTGTGTGATAAACGGTGAGGTCATCCCCCGAAATGCCAATCACCATCTCAGCTACTTGTTCATCATTTTCATTGATATAAAAATGGCCATGTTGTTTTTCATCTAATGATAGTTTCACTTCTTCCATTATTTTTCTAAAATTGTTAGTGCGTTATTAAATAGAAATCCTTTGTATAAGTTTGTTTACTGCCCTGAAATTTATTGAACAACTTCCTTTGGAATTTTATTTTTCAATCCTACTTCCTTCCTGATAACCGGCGCTACCTTGTCTCCAAACAATTCAATAGATTTCATTATCAGTTGATGTGGTACATTGCCTATACTTGCCTGCGCCAGGAAACGGGTATTACCAAACAATTGATGTTCAAATAAAATTTTATCAATCACTTCCTGCACACTTCCCACCATGAGAGCGCCGATCGGCGACCGTGAATGATCAAACTGCTGCCTGGTATGTGGCGGCCAGCCTCTGTCGCGACCTACACGATCCATCATTGAAGCATAATAGGGGAAAAAATCATCGCTTACTTTCTTGGAATCTTCGCCAACAAAGACATGATTGTTGACGCCAAATTGCAACTGCGATGCATCGTGTCCGGCTTTTTTCCAGGATTCTTTATAAAGATTTATAAATGGAACAAACTGCTCAGGCCTTCCGCCAATAATAGCCAGTGTTAATGGCAAGCCCAGTGTAGCCGCTCGTACCGCCGACGCAGGTGTACCTCCTGCAGCTATCCAAACAGGAATAGCCGATTGATACGGTCTTGGATACACGCCAAGATTTTCAAACGAAGGGCGATGTTTTCCTTTCCATGAAATCTTTGCGGCCTTATTTATTTTTAATAATAATTCTAATTTTTCTGTAAACAGCGCATCATAATCATCCAGATCGAAACCGAATAAAGGAAATGATTCGATGAACGATCCTCTGCCCGCCATGATCTCAGCCCGGCCATCCGACAAAAGATCCACTTCAGAAAAATCCTGAAACACACGCACCGGATCATCTGAACTTAACACCGTAACGGCACTCGTGAGTTTAATATTTTTCGTAACCATTGCCGCCGCAGCCAAAATGATGGCAGGAGATGATATCGCATAATCAGGACGATGATGTTCGCCAACGCCAAATACATCTAATCCCAATTGATCTGCCAATTGAATTTCTTCCATCAAATCTTTGATGCGCTGATGCGCATTGATTCCCCGTCCTGGAAGTGTTTCCGGTGCCATATCTGCAAAAGTCATGATACCTAGTTCCATATTGATTATTATTTTTTAGAACACGAATTATAGGCACGAATCACACCAATTACCTTCAAAATTCGTGCAATTCGTGTTATAAAATTCGTGTTTTATTCCAATATTGTCCTAAACGTTTTTGATTTGGAATAAAATTTATCTACTACTCAATTTTACGACTAATTTATTCAATGTCAACCCCTGGATAATAATAGAAAATATCACTATGAAATAACAACTTGAAAGAATAACTTCCCGATACGGTGATTCAGGCAAAGACAATGCCATTGCGATTGAAATACCACCGCGCAAGCCAGCCCAGGTAAGGATGGAAAGATTGCTGAAGCTAACTCTGCGTAACAGAAATACCGCCGGCAAAGAAACGCTTACCAGTCTTGCAATTAATATGACAATAATAGAAAGAAGGCCAATAAGCCAATAATTATTAAGAAAAGGCATTACCACCAATTGAAGCCCTATCATTACAAAAAGGATTGTATTGAGTACATCATCTAACAGTTGCCAT